>NZ_JBICUT010000002.1:0-835908 GCF_043198445.1 Spirillospora sp. NPDC048823 | reverse complement strand
GGCGACCCGGGCCTGCACCACCTCATCCTCGACGTCACCCAGAACGGCGTCACCGACCACTACCAGCTGCTCCTCGGCGTCCGCCGCGACCTGCCCGAGCGGCTGAACCCCCGCCTGATCGGACGGGCGGCCGGGGGGCCGGGCATCACCGGCCACGTCTACGACGCCGCGTACGACCCGGAGCTCACCCGCCCGCTGCTGACCTCCATGGCCAACGAGACGCTGATCGGCCCGCTGCAGTTCCGGCGCGCGCCCGGCACCGGTGTCCGCGCGGACCTGGAGGGCATCCCCATCGGGGCCGAGCAGAGCAACACCTCGCTGGTCTTCGGCGACTCCTACATCTGCAAGCTGTTCCGCCGCCTGTCCCCCGGCGTCAACCCGGACCTGGAGGTCAACCTGGCGCTGTCCCGCGAGGGCTGCGAGCACATCGCCACGGTGCACGGGTGGATCGAGCTGGAGCCGGGCGCGAGCGCCATCGGAGGCGCCGCCGGGGGCGAGCCCGTCACGCTGGCGCTGCTCTCGGAGTTCCTGCGCACCGCGACCGACGGCTGGCAGCTCGCCGTCACCAGCGTCCGCGACTGGTTCGCCCAGCCCACGCCGCCGGGCCTTGCCGGGACACCGGGCGGGCTCACCGCCGGCGACGCCGCGGCCGCCGGAGGCGACTTCGCCGCGGAGGCCGAGCGGCTCGGCGCGGCGACCGCGCAGGTGCACCGCGACCTCGCCGCCGCGTTCGGCGTGACGCAGGCGCCCGCCACGACGCTGCGGGACTCGGTCTTCGCGATGAACGAGCAGCTCGACGAGGTCAGCGCCGCCGTCCCGGAGATACGCCCGCACACCCCCGCGATCCGCGCGGTGTTCGACGAGGTCGCCGCGGAGGCGCGGACGCTGCCCGTCCAGCGCGTGCACGGCGACTACCACCTCGGGCAGGTCCTGCGCACCGACACGGGCTGGGTGCTGCTGGACTTCGAGGGCGAGCCGGCCCGCACGCCCGCCGAGCGCCGCGCGCCCGCGCATCCGCTGCGGGACGTCGCCGGGATGCTGCGCTCGTTCGAGTACGCGGCCCGGTTTCTGCTCGCGCGGGAGGACGACCTGCAGCCGGACACGGCCGAGGCGCTGGAGCTGCGCGCCCGGGCGTGGGCGGAGCGGAACCGGGAGGCGTTCTGCGCCGGCTACGCGGCGGCCGGCGGGCCCGACCCCGCCGCGCACGCGGCGCTGGTGCGGGCGTTCGAGTTCGACAAGGCGGTCTACGAGATCCGCTACGAGGCGCGGAACCGCCCGAGCTGGCTCCCCGTCCCCCTGCGCTCCCTGGCCCACCTCGCAACGCCCCCGGCTCGTTAGAGGTCGATGGAGTAGTCGAGGACCACTCGGTCGGCGGGCAGGACTATGTCGCGGCACACCTCCATCACACCGGCGCCCGACAGCAGCCTGCGGGTGATGGCGAGGACGGGCACCCCGGCGGTCATGCGGAGGGCCTCCGCCTCCTCCGGGGTCGGCATGCGGGAGCGGACTGCCTCCTCGACGCGGGTGGGCGGGTGGCCGAGATAGGCCAGCTGCGCGAGCGTCCCCCCGGGCCACGGCTCGCGCGCCGGGTCGGACACGGGGGTGTCGCCCACGAGGTCCCACGGCAGGTAGTTGACGGAGATCTGCTGCGGCTCGCCGCGGGCGTGGAACACGAACCGGCGGCGCAGCAGCTCGGTGCCGGCCGGCAGCTCGAACAGCGCGCCGAGCTCGGCATCGGCCCGCACCCGGCTGAACTCCTTGTCGAGCCGGTACTCCTCCCAGGTGATCCTCTGGTCCCGGGTGAAGGTCGTCTCGGGGACCGCCATGGGCCGTGTCACCGCGCGGTAGCGGTCCATCGCAACCCTGCGAGCAGGGGGAACGAGCCGGACGAGCGTGCCGCCGCCGCGGCGGGTCTCGACCAGCCCCTCGCCGCGCAGCAGCGCGATGGCCTGCCGGACGACGATCTCCGAGACGCCGTGGGCCTCGCACAGCTCCGCGATGGTCGGCAGCCGGGTTCCCGGCGGGAGGCTGCCGTCCCGGATGCCCTCTCGCAGCGTGTCGGCGATGCGCAGGTAGGCGGGACGGTCCGGCACCGGCGTCACCTCCCCTTCCTCCGGCCGCGCCGTCCGGCCGCCCGGCCCGGTGTTGCCGTTCGACTCGGCGTTCGACGCGGTGTTCGATCCTGGCTCGTCCTCCCGCTCATCCATACCTTCCGCGCGCTATCCGCGGGGGCATGGTCCGCTTACGGACAGCTTGACACCTCTTTGACCGAGTACGACTTTTGTATACAGAAGAGCGGCCTCGGGGAAAGGACGACCTTGATGGGCGACTTCGATGATCTGAAGGCGGCCATCGAGGGGGAGTTTCCGGGTTGGCAGGTGTGGCGGAGCGACGCGGGGCGCTGGTACGCGACCCGCAGCGGCGATCTCAGCGACTCCCAGCTCCAGGCGGGATACGCGCGGACGGTGGCCTCCGACGACTCCGCGGGGCTCCGCCGGCTGCTGCTCGACCAGACGCGCGAGGAGCACGGAGACGGGTGACGGGACACCGTTGGGGAACGGCGCGGCCCGGTCCGCGAGCGGGGGCGGACCGGGCCGGGGCGTTCCGGTACGGCAGGTACCTGTGGCGCTCAAGTGACACAGGAGTGGAGCCCAGGGTGGCGGGGTCGATGTCACCACTGGGGCCAGGTAGACGTGGCCGCACGGACGGCACTATCGGCGCGACCCCCCGACAAAGAGTCGTGCCGCCCGTGCGGTCGCACACCGTCCTCCATCCCGCCCACCGCGCGGCCGCCGCCGAGCGTCCGGAAACTTCCAAGCTCCCGGAAACAGGTGCGTCCCCGACGTGAGACCGGCCGATCTCGGGGCACCTCTACTGAGGTGATGCCACTGGGACGGGAGGCCGTGAGGTCATGGCACGGGTGACGCGCGCGGAGATCGACCGGCTCGTCGGCGGCGACCACCACGATCCGCACGGCGTCCTCGGCGCGCATCCCGGCCGCGACGGCGTGACGATCCGGACGCTGCGGCCGCTCGCCGAACGGGTCGAGGTCGTCCTGCCGAACGGCGACCGGCACCCGCTCCGCCACTTCCACGAGGGCCTGTTCACGGGCACGCTGCCGGACGGCTCGTCCCTGGCCGGCGACGGCAAGGACGCCGACGGCAAGGACCGGGCGCCCCTCGCGGTCCCCGACTACCGGCTCGCCGTCACCTATGGGGACGGCATCGAGACGCTCCAGGACGACCCGTACCGGCACCTGCCCACGCTCGGCGAACTCGACCTCCACCTCATCAGCGAGGGACGGCACGAGGAGCTGTGGAAGGCCCTCGGCGCGCGGGTCCGCAGCTACGCCTCCGCGTTCGGCACCGTGCACGGGACGGGTTTCTCGGTGTGGGCGCCGACTGCGCGCGGCGTCCGGGTGGTCGGGGACTTCAACCACTGGGACGGCCGTGCGTACCCGATGCGGTCGCTCGGTTCCACAGGCGTCTGGGAACTGTTCGTCCCCGGCATCGGTGACGGCATGTGCTACAAGTACGAGATCCTCGGCGCGGACGGTGTGTGGCGCTCCAAGGCCGACCCGATGGCGCAGTGCACCGAGGGTCCCCCTGCGACGGCGTCCCGCATCTACACCTCGTCCTACGAGTGGGGCGACGGCCAATGGATGGACGGCCGCAAGGAACACGACTGGTTGCACGAACCCATGAGCGCGTACGAGGTGCATCTCGGGTCGTGGCGCCCTGGGCTCGGCTACAGGGAACTGGCCGACGAACTGACCGAGTACGTACGCGACATGGGTTTCACGCACGTGGAGTTGCTGCCGGTCGCCGAGCACCCGTACGGCCCCTCCTGGGGCTACCAGGTGACGTCGTACTACGCGCCGACCGCACGGTTCGGAAGCCCGGACGACTTCCGGCACCTGGTCGACCGGCTCCACCAGGCGGGCATCGGCGTCCTCATGGACTGGGTGCCCGCCCACTTCCCCAAGGACGAATGGGCACTGGCCCGGTTCGACGGCACCGCCCTGTACGAACACGACGATCCGACGCGCGGCGAACACCCCGACTGGGGGACGCTCGTGTTCAACTTCGGGCGCGCCGAAGTGCGCAACTTCCTCGTGGCCAACGCGTCGTACTGGCTGGAGGAGTTCCATATCGACGGGCTGCGCGTGGACGCCGTCGCCTCGATGCTGTACCTGGACTACTCGCGCAACGAGGGCGAGTGGACGCCCAACGTCTACGGCGGCCGCGAGAACCTGGAGGCCATCTCGTTCCTCCAGGAGATGAACGCGACGGTCTACAAGCGCAACCCGGGTGTGGTGACGATCGCCGAGGAGTCGACGGCGTGGCCGGGCGTGTCCCGTCCCACCCATCTCGGCGGCCTCGGCTTCGGGTTCAAGTGGAACATGGGCTGGATGCACGACACGCTGGAGTACCTGCGCCACGAGGCCGTGTTCCGGCACTACCACCACAACGAGATCACGTTCTCGCTGGTGTACGCGTTCTCGGAGAACTACGTCCTGCCGCTTTCGCACGACGAGGTGGTCCACGGCAAGGGGTCGCTGCTGAGCAAGATGCCGGGGGACGCCTGGCAGCAGTTCGCCGGGCTGCGCGCCCTGCTCGCCTACATGTGGTCGCATCCCGGCAAGCAGCTCCTGTTCATGGGGCAGGAGTTCGGCCAGGGCGCCGAATGGGCCGAGGAGCGTCCGCTCGACTGGTGGCTGCTGGAGAACGCCGCCGAGGGCGCCCACCACCTCGGCCTGCAGAAGCTCGTCCGCGAACTGAACCGCGCCTACCAGGCCGAGCCCGCGCTGTGGACGCGCGACAGCGACCACGACGGGTTCCGCTGGATCGACGGCAACGACGCGGGCGGAAACACGCTGTCCTACCTGCGTTACGGCACGGCGCAGGAAGGCGGGCAGCCGGTTCTCGCGTGCGTCGTCAACTTCGCCGGGAACCCGCACGAGAACTACCGGCTGGGCCTGCCCCGCGAGGGGCGCTGGCGCGAACTCGTCAACACCGACGCCTACGAGTACGGCGGCAGCGGCGTCGGGAACCTCGGCAGCGTCGAGGCGACCGCCGACCCCTGCCACGGCCTGCCCGCGTCCGCGGTGCTGCGCGTCCCGCCCTTGGGCGCGGTCTGGCTCGTGCCCGAGTAGCCCAGGCCTGAACGACCTCTACCCGGACATGACGTACCGGGTGGCCCGTGCTGAATAGTCTGGCGGGATGGAAGCGCAGCGCCTGCACGTCGTCCCCGGCCAGTTCATCATCGAGCACCTGCCTCACGCGACGTTCCCCGAGGACGACGACTGGATCGCGCTGATACGCGCCCCCGAGGGCCTCACCGTGATCCGGGACGCGTCGCCGTTCACCGAGACGGAACGCTGGGTCGGCTTCTACGGCGAGACCGGCCACGGCCTCCGCGTGCCCGGCACACCGGCCGAGATCGTGGGCCCGCTCGCCGGCGCCGGGATCCCCGTCTTCGTGGCGTCCACCTACCACGCCGACCTCGTCCTCGTCCCCGGGCACCGGCGGAAGGAGGCGGCCGACGCGCTCCGCGACGCCGGCCACCGCGTCGAGGACTGAGCGGTCCTAGAGGCGTTCGAGGAGCCAGCGCGGGCCGATGACGGCGGCGCCGGCCGCCTCGCAGCGGGCCCGCAGTTCCCGGTCGGCGGTCACCACGAGGTGGGCGGTGTCGGGCCCGGTCCCGCGGACCAGATCAACGATCTTGTCGTCGCCGCTGCCGGGGGCGGCCACGACCCGTACCCCGTTCCCCGGCTCCTCGGCGACGCTTCGCGCCGCACCCTCCACCACCAGGACGACCTCGGGGAAGCAGTGGTCGAACCGGACGAGACCGCCGGGCACGTCGCGCACGCCCGCGCCCAGGGCCTTCAGGTCGTCACGGAGCCTCGCGTTCGCCCCCGCGCGGTCCTTCCACCAGCCGTCGGCGCGCGAGCCGACGACGTTCGCCGCGTCCACGACGAGGACGACGCCCTTCATCGCGTCCCGCAGCCGGGGCCATGACCGCGCGAACGGCTCGAACAGGTTGCGGTCGGTGACCTCCTCGGCACGCACCCATTCGGCGCGGCGCGTCTCCCGCGACGCGGGCCGGACGCGCGGAAGCTCGGACAGCGACCCCATCACGGACGTGAACGACCAGCCGCCGTGGTCCTCGACGCTCGTGCCGTGCACGTTCACGATCCCGGTGTCGAGCGTGCACTCCTCGGACGTCTCGCGCAATGCGCCCGTCACGGCGTCCTCGTGGCTGTGGAGCGCGCCGCCGAACATGCCCCACGTCCCGCCACCGATCCCCCACCACGCGCGCTGCTGCAAGAGGATCCACACCTGGCCGCCGGGATCACGGTGGTAGGCCAGCAGGCCCGCCGCACCGAACCGCCCCCAGTGCGTGTGCCCGAGCCCGCAGCCGGCCCAGCCGTCGCCGTCTCCCATGCGACGACAATATCCGCTGGGCGTCATCCGTCCGCCGGGCCAAGTACGGTTGACGAGTCGCCGGGGACGATGCCCGCCGACCATGCCCGAGGAGTCCGCCGATGCCCGCCCATCCCCTGGCCCACGACGATCCGCGCACGGCCGGCCGCTACCGGCTGACCGGGCGCCTCGGCGAGGGCGGCCAGGGCGTCGTCTACCTCGGGGAGGGGCCGGCCGGGGAGCGCGTCGCCGTCAAGATGCTCAAGACCACCGACGCGGCCGCCCGCGGCCGCTTCGCGCGCGAGATGCAGGCCGCCCGGCAGGTCGCCCCGTTCTGCACGGCCGCCGTCCTCGACTCGTCGGCCGACGGCGAGGCGCCCTACGTCGTCAGCGAGTTCATCGACGGGCCGTCCCTCCAGCAGCGCGTCGTGGAGAGCGGGCCGCTGCGCGGCGGCGACCTGGAACGGCTGGCCGTGAACACCGCGAGCGCGCTCGCCGCGATCCACGGCGCGGGAATCGTCCACCGCGACCTGAAGCCCGCCAACGTCCTGCTCGGCCCGGACGGCCCGCGCGTCGTCGACTTCGGCATCGCCCGCGCCATCGACGCCGAGACCCACACGCAGCTCGTCGGCACACCCTCGTACTTCGCGCCCGAATGGCTGGAGGGGCATCCGCCGACCGACAGGTCGGACGTCTTCGCCTGGGCGGGCACGATCGTGTACGCGGCCACCGGGCATCCGCCGTTCGGCCCGGCGACCAGCATCCCGGCCACCATGCACCGCATCGCCAACGGCGAACCCGATCTCGGCGAGGTACCGTCCTCGCTCCTCCCCCTGATCACCGAGTGCCTCGCCAAGGACCCGGCCCGCCGCCCGGCCGCCCGCGACCTGATGGTCCGCCTCGTCGACCCGTCCGCCATGGCCGGGCCGGCCTCCGGCGGCCGGCCGCCGCATCCCCTGGCGCCTCCGGCCGTCGAGGGGCACACGCCCGCCGCCCACGCGCCCACGGTGCCCCGCGCCCCCGGCCCGGACGGCGGCCCGCGCACCGGTCCAGGTCATGACCCCGGCGGGCGCCGCGGGCGCGTCATCGCGGGCGTGGTCGGCGCCGCCGCCGCCCTCGCCGTCATCGCGATCGCCGCGGCGGCGTTCATCCTCGCGGACGCCGGGGACGACGGCTCCCCCGAGGCGGGACGCTCGACGGGCACCGCCGGCGAGACGACGCCGCCCTCGCAGACGACCCGCCCCTCCCAGACCACACCGGCGCCCCCAGGCGGCGGCGGTCAGGGCGGTGCCGCGACGGTGCCCGCCGAGTTCGGCGGCATCTGGACGGGGACGGTCACCCAGACCGGCGGGCTCACCGTGGGCGAGACCAGCACCAGGGTGACGATCACCCTGGCGGCCGGCGCGACGGGCGGCACGTCCGACTACCCCGACTGGGGCTGCCACGACACGCTGACCGTCACGAACGTGTCCGGCACGACCGTCCGGTTCCAGGAGACCCCCGAGAACGCGCAGGGGACCCAGGGCTTCTGCGTCGGCGGCACCCTCACGCTCACGAAGGCGGCGGACGGGCTGGAGTACACGTCCCCGGGAATCGGCACCACCGAGGGCACGCTCCGCAAGTCCGGCTGAAACCCCCGGCCGGGGCGGCGTCCGTGATGAACGGCACAGCACCGGGCCTCCGATGACCGAATAACATTCTAGAATCCGTTGTGATCAAGGAGTGCGAGTGAGCGTCGAGGCGAGCCCGGAGGCCCTGCAGGAGGCCGCCGATCTGTGGAACACGCTGTCCGGCGTGGAGTTCATCCGGGCGATGCGGGACAAGAGGCTCCCGGAGATCTCCGATATCAGCGACTACATCGGGCAGGTCGTCACATCCGCCGACCCGGGCCGGGTGGAGATCTCCTGGACGCCCGCGGAGAAGCTGTGCAACCCGGGCGGCATCGTCCACGGCGGCTACATCGCGATGATCCTCGACAATGCCGTCTGCCTCGCCGCGAGCAGCACATGCGACCGTTTCCTGCCGATGCTCACGCTCAACCTGAACATCGACTACCTGCGCGGTGTCCAGTCCGGTCAGACCTACACGGTGACCGGCACGTGCGTGCACCCCGGCAGCACCCGCATGGTCGCCAACGCGGTGATCGGTGACGCGCAGGGGCGCCCGCTGGCCCAGGCGTCGGCGAGCGTCATCCCCAACAAGGCGTTCATGCGCTAACAAGGCGTTCATGCGCTGACGCGCGCTCCGGCTCCGGCTCCGGCTTCGTCCTGGCGGCGGAGGCGGCCGGCGGCACCGAGCGAGGCCCCTCCGAACGCATAGGCTGGGCCCATGGTGGATCCCGGCACAGTCGTCAACGTCATCAAACAGGCCCGCGACCGGCGGACGGCTCCGCTGATCCTCGAACTGGACCTCACCGAGGGCATCGTGGAGACCGCGCCGTCCGACCCCATCTCGGCGATCATGTCCATGCGCCGAACGCACCTGCGCGACGTCCTGGACGGGCTGCGCCGCGCCCGCTCCGACAGCCGGGTGCGCGCCCTCGTCGTGAAGGTGAGCGGCGGCATCGGTCTGGCGCTCGTCCAGGAGCTGCGCGAGGCGGTGCAGGCACTGCGCGACGCGGGCAAGCTCACCGTCGCGTGGGCGGAGACCTACGGGGAGAGCGGCCGCGGCACCGTGCCGTACTACCTGGCCACCGGGTTCGACAAGGTCTACCTGCAGCCCACCGGCGAGGTCGGCCTGGTCGGCATGGCGCTCGAAGAGCCGTTCTTCGCGGGCGCCCTGGAGAAGGCGGGCGTGGAACCCAGGTTCGCCAAGCGCCACGAGTACAAGACCATGGCGAACACGTTCATGGAGAAGACCTACACGCCCGAGCACGAGGAGTCGTCGCAACGCCTCGTCGCCTCGATCGGCGAGCAGATCACCGCCGCCGTCGCCGCCGCCCGCGGCCTGTCCGAGGACAGGGTCAGGGAGCTGACCGACCGCGGCCCCTTCCTCGCCGGCGAGGCGCTGGAGGAGAACCTCGTCGACCGCCTCGGCTACCGCGACGAGGTCTACGCCGACCTGCGCGAGGAGTTCGGCGAGGACGCGCAGCTCCGCTATGTCGCCCGCTACAACCGCGCGCACGGCCTCGCGGCCATGCTCCCCCAGCCCGGCCGGCAGGACGCCGTCGCGCTGATCAACGGGCACGGCCCGATCCGGCTCGGCCGCAGCGGCCGCGGCGGCCCGCTCCCGGCCTCCGGCCCCGCGATGGGCTCGGACACGATCGGCGCCGCGTTCCGCGCCGCCGTGAAGGACGACACGGTCAAGGCGATCGTCTTCCGGGTCAACAGCCCGGGCGGTTCCGCCGTCGCGTCCGACGCGATCTGGCGGGAGGTGGTCCTGGCCGGCCGCGCCGGCAAGCCCGTGATCGTGTCGATGGGCAACGTCGCCGCGTCGGGCGGCTACTACGTCGCGGCGGCCGCGGACACGATCGTCGCGCAGCCCGGCACCATCACCGGCTCGATCGGCGTCGTCACCGGCAAGGCCGTGGTGAACGGCCTCCTGGACCGCATCGGCATCACCCTCGGCAGCGTCGCGAACGGCGACCACGCCCGCATGTCGAGCGCCACGAAGGACTTCAGCGAATCCGAGTGGGAACGCGTCAACGCCTCCCTCGACCAGATCTACGACGATTTCACCTCGCGGGTCGCCGAGGGCCGCGGCCTCTCCCGCGAACGCGTCCACGAACTGGCCCGCGGCCGCGTCTGGACGGGCGCCGACGCCAAGGAGCACGGCCTCGTCGACGAGCTGGGCGGCATCGACCGGGCCCTCGGCGTGGCCCGCAAGAAGGCCGGTCTCGCCGCCGACGCCCCGGTCCGCGTCTACCCGCACAGCTCTCCGCTGGAGCGGCTGCGCCCGCCGGAGTCCAGCGAGGACCGCGCCGCCGCCTCGGCCCGCTTCGACGCCTGGGGTTCGCTCGGCGGCGTCGCCGCCCGCCTGGGCCTGCCCGCCGCCGGCCCGCTGTCCCTCCCCGGCATCTGGGAGATCCGCTGACCGCCCCCACCGACTTCGTCGAGGCCGTCGCGGGCTTCGCGACGGGCGTCGTCGTCCTGACCGTCCGCGACGGCCGCGACGACCTCGGCACGACGGTGACGTCGTTCATGTCGGTGTCCCTGGACCCGCCGCTGGTGCTGGCGAGCGTGGCGACGTCCTCCTACCTGGCGGAGGTCCTGAACCGGCAGAGCCGCTGGGCGGCGACCGTCCTGTCCGCGCGCCAGCGCGCCCTGGCCGGCCGTTTCGCCGCCGAGGGCCGCCCGAGCGCCCGCATCCTCCTTGCGAGCGAACCGCACCACCGGGGCGGCCTCTCGGACGCCCTCATCCCCGAAACCGGGCAATCCGCCCTGGAATGCGAAACCCGCCAGACGGTCGAAGCCGGAGACCACACCCTTTTCGTCGCCGAAGTCCTCTCAACGGACTACATAGCCCGCGACCACAAACCCCTGATCAGAGTCAACCGCCGTTATCTGGAGGACGGGTCAAGTGCCGGACGGCGGTGATCGCTCAACCTGACCACCCTGTGGCACTGCCCGCCTGACCGTCACACCCGGCGGCCGGCCTTCCAGACGGCGGCCGTCTGGGGAACGCCGGGGCGGTAGGCGAGGTGGATGTGTGACGGGGCGTCCAGGACATGGACGTCGGCGCGGGCGCCCGGGGTGAGGTGCCCGACGTCGGTGCGGCGCAGGGCGCGGGCGCCGCCCGCCGTGGCGGACCAGACGGCCTCGGCGGGGGTCATGCGCATGTCGCGGACGGCGACGGCGATGCAGAAGGCCATGCTGGAGCTGTAGCAGGAGCCGGGGTTGCAGTCGGTGGCGAGGCCGACGGTGGCTCCCGCGTCCAGGAGGCGGCGGGCGTCCGGGTAGGGCTGGCGGGTGGAGAACTCGACGCCCGGCAGGAGGGTCGCCACGGTCCGGGAGGACGCCAGGGCGTCCACGTCGGCGTCGCTGAGGAACGTGCAGTGGTCGGCGGACGCGGCGTCCATCTCGACGGCGAGTTGCACGGCGGGGCCCTGGGTGAGCTGGTTCGCGTGCAGGCGGGGGCGCAGGCCCGCTTTGACCCCGGCTTGGAGGACCTCGCGCGCCTGGTCGGCGTCGAAGGCGCCTTGTTCGCAGAAGACGTCCACCCAGCGGGCATGGGGGGCGCAGGCCGAGAGCATATCGGTGGCGGCGAGGTGCGTGTAGGCGGCGGCGTCGCCGTCGAATTCGGGCGGGACGATGTGGGCGCCCAGGTAGGTGACCTCGTCGGCCAGTTCGGCGGCGATGCGGACGGCGCGTTCCTCCTGGTCGACGGTGAGGCCGTAGCCCGACTTGCACTCGACGGTGGTGGTGCCCTGCCGCGCCATCTCGGTGATCAGGCGGCGGACGTTGGCGCGGAGGTCGTCGTCGGACGCGGCGCGGGTGCGTTCGACGGTCGTCCGGATGCCGCCCGCGGCGTATTTGCGGCCGCTCATCCGGGCGGCGAACTCCTCGGCGCGTTCACCGGCGAAGACGAGGTGGGCGTGGGAGTCGACGAAGCCGGGCAGGACGGCCCGGCCGGCGGCGTCGAAGGACGCGTCGGCGGCGGGGGCGTCCGTGGACGGGCCCGTCCACGCGACGCTGCCGTCCTCGATCACCAGGGCGGCGTCGCGGACGATGCCCAGTCCGCCGAGGGCGGGGTCGTTGGTGACCAGTTCCCCGATGTTCGCGATGACGGTGCTGCCGGTGCTCACCTGGGCAGGATCTCACGCCGCGACCCGCAGCCAGACGTCGGCGGACCCGGTGCCGCACGCGCGAGCGGCCGGGCGTGCGGCTGGGCGGCGCCGGTCATGCGTCGTCGGGGGCCGTGGCGGCGGCGACGGTCTCGGCCAGGGCGGCGGGAACGTCGTCGATCAGGAGGTGGCGGCCGTCGTGGACGATCTGCCGGCCGGAGACGACCACGTGCCGGACGTCGGCGGCGGTGGCGGCGAACACGGCGGCCTCGGCGGTGTGGCCGGGTCCGGCTCCGGCCGTCCGCACCGAGTCGAGCGCCACGGTGACGAGGTCGGCGTACGCGCCGGGCTCCAGCCGTCCCGCCTCCGGCCAGCCGAGCCCGTAGTGGCCGTTGGACGTAGCGGCGGCGAGGAGTTCCCCCGCCGTCCAGTGGCCGCGGACGCGGGTGCGGAGCCGCTCGTCCAGCTCGACCGCGCGGGCCTCTTCGAACAGGTCGATGACGGCGTGCTGGTCGGAGCCCAGGCAGATCGGCGAGCCGGCGTCGGCGAGGTCGCGGGCGCGGCCGATCCCGTCGGCGAGGTCCCGTTCGGTGGTCGGGCACATGCACACGCCGGTCATGGTCGCCCCGAGCAGGCCGATGTCGTCGTCGGTGAGGTGCGTCGCGTGGACGGCCGTGGTCAGCGCGCCCAGCGCCCCCGACTCGGCCAGGAGGCGGGTGGGCGTCATGTCGTAGGCGCCGAGGCACGCCTCGTTCTCGGCGGGCTGCTCCGACAGGTGGACGTGCAGGGGCGCGCGGTGCTCCTTCGCCCAGGACGCGACGGCCCGCAACTGCTCGCGGGGCACGGCGCGGACGGAGTGGATCGCGGCCCCGACGCGGGCGTGGAGCCGTCCCGCCTTGTCCGTCTCCTCGTGCAGGCTTTCGACCCGGCGCATCCAGTTGCCCGCGGTTCCGTCGCCGAAGCGCAGCTGCGGCCCCTTGAGGGGACGGCCGATGCCGCCGGTGAGGTAGCAGGCGTCCAGGAGGGTGATCCTGATGCCCGCGTCGGACGCGGCGGCGATCAGCGCTTCGCCCATCGCGTTCGGCTCGTCGTAGGGGGTGCCGCCGGGGCCGTGGTGCAGGTAGTGGAACTCGCCGACGCAGCTGATCCCGGCGAGGGCCATCTCGGCGTAGACGGCGGTGGCGAGGGCGCGGTAGGAGTCCGGGTCGAGACGGTCGGCGACCTTGTACATCTGCTCGCGCCACGTCCAGAACGTCCCGGAATGGACTTGGGCGCGGGAGCGGAGGGCGCGGTGGAAGGCGTGGGAGTGCGCGTCGGCGAGGCCCGGCAGGGTCAGGCCGGGCAGGCGCTGTGCGTCGTGCGGGGCGGGGACGCCGGCGGCGACGCGGGTGATCCGCTCGCCGTCGGCCTCGATGAGCACGTCGGACGCCACACCGTCCCCGAGCCAGGCGAACTGGGCATGCCACTGCATATCCGGAGTCCTACCCGCACGCCAGGTCGTCCAGTACCGCGGTCAGGGCCTCCACTCCGGCCAGGCAGTCGGCCGGTTCCGCGAACTCCTCGGGGGCGTGCGAGACCCCGGTCGGGTTGCGGACGAACAGCATCGCCGTCGGCAGCCGGGCCGACAGGACGCCCGCGTCGTGGCCCGCGCCGGTCGGCAGGACGGGGACGCCGCCGAGCGTCCCGCCGATGCGGTCGCGCAAGGCCAGGTTGAAGTCGACGATCTCGGTGTAGGACTCCTCGGCGAGGTCGACGCTCACTCTGTGCGGGCGCGCGGCGATCCGCGCGGCCTCGTCGATCTCCGTGACCGTCCGCCGGACCGCCTCGTCCGCCGGACCGCGGGCGTCCAGCCAGGCCGTGACGGACGAGGCGATCGCGTTCACCCCGCCCGGAACGACCCGGACCTTCCCCACGGTCGCGACGGTCCCGTTCCGCTCGGCCGCCTCCCGCGCGGCGATCACCATGCCCGCGAACGGCAGCATCGGGTCGCGCCGGTCGCGCAGCCCCGTCGTTCCGGCGTGGTTGCCCTCGCCGCAGAAGTCGAACCGCCACCGGCCGTGCGGGACGATCGCGCTCGCCACCCCGACCGGTTCCCGAAGCGCCCGGCCCTGCTCGACGTGGAGTTCGACGTAGCAGGCGATCCGCCCGAGGAGGCCGTCGTCCGGGCCGATCGCGTCCGGGTCGAACCCGGCGTTGTGCATGACCTCGGCGAACGTGCGGCCGCCGGCGTCGCTCAGGGCGCGGGCCCGCGCCGGGTCGATCGCCCCGGACAGCAGCCGCGACCCGAGGCACGCCACCCCGAACCGAGCGCCCTCCTCCTCGGCGAACGCCCCGATCCCGATCGGCCGCCTCGGTTCACGTCCCCGGTCGCGGAGCAGATCGACGGCCGCGAACGCCGACACGATGCCGAGCGGCCCGTCGAACGCCCCGCCGCCGGGCACCGAGTCGAGGTGGCTCCCGGTCAGGACGGCGTCGCCGCGCGAACCGTCCCCGGGCCGCCACCAGGCGAACATGTTCCCGTTGGGGTCGTGCTCGACGTCCAGGTCGCGGCGCCGCGCCTCGTCCAGGAACCAGGCACGGCACTCCAGCTCGGCAGGCGTCCACGCGAACCGGTGGTAGCCGCCGGTCGCCTCGTCCCGCCCGATGGGCAGCAGCGCCGCCCACATCTCCTCGAACCCCATACCCTCCCTCTCCCCGGACCGCGTTCACCTGCGGCGTGTCAGCGCATCGGGATGCGGACGCCGCGGTCGGCGGCGACCTCGGCGGCGCGGTCGTAGCCGGCGTCGGCGTGCCGCATGACGCCGGTGCCGGGGTCGTTGGTCAGGACGCGCTGGAGCTTCTCGGCGGCGAGGGCCGTCCCGTCCGCGACGCAGACCTGGCCCGCGTGGATGGAGCGGCCGATGCCGACGCCTCCGCCGTGGTGGATGGACACCCACGTCGCGCCGGACGAGGTGTTCAGCATCGCGTTCAGCAGCGGCCAGTCGGCGATCGCGTCCGAACCGTCCGCCATGCCCTCGGTCTCCCGGTACGGGCTGGCGACGGACCCGCAGTCGAGGTGGTCGCGGCCGAGGACGATCGGCGCGCTGATCTCACCGCGCGCCACGAGGTCGTTGAACACCTCCCCGGCCCGGTCGCGCTCGCCGTAGCCCAGCCAGCAGATCCGGGACGGCAGGCCCTGGAAGTGCACCCGCTCCCCCGCCATCCTGATCCACCGGGCCAGCGGCTCGTTGTCCGGGAACAGGTCGAGGATCGCCCGGTCGGTGCGGGCGATGTCG
Organism: Spirillospora sp. NPDC048823; assembly: GCF_043198445.1. Classification (NCBI taxonomy): domain Bacteria; kingdom Bacillati; phylum Actinomycetota; class Actinomycetes; order Streptosporangiales; family Thermomonosporaceae; genus Spirillospora; species Spirillospora sp. NPDC048823. The sequence goes on along the minus strand of NZ_JBICUT010000002.1, from coordinate 820,486 downwards.
CGCGGGTCGCCGGACAGCGCCGCCCACCGGAACGGGCCCTTGCCCTCGCAGAACAGCGGCCGGATGTAGGCGGGGACGAACCCGGGGAAGTCGAACGCCCGCGCGTACCCGGCGAGCTGCGCCTCGCCCCGGATGGAGTTGCCGTAGTCGAAGACCTCGGCGCCCGCGTCCTGGAAGCCGACCATCGCCTCGACGTGCGCGGCCATCGACGCGCGGGCCTTCTCGATGAACGCGGCCGGGTCCTTGTCGCGCTCGGCGGCCATGTCCTCGAACGCGACGCCGCGCGGCAGGTAGGCGAGCGGGTCGTGGGCGCTGGTCTGGTCGGTGACGACGTCGATCGGCGCGCCGCGGCGCAGCAGTTCGGGGACGACGTCGGCGGCGTTCCCGAGCAGCGCGATCGACAGCGGCCGGCGGGCCGCCTTCGCCTCCTCCGCGAGCCGCAGCGCCTCGTCCAGCGAGCCGGCGCGGACGTCGCAGTACCGGTGCTCGACGCGCCGCTCGATGCGGGACGGGTCGCACTCGACGCAGATCGCGACGCCGCCGTTCATCGTCACGGCGAGGGGCTGCGCGCCGCCCATCCCGCCGAGCCCGGCGGTCAGCGTGATCGTCCCCGCGAGGGTGCCGCCGAAGCGCTTCTCGGCGACGGCGGCGAACGTCTCGTAGGTGCCCTGGAGGATGCCCTGGGTGCCGATGTAGATCCACGACCCGGCGGTCATCTGGCCGAACATCGTCAGGCCGAGCGACTCCAGGCGGCGGAACTCCTCCCACGTCGCCCACTGCGGGACGAGGTTGGAGTTCGCGATCAGCACCCGGGGCGCCCACTCGTGCGTCCGGAAGACGCCCACCGGTTTGCCGGACTGGACGAGCAGCGTCTCGTCCCCCTCCAGGTCGGTCAGCGAGCGGACGATGCCGTCGAAGGCGTCCCAGCTGCGGGCCGCCTTCCCCGAGCCGCCGTAGACGACCAGCTCGTCGGGGTGCTCGGCGACCTCCGGGTCGAGGTTGTTCTGGATCATGCGGAGGGCGGCCTCCTGCGGCCAGCCCTTGGCGGTGAGGTCGGTGCCGCGCGGCGCGCGGACGGGACGGGGACCGGACATCTGCGGACTCCTTAGGAGAGGGGGCCGGTGACGGCCTCGGCGGCGGCGACCAGCGAGCCGTCCCGGACCAGCTCGGTCGCGGCGGCGATCTCGGGCGCGAGGTAGCGGTCCGGGCCGGGCGGCGGGACGGCCTCCCGCAGCCGCGCGACGACGGCGCCGGTCGCCGGGCCGGGCCGCAGCGGGGTGCGCAGGTCCAGCGCCCGCGCGGCGGTGAGGATCTCGATGGCGATCACCTGCGCCAGCCCGTCGACCGACCGGCGCAGCTTGCGGGCCGCGTTCCAGCCCATCGACACGTGGTCCTCCTGCATGGCCGAGCTCGGGATGGAGTCGGCACTGGCCGGGGCGGCGCGGCGCTTCAGGTCCGACACGATCGCGGCCTGCGTGTACTGGGCGATCATGTGGCCGGAGTCGACGCCGGGGTCGTCGGCGAGGAACGCGGGCAGCCCGCCCGAGCGGCCCTTGTCGAGCATCCGGTCGGTGCGCCGCTCCGACATCGACGCGACGTCGGCGGCGGGCACCGCGAGGAAGTCCAGCACGTACGCGACGGGCGCGCCGTGGAAGTTGCCGTTGGACTCGACCCGGCCGTCCGGCAGCACCACCGGGTTGTCGATGGCGGACGCCAGCTCCCGTCCCGCGACGAGTTCGGCGTGCGCCAGCGTGTCCCTGGCGGCACCGTTCACCTGGGGTGCGCAGCGCAGCGAGTACGCGTCCTGGACGCGGGTGCAGTCGGGCCCGCGGTGCGACTCCATGATCTCCGAGGCGCCCAGCAGCGCCCGCAGGTTCGCCGCCGACGCGGCCTGGCCCGGGTGGGGGCGCAGCTCCTGCAGGTCGGCGGCGAAGACCCGGTCGGTGCCGAGCAGCGCCTCGACCGTCATCGCGGCGGCGACGTCGGCGGCCGTGAGGAGCCGGCGCAGGTCGTGGACGGCCATGACGAGCATGCCGAGCATCCCGTCCGTGCCGTTCAGGAGGGCGAGCCCCTCCTTGGCGCCGAGCTCGACCGGTGCGATCCCGGCCTCCGCCAGCGCGTCCGCCGCGGGCTTCAGCTCGCCGGCGGCGTCCCGGACCGACCCTTCGCCGATCAGCGCCAGCGCCACGTGCGCGAGCGGGGCGAGGTCCCCGGAGCAGCCGAGGCTGCCGTGCTCGAAGACCTGGGGCGTGATGCCGGCGTTGAGCAGCGCGGCGAGCGTCCGCGCCGTCGCCGGCTGCACCCCGGTCCGTCCCGTGGCGAGCGTGCGCAGCCGGAGCAGCATCAGCGCCCGGACGACCTCCCGCTCCACCTCCGGACCCGACCCGGCCGCGTGCGACCGGACAATGTTGAGCTGCAGCTGCGCCCGCAGCTCCGGGGCGATGTGCCGGGTGGCGAGCGCCCCGAAACCCGTCGAGACCCCGTAGACCGGGGTCGGGCGGGCGGCCAGCTCCTCGACATGGGCCCGCGACTCGCCGATGAGCTTCAGCGCCGCGTCCGTCAGCGAGACCGCCGCGCCGCCGCGCGCCACCGCCACCACCTGCTCGAACGCCAGCGCCTCGGGGCCGACCTCGATGATCTCGTCCGCCATGTCGATGCTCATACCCACCATTGGAGCGTCCCCGGCGCCGCGGCGGGAGGGGTGGCGACCGGCGACTGTCTCAGATACGAGACTATTGCGGGATAATGGGGCCATGAGCCAGGTTCCGGCCGCCCGCCGCGCCCTGGCGGTGCTGCGCCTGCTGGCCGCGGCGCCCGGCCCGCTCCCCGCCTCGGCGATCGCGCGCTCCCTCGGGCTGCCCCGGTCCAGTACGTACCACCTCCTGGCGGCCATGGCCGAGGACGGCTTCGTCACCGCCATCCCGGAGGAGCGCCGCTGGGGCCTGGGCGTCGCCGCCTTCGAGATCGGGTCCGCCTACCTGCGGCACGAGCCGCTGGAGCGCCTGGCCCGCCCGCTGCTCCGCCGCCTGGTGGACCGCGTGGGCGAGATCGTCCAGCTGGGCGTCCTGCACGGCGCCGAGACGCTCTACCTGCTCAAGGAGCAGCCGCCCGGCCACGCCACGCTGCTCACCGACGTGGGCGTCCGCATGCCCGCCCACCTCACGGCGAGCGGCCGCTCGATGCTCGCCCACCTGCCCGCGGCGCAGGTCCGCGCCCTCTTCCCCGGCCGGTTCGTCGACCGCACCGGGCTGGGGCCCGCGTCCCTGCGCGAACTGCGCCGCGTCCTCGCCGAGGACGCGCGCCGGGGATGGGCGGTGGAGGACGGCCACATCACCGAGGGCTTCGCGAGCATCGCCGCCTGCGCCTTCGACCACACGGCCCACCCCACGGCGGCGATCACCGTGACGTTCCGCCGCGAGGCCCACCCGCCCGGGACATGGCCCGCCCTGGCGGGTCCGGTCCGCGACACGGCCACCGCCCTGACGACGCGCCTGACCGGCCGGGCGCCGGGCTGAGCCGGTCCCGGAGGGTCAGAGGCCGTATCGGGAGAGGACGTCGCGCTTGCCGCCGGCGAGGAACTTCCGCGTCATCCGGCCGCTGGTGAGCCACTTGATGGCGGCGCCGTTCTTCTTGCTGGCCAGCATCCGGTCGACCAGGTAGGGCGCGACGTCGTCGACGTGGTCGCACAGGATGTTGAGGATCTTCCGCTGGTCCCGCACCTGCTCCGGTGCCGCCGCGGCCTCCCGGAGCCAGCCCTCGGTGATGAGCATCCCGGGGCTGACCTGCCCGACCCGGACGTCCGTCCCGTCGACCTCCTTGACCAGCGCGCGGGTGAACGAGTCGAGGCCGCGCTTGGTGGCCGAGTACACGCCCATCCCCGGGCGGATCCGGCCGTCGCTGCCGCCGCCCAGGATGTTGAAGACCTGGCCGCCCTTCCCGCTCATGCCGCGCACGGCGACCTGGGAGCCGTACACGGTGCCGAGCATGTTCGTGGTCACCATCGTCCGGACGTCGGCGGCGGGCGTCTCCGCGATCGGGCGGGTGGTGTTGGCGACACCGGCGTTGTTGATCCAGAGGTCGACGCCGCCGAGCGCCTCCACGGCGGCGTCCCACAGCTTCTCGACCTGCGCGGGGTCGGTGACGTCCACGGCGACTCCGTGGACGGCGGCCTCCCCGGCGGCCTCGGGCGCGAGCCGCTCGACGGCGTCGTCCACCGCCGCCCGGGTGCGTCCCGAGACGACCACTCCGTGGCCGCGGCGCAGCAGCTCGCGCGCGAGCGCGAACCCGATCCCCTTGGTGCTTCCGGTGACGACTGCCTTCCGCATGGCCACTCCCGGGGTAAGCCGGGCCTTACGCCCGGACGGCGTTGATCGTACGCACGCCGCGAGCCCCCGCCACAGGCCCAATCCCGCACAGCCGCAGGCTTGATCCTGCACAGCCGCAGGCTTGATCCGGCCTGCCGCCGTCACGCGTCCGCGGGAGGACGCAACCCGTCGAGCAGGGCCTGGACGATCGGGTCGAGGTAGGCGGCGTCGCCGTCGATCCCGCCGATGGCGACGATCATGTCGAGGATCTGCTCCAGGGCGAGGTCGCGGCGGACCTCCCCGGCCTCCTGGGCGGCGGCGAGGAGCCCGCCCCCGGCCGCGAGCACCCTGGCGCGGTTCCGGCCGAACACGGGGTTGTCGCCGTCGATGTGGGTGAGCAGCTCGGCGGCGATGGGCCGCTTGCCCGCCGTGAAGACGAGGAAGCGCTGCAGCCAGGCCGTGAACACCGCGCCGGGCGTCTCCCCCTCGGCCGTCCCGGCGGCCGCGCAGACGGCGTCGACCTCGTCCTGGTAGAGGGCCTCCAGGAGCTCCCGCCGGCTGGCGAAGTTGCGGTAGAGCGTGGCCATGCCGACCCCCGCGCGCCGGGAGATCTCGGCCATGGAGATGTCGTGGTCGGAGCGGGCGAACGCCTCCCGGGCCACCGCGAGGATCTTCTCGCGGTTGCGCCGGGCATCGGCACGCCGCGTGGGAGGGCTCGCTGCGCCGGCTGGGCACTGACTGGATCGACCTGTTCCAGATCCACCGCCTCGACCCGGCCGTCGACGTGGACGAGACCCTCGGCGTGCTGTCCGACCTCGTGCACGCCGGGAAGATCCGGATGTTCGGCACCTCGACGGCCGCCGCCTCCGAGATCGTCGAGGCGCAGTGGACCGCGGAGCGGCGGGGCCGCGAACGCGTCCGCACCGAGCAGCCGCCGTACAGCATCCTGGCCCGCGCCGCCGAGTACGACGTGCTGCCGACCTGCCTGCGGCACGGCATGGGCGTGCTGACCTACAGCCCGCTCGCCGGCGGCTGGCTGACCGGCAGGTACCGCAAGGGCCGGGACGTCGAGCCGCCGGGTTCGGTCGCGCGCCGGGAGGGCTTCGCCGCCGTGTACGACGCGACGTCGCGGGCCAACGCGGCCAAGCTCGACGCCGCCGAGGCCCTCGCGGTGCTCGCCGAGGAGGCCGGGCTGTCGCTCGTGCAGCTGGCGCTCGCGTTCGTCACCCGCCACCCGGCGGTCACGTCCGCGATCGTCGGCCCCCGCACGATGGAGCACCTCGACTCGTACCTGGCGGCCGCCGGCGTCGAGCTCTCCGAAGACGTCCTCGACCGCATCGACGAGATCGTGCCGCCCGGCCACACCGTCAACATCGCCGACAACATGTGGAACACGAGCACGAGGGCCCTGGAACCCGCGTCCCGCCGCCGCTGAGCGGCCCCCTGCCGGCCACGCCGCCCCGGCACGCTGCTCTCAGCGGATCTGCCGCAGGCGGATAGGGCGTGAACCACCGCCGGCCCCGCCGCATAGTCGAGGCATGAGCGAGGAACAGAAGATCCCGTTGTTCAACGAACGAGCGCGGCGCGAGCTGTACCAGCAGCGCGTCCTCGTGCTCGACGGCGGACTCGACGACGACAACGGCACCCTGCTTGCCACCCAGCTGATCACCTTGGCGCGGGAGGACGCGTCCACCGACATCGCGCTGTGGATCCACTCCCACGGCGGGTCGGTGCCGTCGATGCTCGCGATCCGCGACGTGATGCGGCTCGTCCCCTGCGACGTCTCCACACTGGTGCTCGGCGTCGCCTACAGCGCGGGCCAGTTCCTGCTGTCGTCGGGGACCCGCGGCAAGCGCCGCGCGATGCCGCACGCCCGCGTGCTGATGCACCAGGGCTCCGCCGGCATCGCCGGCGCGGCCGTCGACATCGAACTGCAGGCCAACGACCTGCGCCACACCCGCGACACCGTCCTCGGGCTCATCGCCGAGGACACCGGGCAGCCGCTGGAGCGCGTCTTCGAGGACTCGCTGCACGACCGCTGGTTCACCGCGCGGGAGGCGCTCGACTACGGGTTCATCGACTCGATCGTCACCTCGCTGGACGAGGTCGTGCCCGACGCCCGCCGGCGCGTCGGGCTCGGCGTCCCCGCGGAAGGAGCCGCCCGGTGAGCAGCTACACGATCCCCAACGTGATCGCGCAGCACCCCCGCGGTGAGCGGATCATGGACGTCTACTCCCACCTGCTCACCGAGCGGATCATCTACCTCGGCACCGCCATCGACGCGGGCGTGGCCAACGCCCTCGTCGCGCAGCTGCTGCACCTGGAGTCCGACAGCCCGGACACCGACATCCAGCTCTACATCAACTGCGAGGGCGGGGACCCGAGCGCGATGCTCGCGGTGTACGACACGCTGCGCTTCATCCGGTCGCCGGTGGCGACGACGTGCGTGGGGCAGGCGGTCGCCGTCGGCGCGGTGCTCCTCGCGGCGGGCGCCCCCGGCAAGCGCGCCGCGCTCCCCCACACCCGCGTGGTGCTGCACCAGCCGATGGGGCAGAGCCGCGGCGCGATCCCGGACCTGATCCTGCAGGCGGACGAGGTCGTCCGCGTCCGCGCGGACATCGAGGAGATCCTGTCCCGGCACACCGGGCAGGACACCGCGACCCTGCGCGCCGACACCGACCGGGACCGGGTCTTCACCGCGCACGCGGCGCTGGACTACGGCCTCATCGACCATGTCCTCGAGGAGCGGCAGCCGCTCCCCGCGTAGGCACGCCGCCGGGGCGTACCGTCACGCGGCCAGCGCGTAGGCGGTCGGCCCGGCCGGCGCGCTGACCGGGGCGCTGACCGGGGCGCCGACCGGGGCGCCGACCGGGGCGCCGAGGAGGGTCGTCGCGACGGCGAGGGTCAGGTCGGCGAGCGTCACGTCGAGGGCGCCGGCGACCGCGGCGATCATCTCGCTCGACGGCTCCTTGACCCCGCGCTCCATCTCGGAGAGGTACTGCGGGGAGACCCCGGCCCGGCGGGCGGTCTCGACCAGGATCTCGCCGCGCTCGGTGCGCAGGCGCCGCAGGCATTCGCCGAGCGCCTCGCGCCACAGCGGCTCCTGGCCGGGCCCGCCCGGCTCGGGCGGCGTGTCGTCGGCGGGCGGGAACGGTCGGACGATCTCAGCCATGCCTCATCGTAAATCGGCCGTCCCGCGATGTCCCGGCCATTCCGCCCACCGCAGAACGGCCGCCTCCTAGGGCGCCTCGCCGGCGCGCCGGGCGGCACGGTCCCGCGCGTTCTCATGGGCCTCGCGCAGCAGGGCGACCACGGTCGGCCCGGTCCTCTCGCCCGGGACGACGACGGCGATCCAGCCGAGCGCCCCGTAGACGGGGTGCGGGAGGATCACGTCGGCGGCGCCGAAGTCCCGCGGCGCCGGTTCGCGGCCCGGCTCCGCACCGGTGAGCTCGGTGTACCGGGCGCGGCCGACGTGGACGTTGACCCGCCACCGTCCCGCCGGGCCGAGGCCGGACAGGGCGTCGCCGGGGTAGTCCTTGGTCACGATGGTGGCGTAGGGCTGCGCCCGGACCGGGACCGTGCCGTCGGGGGCGTAGTAGAAGAAGTGATCCCCCCACGCGATCTCGGGGCCTCCATCGCCTTCCGTGGGCGCGAGTTCGTGGACGCCGACGAACGCACGGATCGTCTCCAGCAGTTCCTCCATACTCATGCTTGAAGTGTGAGGTTGAAGTGCTGACGGAGGGTTTGCGGTGGGCGAAGGGCTCGGCACGGCCGCGCTTTCGGCGGCCTCGGGGTACTCCGCGCAGCAGATCCGCGACCTTGAGGCACTGGGCGTCATCCCGCGGGCGCCCCGGGCGGCGAACGGGTACCGGCGGTTCTCCCGGCGCCACGTGCGGGACCTGCGCGCGTACCGCGAACTCGCCACCGCCGTGGGGCCGGTCCGCGCCCGCCACGCCATGCGCGAGATCCGCGCGCTGCCGCCCGGCGAGGCGGCCGCCCTGGTGAGCTCGTTCCACATCGCCCTGAACCGCGAGCGGGACGACGCGCTCGCCGCGCGGGAGGCGCTGGAGATGATCCGCGCGGAGGCGGCGGCCGACGCGGCACCGGCCGCCGGGGACTCGATGACGATCACCGAGCTGGCCGAGGCCCTCGGCGTCCGCGCCTCGGCGCTCCGGTTCTGGGAGAAGGCGGGCCTCGTCCGGCCGGAGCGGGTGGCGGCCCGGGCCGGCTCCGCCCGCCGCTACCCGCTCCCGGCGATCCGCGAAGCCCGGATCACCGCGGTGCTGAGGGCGGCGGGCTACCGCGTCCCCGACGTCCAGCGGACGATGGCCGCCGTCCGCCGCGTGCACGACCTGGACGACCCGCTCCGCACCCTGGACGCCCGCGTAGAAGCGATCACCCACCGCACACGAGCCCTGTTGAGGGCCGGCACCGACCTGGCCGAGATCATCACCGACTCCGCAACCGGTGGCATCGACTGAAGGCGGTCCGACCGTCGACCTTGGTCGGTCGGGATTCGTCCTCGGGCTCTCGTGGGTGCGGTCGCGGAAACGCGACACTCCACTTGGAGAGCGAGGAGGAGCGCGGAAGTGAGCAAGTCATCCGAGGAGCACGACCGGCCCGCGGTGCTGCGGGAGCCCGCCTGGAGTACGGCGGCCGTGTACGTCGTCGCCGCGTTGCTGGGGGCGGCCGCCGGCTGGCTCCTCGGTCTCCTGGCGGAGTGGCTGGTGTCGCTGCCCTACGCGCCGATGAAGGGTCCCGCCCGGCTGGTCGACATGATCCCCGGCGTGGTGCTGCCCGTCCTGGGTGCCCTGGCGGGGCTCGTGGTGGGACTCATCGCCCAGTACGAGCAGCTGGTGATCCGCCTGTACAAGGACCATGTCGTGCTCACCCGCAAGGGGCACGAGCAGCGGCTCTCCCGCGAGGACATCGCCATCATCTGCCGGGACGGCGGCAAGCTGGTCGTGCTCGGCACCGACGGCGGCGAACTCGCCCGCGTCGAGAGCGGGCTGGACTTCGGCCGAGTCGCCGCGACGGTCGCCGAGCACGGCTACCGGTGGGCGGACGCCGATCCGTACGCGCACGAGTTCCGCCTCTGGGTCCCCGACCTTCCCGGCCTGTCCGAAGGGGCGAACGCCCTCCTCAAGGCCCGCCAGAACTCACTGGAAGACGACAACGAGGACGACGCGCGGCTGCTCCGCGAGGAACTGGCGCACCTCGGCGTCGTGGTGAAGGAGGAGAAGCGCCGCCAGTACGTCCGAACCCTGGGACAGGTGCCGGTGAGGAAGGACGAGAGACCCGAGCAATAGGCCACGCGTCAGGCCGGGAAGGTGGCGCGAACGGTGCGGGCCTCTGGCGTGCCGGTCCAGGACCAGGTGGCTGCGAGGGCGTCCACCGTGAGGAGTCCACGACCGCCCTCCGCGAGCTCGGCCAGGTTGCGGAGGCGGGGCTCCCCCGGCCCGCCCTGGTCGGTGACGTAGACGATGACGCCTGCCACGTCCATGCTGATGTCCACGGTGAACCGGCCGCCGGGGCGACCCGAGGCGGTGTGCCGGATCGCGTTGACGGCCAACTCGTCCAGGACGAGGAGGACGTCGTCCAGCGCCGGGAAGTCGGCCAGCAGGTGAGCGGCGAACGCCCGGACGAACCGGGCCTGTTCCGGCTTTCCCCGGAACTCGCGCCGCCAGTACATCGGCGCCTCCGGCTTTGCGGGGGCGGAAACGGCGAGGAGCATTGATCACCTCTCGGGGACGACGTGTTCTTCGGCCGTTCCATCTTCAGTAACCGAGCGACCACAGGACGGAAAAGCAGCAGCACAGCGGCCCGCCTGAGGCTTCGGCACGCCTTCAGGGCGAACGCGCACGCCCGTTTACGTAAACGAACGGAACGTTCGAGCGGAAGACCTTCGATGACACGCTCGGCGATCACGTGATAACACAGAGTCGACAACGCTGATCCCCCGGTCAGCGCCCCCGCCTGAGCACGGAGGTCTCCGGTGACCAGCCCGTTCGTCCGCCGGCGCCGCCTCGCCGCCGAACTGCGCACCCTCCGCGAGCAGAACGGAATTACGGCCGACGAACTGGCCCGCCGCATCTACCGCTCCCGCATGACGGTGTCCAAACTGGAGAACGCCCGCTGCCGCCCCGACGTCCGCGACATCGTGAAGATCATGAAGGTCCTCGGCGTCACCGGCGAGAGGTTCGACGCCATCTTCGAGATCGCCTGCGACGCCGCCGACCGCGGCTGGTGGGACGCCTACGGCGACGCCATGGGCGCCCGCCAGCGCATGTACGCCGACCTCGAATCCGGCGCCGCGACCATCCGCGAGTACAACCAGTTCACCATCCCCGGAGTCCTCCAGACACCCGACTTCATCCAGTTCATGATCGAGATGGCCGAGGCGGAGGGAGAGCGCGGCTTCGTCGCCGACCGCCTCATCGAGGCTCGGCTCCGGCGTCGGGCGCATGTGCTCGGTGCTGGAGGTCCGCGCTATGAGGTCATCCTGGACGAAGTCGTCGTGCGCCGCCCGACGGCACAGCCGCAGATCATGCTCGCCCAGCTTCGATCGCTGATCGAAACCGCTGCCCGCCACCCGTACGTCACGGTGCTCATGCTGCCCGTCGCGGCTGATTTCACCGGCCGCCTGCTGCCCAAGTCGGCCTTCTTCCTCTTCGACTTCAAGGATTCAGTCGATCCACTTATCGCAGTGGTTGACACGGTTAGCACGGACATCGTGCACACCCGAGCCAGAGGAGGTGATGCGATATAACCAACGGTACGAGTATCTTCGGCAGGCTGCGCTCTCGGGTACCGCAAGCCTCAGCTTGCTGGAAGACGCGGCCGACGGCCTTGAGAAAAGGATCGATCCCTCCCCATGACCCCTCAGTACGGCACTTGGCGCAAGTCCCGGATCAGCGAAGCCAACGGCGCCTGCCTTGAAGTCGCCGTTTCTGACCACGGGACCATCGGCGTACGGGACAGCAGGCAAGGCGACTCGAGTCCCGTCTTGGACTTCTCACCCCGCGAGTGGGGTGCCTTCATGCAGGCCCTCCGCTCCGCGAGGCTGTAGCGAGCAGCTCGGCCGGGCCTCATCCGCCGTACCGTTCGCACCAGTACCGGATCTTGGGGCGGAGACGTATCGCATGAACATGTGGTTCACATCGGACTCACAGGGAGTGAGCGGCGTCGAAGAGGGCCGACTGACCCGGGACGTCTCGGCAGCCGCGACGACACCGTCGTCGTGCAAGTCCTGACGGACGGCGAACGCCAGGGTGATCACAACAATCGCCGCGAACACCGCGCCGCAAGCCACGATCACGGGTATACGAACTAGGTCCATGCATATTCGTCCATGCATATTCCGTCCCCGGAGGTGTGCAGCACAGCAATATAGCGCTGACCTGCCCGAAGCGGGTTTCGCGTGCGGTCGGCGGGTGGGCGGGGGCAATACCCGGCGAGAGGCCATCAGGTGCCACGAGCACCACGTCGACCGCGGGGTCTACAGATCATCACCCGCCGACCGACCGGGCTCCCATCGGGATGGCTTGATGTCCATGGGGGGCTATGGGGGCATCTGCCCCGGTCAGGGGCCGGCTGCCTGGCGTCGGCCGCGGGTCGGGTTGGGGTGGAGCCGACGGGGCCGGGGCCGGACTCGATGCTTCGTGGTGGGGTTCCACAGGTCGGTGGCGGGCGTCGGCGGCGACGGGGGCGTATCGCTCGGCGGCCGGATGCGGTAGGTGTAGCGTCCGTCGCCGTCCTTGGCGATGTGGACGTGCTCGGGGTTGGTGGCCTTGAAACGGTTGTGGAACCCGCAGGTGAGGGCCAGTTCGTCGATGTCGGTGCGGCCGTTGCCCATGGCCCAGCCGTTGACGTGGTCGACTTCGCAGAGCGGACCGGGGACCTCACAGCCCTGGACCGCGCAGCTCGGGTTGAGGGCTTCCAGTACCTGGCGTTGAGCCGGGGTGGCGAAGCGGACGCGGCGCCCGAGGTAGAGGGGGATGTGGCCGCGCCCCAGAAGAAGTGGCGCCACCCCGGCGTTCAGGGCGATCCGGCGGGCCTGCTCGGCGGGGATCGGGGTGCCGTCGGTGAGGCGGGCGGGCGCGGTGCCGCCGGTCAGGGTGTCCAGATCGCAGATGACGGTGACCTTGGTGGCCTTGTGGCCCCCGGCGAGCACGTTCGTCAGAGCTGCCGCCGTCCGCTCTGACAGGTCGCGCTGGTCCTCGGTCCCGGCCGGTTTGGCGAGGGGCGCAAGGGTCCCGTCCCAGACGGCGGCGTCTTCGGCGTTCAACCAGCCCTTGACGTAGCGGCCACCGTCCAGTGAGCGGGTGGAGTCGATCCAGGACAGCTCGTAGCCGCGCCGACTGTCGGGATCGGGCTTCTCCGTGCCGTCGCGTTCGGCGATCAGATCGGTGATCCGGCTGCCGAAGGCGGCGACCTTTCCAGCGGAGAAGCCCTGCCCGGCCAGGTCGAGGAGGATGTCCTGGGCGGTGGCACAGTCGTCATCGTCCAGTCGCGTGACGGCGGAGGCGATGGTGGCGGCGTACCCGTAGGAGATGTCGCCGCGGGCGAGTCGCCTGGCGACCTCGCCGATTCGGTGACGTTGCCGGGCCAGGTTGATGCGCTCCTTGGCGCGGGCCTCGCGCATGCCGAGGCGGGAACGCAGCCAACTGCGGACGGACGGGTACCCCCAGCGGCGCATCTCCCCCGCCGCATCGACTCGGGCGATCAGCGTGGCGAGGGCGCTTTCGTGCAGGTCGTTGGCACGAGCCAGGGTTTCGGTGGCCCGCATGCATACGGCCGCAGAGTCGGGCGCATCACGTTGAGCGAGTTCGGCCGCGATCGTCGCCGCCGCGTCCACCAACTCACTGGTGGACATCGAGGCCACATCGATTTCAGTCGAACACATGACTCAATCATATCGAACAATTACAACGAGTGACGCCACATCAAGGTGAAAATAATTAGACCTTCAAGATAGTCCGAAAGCCAGAATACCGAGCAGAATTCGGCACCCGCTTGAGCGCCCGCGAAGCCACATGCCATGATCGAAACGCACTCGCCACTTCCTTCCTGAAGCATCCACCTCGACCGACCACCTCGACCCGGCGGACCGGTTACCGCTCCCACTGGCAGCAGATTTGTCGCAAAGTGACCACAACCCGCACAGTCCGAACCGAGCGCAACATGGGAACCTCACTTCAGAACCCTGCACAAAACTCAACACAGTCGCCTACCACCGACCGGCGAGCCCAGCCGAAGTGACGTCAACCGACAGCAACCCGCACCATTGCGCACCCAACTTGCCAGGGGCCACCTCAGCCAGGCACCCACCGCAACCACACCATTCCGATAAAAGATCGCCGCAACCCCAAAGGGCCACAGAACCACCGCTGGCACCGCGCCGAAATCCCGAATCTCGGGAGTGTCCAGAATCTGGGAGCGAGGCGGCTCTCACTTCAGGGCCGGGCCGGGCTGGCGAGCATCAGGCACACAGGCCGGCGAGACCAGGGCGACAGAGACGACCCCAGCCACACCTGGTTCCTCCGCCTGGTTCCGCGCTGCATCCTGCGCGGGCGGGGTGTGCAGGTCGGCGGAGGCGGGGCCGGCCATCGCCAGGCCCGCCGCGGCGGCGGCAGCTCCGGCCGGTGCGAGCATCCGCTGCCTTGTCAGGGCCGTCGGCTTCTTTCCATTCATACCGGTGCTTCCTTTCCCGCTGAGGTGGAGCATCGGCTGCACCATCCACTGACACGGCGAGTCAAGCATCGGCCCGCTTCGGGTTTACTTCTTGGCGGCTTCATGACCGTTCACCGGCCCGGAGCGCCGGGACGGGAAGCGCGATCTATGGCGGTAGGGCGGGGATTGCTGTGGGTGGTCTTGATCGATTCGGTTCGGGCGGGGATGTTCGAAGGGTGTGGGGTCTCGGTCCGGGTTCCGCGGCGGGAGTGTGATGGGCGGGCGTCGGTGGTTCTGGGCGGTGGTCGCCGCCGGGGCGCTACTGCTCGTCTCGGGGTTCGTGGTGGCCGAGCCGGCGCGGGGCGACGCGACCGTGCGGGTGATGACCTACAACGTGCGGGGGGTCAACGATCCGCCGCCACGGGACTGGCGCACCCGGCGGAAGCTGGTCGAGCGTCTCCTCGGCCGTCATGATCCCGACCTGCTGGGCGTCCAGGAGGGGCGGTGGCACCAGATCCGCGACCTCGCCCGAATGCTGCCGGACCACCGGTGGATCGGGCTCGGCACCCAGGGCGGCACCAAGGACCAGATCCTGGCGATCTTCTACGGCAAGCGGTTCGAGGTGCTGGACTTCGACCACTTCTGGCTGTCCGACACCCCCGACGCCATCGGTTCCGCGAGCTGGGGGAACCGGTACGTGCGGATGGTGACCTGGGCCAAGTTCCGCGATCGGCGCACCGGCGTGGTCTTCCACCACGTCAACACGCATCTGGACAACGGGTCGGCGGAGTCGAGGGTGAAGAGCGCCGAGCTGATCCTGCGCCGCGTCCGCGGGTTCCAGGCGGGCGTCCCGGTGGTGCTGACCGGGGACTTCAACTCCGCCGCCGGGACGTCGCCCGAGTACACCGTCCTCACCGGAGCGGACGCGTTCCACGACACATGGACGACGGCCCGGAAACGCGGCACCGAGTACGGCACCCTCGGACGGTGGCGTCCACCGAAACGGGGCGGCCGGCGGCTGGACTGGATCCTGGCGCGGGGGCAGGTGCGGACGTCGTGGGCCGAGATCGACCCGTACCGGGGCGGCGGGCTCTACCCCTCCGACCACCTCCCCGTCGTCGCGCATCTCCGGATCGGCTGAGTCACGTGCCGTGTCACCGTCGCGCGGCGTCCTTGCCGGACGCCGTACGGTGGCGCCGCAGCCGGTGCGCCGCCAGGGTCGCGGCCACGAGGGCGGTGAAGACGGCGGCGATCCACCAGACGCCGAGCTGGTCCAGCCAGGTCGTGAGCGCGCCCTGGACCTCGGTGGCGGTGTCCACGACCGTGGAGTCGGCCGAGGCCCCCGCATTGAGGCGTGTCTCGTACCAGCCGTAGTAGGTGACGTAGAGCCCGGCCGGGAGGAGGAAGGCGCCGCTGACGCGGGAGACGTGCGGCAGTATCCGGCGGGTGCGCGCCACGGCCGCCTCGCGTGCCAGCGCCACCAGCATCGACAGAAGCCCGACGACCAAGCCCATGCCGATGCCGTACGCGGCGAACGCCGCGAGTCCGGCCGCGATGCCCGTGCCGCCGGACACCAGCCCGGTGACGGCCAGGAACGGCGCGATCGTGCACGACAGGGAGGCGACGGCGTACGAGACGCCGTATCCGTACAGTCCCGCCAGTGAACCCGTCAGGCCGCCCGCCTGGACGCGGGGCAGGCGGACCAGCAGTTCCCGCCCGGTCAGCAGCCACCCGCCGAGCACGGCCAGGGCCAGGCCGATGACGATGGTGAGCCAGGGCAGGTACTCCTGGACCGAGGTCGTCAGAACGGAGATGAGCAGGCCGAACGCGCCGAAGACGGTGACGAACCCCGCGGTCACCGCGGCCGAGAGCCGCAACGCCCGCCACACCCCGCCCGCCCCCGGCGTCGCGACCAGCAGCGTCAGGTAGGAGGGCAGCAGCGCGAAACCGCACGGGTTGAACGCCGCGACCAGCCCGGCGGCCAGGGCGAGCGAGATCCGCTCCATCAGCCGAGCAGGCCGTCGACGTGGCGGCTCAGCTCGTCCTCGTCCAGCGGTCCGGAGTCCTTGCTCGTCTTGCCGTCGGGCGCCATGAACAGGAACGAGGACTGGGAGGTCACCTTGAAGTGGGAGTACAGGCTGCCGGTCCGGTCGTCCAGGTGGGTGAGGTTCCCGGTGCCGGTCCGGGAGACGAAGTCCCGCAGCCGGCCCTTGTCCTTCTCCAGGCCCCCGATGCCGACGAAGGAGACCTCGTCCCCATACTTCTCGGCCGCCTTGGCCACGTTGGGGCCCTCAGACTGGCATTTGGAGCACCATGGCGCCCAGAACCAGAACACGGCCGGCCTGCCTGCCAGGGCCGCCCCGTCGAACTGCTCGCCGGCCAGCGTCTCGCCCTTGAACCGCAGCGCCTCGGGGACGTCGCGGCCCTGCGCGCCGGGACTCTGCGCGCCAGAACTCTGCGCGCCGGGACTCGCGGGTGCCTCGCTCGGCGATTCGACGGCGCTCGTCGCCTCGCCGCCACCACCGCATCCGGCCACGAGCAGCGCGGCACCGGCCATCGTCACGATCGCCTTCTTCATGCCCATCACGCTAACGGCCGGAGGCGCCGCCATTCCTTACGAAGCGATGAAGTCCGCTCCGGCGGGTGGCCGGCCGGGTCAGACGACGCCGCGGAGCGGATCGGAGGCGAGTTCCCACAGCCTCCGGGCCACGGGATGCCGGAGGTCCGGGTCGATGGCCCGGGCCAGTGCCGCGAGCTGGTCGGGCGGCAGGAGCGCACCGCCGCGGGACGGGTCGCGCAACCAGATCCGTGCCGGCGCGGTGCCGGGTGCCCGCACGACCAGGCGGGGCAGGACGCCTCCGCGCCAGTTCGTCCAGACCGGCGTGGCGGTCTCCGCGGCGACATGGGCGGCCCGGAGATCGTACGTCCTGCGGCCGAAGAGCAGGCGCCGGACGAGGACCCTGCCGTCCAGCCAGTACGCGTTGCGGTACTGCAGGGCCAGCGTGAGGACGACCAGGACGTCGATCAGCAGGAGCATGAGCAGGAAGAAAGCGCCTACGCCCGGCACCTCCGACGAGGTGAGGAACATCCAGCCGAGGGCGCCGAGCATCAGGTTCGCCAGGGCGATCAGAGGGACCAGGCATCCGAGCCAGACGACCCGCATCGACCGGGGCATGCCGACGTGCAATCGGATCATTCGTCCTCCCTCGCCGGTCCGCCACGCCTCGCCGGGCGCCGGCCACGCCATGATCGTAGGAGGCGGCGCGTCGCGGACCGGCTCGGCCCCCGGGCGCTCCGCGCCTAGGCGTCGCCGCCGGGGTGCCGTGCCCGGTGCGCCAGGGCGGTGCGGAGGATGCTGGTGGGGTGCTTCCACAGCACGGCGCCGCCGACCGCGGGGACCGTGTGGAGGCGGGCGCCGGGAATGCGCGCCGCGAGGGTCCTGCCGTTGTCGGGTGAATGGCCCGTGTCCTCCTCGCCGTACCAGAGGTCGACCGGGACGCCGATACCGCCGAGGTCGAACGGCCAGCGGCCCATCGCCAGCACGGTGTCGCGGGCGTAACCGTCCGGGCCCTGCACGAACGCTTCGTCCAGAGCCCGCCGGTATCCCGCCATGAAGTACGGGTCCCGGTAGACGCGGAGGTCCGAGGGCGGGCTCGCGTCCATGACCATGCTCCACAGCGCGTCGGGGCCCAGCCCGCGGAAGAACAGCTCGGCACCCGCGCGATCTGAGGCGACACGGTCGACCAGGCCGCGCAGCTCGCCCGGGAGCGCGGACGCGAACTCCGGTGCGGCCACCTCGTCGGCCCCGGAGACGATCGCGACCGCCGAGCCGACCCCCTCGGCGGCGCAGGCGAGCGCGAACGGGGCGCCCTGCGAGTTGCCGACCAGGACGGGGTCCGCCAGCCCGCGCAGGGCGGCGAGGTCGCTCATGTCCGCGGCGAAGCCAGCGAAGGTCCTGCCGGGCGACGGGGTCGACGCGCCGAGGCCCGGCCGGTCGGCGGAGACGAGGCGCACCCCGAGGGGGCCGACCGCCTCCGGGCCGAAGCCGAGCCGGCGGCTGGTCGCCGCCCCCGGGCACAGCAGCACCGGGACGCCGTCCTCCGGACCCCATTCCGCCCAGCCGAGCAGTCGGCCGTCGGGCAGTTCGATCTCGCCCGCCCGCTCGGGCGCCCGCACATAAGCCATGACCCCCATCATGGGCGCCGGCGAGGCCGAGCGCACAATGCTTTTCCGGGCGTACACGACGGAGCCCGCCGTCACCGGGGTGACGGCGGGCTCCGGGGGGTGCGTCAGCTGAGGCCGGCCTTCTTCAGCCAGTCCTCGGCGACCTTCTCCTGGTCGTCCTTGTCGATGACGATGCGCTTCATCATGTCGAGGAGGTCCTGGGTGGTGAGCTTGGCGGAGATGGCGTTGAGCGCCGCCCGCGCCGTCTCGTTCACCGACTCCTTGTGGATCAGCGGCGTGACGTTCTGCGCGCTGAACACGTTCTCCGGGTCTTCGAGGACGACCAGCTTGTTCTCCTGGATCGTCGGGTCGGTGGTGAACAGGTCGGCGGCCTGGATCTTGTTCTCGGTGAGGAGCTTCACCAGCGTGGACTGGGCGCCGGCGTCGAACGACCGGAACTCCTTGAACTCGATCCCGTAGGCCTCCTTGAGGCCCTTGAGGCCCTGCTGGCGGGTCTCGAACTCCGACGGCCCGGCGATGACGAGCTCGTTCGCGACGCCCTTGAGGTCCGCGATGGACTTGAGGTCGTGCTTGGCGGCCGTCTGCGGGTTGACGGTGACGGAGTCCTTGTCCTCCGCCTCGGCCGAGTCGAGGATCTCGACCGACTGCGGCAGCTTCGCCTTCAGCTCGGCGTTGATCTCCTCGGTGGTGGCGGCCTTGCTGTTCTCGTCGACGGACGTGGTCAGCAGCGCGCCGTTGTACTCCGGCATGACGCTGATGCCGCCCTTGACGACCTGGTCGTAGTAGACCTCGCGGGCGCCGATGTTGAACTTGCGGGTGACCTTGAGCTCCTTGGCCTCCAGGGCCTGGGCGTAGATCTCGGCGAGCAGGTTGCTCTCCGGGAAGTTGGCGCCGCCGACGGTGATGGTGCCGCTCGCACCGCCGCCCTCCAGGGGGTTGTCGTCGCCGGAGTCACCGCCGCCGCAGGCCGACAGGGCCAGCGCGGCCGCGAGGCCGACGACCGCGCCACGGATCAGTTTCTTCATTGCGTTTTCCTCTGTTTCGGTGGTCAGGAGGAACGGGCGGTGCCGAGCAGGCCCGGCGAGACGACGAGGCGGCGCAGGCCCGCGAAGATCAGCTGGACGATCAGCGCGAGCAGCACCACCAGAACGGTGCCCCCGACGACGAGCTGGTAGTCGTTGCGGGCCAGCCCGTCGATGATGTAGCGGCCGAGGCCGCCGAAACCGGGGTAGGCGGCGATGGTCGCGGTGGCGACGACCTGGATCGCGGACGTGCGCAGCCCCAGCAGGATCAGCGGCAGCGCCATCGGCAGCTCCGCCCGCCACAGCACGCCCCAGCCGGACATGCCCATGCCGCGGGCGGCGTCCTTGGCGTCGGCGTCCACGCCGCGGACGCCCTCGAAGGTGTTGACCAGGATCGGCGGGACGGCCAGCGCGACCAGCGCGACCAGCACCGGCGTGATGCTGTAGTCGATCACGACGATGAACAGCACCAGGCCGAAGGTGGGGATCGCCCGCGCGACGTTGGCGACGCTGACCGCGAGGAAGCCGCCGCGGCCGGTGTGCCCGACGAGCAGGCCGAGGGCGAGGCCGATCACGGCGGCGGCGAACAGCGCCACCCCCGTGTAGTAGAGGTGCTCCAGCGTCCGGTGCGGGATGCCGTCGTCGCCCTCCCACTGGGAGGAGGCGGTCAGCCACGTCCAGAACAGATCGATCTGGTTCCAGAGGTCGTTCATGCTGCCTCCCCGTGGGGGGACGACCCCCCACACCCCCCGCGCTCGCTTCGCTCGTTCATGAGACCTTCCCCCGCACCCGCGCCCATGGGGTGAGCAGCCGCTGGACGGTGACCAGGATCGCGTCGGTGACGAGCGCCAGCAGCACGATCAGGACGGTGGCGGCGATGATCTGCGTCGGGAACGACAGCTGGTAGCCGCGGATGATGTCGTAGCCGAGCCCGCCCTGGCCGATCAGCTGCCCGACCGCGACGAGGCTGATGGACGAGACCGCGGCGACGCGCGTCCCAGCGATGACGATGGGCACGGCGATCGGCAGCTCGACCCGCAGCAGGCGGCGCAGCGGGCCGAACCCCATGGCCGTCGCGGCCTGCCGGACGGGGTCGGACACCGAGGCCAGCCCGTCCACCACGTTCGGGACGAGCACCGACAGGCTGTACAGCGTCAGCGGGATCATGACGGTGGACGCGGTGAGCCCGGTGTACTGGATGAAGATCATGAACAGCGCCAGCGACGGGATCGCGTAGAACACGTTCGCGATGGTCAGCGCGGGCGGGTAGAGCCAGCCCCAGCGGCGGCACAGCACCCCCACCGGCAGCGCGATGAGCAGCCCGAACAGCACCGGCAGCAGCGCGAGCCGCAGGTGGACGAGGGCGTGCTCGCCGAGCGAGTCGGTGTTGCGGGCGATCCAGTCCCAGTCGAACTCCATCAGCCACCGTCCTCGGCGGCCTCGGCAGGACGCGGGTCGGCGCCGGCGCGGGCGATGGCGGTGCTCAGGTCCTGCTGGTCGGCGACGCCCGCGAGGCGGCCCTCGGCGTCCACCCCGACGGCGCGGCCGGACGGCGACAGGATCGCGGCGTCGAGCGCGGCCCGGACCGAGTCGCCCGCGACGTCGAAGGTGTGCCCGATCGGCGCGAGGGACGCGTCGCCGACGACCCCGGACGCGGGCAGGCCGGCCGCGGCGGCCCAGCCGAGCGGGCGCCGGTCGGCGTCCACGACCAGGACCCATCCGCCGGCGGCGTCGCGGGCCCGCTCGATGGGGGCGTCGGCGGGCAGGACGTCCCGTTCGCTCAGCGGCGCCGAGGAGGCGGGGATGAACGACAGCCGCCGGATGCCGCGGTCGTGGCCGATGAACCCGGCGACGAAGTCGTCCGCGGGACGGGCCAGCAGCGTCTCGGGGCTGTCCACCTGGACGAGCTTGCCGCCGGTCTGGAACACCGCGATGCGGTCGCCGAGCTTGATGGCCTCGTCGATGTCGTGGGTGACGAACACGATGGTCTTGTGCAGTTCGTCCTGGAGGCGCAGGAACTCGTCCTGGAGTTCGGCGCGGACGACGGGGTCGACGGCGCTGAACGGCTCGTCCATCAGCATGATCGGCGGGTCGGCGGCGAGGGCCCGCGCGACGCCGACGCGCTGCTGCTGGCCGCCGGACAGCTGGAACGGGTACCGCCGCGCCATCGAGTGCTCGAGCCCGACCCGCTCCATCAGCTCGTGGGCCCGCGTCCGCGCCTCCTTCTTGTTCCAGCGCAGCAGGTGCGGGACGGTCGCGATGTTGTCCTCGATGGTGCGGTGCGGGAACAGCCCGGCGTGCTGGATCACGTAGCCGATGCCGCGCCGCAGCCGGGCGGGCTTGTGCTCGCGGACGTCCTGCCCGTCGATGAGGACGCGGCCGGACGTGGGCTCCACCATCCGGTTGATGGTGCGCAGCGCGGTGGTCTTGCCGCCGCCGGACGTGCCGACGAACACGCTGATGCGGCCGGTGGGGCAGTCGAGGCTGACGTCGTCCAGGGCGACGGTGCCGCCGGGGTAGCGCTTGGTCACGCCCTCAAAGGTGATCAAGGATTCACGTCCTGGTCGGGCGCCCGCGACGCCGATGATCGATTCGGCCTTCTTCCCAACCGTAACCACAGGGTACGGTCGGCGAAGAATCCCAGCTTGTCCTGAACATCGGATGTGGAGCCTACCTACCTGGAATCCGGGGAAAGTAGCCTCGCGGCGTGGAGAACAGCCGAATCGTTATCGACGGCACCGCGCTCACCTGCGCCCAGGTCGTCCGCGCCGCCCGCGAGGATGTGATCATCGCCATAGCCCCCGGCGGCGCCGAACGGGCCCGCGAGGCGTGGCGGGTGGCCGGTGCGGTCGCCGCGTCGCAGCCGGTGTACGGGCGGACGACGGGGGTCGGCGCGAACCGCGTGGTGGACGTGGAGTGGGAGGACGCCGACGCGCACGGCCTGCGGCTCCTGCGCAGCCACGCGGCGGGCGCGGGCCCCCTGGTCGCGCCGGAGATCGTCCGGGCGATGCTGACGGTCCGGCTGAACCAGATCGCGGCGGGCGGCTCGGGTGTCGAGCCGGGCGTGCTGCAGGCCCTCGCGGACGTTCTCAACCTTGGCCTTCTTCCTCCGGTGCCGGTGCACGGGGCGATCGGCACCGGTGACCTCACGGCGCTGGCCTCGACCGCGCTGTGCCTGCTGGGCGAGCGGGCCTGGCTCGCGGAGCCGGACGACGTCCCCGAGCGGGGCCCCGGGTACCGGCTGCGGTCGCCCGACGCGCTGGCCTTCATCAGCTCCAACGCGGCCACGCTCGGGGAGGCGGCGCTCGCGGCGGCCGACCTGCGGGAGATGCTCCGCGCGTCCACCGTCGTCGCGGCGCTGTCGCACTTCGCCGTGCGGGCCTCGGAGGAGCCGTACGCGCAGGCCGTGCAGGACGCGTGCCCGCATCCGGGGCAGCAGGAGGCCGCGGCGGCGATGCGGGCGCTGCTCGCCTTCGACCGGCCCGCGCCCATGCGCATCCAGGACCCGTACGGCTACCGGGCGTTCCCGCAGGTGCACGGCCCCGCGCTGGAGGCCGGCTCCTACGCCGAACAGGTCGTCACCCGCGAGATCAACGCGGCGGCCGAGAACCCGCTCATCGACGTCGCCGGGCGGACGGCCTGGCACAACGGCAACTTCCACACCGGCTACGTCGGCCTGGCCCTGGACTCGGCCCGCGCCGCCCTGTTCCAGACGATGGCCCTCGCCGCCGCCCGACTCGGAACGCTCGCCGAGCCGTCGTTCACCGGCCTGTACCCGTTCCAGGGCGCCACCGAGGCGTCCTCGGGAATCATGATCCTGGAGTACGTGGCGCACTCGTGCCTGGCCGACGTCCGCCGCCTCGCGACCCCGGCGGCCCTCGGCAGCGCGGTCCTGTCGCGCGGCGTCGAGGAGCACGCGGGCTTCTCCACCCAGTCGGCCCGCGCGACGACCGACGCCGTCGCCGCCTACCGGCTGGGACTCGGCTGCGAGCTGGTCGCCGCCGCGCGGGCGCTGCGGATGCAGGGACGCGCGCCGTCGGGCGGCCCGCTCCGGTCGGCGTACGACATGGCCGCCGCCGTGCTCGACCCGCGCGTGGAGGACCGGCCGCTGGACACCGACATCGCCGCCGCCGCCGACCTCCTGCCCGGGCTGGCCCGGCTCCATCCCTGACCCTTATCCCCGCGGCTCGCCCGTCGAGGCGCGCACGCGCAGGGACGGCTCGCGGACCACGCGGCGCTTGCGGGGCTTGCCCTCGATGACGTCCACGATGAGCCGGACGGCGGAGTGCACGATGCCGTCGATGTCCCAGTCGACGGTGGTCAGCGGCGGCGTGAGCAGCGCCGACATCGGATGGTTGTCATAACCGCAGACGGCGACGTCACCGGGGACGGCGAGGCCGAGTTCGCGGGTAGCGGCGTAGACGCCGTAGGCGATGGAGTCGGCGAAGCAGAACACGGCCGAGGGACGGTCGGGAGCGGCGAGTACCCGCATGGCGACCTCGGTGGCGGCGGCGAGCGACTGCGGTACGACGACCACGTCGACGCGCAGGCCGAGACGCTCTGCCTCGGCGTTGACGTGCACGTCGGCGGGACGGTCGGGGGTGCTGGCGCCCGTCGGGGTGAACACGGTGAGGCGCTCGTGCCCGAGGTCGCGCAGATGCTCCAGCGCGAGCGTGACGCCGCGCCGGTTGTCGAACACGACCTCGCCCTGCGCCTGCCCGCCGTGCAGCGCGTCGCCGATGGACACCACCGGGATCGCGGCGGCCAGCTCCGTCCACAGCGCGGCGGACGGGTCGAGCGGCTGGACGATCAGGCCGTCCACCCGCTGGTCGCGCAGCCGGCGGGCGAGGGCCAGCTCCCGCTCGGGTTCGCCGCCGGCGTCCACGATCAGGGCGTAGCGGTCGCGGGCCAGCAGCGCCCGGCCGATGCCGACCGCGAGCGACTGCTGCCAGTAGTCCTCGAGGGAGCCGCACAGCAGGCCGACCTGCGCGGTGCGGCCGCTGGCGAGGGCTCGGGCGATCGGGTGCGCCTCGTAGCCGAGCTCGTCGGCGGCGGCGCGGACCCGCTCCTGGGTCTCCTCGGAGGTCTGGATGCCGCGCAGCGCGTACGACACGGCGGCGGGCGACAACCCCGTCGCCTGCGCCACTTCCCGGATGGTCGCGCGCTTGCGCTTGTCCGACATCTCTCCAACCCTAGAGCCCGCCACCGACAACGCGGCGGACCCCGCTTGACGGGCGCGGCTCTGAACCGGTTCACTGAAGCGGTTAACTGATGCGGTTCAGTGATGCGGTTCAGTAGCCGTGTCCAGCCCGTTCACACAGTGCGGAGATCCCGCGATTCCCACGGATGAACGGTGCCGCGACAACGAGAGAACGGAAAGGAGCGAACCCGTGACATCCGAGGTCCTGCCCCGCGCCGCCTGCTTCGAGACCCTGCCAGGCCGTCCCCTGGACGAGCACGAGCTGCGCGAGCTCGTCGACGACCTGGCGGAGCGGCCGGACCTGTGGCGGCAGCACGTCGCGTTCCCCGGCGGGCGGCGCCACTACGCCTCGCTGTACCGGGACGACCACGTGGACGTGTGGCTGCTCTGCTGGACGCCCCAGAACGACACCGGCTGGCACGACCACGACGTCTCGTCCGGCGCCGTCCGCGTCGTCGCCGGCGCCGTGGAGGAGAACAACCCGCGCATCGGCGGCGAACCCCTGCGGACCGTGGTCGGGGAGGGCCGGTCGTTCTGCTTCGGGCCCGACCACATCCACCGGCTCACCGGCGTGGACGACGCAAGCGTCTCGATCCACGCGTACTCGCCGCCGCTGGAGCGTCTCGGCCAGTACTCCATTGACGAGTCGGGCGTGATGCGCCGCCTGACCGTCGGCTACACCGAGGAACTGCGGCCGCAGGACGACAAGCCCGCAGACGAGCCCGAGGACGGGGAGAGCGGGCCCGCGGCGTCCTGAGGTGGAACCCCCCGGCGGGCCCGACCGGGGGTGTACGGGCCCGCCGGAGGCGGCGCGTCCAGCCGATGCCCGCTCACATCGGCCGAGCGCCCACATCTCCTTCAGCGCGGACCGTCTCGGGAATGTCACACCACCGGTCGGTCAGCGCGCATACGGCCGCCACGACGGCGAAGCAGACCCCTGCCCCTCTGAGGAGTCCCGCCTCGTAGTAGGTGTCCTTCACCACCAGTACGGCCGCATACCCGGCCGCGCCCCCGGCGGACAGCGCCGCGACGGCTTGCGCCGCCCAGAGCACGATTCTTCTCGTCCCGACCCCTGCGAGGGTTTCCCTCAGACTGCACACGGAGGCGACCAGGCACACGACCAGTCCCGCCATTGCCGCGACGACGGGCGCACCGACGTTGGGCCCGTACCGGACGGCCAAGGCCGGGACGAAGAACAGGACCAGCACCCAGCGCAGCCCACCCGCGATGGACGACAACGCGACCCCGGCACCCGCGTCCGACCGCAACCGTGACGCCGTCCAGCGCGCCCCGACGAGAACGCACATCGCGACGATCGCGCCTGGCAGCCGTCCTCCCAGATGACCGAGGTTGTAGAGCAGGGCGGTGTCATAGACGGTCAGCACGAGATGCCCCAAGGCCCAGACTGAGGCGGCGAAGAGAAGCAGTCGCACCGGCGATGTCTCGCCGGCCTCGCTCTCCTCCTGCCCTGCCAGCCACCAGAGCAGCAGTGGTGTCACCACAGCCGAACAGACCCGGATCACGATGTCGTCCATCGTGTAGGGGTTGCGCAGATCCCACTCGACCGCGCAGAAGACGAACGTGTACGAGATCGATGCCGCCCACACCAGCCACGAACGTGCCAGACGCCGGTACAGGCCGCGATCCAGCCACCGCAGAACCGTCACGTACGCGAGCAGCACCAGCGGCAGCTCAAAGAACGCTTGCACCCGCAGGACGGACGGCTCCAGCGACTCCGGCACCGGAAAGCGTTCCGCCACCCCGCGCATGGACGGGCCGTCGGCAAGCGCGAACCATCCCTCGGGCAGATACTTCGCGATGAACGACACATCGCCGTCGTGCACGCGCAGTACGTACACGGTGAACAGCACCTGGTTCACATAGGCGAGCGCGACCACCAAGGCCAGGAACGCCTCTGGACGTGCCCAAGGCCGCCGTCCCGCACCCGGCCCGCGTTCACCTGTGCGCCGCATCAGCCGGGGTGCGATTCCCAGGCTCACCGCCGTTGAGGCTAGTACCGCCGCGTCCACCCCGACCGCCATGACCGACCAACGTAGACGTTTCCGCAGGCGGCCGCATCGGCTCCAGCGACGCGTACAGGCGGCGGCGCATCCAGGCCGCGCCCGGACGTTCGACCAGCCGGTGCACGGCGTAGGCGGCCAGCAGGGACGCGGCGATGACCACCGCGAGCGCCGCCCACCGGTCGATGCCCGGGTACAGCGCGTCCAGCAGTGGCAGCGCGAGCTGCGAATGGACGAGGTACAGCGGATACGTCAGCGCCCCGAGGACGGTCAGCCCGCTCCACCGGAGACGGCGCAGCCGCCCGGTCGCGACGAGGATCACCACCGCGAAGATCCCGGTGATGACGGCGCTGACCACGACCTCGTCGGCCCCGCGGAACACCGTCTCCGCGCGCCAGGCGCCCCAGCGGAGCGCCATCAGGTACGACACGGCCACGTACCCCCACAGCAGCAGCGTCGGCCCGAACCGGTGGATCATGTAGAGCGCCATGCCCGCGATGAAGTACGGGCTCCACGTCGGCACGAGCATCACCTGGAGCAGCTCGTGGTCGGCCTGGTCGGCGAACAGGCCGCCGAACATCCAGGCCGCCATGAAGACGAGGCACGACCGGTACGTGATCCCGATGGCCGCGAGGACGGCGACGAGCACGTAGAAGTGCAGTTCGACCCAGAGCGTCCAGTAGACGGCGTCCACGTTCCGGACGCCGAGCCCGCCCTGCAGCATGGTCAGGTTCGGCACGACCAGGCCGGGGACGCCGTGCCCCTGCCGGAACACCGCGTACACGAACGCGCCGAGCAGCACGCTGACCCAGTACGCGGGCATCAGCCGGACCAGCCGGGAGATCCCGAACTCGCCCGGCCCGCGCCCCCACACGCTCATCAGGATCACGAACCCGCTGATGACGAAGAACAGGTCGACGCCGAGGTAGCCGAACCGGGTGAGCGAGGCGATCTCGGGGAAGACCTCGCGCGCCGGTTCGGGCCAGGGGCCGGCCCCGCCGAACCCGGTGAAGTGGTACAGCACCACCGCCAGCGCGGCCAGGAAGCGCAGGAGGTCGAGTTCACGCAGCCGTTCCCGTCGAGTCACCGCGGAACCCTCTCGGCGGCAGATTGCCCGTCCTGAGCCAGGAGGTTAACGGCGGGTGTAGGCGAGGACGCGATTCCACGTCGGTTCGCCGACGCGCCGCCGTACGGGCGGATCCGGCCCGCCACGCGGGCGCGGACCCGGCCCCGGCAGGCGCGGCGGATCAGTAGTATGCGATGCGTCCCTGAGCCTTTGGCGGCTCCGGATGATTGGTGGTCCTCGATGACATCTCGCCGCGTCCGACGCGGCGCGGCGACTCTCGTCCTGTGCCTGAGCCTGGTGGCGGCCCTGGCCGCGACCGGCTGCTCCCCGCTCGGGGGCTCGGTGCAGCGTTCGGCGGTGGCGGACGCCCCCGGAGAGGGCGGCGAACGGGAGACGCGCGACGCCCCGTCCGTGGTGATGTTCCTCGGCGACAGCTACACGGTCGCCGACGGACGGGCCCGGCCCGAGGCGACGTACGCCTCCGCCACGGCCCGGCTGCTCGGCTGGCAGGTCGTCGTCGGCGGACGGTCCGGTACCGGGTTCGTCACGAAGGGCCGCGGGCGGCAGGCGTTCCTCGCGCTGTTCGAGAGCCAGCTCGGCTGGCGTCCCGCACCCGACATGCTCATCGTGTCCGGCGGCCACAACGACTTCCGCGTCCCGGCGCCGCAGGTCGCCGCCGCCGCGCACGTCATCCTCGAGCGCGCCGGGCAGCGCTGGCCCGGCACCCACATCGTGCTGATGGGCCCGGTCTGGGGGACGGGGACGCCGACGCGGGGCGCGATCGCCGTGCGGGACGCCCTGAAGAACCTGGCCGGGCAGCTCGGCGTCCCGTTCGTCGACCCGATCGGCGAGCGGTGGATCACCGGCGACTCGCTGACCGGCGCCGGCAACGCGCCGCGCTACATCAAGCGGGACCGCACCCATCCGACCCCGGAGGGCCACCGGTACATGGCGACCCGCCTGGCCGGGGACCTGAAGCGGATGGGCCTCGCCCAGCCCGTCCGCAAGAAGTAGCTCCACCGGCGGTGGGGACCGGGGCGGCGGGGACCGGGGCGGCGGGCGTCAGCCGGCGGCGGGGCGGGCGAGGCTGAGGGAGAAGTCGCCCTCCGCGTCCGTCCAGAACTCGGCGAGTTCCATCCCGGCCGCGCCGAGTTCGGACTCCAGCCGTTCCCTCCGGAACTTGGCGGAGACCTCGGTGCGCATCTCCTCACCGGCGTCGAACGACACCTCCAGGTCGAGGCCGCCGACGCGGACGTCCTGGTCGCGGACGGACCGCAGCCGCATCTCGATCCACTCCTCGGCCTCGTTCCAGACGGCGCGGTGCTCGAAGGCGTCCGGGTCGAAGCCGGCGTCCAGTTCCCGGTTGATGACGTGCAGGACGTTGCGGTTGAACTCGGCGGTGACGCCGGCCGCGTCGTCGTAGGCGCGGACGAGCCGGTCCGTGTCCTTGACGAGGTCGGCGCCGAGCAGCAGGAAGTCGCCGTCGGACATGGTGGCGCGGACGCCGCCGAGGAAGCCGACCCGCGCGGCGGGCGCCATGTTGCCGATCGTCCCGCCGAGGAAGGCGATGAGGCGGCGCTCACCGCCCGGCAGCAGGTGCAGGTGCTGCTCGTAGTCGGCGACGACGGTCCGGACGGCCAGGCCCGGATGGTCGGACGCGATGCCCGCCGCCGCCTCCTCCAGGAAGTCGCCGCTCACGTCCACCGGCACGTACGAGCGCAGCGTGCCGGCGAGGGCGTCGAGCAGCAGCCGCGTCTTCTCCCCCGACCCGGCGCCGAGTTCCAGCAGGGTCCGGGCGCCGGTGGCGGCGGCGACCTCGGGCGCCCGCGCGACGAGGATCTCCCGTTCGCGGCGGGTCGGGTAGTACTCCTCCAGCTTCGTGATCTCCTCGAAGAGCGCGCTGCCGCGCTCGTCGTAGAACCATTTGGGCGGCAGGGTCTTGGGCGTGCCGGTGAGTCCCTCCCGGACGTCCTGGCGGAGCGTCTTGGCGAGGTCGTCTGCGGTCAGGAACCGGTCCACGTGGTTCTCTCCTTCGGAGGGGAATCGGTGTTCACAGGGACGTGACGGAGACGCCGGCGGTGAGACCGGCGGTGACGAGTGAGCGGTCGGGGACGGCCCGCCAGGCGGCGTCGCCGTCGAGCGGCTCGGACGCGATCCGGATCTCGTCCGCGTCC
This sequence comes from Spirillospora sp. NPDC048823, assembly GCF_043198445.1. Lineage (NCBI taxonomy): Bacteria > Bacillati > Actinomycetota > Actinomycetes > Streptosporangiales > Thermomonosporaceae > Spirillospora > Spirillospora sp. NPDC048823. The sequence continues at coordinate 790,842 of NZ_JBICUT010000002.1, read as the reverse complement.
TCGCGGACGAACAGGGAGTCGCCCCAGGTCGTGGCGGCCAGGGACGTGCCGTCGGAGGCGAGCAGGTTGTAGCGGCCGGGGGCGAGCGCGGTGATCGCCTCGACGACGGCGGCGAGGCCGTCGCCCAGGGGCAGCCCGTCCCGCCAGTGCCGGACGGCGAGGGCGAACAGCGGCGCGGAGTCGACGGGGGCGCGGGCGTCCGGTACCCCGGCGACGTCGCCGGCCAGTTCGCGGAGTTTGCCTTCGACGCCGCCGAAGTCGTCGATCTTCCCGTTGTGGCTGAACAGCCAGGCCCCGGCGCGGAACGGCTGGGCGCAGGACTCGTCCACGGGGAAACCGGCGGTCGCCGACCGGATCGCCGCGATCGCGCACGACGCCCGGACGGCCCCGGCGACCTCGCGGAACGACTCGTCGGTCCAGATGGGCTGGGCGCGCCGGAACCGGACGGCCTCGCCGTCCTGGTACCAGCCGGCGCCGTACCCGTCGGCGTTGAGGATGCACCCCTGCGTCATGCGCGGCGCGTACGACTGGGTCTCCAGGGAGTGCTCACCGTCGTAGATGAGCGAGTGCAGCGTCCGTTCGGGCCCCAGGTAGCCGAGATGGCGGCACATTCAGCGCGCCTCCCCTGTGAGGGAGCGCGCGCAGCGGAACCCGGAGAAGATCTGCCGCCTGATGGGGTAGTCCCAGTTGCGGAACGATCCGCGTACGGCGAGCGGGTGCGTCGCCCAGGAGCCGCCTCTCAGCACCTTGTACTCGGGGCCGAAGAAGACCTCCGAGTACTCCTTGTAGGGGAAGGAACGGAAGCCGGGGTAGCCGTGGAAGTCGGACGACGTCCACTCCCACACGTCCCCAAGGAGACGCCTGACCCCGTACGCGGACGCGCCCGCCGCGTAGGAGCCCGTCTCGGCCGGGCGGAGCGTGCGCTGCCCGAGGTTGGCGCGTCCCTCTTCGTAGGCCTCGCCCCACGGGTAGCGGCGTGACCGCCCGGCCGCCGGGTCCCAGCGGGCGGCCTTCTCCCACTCGGCCTCGGTCGGCAGTCTCTTGCCGGCCCATCGCGCGTACGCGTCCGCTTCGTACCAGCACACGTGCTGGACGGGCTCGCCGGGCGGGACGGGTTCGGTTCGCCCGAACCGGCGGCGCAGCCATTGGCCGCCCTGCCGCACCCAGAACGCGGGGGCGCGTTTCCCACCGCTGTTGCGCCATTCCCATCCGGCGGGGTCCCACCAGCGGGGATCGTCGTATCCGCCGGCTTCCATGAAGGCGATGTAGGCGGCGTTGGTCACCGGCTCGACGTCGATGTAGTACGCGGGCAGATCAACAACGTGCACGGGACGTTCGTTGTCGTACGCCCATGGGTCGTCCGAGGTGCCCATTCGGAATGGACCTGCCTCGATCAGGACCTCGTCCATCCCGCGGCCCTGGGAAATCCCGCGGCCCTGGGAAGGGGCCTTCTGAAGCGGCTCGGCGGCGGGGTCGAGGAGCGCGGGGGCGCCCTTGCGCAGCTGGTGCGTGGCCAGCATGGTCTCGTCGTGCATGTGCTCGTGCTGGACGACCATCCCGTACACGAACCCACCGGACGTGAGCGGATCCGCCGTGTCGAACCGCACCGACGACAGCGAGTCGAGCACCTTGGCCCGCACCGTGCCGATGTAGGAGCGGGCGTCCTCCGGCGGCAGGAGCGGCAGTGACGGCCGTTCGGCGCGTGGATGCTCGAACGCGTCGTACAGGCCGTCGATCTCGGGTCGCATCGCCTCCGCACCCGCCGCCGCGCGCAGCAGCCACAGTTCCTCGTAGTTGCCGACGTGCGCGAGGTCCCACACGAGCGGCGACATCAGCGGCGAGACCTGGCCGGTGAGGTCGTCCCCGGCCAGGACGTCGGTGGTGAGGCCGAAGCTGCGGTCCCGTACCGCGCCGAGTTCGCCGGCGATCAGCTCTTTGAGCGCGTCCTCATCGCCGGCGGCGACGTGGCCGGCGTACAGGTCGGCCGCGCCCGGGGGGGTCATCGGGGCCATGTCGGGTCCTCCTCGGACAGCGGTAGGGGGAAGTCCGGTGAATCTGGGGCGGGGTCGTCGGCGGGGGTGCGTCCCCGTTCGACGTACCGGCGCGCGTACTCCTCGACCAGCGGGACGAGGCCGGACGCGCCGAGCCGCGGCAGCGCGTCCAGCGCCGCGGCGAAGCAGGCCCGTGCCGCGGCGGCCAGGGGCGGGTCCGACAGCCCGCGCAGGGCGGCCTCCGCCCACCGGTGCGCCACCGGCTCGGCCGCGGCCTCCGCGGCGCGCGACGCGGCCGGGTCGTCCAGCAGCGCGGTGGCGACGGCGACGGGGACGGGCCAGTACGGGCCGGGCAGCGCGTCGATCATGCGCAGTTCGAGCCAGCCGCGCGGCCGGACCGGGGGGAACAGGGTGGACAGGTGGTAGGACAGGTCGTCCTCGCCGGGCTCGCCCTTGTTCAGCCACTCCAGGAACGACATCCCGGGGTCGGACACCCATTCGCCCTCGGCGGTGTGGACGAGCATGACCTGGGCGTCCAGCGCGTACCGCGTCCACGCCTCGGCGGGGTCGGCGTCCACGCCGTCGCGCAGGACGGGGAGGGTGCGGCAGGGGTCGAGTTCAGTCCAGATGCCCTGCCGGGACGAGCGCATCCCGGTGCGGCGTCCGGCGCGCAGCGGCGAGTTCGCGAACGCCGCGACCAGCACCGGGCCGAGCGCGTGAACGAGCCGCCAGCGGCGGAACGCGTCGGTGTGGTCTGCGCCGATGTCCAGGTTGACCTGGACTGACGCCGTGGAGCACATCATGGCCAAGCCCGCGTCGGTGAAGCCGCCCGCGAAGAAGTAGTCGCGCATGCAGGCGTAGCGGGGATGGTCTGCCTGGAAGCGCGGCCTCCGTACGGGGTCGACGCCGTGGCCGACGAGGGCGAGCCCGTCCGGCGAAAGGGCGTCCCGGACGTGCGCGATGTCCCGGTCGAGCGCCGAATGCAGTGCGCCGAGCCCGTCGAACGGCGCGGAGCTGAGCTCCAGCTGCCCGCCCGGCTCGTAGGTCACCCTGCTGCCGCCGGACGGCGGGCCGGCGTCGTCGACGAGCGCGCGCACCCGGTCGCCGGGGACATGGGCGGCGGGGTCGGCCGCGTCGATCACGAACCACTCGGTCTCCGCGCCGACCGTCCCGGGTGGGCCGGTCTTGAAGCAGACACCGCGAATGTGCTGGTAGACGTCGTCCACGGTCAGCCGGGTCACGGCTCACTCCTCACCTTTTCATCGGCGGGTGCCAACCTTCCCTGCTGAACCGCATCAGAAATCCGGCGAATTTCGTGAACTTCCTTAAATCTCCGTGAACGTCACTGTCAGCAGGGCTCTCCGTTACCTTCCGTGCTACTCGACGCATCGCCTAATCTCGGACTTCTCAGGCATTGACCGGAGGCGCTAGAGTCCGTCAACCAGCGGTATGCACTATTTGTACGTACCGTGGCGACGATCGGGAGGTCACATGCGCGGGGACATGGGTTCGCTCTACGACGCGCACGCCGACCGCCTGTACGCGTACTGCTGGTCGCTCGTCGGCGACCAGCTCGCGGCGGCCGCCGTGGGGGACACCTTCACCGCGGCCGTCCACCAGCCGCCGCGCGGCGACCGGGTCCTGTGGCTGCACTCGCTCTCCCGGTCGGCCTGCGCCGAGCGCGGCGCCTTCACCGGCAACCTCGGTGGACGGGGCGGCCTCCTGTTCGCCGATCCCGACCCGCTGCTGCGCGCCGCCGGGGCCCTGCGCTCCGACCACCGCGAGGTGCTGCTGCTGTGGGCGGGCGACTGGCTCGAACCCCACGACATCGCCCGCGTCCTCGGCATCGCGCCGGACACCGTCCTCCAGCTGCTCGACGCGGCGCGGACCCGGCTGGAACGATCCGTCCTCGACATCCTGATGCGCGGGGCGGCCGAGGCGCGCCTCGACCTCATCACCGCGTTCGAGAAGAAGCGGCTGCCGCAGCTGCTCGCCCGGCGGGCACCGGCCCGCGCGCCCGGCTGGCTGCGCGACCAGGTCCTCGCGGCCTGCGAGGACGAGGCCGTCCGGCCGCTGCCGAGCGTCATCTCCCCGAGCCCGCTCGTCGTCATCGGCGCGGACGGACCGCGTTCCGGCCGCTCCGGGCGCTCGGGCCGGGACGGCGACCGGGTGCGGCGCGGGCTGTCCGGCGGCATCTCCAAGGGCCTCGGCGCCGCCGCCGGCGTCGCCGCGTCCGCCGCGGCGGTCATCGGCCTGCTCGCCAGCTGGCCGTCGGCCAAGGGCGGCGGCGGGGCCGCCTCGCTGGTGCCGACGGCGAGCACCGGCCAGACGAACCCGGCGTCCGCGACGAGCGGTCCCGCCCCGCAGCACCCGCTGCCCGGCCTCAGCGGCACCGAGCGGGCGACGGGCAGCGCGCCCGGCACCCCGCGGGACCCGGCCACGGACGACGGCGACCCGGCACGGCAGGGCGCCGGAACCCCGGGCGCAGCCGCTCCCGCCCCGGCACCGCCGGCGGCGTCCCCGGCCGGCACGCCCACACGGGAGACGAGCCCGGCGCCGCCGGCCACGCCGCCGCAGCCGGACCGCCCGTCCACCCCGCCGACCGGCGAGTCTCCGACCACTCCCCCGGACACGCCGGGCGACCCGGCGACCCCGCCGCCCGGCGACGGCACCGCCGACCCGACCACGCCGCCGCCGGACACCCCGTCCGAGCCGCCCGCGGACGACCCGGGCACGCCGAGCCCCAGCCCGACGACCAACCCGGCGCCGTCCCCGAGCGGGAACTGACCGGCCCGCACACCCCGGCGGCGCATCAGGCCGCCGCGGCGCCTTCGACCGGGGAGGTGCCGCGCCGGACGAGCAGGGCCGCGAGGACCGCGACGACGGCGACCGCTCCGGCGACGGTCAGCGAGTTCTGGAAACCGTCCATGAACGCGAGGTGGCTTCCGGTGGTGATGGCCTCGGCGGCCGGGGCCGGTGTGCCCGGCGGGACCGGCGCGACGCCCTGCGAGACGATCCCGCCCTGGCCCGCGAGCTGCTGGGCGGCGGCGCCGGGGACGCCCGCGTCCGTCAGACGGCCGAACAGCACGTCGCCGACCTTGGTGGACAGCAGCACGCCCAGGACGGAGGTGCCGAGGACGCCGCCGAGCTGCGCGGCGGTCTGCTGGAGCCCTCCCGCGACCCCGGCGAGATGGGCCGGCGCGTTGCCGACGATGGCCTCGGTCCCGGCGACGATGACGAACCCGAACGCCATGCCGAGCAGCACGAACCACGGCCACAGCTCGACGTAGGGGGCCTCCACCCCGATGCGCGACAGGCCGAACAGCGCGGCCGCGGTGAAGCCCATCCCGAGGGCGAGCGGCACCCTCGGCCCGAACCGGCTGGTCAGCACCCCCGCCAGCGGTGAGGAGACGATGAACACGGCGGTCATCGGCAGCATCCGCACGCCGGCGTCCACCGGGCTCATGCCGTGCACCTGCTGCAGGTAGAGGGTGATGAAGAAGATCGTCCCGAACATCCCGAAGAAGCCGAGGACGATGAGCCCGGTCGCCGCCGACAGCGACACCGAGCGGAACAGCCCGAGCGGGAGCAGCGGACGCTCGACGCGCAACTCGTTCCGGATGAACCCGGCGAACAGCACGACGGACACGGCGAACGACACCAGCGGGACGGCGTCCCCGAACCCGGACTCGCCGGCCTTGATGAGCCCCCAGACCAGGGCGAACAGCGCACCGGTGAGCAGCGCGACGCCGGGCAGGTCGAAGGAGCCGGTGGCCTCCTCGTCCCGCGATTCGCGGATCACCCACAGGCCGACGGCGAGGGCGACCAGGCCGAGGGGGGCGTTGAGGAAGAAGACCGACTCCCAGCTGACGTTCTCGACCAGCAGCCCGGCGACGATCGGGCCGCCCGCGATGGAGATGCCGACGGTGGAGCCCCAGACGCCGATCGCGGTGTTGAGCCGGTCGGCCGGGAACGTGTTGCGCAGGATGGCGAGGCTCGCGGGCTGGAGCAGCGCCCCCGCGAAGCCCTGCACGACCCGCCAGAAGATGACCATGCCGAGACCGCCGGAGAGTCCGATCATGACCGACGCGGCGGCGAACCCGACCACGCCGGCCAGGAACGTCCGCCTGCGCCCGAACCTGTCGGCGATCTTCCCGGCCGGGATCAGGGTGACGGCGAGCGCCAACAGGTAGGCGTTGGTGACCCACTGCAGGCCGGACAGGTTCGCGCCCAGGTCGCGGGCGATCGCGGGGTTGGCGATGGACACGACGGTGGCGTCGAGCCCGACCATCATCACGCCGAGCGCGACCGCCACGAGGGTGAGCCACGGATGCCCGTGCCCGGCTCTCACGGGACGGCCGCGCTCCTTGTCGCGCGGCGGGACGTGGACGGCGCCGGGCTCGAGTGTTCCGGCGCCTGGGGAGTGAGTCATGGATCGACCTCCGGATGGGGAAGACCCAAAAGTGTCATGGCATGACACTTGTCGTCAACCGACTCAGGTCGCGGTACGACATTAGTTACATCAGGACATTGGTCGCCCGCTGTCTCTTGGCGCGGGACGACGAGATGGTTACACTTCGCCCATGACCGCGACCGACCCCGAGACCGGCGCCACCGGCCCCGGGCCCCAGCCCCCGGGCCGGCGCGAACGCAAGAAGCAGCGCACCCGGGACGCGCTCGTCGACGCGGCGTTCACCCTCTTCGCCGAGAAGGGGTTCGACTCCACCACCGTCGAGGAGATCGCCGACGCCGTGGACGTCTCGTCCCGCACGTTCTTCCGCTACTTCGCCTCGAAAGAGGACGTCGCGCTCACCTTCCAGGAGGAGCAGACCCGCGCCGTCCTGGCCTCGCTGACCGAGCGGCCCGCCGATGAGCCGATCATGACGGCGCTGCGCCGGGCCGTCGTCGGCATCGCCCGCGCCTGCGAGGCCGGCGAACTCGGCTTCGACCCCGAGCGCTTCCAGTGCATGCTGTCGATGATGCACGACAGCCCGTCCCTCATGGCGGGCAGCCTGGAGCACGCCCAGAAGAAGCAGGCCCTGCTGATCGAGTTCATCGCCGAGCGGCTCGGCGTCGACCCCGCCGCCGACCTGCGCCCGCACGTCATCGCCGCCGCCACCACCTGCGGCTTCCAGGCCGCCGCCGACGCGATGCGCCGCCACGGAGGCACGTTCGGCTCGCTCTCCGAGACCGTCGACCAGACCTTCGCCATCCTGGAGACCGGCCTCAACCGGCCCCCCTGCTAGACCTCGGGCCTCAGCGGGGCGCGCGGGGCAGGCCGAGGCCGATCATCGCGATCAGCTCGCGCTGGATCTCGTTGACGCCGCCGCCGAACGTCAGCACGAGCGCGCCCTTGGCGAGGCGGTCGGTGGCCTCGATGAACTCCGCGGTCACCGGGTCGCCCGGATCGCCGTACCGGGCGAGGACGTCCCCGACGATCCGGCCGACCTCCTGGACCCGCTCCGAGCCGTAGATCTTGGTGGCGGACGCGTCCGCCGCGCCGAGCCAGCCGAGGTCCTGGTTTGCGGCGACCTGCCAGTTGAGCAGCTCGTTGACGCGCAGGTAGGCGTAGATCCGCGCGACCGCGCGGCGGACGGCGGGCTCCTCGATGAGCGGCCGGCCGTCCCGCCCGGCGGTCGTGCGGGCCCAGCGCTCGAACCGGACATGGGTGTGGCCGATGTTGCCGGCGGGGCCGAGCGTGACCCGCTCGTGGTTGAGCTGGTTGACGATGAGGTCCCAGCCCTTGTTCTCCTCGCCGATCAGCATGTCCGCCGGGACGCGGATGTCCTGGAAGTACGTCGAGTTGGTGTGGTGCCGGCCGTCCATCGTGATGATCGGCGTCCACGAGAACCCCGGGTCCTCGCAGTCGACGATGAGCATCGAGATGCCCTTGTGCTTCTTCGCGTCCGGGTCGGTGCGGGCGGCGAGCCACACGTAGTCGGCGGTGTTCGCCCCCGACGTGAAGATCTTCTGGCCGTTCACGACGTAGTGGTCGCCGTCCCTGACCGCGGTGGTGCGCAGGGCGGCGAGGTCGGTCCCGGCGCCCGGCTCGCTGTAGCCGATCGCGAAATGGCACTCCCCCGCGAGGATGCGCGGGATGAAGAACTCCTTCTGCGCGTCCGTCCCGTACTGCAGGATCGTCGGCGCGACGGAGTTCAGCGTGATGAGCGGGTAGGTGACCTCGGCGCGGGCGATCTCGTTGGCGAAGATCGTCTGCTCGACGGGTCCGTAGCCGCGGCCGCCGTACTCCTTCGGCAGCGCGACGCCGAGCATCCCGTCGCGGCCGAGCCGCCGGCAGTGCTCCATGTAGGCGGTCCCGAACGGGTCCTCCAGGATCGCGGCGCGCTGCTGCCCGTCCAGGCAGCCCTCGAAGTACTCGCGCAGCTCGGCGCGGAGCCTCTTCTGCTCGTCGGTCAGATCGATGAACATCAGGCCTCCTGAGAAACGAGCGCGCCGAGCGAGTCGAGCTGGTGTTCCGCACCGCCGAGCAGGTGCGCGCACTGCTTGCCCCAGGCGAAGTAGCGGTGCAGCGGATAGGTGACGTCCAGGCCGATGCCGCCGTGCAAGTGCTGGCAGGTGTACAGGGCCTGCACGACGGGGTCGCAGGCGTTGTACGCGGCGACGGCGAGGACCTCGTCGGCGTCGGCGTCGCCCTCCGCGAGGCGCCACACGCCGGCCCAGACGGCCACGTCCAGGGCCCGCTTGGCGATGTAGACGTCACCGATCTGCATCGTCACGGCCTGGAACTGCGCGAGGGCGCGCTCGAACTGCTCGCGCGTCTTCACGTACTCCTTGGTCAGCTCCAGCGCGCCCTCGATGACGCCGGACGAGACGGCGACCGCGCCGGCGACCGCGGAGCGGCGCAGGGTGTCCCAGGCGGCGCCGTCCGCCGTTCCGCCGAGCAGGGCGTCCGGCCCGACCCGCACGCCGTCGAGCGCGACGCGCGACAGCGGCTCGGTCGTCGCCGACGGCTGCCTCGTGATCGCCGTGGCGGCGGGCTCGACGAGGAAGACCCCGACGCCCGCGCCCTCGACGCGGGCCGGGACGAGGATGCGGGCCGCCTCCCGCGCGTACGGGACGAACGTCTTCACCCCGTCGAGGACGAAGCCGTCACCGTCCCGGCGCGCCGTCGTGGAGACCTCGCCCGGCGGGCCGACCTCGCGGTACGCGCCGGTCAGGACCGTCTCGCCCTCGGTCAGCGGGCCCAGGAGGGCACACTGACCGGCGGTGCCGTGCCGCCCGATCGGAACGGCCGCCAGCGCGAGCGACGCGTACACGGGGACGGGCGCGACCGTCAGGCCGGCCTGCCGCAGGATGACCGCCAGCTCGACCTGCCCGAGGCCCGCGCCGCCGGCGTCCTCCGGCACGACGACCCCGAGCAGCCCCGCCTGCGCGAGGGCCTTCCAGGTCACCGCGTCGTAGGACGCACCGCTCTTCTCGAAGGCCTCCAGCCGCTCCTGCGTCGCCTCACGCGCGAGCAGGCCCGCCGCGAGGCCGTTGAGCTCCTGCTGGGTCTCGTCCAGGTTGAAGTCCACTCATCCGCTCCCTTCCAGAAGGTGCAGCCGGCCGCGCCGCTCGAACTCCGCCCGGGTGCCGGCCGCGTCCTCCGCGGTCATCCGGCGGTAGGCGAGGTCCGGGACGGCCGTCGTCCGCCCGCGCTTCCAGCAGTGCCGCGACGCTCATCCCGTCACCTCCGAGGACCCGCCCCACGGCGAAAAAGTAGAACAGATTCTAGTCTGTGTCCAGAGGCATGATCGCCCTCGTTCGCGGGCAGATTCGCCTAGCATGCCAGGGTTCATCGACCGGATGACGGGACCCGGCGGGCCACCCGCCCGCCGACGATCAGATAACACGTTCTCGTGAGAGCTGTATCCTTGGTGGGACACGTCGGGCGACCGCGCCCGCACAGAAGGGATCGACCGTGACCGCAGAGCCGACAGTGACCGGGGGCGAGACCCCGGGTCAGCCCGCGGAACAGGCGGCCGGCCGGCCGGGGCAGAGCGTGCGCTCCCGCAGCCAGCACCAGCGGCGCAAGCGTATCGTGCAGGCGGCCGCGGCACTGGCGTCGCGCGGCGGCATCGAGGCGATGCAGATGCGCACCGTCTCCGAGCGCGCCGGGGTCGCCCTCGGCACCCTGTACCGCTACTTCCCGTCCAAGATGGACCTGGTCGTCGCCGTCGTCAGCGAGGAACTCGACCTCCTCGAACGCAGCATCGAGCGCCGCCCTCCCCGCGCCGGCGACGCACCGCAGCGCGCGGTGGAGGTGCTGATGCGCGCCACCCGCGGCCTGATGCGCGAACCGGAGCTGGCGGAGGCGCTGATCCGCTCCCTGCTGCTGTCCGACGTCAAGACCGACTTCGGCGACCGGATGACCGGGCTGCTGCTGCTCGCCGCGTCCGGCCCGCCGCAGGACATCACCGACGACGATCCGCGCCGCCTGGTGGCGCGGGCACTGGCCGGCATCTGGACCATGGAGATGATCGAGATGCTGCGCGGCAACGCGACCGCGGAGGAGATCCAGGCCCGGCTGGAGATCTCCGCCGCCCGCCTGCTCATCGACTCCTGACGGCGGCGGACGGGCGACCCGATCGCCCGTCCGCCCTCCGGGAGGTCAGAGCCGCTGCCCCGCCTCGTCCACGATGCCCGCCTTGAGGCGGACGGTCAGGTTCATCAGGTCGCCCTTCTCCACCGACATGGTCCCGTCGACGTGACGGGTCCTGTGGTCCTTGATCACAACGGACCGTTCACCCAGGTACCCGTAGGTCTCCGCGTCGAGCAGCAGCTCCTGGTGCAGGTAGCCGTCGGTGACACGTCCGAGCCCCAGGGCCAGGCGTCCCGCCGCGTCCACCCGGCCCTCGGCGAGCGTCACGCCGGGAATCTGCTTGATCGCCCGGAACACCGCCGCCTCGGTCCTGGGCGGCAGGACGTTGTTCCGCAGGATCGCGCCGAACATCGAGTACGCGGTCGAGTACCGCCCCTCCTTCGCCGCACCGAGGCCGCCCGTCTGCTTGTAGATCCACTTCAGCAGCGCGTCCGGGTCGGCCGGCAGCGCGGCCAGCGAGGCGTAGTCGGACGGCGGCGTCGTCGGCAGCATCCCGGTGAACCGCAGCCTCCCGTCCTCGATCGTCGCCGACTTCGTGCCGTCGGCACGCTGCCAGTTCCGCGTCACGACGTCCTTGCCGGGGTCCGTGGAGACGGGGCCGTTCGGCTCGCGTCCTCTCCGCACCCGGGACTCGACGTAGATCCACTGGTCGGGCCGGGGCGGCGTGAACGCGCGCGTCTCCGCCGCGCGTGCCGCCCGTTCGAGCGCCTCGGACGCGTTGGCCACCGGGCCCGCCGGGATCCCCGGCACCACGGGGCGCGGGTTGCCGTCCCGGTCGGTGCCGCCCGCGGTCTGGACGACGGTCACACCGACCGCCACGGCGGCGGCCAGCACGCCCACGGCCACGAGCCGGACACCGAACCGCGACGGCCGGAAGCGCCGCCTCCCGCCACCGGACGCGCGTTCGAGCAGGGCCGTCCGGGCGGCGGCGCGGGACGCCTCCGCGGGCGCCTCGGGCTCGGTCCAGGCATCACGCAGAATTTCCAGGTCGTTCATCGGTCGATGTCCTCTCCAAAGGTCGTGGGGTCGGTCTCGCCCAGTACGGCGCGGATCCTCGTCCGGGCCCGGTGCAGCCGGGAGCGCGCCGTTCCCGCCGGGATCCCGAGCGCCTCGCCCGCCTCCCGCACACCGAGCTGAGCCCAGGCGACGAGCAGCAGGACGTCCCGGTCGCCGCGCGGCAGCCCGCCGAGCGCCGCCGCCAGCGGCCCCCGCGCCGCCTGCGCGTCGACCTGCCCGGCGACCCGCTCGTCGTGGCCCTCGGCGGCCTCGGACGCGCCGGCCCGCGCCAGCGCCCGGTACTGGCGCACCTCCGCGCGGTGATGCCGGGAGATGAGGTTGGACGCGATCCCGTACAGCCACGGCCGCGCGTCGTCCCGCGTCAGGTCGTAGCGGTCGCGCCGGTCGAACGCGATGAGGAACGTCTCGGCGGCCACGTCGTCGGCGGGGCCCCGCCCGAGCCGCCGCGCCGCGTAACCGTGGATGGCGCCGTAATGGCGGTCGAAGAGCGCGGCGAAGCACTCCGGCTCGTGCCGGGACCGCCGCAGGATCTCGGCGTCGCCGGTGGTCACCGCGACCATGCCGGTCTTTCTCGGGTCATGTCGTGCCTTCCTGAGCGTTGGTGGGTCACTCCTGGTTCGCCGAACGCCCGCCAGGCGTTCGCGGCGTTCGGGCGAAACGCAATCAACTGTGAAAAGTCAGTCGGGGGCGATTCGTTGTCCTCGGCGTTCAAGCGGTCCAGCATTCCGGGCATCGGGGCGACCATCCCTCACCCCCACCCCCCAGGAGCGCCCACATGGCCCGCAGAAATCTGGTGTTGGGCGTCATGGCCGTTTCCGGCCTGACCGCGTCGCTGGCGACCCCGGCGCACGCGCACACCAGCCCCACCGTCACCGACCGGCCGCAGGTCACCGCCGCACCCGCCGACCGCGCCGCCGGCATCCAGAAGCAACTGCAGATCTCGCTCGGCGCGGCGTTCGGCGGCGCCTGGGTCGAGCACGGCTCCAAGGTCGTCGTCGCGACCACCGACGCCGCGTCCACCGCCACGATCAAGGCGGCCGGCGCGGTGCCCAAGGTGGTGAAGTACGACGCCCGCGACCTCCACTCGGTCCAGACGAAGCTGAACCGGCACGCCCGGTCGGCCCCCAAGGCGGTGACCGCCTGGTACATCGACCCGGAGACCAACCGCGTCGTCGTCCAGGCGTCGTCCAAAGCCGCCGTGAAGCGGTTCGCCAAGGCCGGCGGCGTCGACGCCGGGGCCGTGCGGTACGTCCACTCGACGGCCACGCCGCGTCCGCTCTACGACATCGTCGGCGGCGAACGGTACTGGACGCCCTCGGCGGGCTGCTCGGTGGCGTTCTCGGTCGACGGGGGCTACGTCACCGCCGGCCACTGCGGCGACCAGGGCGAGACGACCAGCGGCGCCAACCGGGTCGCGCAGGGATCGTTCGGCGGCTCCTCGTTCCCCGGCAACGACTACGCGTGGGTCAACACCAACAGCCAGTGGACGCCGACGCCCACCGTCAACAAGTGGGACGGCTCCTACCAGACGATCCACGGCGCCGTGGAGGCACCGGTCGGCTCCGAGGTCTGCCGTTCGGGTTCCACCACCAACACCCGGATCTGGTGCGGCCAGATCCTCCAGCGCGGCGCGACCGTCCGCTACGCGGAGGGAACCGTCACCGGGCTGATCCGCACCGACATCTGCGCCGACCCCGGCGACTCCGGCGGCGCGCTGTTCACCCCGGAGGGGCAGGCGCAGGGCATCACGTCCGGCGGCTCGGGCACCTGCGACGACGGCCAGGGCGGCGGAGACCAGATGTACTTCCAGCCGGTCGGCGAGGTCCTGCAGATCCTCGCCCAGCAGGGCCGCGAACTCGTCACCTCGGGCGGCGGGCCCGGCGACCCCGGACCGGGCGACCCCGGCACCTGCGACGGCCACGAGGACAGCGCGACGGGCTCGCTGAGCTCCGGCGGCAGCGCCTACCAGCCGGACGGCAGCTACTACCGCAGCACCTCCTCCGGAACCCACTCCGCATGCCTCGACGGCCCCGACGGCACCGACTTCGACCTGTACCTCCAGAAGTGGTCCGGCTCGTCCTGGCAGACGGTGGCGCAGTCCATCAGCCCCACTCCCGACGAGAACATCTCCTACAACGGCACCGCGGGCTACTACCGGTACCGGGTCCACGCCTACAGCGGCTCGGGCCAGTACACACTCGGCTTCGACGCTCCGTGACCCCGCCCCCGGCCGCCCTCCCTCATGGGCGGCCGGGGATCCGGTTCCGGCCTGTCACCGTCCTCTCACGCACTAGCCTTGAGCCCGACAGAGCCAGGACGAAGAAGGTGGGCCAGTGACGGAGCAGGAACCGATCCTCAGCGACGGGGTCATCATCGAGTTCATTGATGGCAAGGACGTTCCCGTCCAGCACAAGGACTTCGGTGAGAGGGCCGTCGTCATGCGCGACGCCAAGAACCCCGCGGGGCCGATCCTCTACTTCACCGAGGCCGAGTGGGACGCCTTCATCGCCGGCGTCAAGGACGGCGAGTTCGACGACCTTCTGGAAGAGGACCCCACCGAGGCCCCCTGACGCACGCGAGCGCCCCCGGCACACCACCGGGGGCGCTCGACGTCCCGGCCGCTTCGGCGGTCCGTCAGACCTCGGGGTCAGACCTTGGCCCCCTCCCCGACCCCGGCCGGTGGAGCCGGCACCGTCACCGGCGCCCGGCGACCGGGCATCCACCAGTTGGCCTTGCCGCACAGTTCCATCACCGCCGGGACGAGGACCATCCGGACGATGGACGCGTCGATGAGCACGGCGACGGCCATGCCAAGGCCGCCCTGCTTGACCGCGACGTCGGGGCCGAGCAGGGAGGTCGTGAAGACGGCGATCATGATGGCGGCCGCGGCGGTGATGACCTTGGCGGTCCGCGCCAGCCCGCGGGTGACGGCCATCCGGGTGTCGCCGGTGCGCTCGTACTCCTCGCGGACCCGTGAGATCAGGAAGACCTGGTAGTCCATCGACAGGCCGAACAGGACCGGGAACATCACCATGGGCACCCAGGTCGTGACCGGCATTTCGGCGGGGAAACCGAGGGCCGGGCCGAACCATCCCCACTGCACGACCGCGACGATCACACCGTAGGCGGCGCCGATCGACAGCAGGTTCACCACGGCGGCCTGCAGCGCGATCGTGACGGACCGGACCAGGGCGATCAGCAGGACCATGGCCATCGCGATGACGACCGCGATCATCAGGGGCAGGCGCGAGCCGACGTCCTCGGCGAAGTCGATGGTGCCGGCGTTCGGCCCGCCGAGGTGCACCCCTTCGCCGCCGGGCGCCCCGGGCAGCACGTCGTCGCGGAGATGGTGCACCAGGTCCGCGGTCGCCTCGTCCTGGTATCCGGTCTTCGGGAAGGCCATGAAGGTGGCGGCCCGCCCGTCCTCGCTCACCTGGGGCGGCGTGACGTGGGCGATGCCCTCGGCCCTCCCGACCGCTTCGACGACGGGGCGCAGATCGGCGTCCCTGGAGCCGACCTCGGTGGCGAAGATCAGGGGTGCGCCGTAGCCAGGACCGAACCCCTCCGAGATGATCTCGTACGAGGTGTAGCTGCTCCGGTCGTGCGGCTGGACGCTGGCGTCCGGCTGGCTCAGCCGCATCGACAGCGCGGGCGCCGCCAGCACCAGCAGGACCGCTCCGGCCAGGAGGGCGGCGACCAGCGGCCTGCGCTGCACCACGCCGGCCCAGCGCTCGGCGGGAGTGCGGCGCTCCCGGAACGGGGCGCCGGCGGCCCCGCGCCGGCGCGAGGTGCGGCGCGGCAGCCGCAGCGAGTTGATCCTGTGGCCGGTGAAGCCCAGGAACGCCGGCAGCAGGGTCAGCGCGGCGATCATCGTCACCAGCACGGTCACCGACGTGGCGACGGCCACCCCGGTCATCAGCCGCTGTCCCATCACGATCAGGCCGAGCAGCGCGATCACCACGGTCGTGCCGGCGAACAGCACCGCGCGGCCCGCGGTCGTGATGGCCGTGACCGTGGCGCCCTCGGGGTCGTCGCCGTCCTGCAGGCGGTCCTTGTAGCGGGTCACGATGAACAGTGCGTAGTCGATGCCGACGCCGAGCCCGATCATCGCGGCGAAGACCACGGTGAAGTCCGGCGCGGGCATCACGTACCCGACCAGCTTCATCAGTGCGATGCCGCCGACGATCGACATCAGCGCGGTCACGATCGGCAGGCCCATCGCCACCAGCGACCCGAAGGCGATGAACAGGATCACCGCCGCCGCGAGGATGCCCACGCTCTCCGCCGACCCCTGCGCGGGCGTCTCGGCCTTCTCGGCCTTCTCCCCGCCGAGCCCCAGCGTCACCCCATCACCGGAGGCGTCCTTGACCGTGTCGACCAGGGGCTTGACCTCGGTCTTCTCCGCGTCCCCGTCGGTCAGCGGGATGGTCGTACGGGCGATACGGCGATCGTCGGTCACCAGATCCCCGTTCTGGTACGGCGACGTCACCGGTCCCGTCACGGGTGAGGCGGACAGATCGGCGATGACCTTCTCGATCTTCCGCCGGGCGGCCGGATCGTCGATCCCCCTTTCCGCTTTGATCGCGAGTGTCAGCGTGTCCCCCTGCCGCTCGGGGAAATGCCTCTCGATCAGCTCCTGCGTCTTGGCGGACTCGGAATCCCCGCCGGAGAAGTCATTGTCGGGTGCCGCGCCGTAGCCGAAGCCGGCGAAAGCCACGGCGATCACGCCGGCGATCCAGGTCAGGAGGACCAGGCGGCGGCGCCGGTAGCAGAACCGGGCCAGACCCGCCAGGACTCCCCCCGCGGCCGGAGTCTCGGTTGACATCATCTCGTCCCCAACTCTCTTCTCTTTCACAATGCGTCCTGATATTGCCCGCAGAACACAATTCCGGTCGTCCCCCGGACGCATGCAATTCGCGCTACCGCCAATGCCGCATTCCGTTACCGCGGAAAGCGCAGGCGCCGCGGAAGTACTGCGGTCGCGGTAGCCGGTTCCTCGTCCGCCAGCAGGAGTCGCAACGCGTCGGCACGCGGCTAGGGTGCGCGTATGAGCACAGGACTTTCGGCTGCCTGGGCCAGGTCCGGGCGCTGGGTGATCGCGGTCTGCGTGACGGTGACGCTGCTGGTCACCGCACTGACCGCGGACCACCCCGGCACGGACCTCGACGTACTCGGCTACGCCCTGCTGGTGACGAGCGGCATGGTGCTGGCCGCGGGCCGCCGGGCCCCCGTTCCCGTCCTGGCCGTCACCGGGCTCTGCGCGCTGGGCTACCAGGCGGCCGGTTTCGACGTACCCGCCGTCGCGTACCTGTTCGCGGTGTACGCCGCCGTACGCGCGGGGCACCGCGTCATCACGCTGGCGGCGAGCGTGGCCCTGCTGGCCGCGCTCCCCTTCGCCGCCATGGCGTCACTGGCGGACGGGCCCGCCTCCGACGCGTTCGCCCAGGCCCGGGGCGCCCTCGAAGTGGCCTGGCTGATCGCCGCCGGCGCCGCGGGTGAGGCGCTGCGGCAGGCCGAGCGGCGGGCGGACGAGGCCGAGCGCACCCGCGAGGAGACCGCCCGGCTGCGGGCGTCCGAGGAGCGGCTGCACATCGCGCGGGAACTGCACGATTCGCTCACCCACCAGATCTCGATCATCAAGGTGCAGGCCGGAGTCGCCGTCCACCTGGCCCGCAAACGCGGCGAGCAGGTGCCGGAGGCCCTGCTGGCGATCCAGGAGGCCGGCCGTGAGGCGACCCGGGAACTGCGCGCGACCCTGGACACGCTGCGGGACGACGACAAGACCCCCTCACATGGCCTCGATCACGTCCCCGACCTGGTGGAGCGGGCTCGCTGGACGGGCCTCAACACCACCCTGACGATCGAGGGCCAACGCCACGACGTACCGACCGCGGTGGACCAGACCGCCTACCGGATCGTCCAGGAGTCGCTCACCAACACCGCGCGCCACGCCGCCGCCTCCACGGCGTCGATCCGGATCGACTACCGTCCGGACACCCTCGCCATACGGGTCGACGACGACGGCAAGGCCATGCCGGGCACGGCTCCGGTGCCCGGCGTCGGGCTGCTCGGTATGCGTGAGCGGGTCACCGCCCTGGGCGGCCGCCTGCGCGCCGAACCGCGCAGTGAGGGCGGCTTCAGCGTCCAGGCCGAACTCCCCGTGGGCGGGCCGCGGTGATCCGTGTCCTGCTGGTCGACGACCAGCCGCTCCTCCGCGGCGGATTCCGCGCGCTCCTCGACGCCGAGGACGACATCGAGGTGGTCGCCGAGGCCGCCGACGGCGAGCAGGGCCTGGCCCTCATCAGGGAGCACCTCCCCGACATCGCGCTCATCGACATCCAGATGCCGGTCATGGACGGCATAGAGACGACCCGCCGCATCGCCGCCGACCCCGCTCTGGCCGGCGTCCATGTCGTCATTTTGACCAACTACGGCTTCGACGAGTACGTCTTCAACGCCCTGCGCGCCGGAGCCGCCGGATTCCTGGTGAAAGACATCGAGCCAGAGGACCTCCTCCACTCCGTGCGCGTCGCCGCACGCGGTGACGCCCTGCTCGCACCGTCGATCACCAGAATGCTGATCAGCCGGTACGTCGCGCAGCCGCTCAACACGGGAGCCGGCACAGAACTGAAGGAACTGACCAACCGCGAACGCGAGGCCGTCGCCCTGGCCGCACAGGGTCTGTCCAACGGCCAGATCGCCGACCGCATGGTGATCAGCCCCGTGACCGCGAAGACCCACATCAACCGGGCCATGATCAAACTCCACGCCCGCGACCGCGCCCAGCTGGTCGTCCTCGCCTACGAATCCGGCCTGGTGACTCCCCGGAACTCCTGAACGAGGGGCCACCACGCCCGAACGGCGTCAGTCGAACAACTCAACGGCGGCCCCCGCCGTCACTGCGCGCGTTGCCCACTCGGTGAGTTGCTCCTCGTCCGTGCAGGCCATGATCCGCTCACGCACCTCATCGGACACACTCAGCCCGCGGGCCGCAAGCACGACGAGCACCATCTTCGCTTCGCCCTCGGCCTTGCCCTCGGCCTTGCCCTCGGCCTTGCCGATGGCTTGGTGGCGGAGGAAGAGGTCGCTCTTGAACTCGTAGCCGGTGGCGCTCACCGCGGTCAGTCGAACAACTCGTCGGCGGTGTCGACCGTGATGGCGCGGGCCAGCCACTCGTCCAACTGCTCCTGATCCCGGCAGGACCGAATCCGCTCACGAACCTCATCCGGAACAGTCAGGTCCCGCGCGGCGAGAACCTTTAGCACCGACTCGGCCTCCCCGAGGGCTTGGTGGCGGAGGAAGAGGTCGCTCTTGAACTTGTATTCGGCGGTGCCAGTGGACACGAGTTCCTCCAGGATGCGGCGCGCCAGCCTCGGCAGCGCGCTGACCACAAGGTCAGTGTACAGGTCGGCGTTTTCGTGGTCCGCGTTCTCGATGGTGGCGAGGGCCGCATGGGTGATCTCCAGGGTCTCCCTGGTATGGCTGCTGACGTTGGCCAGCGTGCTGATGATGGCCAGTTCGGGCATCTGGGCCGCCTGCTCGGTCGTGGTGACGAGCGGCTTGGTGCCCGGGCCGATCACCAGGGGCTCCAGGACGAAACCGGGGTGGCCGATCCTGATCGGCTCGCGTGCCCAGTCGGCGACCGAGCGCTTGGGGCAGATGACGATGAGGTAGCACGGGCAGGCGGTTCTGTGGTGGAGCGCGGTGAGGTAGATGGGCCAGGACTTGCGCTTCCGCAGGTCCTTTGCCTGCTGCATTTCCGCGACGACGGCGAGGGTCGTCTTCCCGGAGCCTCCCTCGCAGATCTCTACGACGTTGTCGGCTCGGTAGGTGGTCGGGGCGATCTGGGTGCACTCTTCGGACGCCGATCTGATCATCAGGTCGTCCCCGACCTCGACGTCGAACGCGGTGCGCAGGATCTGGGCTATGACCTCCGGGTTGTCGCGGATGATCTGGATTGGTCCTTCGTGGACTGCGGTGACCATGCACGGGAAGTTATCGAGCCATCACCATTAGATACCTTGACTATCCAATGACTCAAAGTGTGGCTTCCATCACAGTGAGTTATGGATGGGATGGTTGGGTTACGAGGCGGTTTGGGCGGTAGCGGATGAAGGCCGAGGGGTCGAGGGAGAGGGACTCGGCGGCCTTGTTCAGGGAGCGGGCGGTGGTGTTCGGCCAGTGGCCGGTCTTGACGCGCTTCTCCAGGGCCCGGAGGGAGGCCACGTACTCGGACGCCGTGAAGTTGCAGTGGCCGATGCGGTGGACGTAGGCCTGGCGCAGCAGGTGGGTACGGCCGGCCCGGCGGACGGACGTGGCGTACTCCGCCTGGTGCTCGACCGGGACGAGCTGGTCGGAGATGGTGTGGATGTTCAGAGCCGGAACGTCGACGCGGCCGGTCGGCTGGGAGGTGCGGGCCATCCAGGCGAGGGGGCGTGGTTCGACCTTCTTGGCGGCGGTGGCGGTCAGGCGCGAAAGGTCTGCTTTCAGGTTCAGGCCCGCGGTGCGGTAGAGGGCCTTCACCTGGCGTTGGTTGCCGGACTCGTGGAGCAGGCGCGAGTGGTCGAGGCCTTTGTTCCAAGCGCTGTCGCCGCCGGCGGCCAGGTTGATCCAGTAGCGGCCGCCGAAGACGAAGTTGAGGACGCCGCCGGAGGTGAGCCACTGGTACTGCTGGCGTTCCCGGGCGGCGTGATCATGGCGGGGTGGCGGGGCGTCGCCCGAGAACCAGGATGACTGGTTGAGGAACGCGGAGGCCAGGGCGATGCGGGCGCGGCCGGCGGGGGTGTCCTGGGCATCGCTGACGGCCTGGGTGAGCTGGGCTCCGGCGGCCGCGGCCTCGGCGGGCGTCTCGTAGTCGGTCAGCTTGATGTGCTGGTCAGGGGCCAGGAGCGTGGCCACGGTGTGGCCCGCGTTGAGCTGGTAGTTGTTCAGGTCGACACCGCCGGCGACGATGCCGCAGGCGGTGAGGACGCCGTCCACCGCGCGGGTTTCGGCGATCTTGGCGCTGACGAGGCCGCCCATGGACTGGCCGAGGGCGAGCGTGGTGCGCGGGCGGCCGATGATCTCTGAGACGGCCCTGCCGGTGGCGAGCTGGTCTTGGACGGCGCTGCCCAGTGCCCAGAGGGAGCCCGACGGGTCGTAGGACGAGCCGGCGAGGGCGTAGCCGCGGTCGAGGAGGGCCTTGCCCGCGGCTTCGCTCGGGCGGTTCGCCGGGGCGAGGGGGCCGAATCCGTGGCTGAACAGGACGAGGGTCCCGTTCCAGTCGGCCGGGACGTCGGCGATCCAGGTGGAGCCGTCGGGGAGGGTGCCGGTGTAGTGCGCGGGACCGGCGAGCCCGTGGGCGGCGGTCGGTGTCAGGACTGCGGGGGCGGCGAAGACGGCGGCCACGGCGACGGTCGGCAGTCGTTTCATGGTGATCCTCCGGCCTGGGGGCGGGCCCAGAAATGGATACATGTGCCACGAACGTCAGAATTTTGTCGAGCATCGCAGAATGTAGGCAGAATCACTGCGGCAGTCAATGGTCTGCCTAGTATTGGCCTAGCCGACGATGTGCTCCGGGCGGACCGGGATCCGGGGCAGGGGGCGGCCGGTGGCGTCCCTGATCGCGGCGACGATGGCGGGAGTGGACGACAGCGTCGGCGGCTCGCCGGCGCCGCGCAGCCCGTAGGGCGCCGCGGGGTCCGGGTTCTCCAGGATGTCCAGGCGCATCGGCGGCATGTCGAGGATCGTCGGGATCAGGTAGTCGGTGAAGGACGGGTTGCGGACGAGGCCGTCCGACACGACGATCTCCTCCATCACGGCGAGGCCGAGGCCCTGCGCGGAGCCGCCGTGGATCTGCCCCTCCACCCCCGTCCGGTTGATGATCTTGCCGACGTCCTGGACGGCGGCCAGCTCGACGACCTTGACGAGGCCGAGGTCGACGTCCACGTCGACGACGGCGCGGTGGACGCACAGGGCGAGCTGGGTGTGGCTGGTGCCCTGCCCGGTGACGGGGTCCAGCGCCGTCGTGGGCCGGTGGTGGTACTCGCGGGTCTCCTCGATGGCGGCGTCGCCGAGGACGTCCTCGATGGTGCCGAGCACGCCGTCCGAGCGGGAGACGATCTTCCCGCCCGTGGTGGTCAGATCCGTGGTCAGGTCGGTGGAGGTCGCGCGGCCGAAGTGGCGGGCGGCGAGGGCGAGGAGTTCGGCGCGCACCGCTTCGCAGGCCGCCTTGACCGCGCCGCCCGTCATGTACGACTGGCGGGACGCGCTGGACGAGCCGGCGTCGCCGGCCCGGTCGTCCGCCGGGGCGATGGTGACCCGCTGGACGCCCAGTTCCGTCCGCGCGATCTGCGCCTGGACCGTGACGAGGCCCTGCCCGACCTCGGCGGCGGCGGTGTGCACGAGCACGGTCGCCTCGCCGCCGATGACCTCCAGCCGGACGCGGGCGGTGGAGTAGTCGTCGAAGCCCTCGGAGAAGCAGATGTTCTTGATCCCGACGCCGTACCCGACGCCCCGTACGACGCCTTCGCCGCGGGTCGTCTGGGAGACGCCGCCGGGCAGGTTCCTGAGGTCGGACGGGTCGAGCGGCGCCGGCATCGGCATCGCCTCCAGCCGGGCCAGCATCCCGGCGAGCGGAGCGGGCGAATCGATGACCTGCCCGGTCGCGAGCTTCGAGCCCTGGGAGACGGCATTGCGGCGGCGGATCTCGATCGGGCCGATACCGCAGGCGGCGCCGAGCCTGTCCATCATCGACTCGTAGGCGAAGCACGCCTGGACGGCGCCGAACCCGCGCATGGCGCCGCACGGCGGGTTGTTGGTGTAGACACCGTAAGCGTCGATGCTGATGTTCGGGATCTCGTACGGGCCGACGCCGAGTGAGGCCGCGTTGCCGGTGACGTTCTTCGTGGACGAGGTGTACGCGCCGCCGTCGAGGACGATGTCGACGTCGGCGTAGAGGAGCCGTCCGTCCGATGTGGCGCCGTACTCGTACCGCATCTGCGCGGGATGCCGGTGGACGTGCCCGAAGAACGACTCGTACCGGTTGTAGGACATCTTGACGGGCCGCCCGGTGTGCAGGGCGAGCATCCCGGCGTGGATCTGCATCGACAGGTCCTCGCGTCCGCCGAACGCGCCGCCGACGCCCGCGAGCGACATGTGGATCTGGTCCTCGGCCAGGCCGAGGCAGGGCGCGATCTGCTTGAGGTCGTTGTGGATCCACTGGGTGGACACGTAGAGGTCGATGCCGCCGTCCTCGGCCGGGACCGCCAGGCCGGACTCGGGTCCGAGGAACGCCTGGTCCTGGATGCCGACCTCGTACTCGCCCGACACGACGACGTCCGCCTCGGCCTTCGCGGCGGCGACATCGCCGACGCGAACCGGCTGGTGGCGGGTGATGCCGCCGAGGTCCTGGACCTTCAGGCCCTCCGGGTCGGCGATCACGGCGCGCGGATCGGTGATCGGCTCCAGTACCGCGTAGCCGACGGCGATCCTCTCCATGGCGCGCCGCGCCGTCTCCGGATGGTCGGCGGCGACGAGCGCGACCGGCTCGCCCTCGTGCCTGACCTGGTCGATGGCGAGGACGGGCTGGTCCTCGGTGTGGTCGATGCCGAACATCTTGCGGCCCGGCACGTCCTCGTGGGTGAGGACGGCGCGGACGCCCGGCATCGCGAGCGCGGGCCCGATGTCGATCGACGTGATCAGCGCCCGGGGGTGCGGGCTGCGCAGGGTGGCGCCCCACAGCATCCCGTCCATCCACAGGTCGGACGCGTACGCGAACTCGCCGGCGACCTTGAGCGTCCCGTCCGGCCGCGGCGCGCTCTCCCCGACGCCGCCGAGCCCGGGGGCGGCGACGTGACCCGGAGTCCTCACCGGTGACGTCATCGGAGCACCTCCTCCGCGAGGCGCATCAGGCGGCGGTGGGCGTCGGCGCCGCGCCGCCCGGCCTCGTCCTGCGGGACGGTGACGAGGGAGTCGCCGTCCACGACCGTCCGGCCGCCGACGAGGAGGCGCTGGAGCGGCGGGGTCGTCCCGAACGCGAACGCGACGACGGGGTCGTCGACGGCCGCGTGGAAGCCGTCCACCCGCCACAGCGCGACGTCGGCGAGCTTGCCGGGTTCGAGGGTGCCGATCTCGCCGGCGCGGCCGAGGCAGCGGGCGCCGCCGAGCGTCGCCATCTCCAGGGCCTGCCGGGCGGTCAGCGCGGTCGGCCCGGACCGGGCGCGCTGCATGTAGATCGCCTGCCGGATCTCCCCGGCGAGGGGGACGAGTTCCGCCGACGCCGACCCGTCCACGCCGAGGCCGACGGCCGCGCCCTCCTCCAGGAGGCGGGACACGCGGGCGATCCCGGCGCCGAGGCGCGCGTTGGAACTGGGGCAGTGCGCGGTGCCGGTGCGGGTCTCGGCGAGCCGTTTGATGTCGGTGTCGTGCAGGTGGACGCAGTGCGCGAGCCACACGTCGGGGCCGAGCCAGCCGATCGAGTCCATGTACTCGGTCGGCGTCATGCCGAACTGCTCCGTCGTGTGCTCTTCCTCGTCCAGCGTCTCGGCGAGGTGGGTGTGCAGCCGGACGCCCTTGGCCCGCGCCAGTTCCGCCGACCTGACCAGCAGTTCCCTGGTGACGGTGAACGGGGAGCAGGGCGCGACGGCGACCCGCAGCATGGAGCCGGGCGACGGGTCGTGGTAGCGGTCGATGGCGGCCTCGGTCTCGGCGAGGACCGTGTCGAGGTCTTCGACGACCTCGTCCGGCGGGAGCCCGCCCTGCGACTCGCCCCGGTCCATCGACCCCCGGCACGGGTGGAAGCGGACGCCCATCTCGGCCGCCGCCTCCACTTCGGCGGCGAACAGGTCGCCGCGCCCCTTCGGGAACAGGTAGTGGTGGTCGGTGGACGTGGTGCAGCCCGACTTGGCGAGCCACCCGAGGCCAGCGCTCGCCGCCCCGGCCACGACTTCGGCGTCCATCTTCGACCACGGCCTGTAGAGCGTGGTCAGCCACTCGAACAGGGTGTTGTCGACGGCAAGTCCCTGGCTGGCCCACTGGAAGAGGTGGTGGTGCGTGTTGACCAGGCCGGGGGTGGCGAGGCATCCGGTGCCGTCGATCCGTTCGGCGTCCCCGCCGGCAGACGGGGCGGGGCCGGGGCCGACGGCCGTGATCCGGTCGCCGTCGACCACGATGTGGCCGCCCGGGTGCTCGTCGCCGGAGACGGTGACGACGTGGGCGTTCTCGATGACGATCGTCATTTCGCGGCCGCCTTCCGCTCGGCGGCGAGGCGCACCGCGTCCAGGATCTTCTCGTAGCCGGTGCAGCGGCACAGGTTGCCGGCGAGCGCCTCGCGGATCTCGGCGTCGGCCGGCGCGGGGTTCCGCTCGATCAGGTCGTGCGCCTGGACGATCAGGCCGGGCGTGCAGAACCCGCACTGGACGGCGCCGGTCTCGGCGAACGCCTCCTGGACGGGGTCGAGCCGCTCGTCACCGGGCTGCCCCTCGGCGAGACCCTCCACGGTGCGGACGTCGCGTCCTTCCGCCTGCCCGGCCGCGACCAGGCACGCGCAGGCGGGCACACCGTCCAGGTAGACGGTGCAGGAGCCGCATTCGCCCTGTTCGCAGGCGTTCTTGGAGCCGGGGAGGCCCATCCGCTCCCGCAGCATGTAGAGCAGGCTCTCGCCCTCCCAGACGTCGTCCACGGTCTCCATGGATCCGTTGACGGTGACGTTCACGCGCATCACGAGGCCCCCCTTCCGGCGGCGCGGTGGTCGTTCCAGGCCCAGGTCAGGGTGCGGCGCGCCATCACCGCCAAGGCGTGCGCGCGGTAGCGGCCCGTTCCCCGGACGTCGTCGATCGGCGACGCCGCCCGCGTCACCAGCTCGCCGAACCGCCGCGCCGCCGATTCGGCGAGCGGCCCGCGGCCGTCCCAGTCGAGTTCGCGGGAGATGAACGCCTCGGCGGCGGTGGCGCGGCGCGGTGTCGGGGCGGCCGACCCGAGTCCCGTTCCGACGCGCCGCTCCCCCGGATGCAGGGCGACCGCGAACGAGCAGACCGCGATCACCATCGCGTTCCGGGTGCCGATCTTGGAGAAGTACTGCGGGCCGGACGCGGGCGCCGTCCAGAACGCGCGGATCAGCTCGTCCGGCTCCAGCGCGTTGCGTTTCACGCCGGTGAAGAAGTCCGCCGCCGGGATCATGCGGACGCCGCGCGCCGCCGACTCGGCCTCGATCTCGGCGCCGCCCGCCAGCAGCGGCGGATGGCCGTCCCCGGCGGGGGACGCCGCGCCGAGGTTGCCGCCGGCCGTGCCCCGGTTGCGGATCTGCGGCGACCCGACCGTCCGGGACGCCTGCGCGAGTCCGGGCAGGCGGTCCCCCAGCTCGCCGATCAGCCGGGTGTAGGTGACACCGGCGCCGACGCGCAGCCGCCCGTCCGCCATGCCCCACTCCGCCAGGTCGCGGACGCGGGTCAGGTCGAGCAGCGCCTCCGGCCGCCGCACATCGAAGTTGATCTCGACCATGACGTCGGTGCCGCCCTGGAGGGGCAGCGCACCCGGCCGTTCCGCCTTCGCGGCGAGGGCGTCCTCCCAGGTCACCGGTCGCAGGAAGTCCATATCTCGGTGTCCCTAGCTCCCTCGGTAGGTCGAGTAGGCGAACGGGCTGATCAGCAGCGGCACGTGCAGATGCCGCCCCGGATCGGTGACCGTGAACGCCACCGCGACCTCGGGATAGAAGTCCGACAGGCCCGCCGTGTCGAACGCCAGCCGGTGCACCCCGGCCCCGATCGGGGCGTCCCACTCCCTGATGCGGCCGTCGGCGTCGGTGCGGGCCTCGGCCAGGGGCGTCCAGCCGCCGTCCGCCGCGCGCCGCTCCAGCCGGACGGCGATGCCCGCCGCCGGCAGCCCCTTCGCCGCGTCCAGCACATGCGTCGACAGGCTCACGCGTCCTCCGATCCGTGGGTGACTCCGCTTCGGGCGACTCCGCTTCGGCCGACCAGGAGGTTTCCTCCCCTCACTGCCCGAGTACACACAGCGGCACGGGCGCCGGTCGAGGCACAGGACGTCCGAACTGTGACGCCGCCGAGCCGCCGGCGTTTGTAGGTTGCTACGTGTGAAGCTGCGTTCCCTGCTCGCGATGCCCGCGTTGCGGCTCGAGGTCGTCACCGGGGAGGACGAGCTCGACCGGACGATCCGATGGGTCGTCACCACCGATCTCCTCGACCCCGGCCGCTACCTGCGCGGGCGGGAACTGGTGCTGACCGGGCTCGTCTGGCGGTCGGGGCCCGCCGACTCCGAGACGTTCGTGCGGGCCCTCGCCGGCGCGGGCGTGTCGGGCCTCGCCGCCTGGGACCTCGCGCTGGGGACCGTCCCGGACGACCTCGTCGAGGCGTGCCGGCGGCACCGGATCCCGCTGTTCAAGGTGCCCGAGGACGTCGCGTTCGCGACCGTCACCGAGGAGGTCGTCCGGCACCTGTCCGGCGCCCGCGCCGCGGACCTGACCGCCGTCCTGGACCGGCACCGCCGGCTCGTCGAGGGCACCGGCCTCGGCGCCGTCCTCGACCTGGTCGGCCGCGACCTCGGGATGCGCTGCCACGTCCTCACCCCCACCGGACGGGTCGTCGCCGGCCCGCGCCCCGCCGAACCCGCCGCCCTGGCCAGGGCGTTCCTCACGGCGCCGCGGCTGCCCCGCCACCTCCCCCGGCTCGGCACGTCGATCTTCGCGGTCGCCGAGGACACCACGTCCCGCGTGGCCGACTGGTTCATCGCCTGCGAGGGCGACTTCGCCGACTGGCCCGCGGAGCACCGCACCCTCACCACCGAACTCGCCGCGATCGTCGCGCTGGAAAGGGCCCGCCAGAACACCGAGCACCGTTTCGCGCAGGAGGTCGTGACCGCCGCGGCCACCGGCGCCGAGATCGTCCCGAGGCTGGACCAGGCGGGTTTCGCTCCGTCCACCGGGTTCGTCGCGGTCGCCGCATCGGCCCATGGCACCCTGCGCCCGGGGGAGCTGCGCACCGTCCTCACCGAGGTCCTGCCCGGCACCCGGCCGCTCGTCGGCCTGCTGGACGACCAGGCCGTCGCGCTGGCCGAGGCGGCCGGGCAGGACGTCGCCGGCGAGATCCAGGACGCCCTCGACGCGCTGGCCCCCGGCCTGTCCGCCGACGGCATCGCCGTGGGCGTCAGCGACACGGTGCCGGCGGCCGGCCTGCGCGGCGCCGTCGAGGAGGCCCGCTACGCGCGCCGCCTGGCCGCCACCCGGCTCCGCATCTCCCGGACGCCCGAGTCGCACTCCCCGGTCCGCGTCGTCCGCCACGACGAACTCGCCACCCACGTCCTGCTGCTCGCCAGCGTCCCCGACGACGTCCGCCACATGTTCCATGTCCGGCTGCTGGACCCGCTGCGCGCCTACGACGAGACCCACGGCGCCGACCTCGTCAGCACCCTTGAGACGTTCCTCCAGAACTCCGGCTCATGGACGCGCTGCGCCGAGCAGCTGCACCTCCACGTCAACTCCGTCCGCTACCGCGTTCAGCGCATCCAGGACCTCACCGGCCGCGACCTCTCCCGCCTGGAGGACCGGGTCGACTTCTTCCTGGCCCTCCGCCTGATGTCCGGCTGAGCCGCGTCACGACGTGTGGCGGAGGATCGCCGGGACGACCGTGTCCCACGTGCGGCGCGGGAGTTCGCTGCCGGTGCCGGGCAGGATGATCAGCTCGGCGGCGGGGATCTCGGCGGCGAGGGCCCGGCCGTTGCCGGGCGGGAAGAACGGGTCGTCCTCGCCGTGGATCACGAGGGTCGGCGCGGTGACGGCGCCCAGGCGTTCACGCCAGCGCGGGCCGCTGTCGAGGGCGGCGAACGCGGCCGCCATCTGGTCGGCGCGGTGCGCCTTGCCGGGGTCGGGAGCGGCGGGCGTGCGGTCGTGGACGCGTTCGATGTTCTCCCGGGCCTCGGCCTCGTCGAACGCCCGGCCGGACAGGTGGCGGGCGCTCTCCAGCATGAAGGCGACGACGGACGCGCGGTCCGTCCAGTCGACCTCGGGCGGGTTCATGATGTGGGCCATCAGCTCGGGTGCGTGCCCGGGCAGGTCGGGGTCGGCCGGGCCGGGCGCGGTGGGCCTGGTGGCGATCAGGGTGAGCGTGTCGACTCGGGCGGGATGGTCGAGGGCGAGGAGCTGGGCGATCCAGCCGCCGACCCCGAAGCCGGTGATGTGCGCGCTGGGCAGGCCCAGTGCGTCCAGGACGCCGGTGGCGTCGGTGACCAGGTCGCGCAGCGTGTACTCGGGGGCCTCGGGGTCGGCGGTCGTGGACCGCCCGGTGCCGCGCAGGTCGTAGCGGACGACGTACCGGCGCAGCGCCGCCAGGCGGGCGCAGAGGTCGTCGTGCCAGGTGAGCATCGTGTTGCCCACCAGAAGGATCGGCGCGTCACCCGCCTCGCCGAACGTCTCGGCGCACAGTTCCACCCCGTTGGTCTTGATGAACTTCTCCATGAAGGGTTGGACCGTCCGGGCGCCCGAAACTCATCCCTGCTGGTCGGCGATGGCGTTGACGAACTCGACGGTGCTCGCTTCGGCCTTCGCCTTGTCGATGCCGAGTGCCGACAGGACGCCCGTCCCGTCCTCGAATTCGAGGAGGGCCAGCAGGATGTGCTCCGTGCCGATGTAGTTGTGGCCGAGGCGGAGCGCCTCGCGGAAGGTCAGCTCCAGGGCCTTCTTCCCCTCGGCGTCGTAGGGGATGAGGTCGGGGACGTGCTCGGCCTCCGGGGGAAGCGCGGCGGTGGCGGCCTGGCGGACGGAGTCGAGCAGGACGTCCTGCGCGGCGATCACCTTGGCGGCGAGCGCGTCGGGCTCAGACAGCAGCCCGAGGACGAGGTGGACGGGCCGGATCGCGTCGTTGCCCGCCGCACGCGCCTCGTTCATCGACGCCACGACGACGTTGCGGGCCCGCTGGGTGAACCGGGAGAAGCCCTCGGAGGGGTCGAGGTCGCCCGCCTGCCCCTTGGGGACGAACCGTTTCTGCGCGGCCTGCTTGCTGACCCCCATGCTCCTGCCGATGTCGGTCCAGGAGGCGCCGGAGCGCCGGGCCTGGTCGACGAAGTGGCCGATGAGGTGGTCGGCCACGTCGCCGAGGTGCTCGGCGGCGACGACCGCGCTGGTGAGCTGTTCGAGGGCGTCGGTGTGGACCTTCTTGATGCCGTCGATCAGATCGTCGAGCCGGATCTGACCAACGGGCCGGGTGGGTTCCGTCATGCGTCAACCATAGGTTGACCATCCATGTTCGTCAACCCAGGGTTGACGCTCACCAGCCGGCGGCTCCGGCGAAGGTCGTCGCGTGCGGGTCGTAGCCGAGGACCTCGCGGGCGGCGGTGATGTCGAGGGTGCGTTCGACCGCGAGATGGCTGATGGCGTAGCGGGTGAGGCGCGGCGGTTCGGGCCGCCCGGCCAGCAGGAACGCGCCTTCGGCGACGGCGGCGAGCGGACGGGCGACGGCCGCCGGGACGTAGACGGGCCGCGCCCTCACGCCGCGCTCGCGGAGGATCTCGCGGAACGCGTCGTCGATCGTCACCGGGGCGGCGTCCGCGATGTTGAAGACCCCCGAGGCGATCGGGCCGGTGGCGGCCAGGACGCAGGCCCGGACGAGGTTGCCGATCGAGGTGAGGCTGATCCGCTGCCGCCCCGTCCCGGCGGCGGGCAGGAGCGGCCCCCGCACGGCGGACAGGACGCGCGGCAGCAGGGTCGTGTCCCCCGGCCCGTAGACGGCGTGCGGACGCAGGATGATCGCGTCGCGGGCGGCGCGCAGGACGGCGCGCTCGGCGGCGGCCTTCGACGCCCCGTAGGCGTTGATGTAGCGGCGCACCGGCGCCTCGTCCTCGGCGGCCATGACGCTCGGCCGGAACGGGTCGTACACGCTGGCCGTGCTGACGTGCACGAACCGGGCACCGGGGAACGACGCGAGGGCGTTGCGGGTACCGGTGAGGTTGGCGGCGAAGAGCCCCGCCGCCGGTCCCCAGTCGGAGACGCTGCCCGCGCAGTGCACGACCGCGTCGACATCCGGGGCGTCGTCGAGCACGCCGTCCGTGAGGTCCCACGACCGGTAGACCGCGCCGCCCAGATGGGCCGGGGCCACGGCGGGACGGCGGCCATAGGCGAACGCCGTGACGCCCTCGGACGTGAATGCCCGGCACACGGCGCCGCCCACGAAACCCGAGGCGCCCGTCACCGCGATCCTCATGGGGCCACCAGTTCGCGGAGGCGGTCGCGGTCGAGCTTGCGCGTCCGGCCGGAACGGGGCAGCTCGTCCAGGACGACGATGCGGTCGGGGAGGGCGTCATGGTCGATGACGTCCGGGAGGCCGCGCCGGAGCCGGACGGGCAGGTCGGCGGCGCCGACCACGGCCAGCACGACCTCCTCGTCCCCGGTCTCCGGATCGGGCACGCCCACGATGGCCGCCTCGGCCACGCCCGGCAGGGCGGAGATCGACGGCTCGTACAGGCCGGGGTAGAGGTTGAACTTGCCGCGGATCAGCATGTCCTTCTTGCGTCCCGTGAGGACGAGGCGGCCCTCGTCCAGCCGCGCGAGGTCGCCGGTGGGAAGTTCGTCGAGAGGTTCCGCGCCGAGGTAGCCGCGGCACAGGCCGGGGCCGGACAGCAGCAGTTCCCCGTCGTCGGACAGCCGGGCGCCGACGCCGGGCAGCGGTGCGCCCAGCAGGTCGCCGGCCTCGGTGTGCGCGAGTTTCTCCTCCGCCGACGCGATCGCCACCGGCAGGATCTCGGTCATCGCGTAGACGGACAGGACCTCGGCGGACGGCGCCGCCGCGACCGCCCGCCGCAGGACCGCCGGAGGCGCGGGCGCGGCCCCGAGCAGCACGTACCGCAGTGACGCCGGCAGCTCCGGTGACGCGTCCAGCACCTCGGCCAGGTGGACGGGGACGCAGAACGTGTGCGTGGCGCCCCGTTCCCGCAGCAGCCGGGCGAAGCCGGCGGGCGAGCAGAACAGCGGCGGCATCGACCAGCGCGCTCCGGAGATCAGCGTCGGCAGCCCCAGCATGAGCTGGTCGGTGTGGACGACGTCGCCGGGGCCGAGCGGCAGCCGGGCCCGGAAGAGGTCGAGGGCCGCGGCGAGGGACGCCTGGGTGTGCACGACGGCACGCGGGTCCGCCGTCGTCCCCGAAGTGAAGATCACGGCGGCGGGGGCGCCGGGGTCGGCGTCGGTGCCGGGCTCCGGCGCGTCGCCCCGCACCAGGCGCGCGAACGACAGGGCGCCCCGCGGAACGCCGGGCAGCCGCCGGCCGACGTGGATGTGCCGCATCGGCTCCTCGCCCGGGATCCGGAGGTCGGCGAGGTTCGGCAGCAGCAGCCCGCGCCGCCGCGCATACGCCCGCACGGGACGCAGCCGGCTGCCCGCGTACAGCACCGACTCGGCCGCCGACCAGCGCGGGCGGGCCAGCCGGAGCCGCGCGGTGAACATCTCCGGCCCGGCCCCCGGATCGGCGAACACGACCACTCCCCCGGCCGCGACCACGCCCAGCGCGAGGACGAGCGACTCCGGCGAGGGCCGCACGGAGTACAGCACCCCGTCGCCCGCCGCGAGCCCGGCGGACAGCAGGCCGTGCCGGACGGCCAGCACCTGCCGCCGCAGCTCTCCGTAGGTGAGTTCCGCACCGTCCCCGGAGACGAGCGCGACGTCGCCGGGCGTCCGGGCGGCCTGGTCGAGCAGCCTTCGGACCAGGGTCATCTCGTGCCTCGTTCCGCGCGGACGGTCAGGTGCTCATAGGTGGGGATCAGCACGCCGCGCGCCGCCGCACGCCGCGTGATCGTGAGGGGAGCGGCGGCGAGCACCGTCCGGGCGACCATCCTGATCTGGGCCATGGCCAGCGGATACCCGATGCAGAAGTGCGGGCCCGCACCGAACCACAGCCGCCGCAGCTCCGGCGGGTGGGGGCGGTCGAGGTCGAACGGGCCGTACGCGCGGCAGCAGTTGTGCGTGGCGATCAGCACCCGGTCACCGGGACGGATCGCGACGCCCCCGACCCTCGCGGGACGGTGCACGCTGCGCAGCATGACCGGTGTCGGGGTCGTCACCCGCATGGCCTCCTCGATGGCCCGGTCGAGCAGAGCGCCGTCGCCCGCGGCGACACGGGCGAGCTGCCCGTGGTCGGAGAGAAGGGCGATCAGGCGCGGCAGCAGCGTGGCGACGGTCTCGGTGCCGGTCAGGAAGAACGCCCCCGCGGCTCCCCGCGCCTCGTCCTCGGAGAGGCCGAGTGCCCGCATCCGGCCCATCACGGTCGACTCGTCCCCCGTCAGGTAGGCCTTGGCCGCGATGTCGCCGAGCGGGTCCAGCACGGCACGGGCCCGCCGCACCTGGGACGGGGAGAGCCGGCGCGTCCGCAGCGACACCATGGAGACGATGCGCTCGCCCTGCTCGAACAGGTCCCGGTAGGCCGCCTCGGTCCCGGTGCCGAGCCCGATGACCTCGCCGATCACCGCGCCGGCCATCACCCGCGCGGAGTCCACCAGGTCGACGGCCGCGCCGCGCCCGAGGCGGTCGGTGAGCCGGGCGAGCGGCTCGGCGAGGACGCGGGCGCACAGGGCCTCGGTGTGGGACGGGACGAACAGGTCGGTGAGGCGGCGGCGCAGGGCCCGGTGCGCGTCCCCTTCCATGTTGAGCAGGACGGACGGGCCCAGGACCGGCGTCCACAGATCGCCCGGCGAGCCGGGACCGTCCTTGCGGAACGTCCCGCCGTCCATGAGGACCTCGCGGGCCAGGGACGCGTCGTTCACGACGACGCCGACGCCCGGCACGCGGACGATCGGGCCGCGCCGCGCCGCCGCGCGCAGCAGCGGGTACGCGAACGGATGCGCGGTCAGGTAGAGGCGCCGTTCCCAGTCCATCGGATGTCCGCGCTTCACCGGATGTCCACCACGGGTGGCCTGTAGCGGTGGTCGGCGTACCAGCCGAGCGTCCTGACCAGCCCGAACGCCCGCAGCCGCCGCACCGAGCCGTACATGACGACGTCCTTGCGCAGCCCGTAGGCGTCGGTCACGCGGCGGACGCGGTTGACGAGCTCGCGGTCCTCGTGGACGTCCTCGATGCGGGTGCGGGGGAATCCGCCCGCCCGCTCGTACAGATCGGCGGTGATGGCGAGGTTGCAGCCCGGCATCATCACGTACGGGCCGAGGTAGAGCGGGTCCTGGTTGCCGGGCCGGAAGCGTCCGAAGAGTGCGGCGATGCCGATGACTGCCGGCAGCAGGCGCCGCTCCCAGAACTTCAGGGGGAACTCGTCGGTCCGGGGCAGCAGCGGCCCGCTGACCAGGTCCAGGCCCTCGCCGAACGCGCGCCGCACCGCCGCGATCCAGCCGCGGTGCGGGAGGCAGTCGGCGTCGGTGCGGGCGATGTGCGTGGCCCCGGCGCTGATGGCGTGCCGGATGCCGGTGTCGGCGGCGGCCCCGGTCCCCTTCTCCGGTTCGTGGACGATCCGGACGTCGAACGCCGTGTTCCCGGCGGCGAACTCCTTGACGACCTGGGCGGTCCCGTCGGTGCTGCCGTTGTCGACCACGACGAGCGAGAAGCCGGTGTCGGTCTGCCCGGCGAGGCGGCGCAGCGTCGCGCCGATCGAACGTTCTTCGTCGTAGGCGGGGATGACGACCCACAGGTTCATTTCACAGCTCCGCGAACATGACGCCGAGGCTGACGCCGCCGGCCAGGCCGATGAGCGCGATCCGGTCGCCGGGCCCGCAGCGTCCCTCGGCGCGGGCGGTGGCGATCTGGAGCGGGAGGCTCGCGGACGCGACGTTGCCGTGGCCGCGCAGCGTGACGACGAGCCGGCCGGGCGGGATGCCGAGGATCGAGCGCAGCACCTCCAGATACGGCAGGGTCACCTGGTGGACGGCGACGACGGCGAAGTCGTCCCACGTCAGCCCGGTCTTCTGGAGCGCGGTCGTGAAGATCTCCGGGCCGCTCGCGACGAACGCGTCCTTGAGCCGCCGCCCGTCGCCGCTGAAGTAGGTGGAGTCGGGGTCGCGAGGATGCATCGAGCCGCCCCCGGGAAGCGTCCCGATCTGCCAGGCACTGGAGACGGCGGCGAAGTCGCGGTAGAAGATCCCGCCGTCCGGGGCGGCCTCGACGAGCATCGCGGCGCCGCCGTCGGAGAGGGTGTAGCCGGCGAAGGCGTCGACGAACTGGGCGCGGTCGCGGACCTTCCAGCGGATCGCGCGGGACGGGCTCTCACCCGTGCAGACCAGCACCCGCTCGTGCTGCCCGGTGCGGATCAGCGCGTCCGCCGTCTGCAGGCCGTTCAGGAAGCTGTTGCAGGCGTTCTTCACGTCGAAGACGGGGCAGGTCGCGCCCAGCTTGGCGGCGACGATGTGCGCGGTGGCCGGTTCGATGAGGTCCTGAGAGGCGGAGCCGAAGACCAGCAGGTCGATGCCCGCCGGCTGGATCCCGCGTTCGGCGAGGACGCCGCGGGCGGCGGCGACGGCCAGGTCGGAGGCCTGCTCGTCGTCGCGCATGACATGCCGGGCGCGGATCCCCGTCATCCGTTCGACGATCGTGGGATGCGGCCGGTATCCGCCGTCCCCGGTGGCGCTCTCGGCCGCGACCCGGGCCTCGACTTCGGCGCTGGTGACCGTCCGCTCGGGCAGGTGCGCCGCGACGGCGGTGATGCGGGCTCTCATGGGCTGGGGTCCCCCGGTTCCTCTTGCTCCGTGGACGATCAGACTCGCCGACCCCGGACGCTCCCGGCCAGAGCGACCCTACGGAACACAGGGTGGGCGTTGTACCCCGGTTCGCCGTGAGTACCGCCACTCATCCGGATTGAGTACTACCGCGTTTCCGCCCGGATCCGCCACCCGGCAGAATCGCCGGGATGACCAGCACAAAGATTCGGAACGCGGCGCGGCACGAGGCGCGGCTGCTGTGGGCGGCCAACCCCGGACTGTTCGCGCTGCTGGAGGCGGCGCGCCACACCGGGCCCATCGCGCGCGTGCCGCGGCTCGGCTGGGTGGTGACGGACCCGGTCCTCGCCCGCCGCGTCCTCAACGACCACGCGGGCTTCGGCATGAACGGCGAGGGCGGCGTCGGCCACCTCTGGACCCAGCTCTTCGGGGACGGGATGGCGCGGTTCTTCGGCGGGCCGGGGCACGCGGAGGTCCGGACCCGGGTCCGCGACCTGTTCACCGAGGACGCGGCCCGCACTCTGGTGGAACGTTCCCAGGGCCCGTCCCACACCGTGCTGGCCCGCCGCCTCGCCGCCGGGGAGACCGTGGACGTCGCGGACGCCGCCCGCGTCCTGGCCGGGCGGATGGTCGCCGATCTGCTCGGGCTGCCCGCCGGCCTGGACGACACCGCCCACCGGGACGTCTTCGCGGCCGGGGAGCGGCTGGCCCGGCTGGCGATGGGCACCACCGCCTCGACCGAACTCGACCCGGCGGTCATCGACCGGGCCCGCGCCGTCGTGGACGAGATCACCGCCGGCGTCCCGGACGCCTACCGGACGGCCGGGCCGGACACGCTCCTCGGCCGCTGCCGCGAGATGGGCCTCGGCCTGCCGCTCAGCCGCGGGCTGGCGACCCTGCTGGTGATCGCCGGCACCGAGACGGGCGCGTCGGGGACCGTCCGCACCGTGGCGCTGCTGCACGACACCGGCCGCCAGCGGGCCCTGCTCGGCGACCCGTCGCTCATGGACAACGCGGTGCGCGAGGGCCTGCGCGTCTCGACCCCCGCACCGTTGATCGGGCGGCACGTGTCCCGGGACGCGACCGTCGCCGGGCGCCGGCTCCGCGCGGGCGAGCGGATCCTCCTGCTGACCTACCTCGCCACCAACGGCGCCGGGCCGTTCGACGTCCACCGCGCGTACGTGCCCGAGACCCGTCAGCTGTGGTTCGGCGCCGGCCGCCACCTCTGCCTCGGCGCGGCCGTGGCGCGCACGCAGGTGGCCCGGACGCTGGCGACGCTGCACTCCGCCGGCCGCCCGTACCGGATCGTCTCGCGCCGCGCCGCCCGCCGCGTCCTCGTCCCGGCCTACGCCGAACTGCGGGTGCGGCTCGACTAGATCTCGGGAACCCCGGTCGGGAAATCCCCGGTCGGGCCCGGGGCGGGCGAATCGGGCTCGGCCGGGCCGCCCGGCCCCGGTGCCCCGGGTTCGGGTGCCCCGGGTTCGGACGCCTCGGGTCCCGGCGCCGTCGGGACGACCGGCTGCACCGGCCGCTCGGGTTCCCCGGGGGAGGAGTTCCACCACCAGAGCGCGAACGAGATCGCGAACAGCACCGCGATGGCGCCGATCAGCTGGAGGACGGCCGTCCGGTGGCTCGGGTCGCGGTAGGGACGCCGCCGCCGGAACCGGGCGCCGCCGCCGGCCCGCCGGGCGCGCTTGGCGGCGCGGCGCATGCGCCGCTGCTCGCGCCTGCTCGGCGGCCGGAAGCGCTCTCGCGCGCTCGGCTCGGTGAACGTGGCGCCTCGGACGAAGTTCTCGTCGAACACGGGCTCGTCGAAGTCTGCGGCCATGAGGATCTCTCCGGCGCCGGGGGCGGTCGAACGCCCAGGCTAGTCGACGGCCCCGGGTGAATCTGCATCCACATTTCTAGAACGTGTTCCATCTAAACCTCACCGGGGCCGTGACGGACCTCACCGGCGGCCGATCTTGAGTTCAGCCAGGCTTTCATGCCACGCGCGGGCCGTCGCGTTCGAGCACTTGAGAGCGCCGAAGATCAAAGAGACCTGTGACAAGACCCACGATCAGACTGGAGTCTCATTTTCCCTTGAAGTCCACCTGAAACCAGTTCTACGGTGTGGACGAGCAGCCAGACGTATCGGGAGGAAGCGCGCATGCCCGCCACCACACCTGAGACCGCCGTCCCCGCCGGATTCGACTTCAGCGACCCCGACCTGATGGCCGAGCGCGTCCCCCTCGCCGAGTTCGCGCTGCTGCGCCGGACCGCCCGCCCGTGGTGGAACGAGCAGCCGCGCGGCCGCACCGGGTTCGACGACGACGGCTTCTGGGTGATCAGCAAGCACGCCCACATCAAGGAGATCTCGCGCGACCACGAGCTGTTCTCCTCCAACGCCAACGGCGCGGTGATCCGGTTCAACGAGACGTTCAGCCGCGAGGAGCTGGACGTCCAGCGCGAGAACCTCCTGCTGCACATGGACCCGCCGCAGCACACCAAGCTGCGCCAGATCGTCTCCCGCGGCTTCACGCCCCGCGTGATCAACGCGCTGCACGACGCCCTGCACGAGCGGGCGGGGCGGATCGTCGCCGAGGCCCGCCGGCGCGGCGGCGAGGGCGACTTCGTCACCGAGATCGCGGCCGAGCTGCCGCTGCAGGCGATCGCCGAGCTGATGGGCGTCCCGCAGGAGGACCGGCGCCGCCTGTTCGACTGGTCCAACAAGATGCTCGGCTACGACGACCCGGAGTACAACGACGACCCGGCCTGCGCCGCCGCCGAGATCATCGGCTACTCCATGAGCCTCGCCGAGCAGCGCCGCGGCTGTCCCGCCCACGACATCGTCACCCGGCTCGTCCAGGCCGACGTGGACGGGCGCGGCCTCACCGACGACGAGTTCGGCTACTTCATGATCCTGCTCGCGGTCGCGGGCAACGAGACGACCCGCAACGCCATCACCCACGGCATGATCGCGTTCATGGACGACCCCGGCCAGTGGGAGCGGTACAAGGCCGAGCGTCCCGAGACGGCGGTGGACGAGATCGTCCGGTGGGCGACGCCCGTGACCGCCTTCCAGCGGACGGCCGTCCGCGACACCGAGCTCGGCGGCGTGGAGATCAAGGCGGGCGACCGCCTGGCCATGTACTACAGCTCGGCCAACTTCGACGAGGACGTCTTCGACGCCCCGGCCTCGTTCGACGTCACCCGTTCCCCGAACCCGCACCTCGGCTTCGGCGGCACCGGTGCGCACTACTGCATCGGCGCGAACCTGGCCCGCCTGGAGATCCGGCTCATGTTCGACGCGATCGCCGACCAGATGCCGGGGATCACCCGCCTGGGCGAGCCGCGCCGGCTCCGCTCCGCCTGGCTGAACGGCATCAAGGAACTCCCCGTCCACTACGGCTAGGGCCCTCGTCCTGCTCTCCGGGACGTGGTCTTCCATGAAATCTAGAACCGGTTACAGTTGTAAGCGAATCTCATTCTAGAAGGAGACCGCATGGGCACCCCGGTGATCGTCGAGGCGGTACGCACACCGCTCGGAAAGCGCAACGGCTGGCTGGCGGGCATGAAGGCCCAGGCCGTCCTGGCACACGCCCTGAACGCCGCCGTCGGACGCTCCGGCATCGACGCCGCCGAGGTCGAGCAGGTCTTCGCGGGCTGCGTGACGCAGGCCGGCGAGCAGGGCGGGCACGTGGGCCGCTACTCCTGGCTGTACGCGGGCCTGCCCTGGCAGACCGGGGTCACCACGATCGACGCCCAGTGCGGGTCGGCGCAGCAGGCCGTCCACCTCGCCGCGTCGCAGATCGCCGCCGGCGTCGTGGACGTCGCGATCGGCTGCGGCGTCGAGGTGATGAGCCGCGCGCCGCTCGGCAGCAACGTCCTGCCCGCCAACCCGCGCCCGGACGACTGGTCGATCGACATGCCGAACCAGTTCGAGGCCGCCGAGCGGATC
The DNA here is from genome assembly GCF_043198445.1 of Spirillospora sp. NPDC048823. Taxonomy (NCBI): domain Bacteria; kingdom Bacillati; phylum Actinomycetota; class Actinomycetes; order Streptosporangiales; family Thermomonosporaceae; genus Spirillospora; species Spirillospora sp. NPDC048823. The sequence goes on along the minus strand of NZ_JBICUT010000002.1, from coordinate 751,667 downwards.
GCCGCCCGCCGCGGCGTCACCCGCGCCGACCTCGACGCGTTCGGCGCCCGCTCGCAGCAGCTGGCCGCCAAGGCGTGGGCGGACGGCCGCTTCGACCGCGAGATCGCCCCGATCACGGCGCCCGTCCTGGACGCCGAGGGCAACGTCACCGGAGAGACCCGCGAAGTCACCCGCGACCAGGGCCTGCGCGAGACCACCGCCGACGGCCTGGCCAAGCTCAAGCCCGTCGCGGGCCCCGAGGGCCTGCACACGGCGGGCACCTCGTCCCAGATCTCCGACGGCGCCGCGGCCGTCGTGCTGATGTCGGAGGAGAAGGCGAAGGCCCTCGGGCTGCGTCCCCGCGCCCGCATCAAGACCCAGGCGCTGGTCGGCTCCGAGCCCTACTACCATCTGGACGGCCCGGTGCAGTCGACCGAACGCGTACTCCAGAAGTCCGGCATGACGATGAACGACATCGACATCACCGAGATCAACGAGGCGTTCGCATCGATCGTGCTGTCGTGGGCATCGGTCCACAAGCCGGACATGGACACGGTCAACGTCAACGGCGGCGCGATCGCCCTCGGGCACCCGGTCGGCGCGACCGGCTCGCGGCTGATCACCACGGCGCTGCACGAACTGGAGCGCCGCGACGCCGGGACGGCCCTGGTCACCATGTGCTGCGGCGGCGCACTGTCGACCGCGACCATCCTCGAACGGATCTGACCGGAACACGACCACGGCCCCGGCCTCCACCGCCGGGGCCCTTTCACAGGCGCGAAAGGCGGTCTCCTTGCAGCCCGAACCCGAAGACCTGGGCGGAGGACTCTGGAGCGTTCCAGTTCCGATCCCGGACAATCCGCTCGCCTACACGCTCGTGTACGCGGTGGAGAGCCCGCGGGGCCCCGTCCTCATCGACGCCGGCTGGCAGCACGAGGACGCCTGGACGGCCCTCCGCGACGGCCTCGGCACGTTCGGCATCGACGTCGCCGACGTCCGCGGGGTGGTCGTCACCCATTACCACCCCGACCACGCGGGACTGGCCGGCCGCGTCCGCGAGACGTCCGGCGCCTGGATCGCCATGCACCACCTGGACGTCGACATCGTCCGGCTCTTCCGCTCCACCGACCAGGGCGGCCGCCGCTCCTTCGAGCTGACGGCCCTGCGCCGCGCCGGAGCGTCCGAGCCGGAGCTGGCCGCGCCCGCCGAGAGCCGCCGGGTCGATCCGCCCGCCCTCCCGGACCGCGAACTGTCCGACGGCGACCTGATCGACCTGCCGGGACGCAGACTGCGGGCCATCTGGACGCCGGGCCACTCCCCCGGCCACATCTGCCTGCACCTTGAGGACGGCGACCGCATCTTCACCGGCGACCACGTCCTGCCGCGCATCACCCCGCACATCGGCCTCTACCCCTACGACATCCCGGACGTCGACCCGCTCAGCCAGTTCCTCGGCTCCCTGGACAAGGTCTCCGCGATGTCCGTGGACGAGGTCCTGCCGGCCCACCAGTTCCGCTTCAACGGCCTCTCCGGCCGCGCCCGGGAGATCATCGACCACCACGAGGAGCGCCTCGCCGAGGTGACCGCCCTCCTGTCGTCGCGTCCCACCACCCTGTGGGACATCACGGCGGCCCTGACCTGGCGCAACCCGTGGCCGGAGATGTCGCAGTTCGCCCGCCGCATGGCCGCCGCCGAGGCCGCCGCCCACATCCGCACCCTGGAGACCCGGGGGGTCGCCCGCCGCGAAGGCACGGACGACCCCCTGCGCTACACACTCCGCTAGGGCTAGGCCCCCGGCCCATCGGTGGCGACCGGAAGGCGGGGCCAGGCTGCGGTGTCCCGCTGAAGCCGCCGGTCGTGGGTCGCGAGGACGACGGCCGCTCCGGTGGCGTGCAGCGCGTCGGTCAGCTCGTCCACCAGGGCGATCGACAGGTGGTTGGTCGGCTCGTCCAGCAGGAGGACGTGCGGACGCGCCGCCAGCGCCATCGCCAGGTCGAGCCTGCGCCGCTGCCCCATCGACAGCTCGCCCACCGGCCTGCCCAGGTCGGCGGGCGACAGCAGGCCGAGAGCCGAGAGCGGGACCGCCTCGTCCTCCGTGAGGACGCCCGTGGTGATCAGGCGCCCGACGTGCGCGGCGAACACGTCGTGGGCGCGCCTGCCGCCGGCGTGCGGCGACTCCTGCGCGAGAAGCTGCACGCGGACGCCGGGAGCGCGTCGCGTCGTCCCGCTCGTGGGGGTCAGGCGTCCCGCGAGCACCGCCAGGAGCGTCGACTTCCCGGCTCCGTTGGGGCCGGTGACGACGAGGCGCGAGCCCGGCTCCAGGGACAGCGACACCTCCCGGTGCAGCCGTGACTCCACGCGAACGCCGTCCGCGGTCAGCAGCGCGGCGCCGGGCCGGGCGGGAAGTTCCGGCATCCTGAAGCGCTGCGGCGGCACCGGCGCGGTCACCGCGTACTTCTCCAGGTCGTCGCGGCGCCGGTGCACGGCCCTGACGACGCCGGGGGCGCGGGTGGCGCGCTGGTGCCTCCCGGTCCCCTTGTCGGGCCGCCAGCTCGTCACGAGCCGGTTCTGCGCCTCCGACAGGTCCCGGGACAGCCGCGCGTGCTCGGCCCTCTGCTGCTCGTATTCGGCCTCCCAGCGCCGCAGTTCCGCCTCGCGGCCCTCCCGGTAGCCGGCGAACCCGTCCCCGTAGACGCGCGGCCGGCCGTCCCGGCTGGGGTCGAGGTCGAGAATCGTCGTCGCCACGTCGGACAGCAGCTCCCGGTCGTGGCTGACGACCACGACACCGCCCGGATGCCCGCGCAGCCTCGCGGTGAGGAATTCCAGGCCGGCCGCGTCCAGGTGGTTCGTCGGCTCGTCCAGGAGCAGGAAGTCGTGCTCGGCGCCGAGCAGGCACGCGAGCCGGACCCGGTAGCGCTGCCCGACGGACAGTTCGGCCAGCGGCCTGCTCCGGTCGGTGACCGCGCCCAGGCTCTCCAGGGCGAGGTCGACGCGCCGGTCGGCGTCCCAGGCGTCGAGCGCCTCCGCGGCGTCCAGGGCACGGACGTAGTCCTCCCCGGCGCCGGGGCGATCCTCCGCCAGGGCCTGCGTGGCGTCGTCGAACGCCTTCAGCGCCGCACGCGCGTCGGCGAGTTCCGTGTCGATGGCCTCGCCGACCGTGGCGCCGGCGCCGGCTTCCATGGCCTGCTCGGCGACCCCGAAGGTTCCGACACGCTGGACGTCGCCTTCATCGGGCACCAGGGCGCCGCTCAGTACGTGGAGCAGAGTCGTCTTCCCTCGGCCGTTCTCTCCGACGACGCCCCAGCGTGCCTGTGGGGAGACCGTGAGGTTCACGCCGTCGAGAACGGCACGCCCACCGCGGACAACGCGGATGCCCTCGGCGGTGAGCTGCGCGCGAGCGCGCGCGGGCAGGGTGATGGAGATGGTCATTCTTCCTCCGGACGGAGGCGCGCACGTGGAGACACGTGTACAGAGGCGCCTTCGAGCTGATCAGGGCAGCGTCAGACCGCCCGCGGCTCGCTCGGCGCGAGGGACGGGCCGTCCGGAGTGGGATCAGAGAAAGAACAGGCGTGGCACGCGATCGAGGTTACCGGCCGTGTCCGAGGACCTCGCAACCCATTTCCGGCTCGGTGGATCAGCTCATTGGGTGTGCCGTGACCCTTGATGAGACTGGAGTCTCATGTTAGAACGTGTTCTAGGTCTGCAGGCCAAGCAAGCGCTCTGTTCACAATCTTGTCGCCTCGAGTTCCGGCGCCGGCACGAAGGATCTTCCCCATGGCACTTGCGACGTCCACCGCCTCGGCAACCCGGACGTTCCGAGCTCCCGAGATCGACATCATCGACCCCGGCGTGTACGAGCGCGGAGGGATCCCGCACCGGCAGTTCGCGTGGCTGCGCGACAACGATCCCGTCCACTGGCATCAGGACCCGAACGAGGGGGTGCCCGGGTTCTGGGCGGTGACCCGGCACGAGGACGTGGTGCAGGTGTCGCGGCGCGCGGACCCGTACTCGTCGCACGCGCGGACGGCGATGTTCGAGGAGTTCACCGACGACGACATCGCCCTGTACGGGCAGATGATGCTGTTCCAGGACCCGCCGGACCACACCCGCCTGCGGGCCCTCGTGAACAAGGGGTTCACCCCCCGCATGATCGGCAAACTGCAGGACCACATCCGGCAGATCTGCCATCAGCTCATCGACGAGGCGGCGCCTTTGGGCGAGTGTGACTTCGTGGAGTACTTCGCCGCGCCGCTGCCCCTCTACACGATCTGCGAGCTGCTCGGCGCACCGCTGGAAGCCCGTCAGAAGATCTTCCACTGGTCGAACAAGCTGGTGGCGTTCAACGACCCGGACTACATCGGGGACCGGACGGAGTCGCAGGTGTGCGCGGCCGAGTTCGCCGGCTGGGCCGGGGAACTGGCGCGCAGCCGCGAGTCGACGCCGCGCGACGACATCGTGACCAAGCTGCTCACGCCGGACGCCGACGGGACGCGGGTCAGCGAGGAGGAGTTCCAGCTCTTCGTGATCATGCTGTCGATCGCCGGGAACGAGACGACGCGGACGGCGACGGCGGGCGGCATGCAGGCGTTCTTCGAGCGGCCCGAGCAGTGGGCGCGGCTGAAGGCCGACCGGAGTCTGCTGCCGGCGGCGGTGGAGGAGATCGTCCGCTGGGTGAGCCCGATCAACCAGTTCCGCCGGACGGCCCTCACCGACGTCGAGCTCGGCGGCAAGCAGATCAAGGCCGGCGACAAGGTCGTGATGTTCTACGGGTCGGCCAACCGGGACGAGCGGGTGTTCGACGACCCGTTCGCGTTCGATGTGGGCCGCGACCCGAACCCGCACCTCGGATTCGGGGGCGGCGGGCCGCACTTCTGCCTGGGCACCCATCTGGCCCGGATGAACCTGAAGATCATCTTCGAGACCATCCTGGACCGGATGCCCGATATCGCGCCGGCCGGCGAGCCCCGCCGGCTCCGGTCGAACTTCGTCAACGGGCTCAAGGAGCTGCCGGTGCGCTTCACCCCGTCCTGATCTTCAGGGACCCGAGGAGGTTCAGGTGACCGCGACCCCCGACATCACCCCCGACATCGAGCTGGTCGATCCCGGCGCGTACGAGCACGGAGGCATTCCCCACGGGCAGCTGGCCTGGCTGCGCGAGCACGATCCGGTGCACCGGCACCACGGGGACCCGGGCAGGGACTTCCCGCCGTTCTGGGCGATCACCCGGCACGAGGACGTCGTGCACGTGTCGCGGCACCCGGAGCTGTTCTCCTCGTGGCGGCGGCTCGCGCTGTTCGAGGAACCGGAGGAGGAGCATCTCGCCCTGCAGCGGATGATGATGCTCAACCAGGACCCGCCGGAGCACTCGCGCAAGCGGAGCATCGTCAACCGGGGCTTCACCCCGCGTGCCATCGGCGCGCTGGAGCAGCACATCCGGGAGATCTGCCGGGAGCTGGTCGCCGAGACCGTGGAGCGGGGGGACGAGGCGGACTTCGTCCGGGATCTGGCGGCCCCGCTGCCGCTGTACGTGATCTGCGAGCTGCTCGGCGCCCCTCCGGAGGACCGGGAGAAGATCTTCCACCTGTCGAACACGCTGATCGGCGGGGACGACCCGGAGTTCCAGCGGACGCCGGAGGAGGGCCAGGCCGCCGCGACGGAGCTGTACACGTACGCGAACGTCCTGGCCGCCGACCGGAGGGAGAACCCGCGCGAGGACATCGTCACCAGGCTGCTCCAGCCGGACGCCGACGGGGAGATCCTGAGCGGGGACGAGTTCGAGCTGTTCGTGATGCTGCTGTCGGTCGCCGGCAACGAGACCACCCGCAACGCGGCGACCGGCGGCATGCTGGCACTGCTGGAGCATCCGGAGCAGTGGGAGCGGCTGAAGGCCGACCGGTCCCTGGTCCGGACGGCGGCGGACGAGATCGTCCGCTGGGTCACCCCGGTCAACCTGTTCAGGCGGACGGCCACCCGGGACACCGAGATCCGCGGCCGCAAGATCGCCGAGGGCGACAAGGTCGTGGTGTTCTACGCGTCCGCCAACCGCGACGAGGCCGTGTTCGCGGACCCGGGCACCTTCGACGTGGGACGCGACCCCAACCCCCACCTGGGGTTCGGCGGCGGCGGGCCGCACTTCTGCCTCGGGTCCCACCTCGCCCGACTCGAGCTCAGTGTGCTTTTCGAAACACTTTTGGACACTGTGCCCAATATTGAACTCAACGGTAACGTACGGAGGCTAAGGTCTAGTTTCATCAACGGCATCAAGGAGATGCCGGTACGCGTGCGGCCGGCGTTCCTCGACTGACGGGAGTGGTGCGTGGGCAGGGGATGGCGTGGGTGAAGCAGGCGAGCCGGGCGGTGATCCACTGAGCCCGGCCGGTTCGTTGCGGATCGCCCTGCTCTCGTACCGGAGCAAGCCGCACTGCGGCGGCCAGGGCGTGTACCTCCGGCATCTGAGCCGGGAACTGGTCGATCTCGGCCACACGGTGGAGGTGCTGTCCGGCCAGCCGTATCCGGAGCTGGACCGCGAGGAGATCGCCCTCACCAAGATCCCGAGCCTGGACCTGTACCGGGACGAGGACCCGTTCCGCATCCCGGCCCTCGGCGAGTTCCGCGACTGGATCGACGTCCTGGAGTTCGCGCACATGAAGACGGGCGGCTTCCCCGAGCCGCTGACCTTCAGCCTGCGCGCGCTGCGGCTCCTGAAGCAACGCTGCCGCGACTTCGACGTCGTGCACGACAACCAGGTCCTCGGCCTCGGCAACCTCGGCATCGCCCGGCTGGGGCTGCCGCTGGTGACCAGCATCCACCACCCGATCAGCGTCGACCGTCGGATCGAGCTGGAGGCGGCGCGCGGCATCAAGCAGAAGCTCGGCAAGTTCCGCTGGTACGGCTTCGTCGGCATGCAGTCGCAGGTGTCGCGGCGGATCGGCCCGGTCATGACGGTGTCGGAGTCGTCCAAGGTCGACATCGTCAAGGACTTCAAGGTCGACCCGCGCGACATCGAGATCCTGCCGCTCGGCGTCGACACCCGCGTCTTCCACCCGCGCGGCGAGCGCGTCCCCGGCCGGATCGTGGCGATGGCCAGCGCCGACGCGCCGATCAAGGGCGTGGACGTGCTGCTGCGCGCGGTCGCCAAGCTCGCCACCGAGCGGGACGTGCACGTCATCGTCGTCAGCAAGCCGCAGAAGGACGGCCCGACCGAGAAACTCGTGCGGGAACTGGCCCTCGGCGACCGCGTCCGGTTCGTCAGCGGCATCAGCGACGGCGACCTGGGCGACCTGCTGGCGTCCGCGGAGATCGCCGTCGTCCCGTCCCGCTACGAGGGCTTCTCGCTGCCGGCCGTGGAGCACATGGCGTCCGGGACGCCGCTGGTCGCGAGCCGCGCCGGCGCGCTGCCGGAGGTGGTCGGCGACGCGGGCGTCCTCGTCCAGCCCGGGGACGTGGAGGAGCTGGCGGCGACCCTGCGCCGGCTGCACGACTCCGCCGGCGAGCGCGCGCGTGCCGGCGCCGCCGGCCTGGCCCGCGTCCAGGAGCGTTTCGCCTGGCCCGCGGTGGCCAAGGCCACGGTGGAGCACTACCGGGCCGCCATCACCCAGCAGAACTACCTGCGGCTCGCCGCGGGCAAGGCCAAGGGCTGAGGGACGTCCCGACGGCGTTCCCCTGTATGGAAGGAGCACGACCCTGCTGACCGTGGATTTCCAGCGGTTCCGCGTCACCCCCGGAGACCGCGTCCTCGACATGGGATGCGGCGCCGGACGGCACGCTTTCGAGCTGTACCGCCGGGGTGCGCACGTCATCGCCTTCGACCAGGACGCCGAGGAGCTGTCCGCCGTCGAGAAGATGTTCGGGGCGATGAGCCTCGAAGGCGACGTGCCCGAGGACGCGACCGCAGAGACCGTGCAGGGTGACGCGCTCGACCTGCCGTTCCCCGACGACCACTTCGACGCGATCATCGCGTCGGAGGTGCTGGAGCACATCCCCGACGACATGCGGGCGATGCGCGAGCTGCTGCGCGTCCTGAAGCCGGGCGGCAGGCTCGCGGTGACGGTGCCGAGCTGGCTGCCCGAGCGGGTGTGCTGGGCGCTGTCGGAGGACTACCACACCGCGCCCGGCGGGCACGTGCGGATCTACACCCGCGCTGAGCTGGAGGCCAAGCTGAAGTCCGTCGGCTTCCGGGTCGGCGGCCACCACCATGCGCACGGGCTGCACGCCCCGTACTGGTGGATCAAGTGCGCGGTCGGGGTGAACAACGACGGCAACCCGCTCGCCAAGGCCTACCACCAGATCCTCGTCTGGGACATCATGAAGCGCCCCCTCGCCACCCGGCTGGCCGAGCGCGCACTGAACCCGGTGATCGGCAAGAGCGTCGTCGTCTACTTCGCCAAGCCCGCGGCGCCGGGCACGCCTGCGGCCCCGGCCAAGGAGACCGCGGATGCGGTCTGAGACCGGCCCGCCTTCCGTGAGCGGGGTCCTGTCGACGGACGACGTCGTCGCGACGGCCCAGAGCATCGCCGCGCAGCAGGAGGAGTCCGGCGCGATCCCCTGGTTCTCCCCCACCGGCGGCGTCCCGGGGCACGTGGACGCCTGGAACCACATCGAGGCCGCGATGGCGCTGTCGGCGGCCGGGCTGGGCGCGGAGGCCAGGCGGGCGTACGAGTGGCTGCGGAGCGTCCAGCGGCCGGACGGGTCGTGGCCCGCGAAGTGGGTGCTGGGCGAGGTCACCGAGCCGGGCGGCGAGTCCAACCACGCCGCCTACTTCGCGGTGGGCGTCTGGCACGAGCTGCTGATGACCGGGGACGAGGAGTTCGCGCGGCGGATGTGGCCCGCAGTCCGGCGGGCGATCGAGTTCGCCCTCGGCCTGCAGACCCGGCGCGGGGAGATCATCTGGATCCGGCACGAGAACGGCGAGGCGTCCGACCACGCGCTGCTGACCGGCTGCTCGTCGATCCACCAGTCGCTGCGGTGCGCGGTCGCGCTGGCCGAGCATCTCGGCGAGCACCAGCCGGAGTGGGAGCTGGCCGCCGACCAGCTCGGGCACGTCGTCGCCGCGCATCCGGAGGCGTTCGCCGACAAGAGCCGCTGGTCGATGGACTGGTACTACCCGGTGCTCGGCGGCCCCGTCCGCGGTGAGGACGCGGCACGGCGGTTCGACGAGGGCTGGGACACGTTCGTCGTGCCGGGCCTCGGCTGCCGCTGCGTGTCCGACCAGCCGTGGGTGACGGCGGCCGAGAGCTGCGAACTGGTGCTGGCGCTGGACGCCGCCGGCGAACGCGACCGGGCGCTGGAGCTGTTCCGCACCATCCAGCATCTGCGGCACGAGGACGGCTCGTACTGGACGGGCTGGCAGTTCGAGAACCGGCGGCACTTCCCCGGGGACCGTTCCACCTACACGGCCGCGGCGGTCATCCTGGCGGCGGACGCGCTGGCGGACGCCTCCCCCGGCGCCCGGCTGTTCAAGGAGATCGCGGGACGGCCGCTGGGGCCGTCCGAGGCGTCCGACCCGCTCGCGTGCGGCTGCGCCCTGGTCTCGGTCGCCAACCCGATGCGAACGAACCTCTAGGACGGTCCGAGAGCCGCGAAGGGCCGCACCGGACTCCCGTGCGGCCCTTCGCCGTGGCCTTCGTCCAGCGTCAGGCGTCCGGGCGGCGGGGGTGGACCGGGTCGGTGTCGTTGACGCGTTCCAGGACGCGCAGCGAGCCTTCGGCGCGGCGTTCCTCGAACGCGCCGCTCTCCAGTGCCCGCAGGTACACGTGGTACGGCGGCTGTCCGCCGTCCTCGGGGTCGGGGAAGACATCGTGGATCACGAGGGCCCCGCCGACGGCGACGTGCGGGACCCAGCCCTCGTAGTCGCCCTGCGCGTGCTCCTCGGCGTGGCCGCCGTCGATGAACAGCAGCGCCAGCGGTGTCCGCCAGAAGGCCGACACGGTGCGGGACTGCCCGACGACGGCGACGACCTCGTCTTCGAGCCCGGCGGCCGCGATCGTCTTCCGGAAGGCGGGGAGCGTGTCCATCCGCCCTGTGCTCGGGTCGACGAGGGAGGGGTCGTGGTGCTCCCAGCCCGCCTGGTTCTCCTCCGAGCCGTGGTGGTGGTCGACGGTGACCAGGATCGTTCCCGCCGCCCGGGCCGCGGCCCCCAGGTAGACGGCGGACTTGCCGCAGTAGGTGCCGACTTCCAGCATCGGGCCGGCGCCGGCGAGGCGCGCCCCGTACTCCAGGGCCGTCTCGTACAGCGCGAGGCCCTCGCCGTCCGGCATGAAGCCCTTGGCGTAGCGCGCGGCCCGCAGCAGGTCGGCGGGGATTCCGGGGGTGGGCGTGCCGGTCGTCCCCGGGCCGGTGGACGCCTTGGTGTGGGTCATCGATTCCTCCCAGTCCGGCACCTTATCCGAGATCCGCTCAGTGGGACCCGCCCTTGCCGCCCCATATGGAACCTGTTCTACTTTCGGGGTCGGGAGACCACTCCGAATCACATTCGGTAAGTTGGCGGGCGAAGGTGGTACCGGCATGCTCACGGCGGGAACGGAGAAGGCGATGAGAGTACGAGTCGATCCTCTGGTGTGCGAGGCGAACGCCGTGTGCGTCGGGCTCGCACCCGAGGTCTTCGACCTGAACGAGGATGACGAACTGGAGATCCTGAAGCCGGACGTCCCGCCGGAGGAAGAGGACCGCGTCCGGCATGCGGTCCGCTCGTGCCCGAAGGCCGCGCTGACGCTGGAGGAGTAGGCCCCGGCGGCGCGGTGTGCCGCCCCGGGGCGCGTTCACGAGGGCGGCACGCGGTGCCGGGACGCACGCGTATCATCCTTGTCGTTCGGTCGGACTCCCTAGTCGATCATGGAGCGCGGGTGGTGCACGGTCTCCGGAGGCTCCTGGCCGCGAGCGTCCTCGTCGCACCGCTGGCCGCGCCGGCCTCCGCGCACGCCGCGGCGCCGTCGGTGCGCATCCGCGACATCCAGGGCGCCGCGCACATCTCGCCGCTGAACGGCTCCGCCGTCGCCCGGGTCCCCGGCGTCGTGACCGCGCTGACCGGCAACGGGTTCTGGATGCAGGACCCCCGCCCCGACAAGGATCACGCGACGTCCGAGGGCGTGTTCGTCTTCACCCGGACCCGGCCGGACGTGGCGGCGGGCGACTCCGTCCGGGTGGACGGCGAGGTCGCCGAGTTCCGTCCGGGCGGCGCCTCGTCCGGCGGGCTGACCCGCACGGAGATCGACGCCACCGCGACCACCGTCGAGGCGCACGGCACGGCGCCACCGCCACCGGTCGTCATCGGCCCGAAGGGCCGCAGGCCGCCCGGGCGGGTGATCGACCGCGGGTACGGCAACGTCGAGCGGGGCGGCGCGTTCGATCCCCGCCGCGACGGCATCGACTTCTACGAGTCCCTCGAAGGGATGCGGATCGAGATCCGCGACGCCGTCGCGGTGGGCCCGTCCCGCTACGGCGAGATCCCGGTGCTGCCCGCGAACGGCGCCGGCTCCGGGACGCGGACGCCGCGCGGCGGCATCCTGCTCCGCGACGGCGACGCCAACCCCGAGCGGATCATCCTGGACGACGCCCTGGCCCCGCTGCCCGGGATGAACGTCGGCGACCGGCTCCCCGGCGCGAACCGCGGCGTCCTCGACTACGAGTACGGCGACTACCACCTGCTGCTCACCACGACCCCGCGCCGCGCGTCCGGCGGGCTGCCCCGCGAGGTCACCCGCCCGCAGAAGCCCGGCGAACTCGCCGTCGCCACCGCCGGGCTGGACGGGCTGAACCCGGACGCGCCGCCCGCGCGGTTCGCCGGGCTCGCCGGCGACATCGTGACCGGGCTGCGCTCCCCCGACCTCATCGCGGTCAGCGGCCTCGGCGACAACAGCGGACCCGACGACGACGGCACCGTCGCCGCCGACCAGACCGTCGCCCAGCTGATCACGGCGATCAGCGCGGCGGGCGGCCCCGCCTACGACTGGCGGTCGGTCGCCCCGCGCGACAACGCCGACGGCGGCGAGGAGGGCGACAACCTGCGGGGCGGGTTCCTGTTCCGCACCGACCGCGGCCTCGCGTTCGTCGACCGCCCCTCCCTCACCGAGCCGCTCCCGGACGAGCCGCCCGAGGGCCCCGACCCGGCCGTGACGCCGGTCCGCGCCGTCCGGCACGGCGGGGCGGCCGGGCTGTCGCTCAGCCCCGGCCGCATCGCGCCGGGCGACGCCGCGTGGGCGGGCACCCGCAAGCCCCTCGCCGGGGAGGTCACCTGGCAGGGCCGCCGCATCATCGTCATCGCCAACCAGTGGTTCCCCCGCACGACCGACGACCAGCCGCTGTTCGGCCGGCACCAGCCGCCGGCCCGCCCCACCGAGTGGCGGCGTGCAGCGCAGGCGCGCATGGTGGCGGGGTTCGTGCATTCGGTCCGGAAGGTGGACACGGACGCACGGGTGATCGTCGCGGGTGAGCTCAACGACGGTGAGACCTCCTCCCCCGTCCGCACCCTCGTCCAGGGCACCGGGCTCACCGACCTGCCGGCGCGGCTGCCCCCGGGCGACCGCTACACGGCGGTCACCGGCGGCAACTCCGAGGTCCTCGACCACATCCTGCTCAGCCCGTCCCTGCGCAAGGACCGGCACGAGTTCGACGTGGTGCACCGCAACGCCGAGTTCGCCGGCCCGGACGACCGCGACCCCACCGTCGTCCGTATCAAGGTGTCGGGCGAATAGCCGCGGCCGCGATCGCGGCATTTCCGGAGAGTGAACACCCACGTTCACACGGTTACGGCAGTCCAATTTGGGATGTGCCAAAAAGATCGTCTGGGACCGGCCCTGAATGCCGCCGGTGTTTTCTCCCGGACCCCCGGGGCAGCGAGTGATCGTCAGACCCCCACCGGGAGGAGACGCCTTACATGGCGACCCGATACCGGCCGCACATCAGCCTGGTCGGCCTCATCTACATCATCATCGGCGTGTTCATCGCCTGGGACCGCGGTTACATCGACGAAAGCCTGATCCGCCGCGTGGGCAGCGCGCTGCTGGCCATATTCCTCTGGGTCCTGATCCTGCTCGGCGTGGACCTCCACATCGACGCCTGAGCCGCGAGCCAGGCACGGGCCGTCCCGAGTTCCCCGCCACGGGACGGCCCGTGTCCTGCACGACAGAGTCACCTCGCGCCGACGGTCATAGACCGCACAGTGCGGCGGACGGTACTTTCCGCGCATGACGAAAAAAGACTGCAGTTGCGGACACGGCGGCGGATGCTCATGCCCGAAGGGATGCTCCTGCGGCTGCAACGGCTGACCGCCCCCGCCGCTACCGCGGGACGCGGGCCTTCCAGAGAAGCGGGATCTCCGAGCGCGGGCCGTCCGTGACTCCTGTGGCCAGGACGGCGGGACCCATGGCGGTCAGGACGGTGAGCCGCTGGTCGCCCGCCCCGGACAGCCCGGGAACCGGGAGCCGCCGCCACGTGCCGCCGTCCGCGGACGCCAGGACCACCGCGTTCCGCGCCGAGGTGACCGCGGCCACGACGAAACCGTCCGGCGTCGACGTGATCGCGGTGGCGTTGAAGTCGCCGCCGAGCCCCCGCGCGCCCCAGGTCGTCCCGCCGTCGGCGGAGACCAGCGGGGCACCGTCCGCGCCGATCGCCACCAGGATGTTCCCGTGGGCGGCGACATCGGTGAGCGGCCCGGTGGCGAGACCGGCCGGAAGTTCGGCGGCCGTCCACGTCACGCCGTCCGCCGACGTCCAGACGGCCGGCGCCTCCCCCCGGGCACCGACCGCCACGTACTTCGCGGCCGCCGCCGCCACATCGGACGGGGCGCCGTCGAGGTCGGTCCGCTTCCACGTTTTGAGATCGGCCGTGCGCCACATCGCACCCGCTCCGGCCGCGACGTAGCCGGCCGGCCCGGTCACGACGGCCACGGGCGGAGGTCCGGCGGGGAACGCGGCCTTCTGCCAGGACGCCCCATCCTGCGAGGTCATCACGAGCGGTGCGGGTTTCGCGCCGGACGTGCGGCCCACCGCGAGCCATCCCTTGCCGCCGTGGACGACGTCCGAAAGCCAACCGCCGGCGCCGGGGAACCGGGCACGCTGCCAGGTGCGGCCGTCCGGGGCCGTCCAGATCGCCGCGCCGCCATTGGTGCCGCCCACCGCGACGGAGCGGCCCGGAACCGCCGCGAGGGACCTGATGGCACGTTCCGGGCGGACGGCCCCCGGCACGGTCCGCAGATCCACGCCGTGCAGGTAGGCGTCGTCGCCCTGCCCCCCGGAGATCGCGATCGTGCCGCCCGAGGCGACCGTCAGCCCGCTGCTCCGCACGGGCGCGGCGACGGTGCCGCCCGGCTTCCAGGTAGCGCCGTCGGTGCTGCGCAGAATCCTGCGGGCGCCCTTCTCGCCCTGCACCAGCACCGCGAAACCGGCCCGCGTCCCACCGAACAGCTCGATGCCGTACCCCGGGAAGCGGCTCGCGACCCGCCACTTCAGGCCGTCCGCCGACGTGAGCAGAACCCCGGAGCGCGCCGTCTTGCGGCGCTTCTTCGGGCCGCTCGTGCGCTTGGCCTCGCGGACGGTCGCGAACCCGCCGGGGCCGGACGTGAGGCCCTTCGCGGGCCCGTAGGAGCCCTGCGCCTGGGGGATTCTCACGCCGGTCCACGTCCGGCCGCCGTCCGTCGAACGCCAGGTCCCGGGGGTGGGCACCGTGCGCGTGACCTTCTTCCCGCGCCGCTTCCGGGTGACCTTCCTCGGGTACGTCCCGTGGGCCACCAGGACCGTCCCGGAGGACGCAACGCGATCAAGGCCGCTGATCCCCTTGAGGCCCTCGACGCGCTGCCAGGCGCCGCCGTCCGCCGAGAGCCAGGCGACGGCCCGGCCGTCCGCGGCGCCGACGGCCACGAAGCCGTCGCCGGTGCGGGTCACGTCGTTCATGGTGTCGGACGACCGGAACGCGGCGCCGAGGGTGTGCCTGGTCCAGGTCTTGGCGTCCTGGCTCGTCCACGCCACCGTGCCGCCGTCGGACGACCGTCCGAGCGCCGCCCACAGGCCGTTGCCGCCGGAGACCATGCCCGGGTCGTCGCCGAACGGGAGTTCCGAGCCGTCCGGCGTGGCGATCCGCCCCAGCGACCAGGCGTGGCCTCCGTCGACGGAGAAGAGGAACCGGGTCCGTTCCCGTCCCGGGACTCCGTCGCTCTCGGTGCCCGCGGCGACCAGCGTCCCTCCGGCGGCGGCGACGGTGGCGAGGTCCTGGACGAGCCCGTCGGTCGTGGCGGCCGGGTCGGGCGCGAAGAGTGCGTCCGCCGCCACCGGACCCGGGATGCCCGGCTCGTCCGAGCCGCTCTCCTCCTGGGACACCGTGAAGATCACGCCTCCGGCGACCAGGACGAGCCCGGTCACGACCGCGAGCCGCGAACGCAGCCGGCGCGCCGGGCGCGGGGGCGGCGCCTGCTTCCGTGCGGCCATGCCGGGCCCGGCGACCAGGACATCGTCGGGGTCGGGCGCGGCCTTCCGCGGCGCGGGCTTCTTCGGGGCGGCCTTCTCCGGGGCGGGCTTCGTGCTCTCGGTCTTCGCCGGGGCCGGCCCGGCGGGCTCGGGCTCCGTCGTCGCGTCCGGACCGGTCTCCGGCGCCTCCGCCAGGCGGACCGCGTTGACGCCCGCCGCGTCGCCGACGGCCCGTTCGCGGGGCGGGGCACCATGGCCCCAGCTCAGCCCGGCGGCCCGCCACGCCTCGTACGCGCGCTGCCAGGGTGACAGCGCCGTCCGCATGCCGGCGAGGTCGCCGGCGACGCCGAAGGTCAGCCGTCGCCGGACCTGGCGGGAGCCGCCCGTTTCCTCCTCGGCCGTCCGCCGGGCCTCGTCCCGCTCCGGGGTCCTCGCCGTCACACGCGCTCCTTCACGGTCCTGTCGGACCACCATCGAATCGCGCCACGCGGGTGCCTGTACGGACATCCTGGTGACCGGCGGCCAATGGGGCCGCGGGAGCGTTCTATCACCTCAGGCCCGGCGTATTCGATCTTTCGCCTCGATCGTTCCCTTGTAGGCATAACCCCGGACATGCACGACCGGTGAACCGGCGGACGGAACGCCGTGGACCTCGGTGGAGACGCCCACACCGTCGGTCTCCACGCGAACACCCGGAGGCACGATGATCTCCACCGAGGACTTGTAGGCCAGGATCCGGAGCGTGGTGACGGGCCCGTCCAGCTCGGCGGCCCGCAGGTCGAGCAGGCTCGTCCCCTTGTAGACGACGGTGGTGAACCGCTCGGGCAGCCGCCAGCGGCCGGCGCGCGTGATCGAGCTCTTGTAGGCGACCTGGAACCGCCCGGCGGGTCCGGAGCCCTCCGCAACCGCCCGTCGCCCGTCACCGGGCAGGTCGGCGGCCACGGCCCCGAGGTCCTCATGGGTGACCGCGGCCAGGACCAGGTCGATGCGCTCGTCGAGTTCGGCCTCGCTCAGCCGCCCCTCGGCGAAGGAGGTGTGCAGCCGGACGAGCATCTCGTCGCGGTCACGGTCCGAGGCGCGCAGCGCGGGCGCGGTCTGGGGATGCTGCTCGACGCTCATCGCATGTCTCCTTCGGGACGGTCCGCCTCCGCAGACTCGTCCCTCCCCCTGGTGGAGGGTCAAGTCCAAGACACGATGTATCTTAACCTGCCGCCCCTCTGCTTTCGAGACATTGGCCGCATCCCGACGCGCGATCTTGCCTGCGGCCCCGCCGGACCTCCGTCCGCTAAATTCGGAGAAGCCGAGGTTAGGGGGATGATCCATGGGCGGGACACTCGGCCGCGCACATGGTCCGTACACGCTGTACGACCTGGACGCGCTGCCCGAGGAGGGCCGCCGCTACGAACTGGCGGACGGGTGGCTGAACGAACTGCCGGGCGACCTGTGGCACGACCACGCCGCCGAACGGCTCAAGGGCATCCTCAAGGACGCGGCCCGCCAAGCCGCCGCCGACGTCCACGTCGCGGGGGCCCCGCAGGACGTGACCACCCCCGCGGGCATCCGGAAGCCGGACGTCTTCGCCGTGACCCGCGACGTGGCCCGCGCCGCCCTGGAACGCCAGACCCGCACCTACTA
Source organism: Spirillospora sp. NPDC048823 (assembly GCF_043198445.1). Lineage (NCBI taxonomy): Bacteria > Bacillati > Actinomycetota > Actinomycetes > Streptosporangiales > Thermomonosporaceae > Spirillospora > Spirillospora sp. NPDC048823. Next base: position 734,658 of record NZ_JBICUT010000002.1, on the reverse strand, counting down.
CGGCCCGGACCTCATCCTCGTCGCCGAGGTCGTCACGCCCCGCACCGTCAACGAGCAGACGGACCGCGTCCGCAAGGTGAGCGAGTACGCCCTGACCGGCATCCCCCACTACTGGCTGGTCGACCTGGAACCCCGCCCGACGATCACCATGCTGGAACTCAGGGACGACCACTACGAGGTGGCCGCCAAGGCCCGCTCCGGCGAAACGATCACGCTGGACCGCCCCTACCCGATCGTCTTCGACCCCGCCCGCCTCTCCGAAATGGACTGACCATTCATGATGGTGACCATGACCAGCGGTGCGGCGATTGAGAGCGCCCGCGTCGCCGCGGGCCTCAGCCAGCGCGCCCTCGCGGACACGACCGGAATCTCGCAGTCCACCCTGTCGCGGATCATCTCCGGGGACCGTGCGCCGAAGATGCCGGAGGTGGTGGCGATCGCGTGGGCGACAGGGCACACGGTCGCCCAACTCACGGGGGTGGGGACGGCGGCCGACCGAGCGCAGTGTGCGGCACGGGCTGCCAACGCTTCCGATATGGACCGGATGCGCGAAGCCCTCCTGGACTTCCTGGAACTGGACGACTTCCTGCACGACCAGGCCGTCCCCGCCACGATCTGACGGACGGACAGAGGGACTCGTTCACGAAGAACCTTCTCCGATTTGGCAGAGCTGCCCGCCATGATCAGCACACGAGCGCAGTCCTCCGTCTGGATCACACGGTGAATTACGGCAATTCACGTGGATCACAACTACACCCGCCCTGCACGCTCGGTACCGGCTGAAGTGGCGGTTTCGGGCACGGACCGAACGCGACACTGATCAAGGGGAGTTCAGGTGATTGACGTGCGGCCCAGCCAGCAGATGCGAGACCTCGGTGTCGTCCAGCACGGCGCCGGCATCCTCGCCGAACCGGTCCGCGCCTTCGACCTGCCCGCCGAGCGCGACGAGGCCGAGCGCGTCACGGACGAACTGTTCGCCGCCATGGAGCGGATCGAACAAGTCCACCCCTTCGCCAAGGGCATGGGTATCGCGGCCCCGCAGATCGGCATCGGACGTGCCGTGGCCGTCGTCCAGCCGCCCGGCGACGCCCCGGCCATCATCCTGTTCAACCCGCGGATCACCGACCATTCCGAGGAGATAGACGAGCAGTACGAGGGCTGCCTGAGCTTCTTCGACGTCCGTGGTCTGGTTCCCCGCCCTTTGAAGATCACCGTCGAGGCCACGGCTCTGACCGGCGCAAGGGTGACCATCGAGTACACGCGCGGCCTCGCCCGCCTCATCCACCACGAGATCGACCATCTCGACGGCCTGCTGTACACCGCCCGGATGCGAACCGGAGTCGACCCGATCCCGGTGGAGGAGTACCGGCAGACCGGCCGAGCCTGGGTATACGAGGGTGCGTGATCGCCCTCCGTCCGCCTGGTGGAGGTCATCCTCGCGGTTGCCGCGCCCTGACGTCCGCCCCGCCCGCGGTCGCGGTCCGCAGGCGCGGGCGAACGACCGGCCAAGGCCGGCGCCTCGGTCAGAGGTCCAGGTCGCCCGCCTTGACCTTGACCAACAGGTCACCGAAGGCGGTGCGGTCCATGGCGAGGTGGCCGCCCTCCGGGTTCTTGCTGTCCCGGACACCGACGGCGGCCGCCAGCTGCGCGACCTCGACGCACTCCTGGTCGGAGTTGCTGCGAGTGCTCTTGCGCCAGGCCATGCCCTGCGCGATCTCGACGCAATCCTGGTCGGAGTTGCTGCGGCTGCTCTTGCGCCAGGCCGCAGCCGTGAAGCCGGCATTCATCGTCCGTCCATCTCCCTTGCTACTCGCAGGAACAGCGCCGAACTCTCGTCCTCCGGGAGAGCGTCGTTCCATATGACCGCGAACGCGTCGGCGTAGCGGTCGATCTCGTGGGGTTTGTCAAGATACAGAGCCCCGGTGAAGCCTTGCACGTACACCGTGGGCGGCTCGTGGCTGCGGCCGTCTCCAGTGGTCAGGAACCGCATCAGGATGAACGGTCCGGTGTCGAGCCCCCGATGGGCGCCGGCCGAGCTCGGGCGAGTAATGCTCAAAGGTCTGTGCCGCTTCCTAAAGGCCGATGTAGAGGTCGAAGCTGTCCGGGATCACGTCGCCGTAGGCGTTCCACCATCCCTTTTCCTTGGTCTCCCTGGCGAGGCCCATCAGGGCCGCCTTCAGGTCGCGGGGCGCTCCGTACACCCGACACATGAGCTCCACATCGTGGGACCGCAGCGACGTCTGCCCGGTCTCGATGCGCCACATCTTCGCCTCGGACCATTCGAGCGCATTCGCGGCTGCTTGTACCGTCATGCGCGCATCTGTCCGCAGTTGGCGCAGATGGCGGCCGAGTTGCCTTCGGGGGACGGTCGATCCGGTCGGGGGCGCCGGCATTTGACATCACCTCTATTCGGGGTCGTCTTTCACTCGAAATGAAAGCATCGGTCGGCATGATCTGCAACATGGGCCCTGACCTGCGAATTCTTCATTAGCAAATTCGCTTTAAGTCTTGCAGTTCGCGTCTTCATGGTGCTCTACTCGACCTCGCCGCAGAGGTGACTCGAAATATTCTCCCCCTCGAACAAGAAACTCGATCACCTCCGGCAGAGCAATTCATCCCAGACATGAAATATGTCCGAATACACAGGCGGAGGATGATCCTGAGAATCACGACCCCCACTCGCCGGATCCCTGGAGGGTGATCACGTGGGAGCGCACGAACGGCGTTCCGGGGGACGCGTCATCCCGCCGCCCCCTCCAGAGCCGCAGGCCGCGCGCCGTCCTGGTGCGCCGGTCCCGCAGAGGGAGCGGATCACCTTCCTGGTCCGGCTCAACGAGAGGTTCGTCCGGGTCGCGGGGTTGCTCACGGCCTTCACGTCGGTCGACGGTTATCCGGTCCTCAACGTCATCCCGCACAAGGTCCCCGGACGTGCGGCCACGGTCGGGTGCCTTTACCGCGACGGGCAGTGGTGGTTCTACGACGTCCGCACCAGCGCGCTGATCCGTCCCGCGAACGAATTGGACGCGGCGGCGTCCCAGATCAGGGTGGCCATCACACGGGCGGCACGGTGACCGAGCCGACACCCGCGGGCCCGCCGCGCAAGATCTTCGTCTGGGACGTCCGGGGCCGGGACGCCGGGTGGGCCGGAGTGACGGACGACCGGGACGCCGCGATGCGCAACGTCCACCAGGTGCTCCGCGACGGCGGTCCCGACGGCTGGGGGACGGTCCGCCGCGTCGCGCTCGACCCGCTCGGCCGCGTCCGCTACGTCCACCTCAGGACGGTCGCCGAGGCATGGCGGGACGAGGGAACCGGCGCCGTGGTGTGGTGGGACGCGTGAACGCCGCACAGTACCTCGCCGCCCTCGCCTCCGCACTCACCGCCACCGGCTGGTCGGCTCGTCTTGAGGACCCGGAAAAGCTGCGGATACTTCCGCCCGACCTGGCACGGCGCGGACAAAGCATCCAGGTCAAAGCCGGAGTCGGTGGCGTGCCGTGGTTCGTCACGTCGACCGGTGACCCGCTGCGGCCCTGCCATGACCTCACAGGCGCGGTGGCGGCCATCGGCGCGCAGCCCGTGCCGCACCACACGAGTCAGGCGTGGAGGCGACGTCGGAAACGGAACGGCCTGCCTCGGGGCTGCTTCCGTTGACTTCGGGATGCTTCGGGCGGGTCACCGGCAAGATCGTCTTGACCGTCTAGGCTCGATGAGTGCTGCTGCTGACGACGCTTGACGCCTGGCGGGCCCAGCCCGGCCCGCGGTTCGTTCTGTCCGAGGCCGGGGCGGTGTGGGCACCGGACGACGCCGCCGCGCTGGCCGTCGCCGACGACGTGTTCGGGGACGGGCAGGTCGTCGCCGTCACGCTGGATCCGGCGCCGGGTGCCGTGCCGGGACGCGGGGTGATCGACCGGACGACGGCGGTCCGCGTCCGGTACCTGCGGCGCGGCCCTGACGGGCGGCACGTCGCGATGCTCGATCGTCCCGCGACGGCGGAGGCCCTCGATCTGCTGCCGCACCCCGAGGGCGGCTGGTACCGGGAGACGTGGCGGTCGGACGTGGCGTTCACCCCGGGCGGCTATCCGGGCGAGCGGGCCAGCGCCACCGGCATCTACTTCCTGCTGCCGCCCGGCGAGGAGTCCATGTGGCATGTCGTCCGGTCGGCGGAGGTGTGGCTGTGGCATCGGGGAGGCCCGCTGGCGCTGTTCCTCGGCGGCGGCGGCGAGTGGCCGTCCGCGACCCCGGAAACGGTAACGCTGGGCGCGGACGTGGCGGGCGGGCAGGTCCCGCAGGCCGTCGTGCCGGCGGGCGTGTGGCAGGCCGCCCGCCCGTCCGGCGGCGAGGAGGTCCTGGTCAGCTGCGTGGTCTCCCCCGGCTTCGACTTCGCCGACTTCCGCGCCCTGCCCTGACCCCGCTCAGCGCACCGGCTTGCGGCGCGGGCGCACCGTCTGCTCGGCCCGGGACGGCGCCCGGGTCGCGTCGTGAAGGTGCGGTGCGCCGGCCCCGTGCGTGGCCTCACGGGGCCGGCGCACCGCAGGTCCATGGACTCAGTCGGACGAGAACGCCGAATCGAAGGACGACGCCGGGATCTCCATCGCGTTGAGGGCGCGGACGAACTCCAGCGCCTCGGGGGCGCCCTGCAGGCGGTCCATGCCGGCGTCCTCCCACTCGACCGAGATGGGGCCGGTGTAGCCGATCGAGTTGAGGGCGCGGAAGACGTCCTCCCAGGGGACGTCGCCGCGGCCGGTGGAGATGAAGTCCCAGCCGCGCCGCAGGTCCGCCCACGGCAGGTGGGACGAGAGGCGTCCGCGGCGGCCGTCGCCGGTGCGGACCTTGGTGTCCTTGCAGTCGACGTGGTAGATCCGGTCGCGGAAGTCGAACAGGAAGCCGACCGGGTCGAGTTCCTGCCAGACGAAGTGGGACGGGTCGAAGTTGAGGCCGAACGCGGGACGGTGCCCGATCGCCTCCAGCGTCCGCACGGTCGTCCAGTAGTCGTAGGCGATCTCGCTCGGGTGGACCTCGTGCGCGAACCGGACGCCGACCTCGTCGAACACGTCCAGGATGGGGTTCCAGCGGTCGGCGAAGTCGGCGTAGCCGCGTTCGACCATCGCCTCGGGGGTCGGCGGGAACATCGCGACCGTGTGCCAGATCGAGGAGCCGGTGAAGCCGATGACGGTGTCGACGCCGAGCTTCGCGGCGGCGCGGGCGGTGTCCTCGATCTCGGCGGCGGCGCGCCGGCGGATCCCCTCGGCCTCGCCGTCGCCCCAGATCCGCTCCGGCAGGATCGCCTGGTGGCGCTCGTCCGGGTTGTCGCAGACGGCCTGGCCGACGAGGTGGTTGGAGATCGCCCAGACCTTCAGGTCGTGCTTGGCGAGCGTCTCCAGTCTGCGCGGGATGTAGGTGTCGTCGGCGAGGGCCTTGTCCACCTCGAAATGGTCGCCCCAGCAGGCGATCTCCAGTCCCTCGTAGCCCCAGCCGGACGCGAGCCGGCAGACCTCCTCGAACGGCAGGTCTGCCCACTGGCCGGTGAACAGGGTGATCGGTCGTGCCATGTCAGTCGCTCCCTTCGATGTCGACCCAGCGCCGGGACGCCGCACTGTCGGCGACGGCGGCGAGGACGCGCTGGATCCGGAGGCCGTCGGCGAACGAGGGGCTGGGGTCGGTGTCGTCCGCGATCGCCGTGAGCAGGTCGGCCATCTGGTGGGTGAAGGTGTGCTCGTAGCCGAGCACGTGGCCGGGCGGCCACCAGTTCCCGGTGTAGGGGTGGACGGGTTCGGTGACGACGATGCGCCGGAACCCCGCGGTCGCCCCGTCCTCCGTCCCGTCGTAGAACCACAGTTCGTTCAGCGACTCCAGGTCGAAGTACAGGGCGCCGGACGAGCCGCTGACCTCGATGCGCAGCGCGTTCTTGCGTCCGGTGGCGGCGCGGGTGGCCTCGAAGGAGGCGAGCGCTCCGCCGTCGGTGCGGCCGATGAACAGGGCGGCGTCGTCCACGGTGACCTGGGCGGTGCCGCCCCCGGGCGCGGGGCGTTCCGGGACGAAGGTCTCCAGCGTCGCCGACACCCCCGTCACCCTGTGCCCGGTGATGAACTGCGCGGTGTCGACGATGTGCGAGGCGATGTCGCCGAGCGCGCCCGACCCGGCCCTGTTCCGGTCCATCCGCCAGTTGAACGGGGCCTGCGGGTCGGTCAGCCAGTCCTGGAGGTACTGGGCCCGGATGTGCCGGACGGTCCCGATCCGCCCGTCGGCGACCAGCCGGCGGGCGAGGGTGACCGCGGGGACGCGCCGGTAGTTGAACCCGACCATCGACCGGATGCCGCGCTCGCGGGCCCGGTCCGCGGCGGCGGCCATCGCCTCGGCCTCCGCGACGGAGTTGGCGAGGGGCTTCTCGCACAGCACGTGCTTGCCCGCGTCGAGCGCGGCTACCGCGATCTCGGCGTGGCTGTCGCCCGGCGTGCAGATGTCGACGAGCTGGACGTCGTCGCGGCGGAGCAGCTCCTTCCAGTCGGTCTCCACCGACGCCCACCCGAGCGACGCGGCGGCCGCGCCGGCGCGCTCGGCGGAACGCCCGGCCAGCGCGGTCATGACCGGGGTCAGCGGCGGCCCGAAGAACGGCCCGACGCTGCGCCACGCCTGGGAGTGGGCGCGTCCCATGAACGCGTGCCCGACCATCCCGACTCCGACGGTCGTCATATCCTGCTCACCTCTCTGTCTGGCCGGCGCGTCCACCCCGGACGGGGCGGACGCGCCGGCGCCCCCGTCGCTCAGGACTCGAAGCCGAGCGGCATGTAGCGGTCGACGTTGTCCTTGGTGATCGTCTCGGACGCCAGTGTGATCGACTGCGGCACCTGCAGCTCGACCAGGTCGGCCATCCCCTTGCCCTGCGCGATCAACCGGCCCAGCTTGATCGCGGAGGCCGCCATCGTCGGCGAGTAGGTGACGGTCGCCTCCAGCACGCCGCCGGCCTTGATCTCCCGCATCGCGTTGGCGGACCCGGCGCCGCCGACCATGAAGAACTCCTTGCGGCCGGACTGCTTGATCGCGGCGAGCACGCCGACGCCCTGGTCGTCGTCGTGGTTCCAGACGGCGTCGATCTTGCTGTGCGCCTGGAGGAGGTTGGAGGCGACCTGGTTGCCGGACTCGACGGTGAACTTCGCGTCCTGCTTGGCGGTGACGGAGAAGCCGTAGGACTTCAGCGCGTCCGCGAAGCCCTTGCTGCGGTCCTGGGTCAGCGGCAGCGTCGCGATGCCCTGGATCTCCACGATGACCGGGTCGGCGACGCCCTTGTCCTTGAGCTTCTTGCCGATGTAGTTGCCGGCGGAGACGCCCATGCCGTAGTTGTCGCCGCCGACCCACGTCCGGTACGACAGGTTGTCGGGGAAGACGCGGTCGAGGTTGACGACCGGGATGCCGGCGTCCATCGCCTTGCGCCCGACCTGGTTGAGCTGCTCGCCGTCGTTGGGCAGGATCACCAGGACGTTGACCTTCGCCCTGATCAGCGACTCAACGGCGGAGATCTGCTGGTTGATGTCGTTGGTCGGCTCCACCGGCTTGAACGTCACGTCGGAGTACTTCTTGGCCTGCGCCTCGGCGTTCTTGGCGATCGCCGCGATCCAGCCGTGGTCCGCGGCGGGCGCGGAGAACCCGACGGTGACCTTCTTGCCCGGCTTGTCGTTGTCGCCGGCCAGCGTGCCGGCCTGCGGGGACGTGCCGGAGTCGCCGCTCTCGGAGTTGCCGGTGCAGGCCGCGGCCAGACCGCCGGCCGCGACGACGGCGCCGCCGAACAGGACGCCTCTGCGGGTGGGACGGGGGCCCTGCTGATGCGGGCGCTGTTCACGCATGTCGTGCTCCTGATTGAGGGGTGGGCTGGCAGGGGGTGTCAGGTGGGCGAGCGAAGCCCGCGTCGCTGCAGCAGCACGGCGCCCACGATGATGGCGCCCTTGGCGATCAGCTGGTCGCTGGTCTGCAGGCCGTTCAGGATGAACAGGTTGGTGATGAGGGTGAACACCAGCACGCCGAGGATCGACCCGACGACGGTGCCGCGCCCGCCGGTGAGCAGCGTGCCGCCGATGATGACGGCGGCGATCGCGTCCAGTTCGTACAGGTCGCCGTGGGTGCTGGAGCCGGTGGTGGTCCGCGCCATGATGATGATCGCGGCGATTCCGCAGCAGAACCCCGACAGCGCGTACAGCGACAAGGTGTGGCGGCGGACGTCGATGCCGGCGAGCCGTGCCGCCTCGGGGTTGCCGCCGACCGCGAACGTCCGGCGGCCGAACGTGGTGCGGTTGAGCAGCAGCCAGCCGGCCAGCCCGACCGCCGCGAAGATGTACACGACCAGCGGCAACCCGAGGATCTTGGTCGTGGACAGCGCCACGAGGGCGTCGTTCTCGGGACGGATGAGCTGCGTCCTGCGGTCCGACATCCGCTGCGCCAGCCCCCGCGCCGCGACGAGCATCGCGAGGGTGACGATGAACGGCACCATCCGCCCGTAGGAGATCAGCAGCCCGGTCACGACGCCCGTGCCGGTCCCGACGAGGATCGCGCACAGGGCCATCACCGCCGGGCCGTACGACTGCGTCGCCACGGTCGTCGCCCACACCGACGCCAGCGCCATCACCGACCCGACGGACAGGTCGATCCCGCCACCGATGATCACGAACGTCTGGCCGACGGTGATCACGCCGATGGTGGCGGCGAGCACCAGGATGGCGACCATGTTCCCGGACGTGGCGAAGTTGTCGGGCTGGGTCGCCAGCCCGACTCCCGCGAGCAGCACCAGCGCGGCGGCCAGCCCGAGATGGTGGATCTCGCCGGGCCACCGCGCCGCGCCGCCGCCCCTGGCGAACGGCCGCCACGGCCCGCCGGCCCCGGCCTTCTTGGTCAGCGAGACGGGCGCCCCGCCGGACCGGGGGGTGTCCCCCTCGGAATGCCCCGTGTCCTTCCGGGGGGTCTGGGGGGTCGTCCCCTCGGAATGCCCCGTGTCCTTCCGGGGGGTCTGGGGGGTCGTCCCCTCAGAATGACGCGCGGTCACAGGGCGCTCCCTTCCATGATCATGTTGAGCACGGTGGCCTCGTCGAGGTCGCGGGCGTCGCCGGTGTGGACGACCCGCCCCTCGCGGATGACGAGGACCCGGTCGGCGAGCCCGAGCACCTCGGGGACCTCGCTGGACACCAGCAGCACCCCGATGCCGCGTCCGGCCAGTTCGCGGATCACCGCGTACAGCTCGGCGCGGGCGCCGACGTCCACACCGCGGGTCGGCTCGTCCAGGATCAGCAGCCGCAGATCGGCGGCCCCGAGCAGCCAGCGCGCCAGCACCACCTTCTGCTGGTTGCCGCCCGACAGCGTCACGACCGGGCGTTTCGGGTCGGGCGGGCGGATGTCGAGCGCCTCGATCTGGCGGCGCACGTCGGCGACCTCGCGGCGGCGGTTGAGCCAGCCGAACGAGGCGTACCGGGACAGGCCGGCGACGCTGACGTTCCCGGCGACGGTCTCGTTCATCAGCAGCGCCTGGCTCTTGCGCTCCTCGGGCGCCATGCCCATGCCGCGCCGCACCGCCGCGCCGGTGTCGCCGGGGCGGACCGGCCGGCCGTCGACGAGCACCCGCCCCCGTGCGGGACGCCGCGCGCCGTAGACGGTCTCCAGGATCTCCGAGCGTCCGGAGCCGACGAGCCCGGCGAGCCCGACGATCTCGCCGGCGCGGACGGTGAGCGACACGTCCTCGAAGGCGCCGGGAAGCGCCAGGTTCTCGACGCGGAGCACCTCGGGCCGGTCGTCGTCGCGCGGGGGCCTCGGGCGCTCCGGGAAGACGTACTCGACGTCCCGGCCCGTCATCAGCGAGACGATCCTGTCGGTGGACGTGGTCCGGGCGGGCAGCCCGACGGCGACGGCCCTGCCGTCCTTGAGGACCGTCACCCGGTCGCCGATCTCGCGGATCTCCTCCAGGCGGTGCGAGATGTAGATGACCGCGACGCCGGCGGAGGTCAGCTCCCGGATGATGCGGAACAGGTTGTCCACCTCGTCGTGGGCGAGCGCGGCGGACGGCTCGTCCATCACGAGGATGCGGGCCTCGTGCGACAGGGCGCGGGCCATGCTGACGACCTGCTTGCCCGCCGCCGGCAGCCGTCCCACCTCGCGGCGCGGCGGGATCTCCGCGTGCCCGAGCCGGCCGAGCAGCTCACGCGCGGCCTTCTCCGCGTCGCCGCGCCGGGTGAAGCCGAACGTGGCCTTCTCGTGGCCGAGGAAGATGTTCTCCGCGACCGACAGCCCGTCCACCAGGTCGAGTTCCTGGTAGATGGTCGCGATGCCGGCCCGCATCGCGGCTGTCGGCCCGGCGAGCCGCACCGGCTCCCCGGCGAACAGGATCTCGCCCTCGTCCGGCTGGTGCGCGCCGGCGAGCACCTTGATGAGCGTCGACTTCCCGGCGCCGTTCTGCCCGAGCAGGCAGTGCACCTCGCCGGGACGGACGTCGAGGTCGACGCCGTCCAGGGCGCGGACGCCGGGGAACTGCTTGACGATGCCGCGCATCAGCAGCAGGGGTTCGGTTTCGGGCGAGCCCATCGGGTCTCCTCGGTGGAGAAGTGGGTCAGGACGCGGAGAAGACGTGGTCGCTGATGAGTCGGGCGCCGCCGACCACGCCGGCGGCCCCGGCGAGTTCGGACAGCACGATCGGGAGGTTGCCGGTCGCGAGCGGGGCGGACCGGCGGTAGACGACGCTGCGGATCTCGGCGAGCAGCGCGTGGCCGAGACCGGCGACGCCGCCCGCGATGATGACGAGCCCGGGGTTGAAGAAGCTGACCAGCCCGGCGAGCACCTGCCCGACATGCCGGCCGCCCGCACGGATGATCTGCACGGCGACCGGGTCGCCCGCGGCGGCGGCCTCGCCGACGTGCACGGCCGACAGCTGCCCGTGGGTCTCCAGCAGCGCGGCGAGCTGCGGTGACCGGCCCGACCGGGCGGCCGCCTCCGCGTCCCGGGCGAGCGCCGCGCCGCCGAAGTAGGCCTCCAGGCAGCCGGCGTTGCCGCACGCGCAGATGGGGCCGTCGTCGTCGACGCGGATGTGGCCGATGTCGCCGGCGCTGCCGGACACGCCGCGGTAGATGGCGCCGTCCACGACGATGCCGCAGCCGATGCCGGTGCCGATCTTGACGAGCAGGAAGTCGTCGACGGAGCGGGCCAGCCCGGCATGCAGTTCACCGAGCGCCATGAGGTTCACGTCGTTGTCGACCAGCACCGGGCAGCCGAGCTCCTGCCCGATCGCGTCCCGCACCGGGAACCGGTCCCAGCCGGGCATGATCGGCGGGACGACCGGCATGCCGTCCCGGAAGCTGACCGGCCCGGGCACGCCGATCCCGGTGCCGTGCACCTGCGCGGTCAGGCCCTCGTCGCGCAGCTTGCCGAGCAGGTCGAGGGCCCGGTCGAGCACGACGGTCGCACCCTGCCGGACGTCGCACTCCTCGCTGACATGCCCGAGCACCTCCATGGTGCCGTCGGTCACGGCGACGTCGATCGAGGTGGCGCCGATGTCGAAGGCGACGAACCGCAGGTCCGGCGACAGCCGCACGATCCCCGACCGCCGCCCGCCGCGGGACGCGGCCAGCCCCGCGCCCTCGACCAGCCCGAGTTCGACGAGCCGGTCCAGTTCCACGGCCAGCTTCGACCGCGACAGCCTCACCACGTCGCCCAGCTCGGCGCGCGAGCGCGGGCCCTCGTCACGCAGGAGCCGCAGCAGGCGCGCCTGATGAACGTTCTGCGGACGAGCCGACATGCGCATCACGCCCGTCCTCTCGGAGCCGGTCCGGGGTCGTGTGACTCCGGTCTCATGGCGAGACCGTAACCGGCTTTCGCTGCTTTGAGAAGACCTTTCCTCTAGACCAATCGAACTTCTTCCACTCAAAGGACAAAGTCGCGGACCAGCGCACACACGAAGGCCCCCGGACCAGAGGGTCCAGGGGCCACGTGCTCAAGCGCTATGCGTACTGGCGGCCGCTCATGGTGCGCATGATGTGCTCGACGAGGGTGATGAGGACCCGCTTGGCGTCCTCCCTGTCGCGCACGTCGCAGGAGATCACCGGGATGTCGGGGGACAGGTCGAGCGCGTCTCGGACCTGCTGGGCCGTGTGCTGCCCCGACCCGTCGAACCGGTTGACGCCGATGATGAACGGGACGCCGCGCCGCTCGAAGTAGTCGACCGAGGCGAAGCAGTCCGCCAGGCGGCGGGTGTCCACGAGGACGACGGCGCCGAGCGCGCCCTTGGCCAGCTCGTCCCACATGAACCAGAACCGGTCCTGGCCGGGCGTCCCGAACACGAACAGCACCAGGCCGTTCGGCAGGGTGATCCGCCCGAAGTCCATCGCCACGGTCGTCGTCGTCTTGGACGCGACGGCCGTGGTGTCGTCGATCCCGATGCTCTTCTCGGTGAGCGCCTCCTCGGTGCGCAGCGGACGGATCTCGCTGACCGCGCTCACCAGGGTGGTCTTGCCGACGCCGAAACCACCGGCCACGAGGATCTTGACCGTCAGCGCGGATTCGCCCGGGGGGGCGACCGCGTCAGAGCGCACGGATTCCATCGATCACTTCCTTGAGTACGCGCTCGCCGGGGAACTGCGCCACCGGCGCGGGACGCCGGACCTGAATCAGCGAGTGGTCGAGCAGGTCGCCGAGCAGGACACGGACGACCCCGAGGGGAAGTTCCAGATCCGACGCTATCTCGGCGACCGACAACGGGGTGCGGCAAAGCTCCAAGATCATGTCATGTTCCGGCTCCTGCGCCCACGGGGACGCCGGAAGTGCGGGGCCGTCGTCGGCGGACGCCGGCGGGTCCGCCGCGACGATCAGTGCCACCAGATCGAACTCGACGCCGTCGTAGTGCGTCCGGCCACCGGTGAGCGCGTACGGGCGGACGACGGGCCCCGCGTCGTCGTCGTACCAGGCGCCGCCTCGCCCCTCCACCTCAGACGCCGCCGGGCTTGGCCGCGGCCACCCGCGGATTGGCCGACAGGTGCTGCCCGACGCGGGTGACGAGCATCGCCATCTCGTAGGCGATGACACCGAGGTCGGCGTCGGCGGAGGCGAGGACGGCCAGGCAGGCGCCGTGCCCGGCGGCGGTGACGAACAGGAACGACGACTCCATCTCCACGATCGTCTGCCGCACCGGTCCGCCGCCGAACGACTCCCCCGCCCCGCGCGCGAGGCTCTGGAAGCTGGCGGCCACGGCGGCCAGATGGTCGGACTCCTCGCGGGCCAGTCCGCTCGACGAGGCCATGCGGAGTCCGTCGCTCGACAGCACTACCGCGTTCTGCACCGCGGCGACACGCTGGACGAGGCCGTCGAGCAGCCAGTTCAGTTCACCGCCGGCTCCGCCCGGGACCTCCGCGCCGGGGTACTGGGCTTGTGTCATGGGGTGTCGTCCTCCTGGTCGGCTGGGTTTCGCACGGCCTCCGCCTCGGCGTCGGCCGCTTCCTGCCTGCCACGCTGCCAGCCACGCTGCATGGCGGACATCATCAATGCCATCGTGTCGGGCGAGCGCCCGTCGTCCACCTGCCGCTCGTCCACCTGCCGCTCGTCCACCTGCCGCTCGTCCGCCGGGCCCTCGTCCGCCGGGCCCTCGTCCATCGGCACGGCGTCCATCGGCACGGCGTCCATCGGCACGGGTGCGGCGAGCGGCATCCCGGCCGCTTCCGGCGCGGACGGCGGGCCGGCGGGCTCCGGCGGCGGCGCGGGCTCCACGGGCGGCGGCATGCCCTGGGCGGCCAGGTGCTCGTCCACCCGCTTCTTCAGCTGGGGCGCCAGATGCTGCTGCCGCCTGCGCTTGGGCAGCCCACCGGGAGCCTCCGGCGCCGCGGGCTCCGGCGGCGCCTCGGCACTCGCTTCGGCGGGCTCGGGCGCCGGCTCCGGCTGGACGAGATCGGGCTGGACGGGCTCGACGAGCCGCACGACGCCGTCCGGCTCGGCCCGGCGCGGCTCGGCGGCACCCGCCTCGACGGCCGGACGCGCGGGCGCCGACAGGGCCACGGCCGGACCCGGGAGCGTCTGCATGGGACCCGTGACGCGGCGCGCGACCGGCTCGGGCTCGGCGTCGGCGACGATGAGCGAGCCGGGAATCAGCGCGATCGCGGTCGTCCCCCCGTACGGGGACTGGCGGAGCGTGACCTGGATTCCGTGCCGCTGGGCCAGCCGCGCCACGACGAACAGCCCGAGCTGCGCACTGTCGGACGGGTCGAACTGGGGCGGACGGGCGAGCCGCGCGTTGGCGGTGCGCAGCGCCTCCTCGGTCATCCCGAGGCCGCGGTCCTCGACCTCGATCGCGAAACCGTTGGCGACCGGGTGGCCGCTGACCCGCACCGGCGACTGCGGCGGCGAGAACGTCGTGGAGTTCTCCACGATCTCGGCGAGCAGGTGGATGGTGTCGGCGACGGCGGAGCCGAGCAGCGCGACGCGCGGCAGCGGCTGCACCCGGACCCGCGGATAGTCCTCGACTTCGGCGACGGCGCCGCGGACCACGTCCACGAGCGGCACCGGGCGGCGCCAGCCGCGGCCGGCCGTCTTGCCGGCGAGGATGACCAGGCCCTCGGCGTGCCGCCGCATCCGGGTGGCGAGGTGGTCGAGCCGGAACAGGTCCGACAGCTCCGACGGGTCCTCGGTGCGGCGTTCCATGGTGTCCAGCAGGCTGAGCTGGCGGTGCAGCAGCGCCTGGTTGCGGCGCGCGAGGTTGACGAACACCTCGCTGATGCCGCGCTGGGCCGCGACCTCGCCCTCGGCCGCCCGGACGACGGCCTCGCGGGCGCGGTCGAACGACCCGGCGATCTGCCGGATCTCGTCGATGCGGTAGTCGGCCGCGGGCTCCGGCTCGGGTTCGGCGGCCCGCCCGGCGCGGATGTCCTCGGCGAGCTTCGGCAGCCGCCGGTGGGTGAAGTCGACCACGCCGCCGGCGAGCGCGCGGCATTCGCGCACCAGCCGCCGGGAGACCCGGACCGCGATGAAGGACGACAGCACGATCGCGACCAGCCCGAGGCCGCCGGCGAGGGCGAGCCGCGTGAAGGTGCCGACCGCGACGCCCTGGGCGTGGTCGGTGACGTCGTCGAGGACGTCGTTCTCCAGCTCGAAGAGCCGGCCGTTGACGGTGTCGGCGACGGAGCGCCAGTCGGAGGGCTCGATGACGGGCTCGTCGCGCGCGCCGGCCTGCGCCGGCTGTGTGCCGCTTCCCTGCGTCCCTCTCGGGGAGCGGGCCCTGCGCTCGGCGGCCGCCGGCGGCTCGGCGCCGTTGATGACCTGGTTCTCCATCTTCATGAGCTGCACGAAGGCCGTCGAGGCCATGAGCCGCTCGAAGTGGGCGCGGTGCGCGTCGGGCAGGTCGCGCCCGTTGTCCGTGTGGATCGTGTGGTGCGCCCCGACGAGCTTGGCGAACTCGGTCCGTTCGGCGTTGGTGATCCGTCCGGCGGCGAGCGCCCCGGTCAGCAGGGCGTCCTCGCGCGCCAGGTACTCGCGGGCGCGGCCGAACGAGGTGAGCGTGCGGGCGCGCGCGGTGATGGACCCCTCCGACGGCGTGGTCGCGCTGTACATCGCGAAGCCGGCGTCGATCAGCACGTTGTACTCGCCCAGCACGTGGGCGCGGCCGGCGGCCCGCTGGTCCACGCTGCGGCGCAGCTGCCCGAGACCGTCGAGCTTGTCGACGAGCCCGTCCAGCCGGGCGACGACCTCGGGCAGGATCGCCTCCCGCATGCCCTCGTGCCGGCTGCCCGCGCGGACCTCCTCGGCCGCCTTGTCGGTCGCCTGCCGCCGCGCCCGCATCGCTCCGGGATCCGCCGGCCGGGCGCCGCCGAGCACGGCCATCGACAGGCGCCGCTCGTTCTGCAGTCCGTCGATGAGCCGCTGCGTGGGCAGCACGGCGTTCTGCTGGAAGGTCCTGCTCTGCAGGAGCTGGTGCGCGTCGCCGTAGGTGATGCCGGTGACGAACACCCACAGCGAGGCCAGCGCCAGCAGCGGCACGAGGACCAGCAGGGTGATCCTCGCTCGGATGGAGGAGAGACGCGGGGCCATCACAGCTTCGGCGCTCGTGGGCGGAACATGCGGGGGAAACCTCCCGATGCGTGGAGTACGGGGGTGTGCGGGAGCCTACTACGTAGCGGGTTCCCGGTGGTCCGGAGATCGGGCGCCGTCCTGCTCCTCGGGCGGGTCGGGCCAGCTCAGGACGTGCTCCATCAGCGCGACCAGAACCTGCTTGGACGACTCGCGGCGCCGGACGTCGCACAGCAGCACCGGGACGTCCGGGTCCAGGTCGAGCGCGATCGCGACGTCCTCGGGCCTGTGCGAGCGGTGCCCGTCGAAGCAGTTGACCGCCACGACGAACGGGAGGCCGCGCCGCTCGAAGTAGTCGATGGCGGGGAAGCAGCCGGTCAGCCGCCGCGTGTCCGCCAGGACGACCGCGCCGATCGCGCCCGTCGCCAGCTCGTCCCACATGAACCAGAACCGCTCCTGGCCGGGCGTACCGAACAGGTAGAGGAGCAGTTGCTCCGACAGGGTGATCCGGCCGAAGTCCATCGCGACGGTCGTGGTCGTCTTCGCGCCGACGCCGGCCACGTCGTCGACCCCGACGCCGCGCTCGGTCAGCGGCTCCTCGGTGTGCAGCGGCCTGATCTCGCTGATCGAGCCGACCATCGTGGTCTTGCCGACGCCGAACCCGCCGGCGATGAGGATCTTCGTCGTGACGAGGGGGCGCGCGCTCGTGCCGGTCTCCTCAGAGGGCGCGTAGGCCATTGAGCACCTCCCTCAGCACTCCGTTGGGTGGACGGCGGCCCCGCGCGGGTTCCACCGCGGCGACCACCGTGATCAGGCCCTCGTCCCGCAGGTCGCCGAGCAGGACCCGGACGACGCCGAGGGGCAGGCCGAGGTCGGCCGACAGGTCGACGACCGGGACGGGACGCGCGCAGCCGCGCAGCACCCGCGTGTGGTCGGGGCTGTAGCGCAGCCGGTTCCCCGGCGGGGTGCCGGTGGCCGCCACGACCGCGATCAGCTCGAAGCCCGCACCCTCGGGACGGGTCCGTCCCCGGGTCATGGCGTACGGACGCACGACCGGACCGGCCTCCCGGTCCAGCCACCGCTCTGCCGACGGGGACATCGGTCACAGACCCCTCGGCGAGGACCCCCCGGCGCCCCCGAAGCCCTCACCCGCCGCTTCGTGCCCGGCTCCGAATCTGGGGGTCGCCTGCAGATGCTGGCCGACCCGCTTGACCAGCACCGCCATCTCGTAGGCGACGAGGCCCGCGTCGGCCTCCGCCTCGGCGAGCACCGCGAGGCAGGTGCCGTCGCCGGCGGCGGTCACGAACAGCAGCAGCGCGTCCATCTCGATGATGGTCTGGCGGACGTTCCCGCCGGCGAAGTGCCGGCCCGCGCCGCGCGCGAGGCTCTGCACCCCGGAGGCCAGCGCGGACAGGTGCTCGGCGTCCTCACGGCCGAGCTCGGTGGACGCGGCGATCGCCAGCCCGTCCCGGGACAGGATCACCGCCTGCCGCACCGCCGTCACCCGCTCGGCGAAGTCGTTGAGCAGCCAGTTCAGCTCGCCGGTCACGGTGTCGTGCATCATCGCGTCTCCTCATCGCCCACGTCCGACGCGCGTCCGCGCCGCCATCCCTGTTGTATCGATGCCATCAGCGAACGTGCCTCCTCGGGCGAGCGTGCGATGCCCCCGGACACGCCTCCGCCCATGCGCGGCGGGGGTGGCGGGGGTCTCTTGCGCAGTTGGGGAGCCAGGTTCTCCTGCCGCACCCTCCGGGGCAGGCCGGCGTGGGTTCCCGCGGGCTCCCAGTCCTCCTGGGCGTCCGCGTCCACCACCGCATCGGCGTCGACGACTTCTTCAGCGTCCACGATGTCGTACGCGTCACCCCGGGAACGGGCGGCGTCCCCGGACGGCCGGGACGGCTCGTCCCGCGGAAGCGGGACGGCGTCGTCCGACCACGGGTTCGGGGCCGGGCCGGGCGGGACGCCGGGCGCGGTGTTCCCGGGGAGGTCCCACGGCTTCGCGGGCCCGGCGAGCTCCGGCAGGACGGGCGGCGCCTCAAGGTCTCCGGCGTCCGCGGGCCGGCGGCGCCGGTGCGGCTCGTCCGCGGGCAGGGAGGCGACCCGCCCGGCCGGCTCGGCCTCGCGCAGCGGGACGACCGCATCGGAGCGCGGCGCGGTCGCCAGGACGGGCTCCTGGACCTCGCCGGTGAGCGTCCCGCCGCCGGCCGCCGGGTCCGCGCCGCCGTCGTGCGCGCGGTCCTCATCGGGCTCGGGCCCTGGCGGCAGCATGGCCGCCGCCATGTGCTCCGCGGGTACCACGAGCTCGTGCGGCAGCAGCACGATCGCCGTCACGCCGCCGTACGGGGACCGCTGCAGGGACACCGAGACGTTGTGCCGGGCGGCCAGGCGCGCGACGACGAACAACCCGAGCTGGTCGGTGTCGACCAGGTCGTACTCGGGCGGCTCGGCGAGCCGCCGGTTGGCCTCGTCGAGCAGCTCGGGCTTGACGCCGAGGCCGCGGTCCTCGATCTCGACGGCGAATCCGGTGCCGACGCGCTCGGCCATCACCCGCACCTCGGTGCTGGGCGGGGAGAACGACGCCGCGTTCTCCAGCAGCTCGGCCAGCAGGTGGACGACGTCGGTGACCGCCGCGCCGATCAGTCCGTCCTCGGACTCGGTGAGGACGGTCGCGCGGGTGTAGTCCTCGATCTCCGAGACGGCGGCGCGCAGCACGTCGGCGATGCGCACCGGATGCCGCCAGCCGCGTCCCGGCGTGGCGCCGGACAGGATGATCAGGCTCTCCGCGTGCCGCCGCATGCGGGTGGTGAGGTGGTCGATCCGGAACAGGTCCTCCAGGTCGTCGGCCTCGGCGCGGCTCTCCAGCCCGTCCAGCATCGTCAGCTGGCGGTGCAGCAGCGACTGGTTGCGGCGGGCGATGTTGAGGAAGAGGCGGCTGACGCCGGCGCGCAGCTCGGCCTGGCCGACGGCGGCGTCGACGGCGGTGCGCTGCACTTTGGAGAACGACTCGGCGAGCCGGGCGACCTCGGTGGTGCGGCCGGTGCCCAGGGGCGGCGCCTCCGCGTCGACGTCCACGCTCTCGTTGCGGCTCAGCCGGTCGACGAGGTCGGGCAGCCGGCGGTCGGCCAGTTCCTCCGCGGAGCCGCGCAGCCCGACGAGCTCGCGGACGAACCCGCGCGCGAACCGCAGCGACATCAGCACCGACAGGAGCACCACCAGCAGGCCGAAGCCGCCGACGAGGACGACCTCGATGTAGGCGTCCCGGCCGGCCTCGTCGGCGCGCTCGGCCGCGCGCTCGGAGTTGCCGAGCACCATGTTGTTGATCATCAGCACGAGCGGCTCCGCGGTGCGGCGCCACTCGTCGTTCCCGACGGGGAGCGGCTTGCGCGGGTCGGCGTCGGCGATCCGGTCCTCGATCTCCCGGAGGCCCTGGTACGCCGGGGACGCGAACACCTGCGCGGTCCCGGTCGCGTAGACCTCCGGGTCGAGCAGCGAGCGCTGCTTGATCCACTGCCAGCGCTGCTCGCCCACCATCTCCACGAACAGCCGGTGCTCGGCCGCCGTCAGCCGGCCGTCGGTGACGAGGGCGGAGGCGATCAGCGCGTTCTCGCGCTGCAGCAGCTCCAGGCCGCGCTGGGCGTGCCGGGTGGACAGCGTCCAGTTGTAGATCTCGGAGTCGTCGATGACCAGCAGGCCGTCGTACAGCCGGTGCATGTCGTCGACCATCGTGCTGAACCTGTTGATCGCCGTCAGCCGCTCGATGGACCGGTCGTCGACCGCGGACCGGATCCCGGGGAGCCCGCCGAACGCCTCCAGGACGTCGGAGACGCGCTCCTCCATCTCCTCCGTGGTGGCGTCGCGCGCGGCCTCGGAGGCGGCCTCGCGGCGGAAGTGCGCGATGGCATCGTCCACGCGGGTGCGCTGCAGGACGAGCGCGTTGGGCGCGGACGGCGCCTCGGAGCGCGGGGTGCTGAGGAACACGGCGGATACCTGGCGTTCCTTCGCCAGCTCCACCAGGACGCGCTGGCCGCTCGGCGAGAACGTGCGGTCGATCGTGTGGTAGCTGCGCTGGGCGAGCGCGTCGCGTGCGGTGACGGTGGAGGCGTGCCCCCACAGCGCGACGAGCGACAGCAGCGGTACGAGGAGCAGCGCGGTGGCCTTCGAGCGGATCGAGCGCGTGCGCCGGCGGCCGGCACGCGCGTCCGGGCGGCGGAGCGGGCCGTGACGCCCATCGGTCTTCACCGTGGGCTCCTGGGGGGTGTCCCCCCTGGATGGGGCGGATTCCATGTGACCTCGAACGTTCCGGCGCGGAGGATCCCTGGATCATAAAGGCGGTGCGCGACCGGCCCGCAACCCCTTTGGCGCCTTTTGGACGCATTGCCGTCATTCCGTGTCACCTGCGGGTATGCGCCCTGCCGCGCCATGGACACCGAACCTCCACAAAGAGATAGCGGCAAACCCGGACAATTTACTTCATTTCCCCCTGTTACCCGGGGGTGGTTGCGCCATACTGTGCTGCTTCACCCACCGCTCGCGTCGCGGCCGGCACGGGAAGGAGACCACGATTCATACAGGCAACGACGGCGGCTGGAACGAGGGCGCCCGCATCGGGCCGCCGAACACGTCCGGCGGGGCCGGGAGTCCGACTTCCGGGCCGCGGGGCGTTACGATGCCCGCCGTGAGTCCCGAAAGCCAGGCATCCGAGGCACTTCCGTCGCGACGGCGCCGCACACCCCGCGGCGGCCGGCACCGCGGCGACGAATCCTTCCTGCTGCCGCACGGATCCCCCACGCTCGTCCTGGCCGTTCCCGGCCCCGCCCGGCAGGCCGGTACCGAGATCGCCGCCGAGCTCGCCAGGCTCGTCGAGATCGAGCACACCGGCCAGCCCGCCCACATCGCGCACCTGGAGGGGGACGAGGCGAACCTGCACGCGGTCCTCGCCGGGCTGCGCCAAGAGGAGGACCGGCTAGCCGCCGTGGTCGTCCCGCTGTCCACCGGGCCCGACCCGGCACTGGACGCGGCCGTCCACGCCGCGGTGACGGCCGCCCCGGTGCGCGTGGTCGCCGCCGAGCCGCTCGGCCCGCACCCGCTCATCGCCGAGGCACTGCACGACCGGCTCGCCGACGCCGGCCTCGCCCGCGCCGACCGGATCAGGCTGATGACGATGGTGACCGCCGCGTCCGGCGTCATCGTGGCCACGCCGGGGGACGCCACGGCCGTGCGGCAGGCCGAGGTCACCGGCGTGCTCCTCGCCTCCCGGCTCGCGGCCCCCGTCTTCACCGCCTCACTGAACGACGAGGCGTCCGTCAAGGCCGCCGCGGAGCAGTTGCGCGCGGCCGGCGCCACGTCCATCGCCGTCGCCCCGCACCTGATCGGCGCCGAGCCCGAGGGAGCCCTGGTCGCGCCCGCGGCGTCCATCGTGGGCGCCGCCTACTCGGCTCCCCTGGGCGCCCACCCCGCCCTGGCGAGGCTCGCCGCGCTCCGCTACGTCGAGGCGCTCTCGCTGGCACTGTCCGACTAGCCCGGGCCCAGGGGGCGCGGGCCCCCTGGGCTGACGGACGACACCGGCGGACGACTCAGCGGTTCTTGAACTCGGGTGGGCGTTTCTGGACGGTGGCGGTCATGCCTTCGGCCAGGTCCTCGCTGAAGAAGGCGAGGGCCTGGACGGCGGTCTCCGCCATGAGCTGCCGCCGGAGCCCGGGCGCGTCCAGGGACGCGTTGAGCAGTTCCTTCGTGCGGCGCAGGCCGTACGGGGATTTGGTGAGCAGCTCGTCGGCGAGGGCCTGCGCGGACTCCAGGTCCGCGCCCTCGGGGGCGATCTCGGTGATGAGGCCCAGGGCGTCGGCGCGTTTCACGTCCAGGCGCTGGGCGCGGTAGCAGATCTCCGCGGCCTTGGCCGGGCCGACGAGGCGGGGCAGCAGCCAGGACAGGCCGCAGTCGCCGGCCGACAGGCCGAGGTTCACGAACGGCGGCACGAAACGGGTCGTCGGATCGGCGACCCGCATGTCGGCGGCCAGCGCCCAGGAGACGCCCATGCCGGCGACCGGCCCGCGCAGTGCCGCGATCACCGGCTGCGGGATCTCCCGCAGCCGCGCGGTGACCTCGCCGCCGCGGGCGATGCCCCGGTAGAGCCGCTGGACGCGGCCCTCCGAGCTCTCCTCGCCCGGGTCGCCGCCCTGGATGTCCATGCCCGAGCAGAACCCGCGGCCCTCGCCGGTGAGGACGACGACCTGGGTGTCGGGGTCGCGCGCCAGCCCGTGGAGGACGTCGAGCATCTCCTCGGTGAGCGCGCCGTCGACGGCGTTCAGACGCTCCGGGCGGGACAGGGTGATGGTGAGCACCCCGTCCCGCCGGCCGAGCTTGATCCCGCCCAACGTCTCAGGAGGTGAGCTGCTGGATGAGGGGGCCCATCTGCTCGCCCACGTTCTTGAACACGGTCATCGGCTCGGCCGCGTTGATGGCCGCCCAGTTGTCGCGGACGTCCTCGACCGACAGCGTCGCCTTCTGCCCGTAGCCGGGGCCCTCCGCCACGAAGATCTTCGCGATGCGGCCGCCGCCGACGGTGTAGACCTCGCCGGAGTCCTGGTTGCCCTCGTGGACGAGGTAGGCGACGAGCGGCGTGACCTGGTCGACGCCGAGCTTGTCCGCGAAGTCGGCGGGCAGCAGGTCCTCGGTCATCCGGGTCCAGGCGACCGGGGCGATCGCGTTGGCTTTGATGTCGTACTTGGCGCCCTCCTGGGCGAGGGTCTTGGTGAACCCGACGAGGCCCATCTTGGCCGTGGCGTAGTTGGCCTGGCCGAAGTTGCCGAACAGGCCGGCCGGGGACGAGGTGTTGACGATCCGGCCGTAGCCGTTCTCCCGCAGGTGCGCCCAGGCGGCGCTGGAGACGAGGAACGAGCCGCGCAGGTGCACGGCGATGACCGAGTCGAACTCCTCCGGGCTCATGTTCTTGAACGACTTGTCACGCAGGATGCCCGCGTTGTTGATGACGATGTCGACCTTGCCGAACGTGTCCAGTGCGGTCTGGATGATCGCCTGCGCGCCCTCGGGGGTCGCGACGTTGTCGGGGTTGGCGACGGCCTCGCCGCCGTTCTTCTTGATCTCGTCCACGACCTCCTGCGCGGGGCCGGCCGAGGCTCCGAGCCCCGACCGGTCGCCGCCGAGGTCGTTGACGACGACCTTGGCACCGCGCGCGGCGAGCTCCAGCGCGTGCTGGCGGCCGAGGCCGTGGCCCGCCCCGGTCACGACCGCGACACGGCCGTCGTAGCGCAGTTCCGACATCTCTGTCTCCTCACATCGCACCGACTGCGAACCCCGGACGATCACCCGGGGGTTACCAATTGGTACCAGTAAACCGAATCCCGCTCGGCCGCGGTGCCCGGGGGCTCGTTCCATCCTGGACGCCCGGCCGGTCCTGCGTACGATGGGACGTGGGAGGAAGTTGCGCCGAATGCCGCATTTCGCTGGTATCGCGGCGTAGTCTCCTCCCCTACGCAGGTTCACTCATCGAAGCCGCGAGGAGCAACGGAGGTCCCGTCTCGATGAGCACCGCCGCCGCTCTCACGCCGAGCCGCCGCACCTACCGCGTCGTGCAGTGGGCGACCGGCGCGGTCGGCCGCACCGTGATCAAAGGCGTCCTCGACAGCGACGACATGGAACTGGCCGGCGCCTGGGTGCACACGCCCTCCAAGGCCGGTGTCGACGCCGGCGTCCTCGCCGGCCGCGATCCGATCGGCGTCGCCGCGACCGGCGACGTCCACGACATCCTCGACCTGGACGCCGACTGCGTCCTCTACGCCCCGAGCCCGGCACGGGACCGGTTCGCCGAACTCGACCTGATCTGCTCGCTGCTGTCGTCCGGCAAGAACGTCGTCTCCCTGAACGGCCTCCTCTACCCGCAGGCGCACGGCCCGCACTACGTGAACGAACTGGAGCAGGCCTGCAAGCGCGGCGGCGTCTCGGTCCACGGCAGCGGGATCAGCGGCGGCTTCATGGCCGACGTCATGCCGCTGACGCTGGCGCGGCTGTCCCGGCGGATCACCCACGTCTACGTCAGGGAGGTCTCCGACTTCGCCCGGCACCCGTCCTGGCAGATGGTCCACCACATGCTCGGCTTCGGGAAGACCGAGGAGGCGTACGGGCGCGCGCTGCGGCCCGCCCGGACCGCGATGCGGGCGCTGTTCTCCGAGAGCCTGCACCTGGTCGCGGCCGGGCTCGGCGTCGACCTGGACGAGATCGACGTGGACGTGGAGCACCGGCTCGCCCGCACCGACCTGGCCCCCGCCGCCGGGCCGATCCCGCGCGGCACGGTCGCGGCGGCCCGCTGGACGTTCAGCGGCCTGGCCGCCGGACGGCCCGTGATCACCATCGAGGCCGTCCACAAGGCCGACGCCTCGCACATGTGCGAAGAGTGGGGACGTCCGGGATACTCGCTGCGCGTGGACGGCCGGCCCTCCCTCACGATGGCGACCGACGAGGGGTGGGTCTCCGACGTGATCTCCGCCGCCGCGGCCCACGCGCTCAACTCCGTCCCGGTCGTCTGCGCCGCCGAGCCGGGCATCCGCACCTACCTGGACCTGCCGGTGATCGGCGGCCGGATGCGGGTCTGAGCGGCCGCACCACCGTTCGAGCCGGGGATCCGGCGGTTATCGTGGGCCCTGGGACCACGGCGTCGGGAGGAGTACGGCATGAGTGTCCAGGAGGTCGAGGGGGGACGGTTCGTCCGGCAGGCGAACCGGTTCACCGGCCGGATCACCGCCGACGGGTCGAGCGGCCTGCCCGCCGAGCCCGGCCGCTACCGGCTGTTCGTCTCCTACGCGTGCCCGTGGGCGCAGCGCAGCCTGATCGTGCGGCGCCTGCTCGGCCTGGAGGACGCGATCAGCGTCGCCGTCGTCGACCCGATCCGGGACGAGCGGGGCTGGCGGTTCCCCGACCGCGACCCCGTGACCGGGGCGGTGTTCCTCTCCGAGCTCTACCTCGGCACCGACCCGTCCTTCGAGGGCCGCTACACCGTCCCGTGCATCTGGGACACCGAGACGAAGCGGCTGGTCACCAATGACTTCCCGAACATCACCACGATGATGGAGACGGAGTTCACCGCCCACCACCGTCCGCCGGGCGCGCCCGACCTGTACCCGGAGGCGCTCCGCCCCGAGATCGACGAACTGAACGACCTCGTCTACACGACCGTCAACAACGGGGTCTACAAGGCCGGGTTCGCCACCTCCCAGGGCGCGTACGAGGAGGCCGTCGACGCCCTCTTCGCGACCCTCGACCGGCTCGAAGAGCGCCTCGCCGGCCGGCGCTACCTGTTCGGCGACGAGATCACCGAGGCCGACGTCCGGCTCTATCCGACGCTCGCGCGCTTCGACGCCGTCTACTACTCGCACTTCAAGTGCAACGTGCGCCACCTCACGGACTACCCGAACCTGTGGGCCTACGCCCGCGACCTGTACTCGGTTCCCGCGTTCGGGGAGACCACGAACTTCGACCACATCAAACGCCACTACTACGTGACGCAGCGCAACATCAACCCGTCGGGCGTCGTCCCCAAGGGCCCCCTCGTCGACTGGACCGTCCCGCACGGCCGGGACAGCTGACCTCGTCACATCGTTATGCTGGCGAACCTCCAGTAATCCCCATGAGAGGCACGACCCGACCATGCGTAGCCAGTTCTTCGGAAACATGGACCAGGGGCAGCAGCTCCCCGGTCACTTCGCCCTTCAGAACTCCAAGATGCTCCGGATCCACCTCAACGGGGACGTCCTCGCCCGTCAGGGCTCCATGGTGGCCTTCCAGGGCCAGATGGAGTTCGACTACGAGGGCTCCGGCGGCATCGGCAAGTTCATGAAGAAGGCCCTGACCGGCGAGGGCGTCCCGCTGATGCGCGTCAAGGGCCAGGGCCTGCTGTTCGTCGCCAACAACGCCGACGACATCCACCTGTTCTACCTGGAGAACGAGGGCCTCACGGTCAACGGCTCCAACATCCTCGCCTACGACTCGCACCTGCAGTCCGACATCCAGCGCGTCCAGGGCGCGGGCATCGCCGCGGGCGGCCTGTTCAACACCACCCTCACCGGCACCGGCTTCGTCGCCCTGACCACCCACGGCACCCCGGTCATGCTCGACTGCGGCCGTGCCCCCACCTTCGCCGACGGCCAGTCCGCCGTCGCCTGGAGCACCAGCCTCCAGGTCGGCGTGAACCGCACCTTCAAGGCCGGCGCCCTCATCGGCCGCGGCAGCGGTGAGGCCATGCAGCTCGCCTACCAGGGCCAGGGCTTCGTCCTCATCCAGGCCAGCGAAGGCCCGACGGTCGCCCCCCACACCCACTGATCCCGACGCCGAAGGCGGGATCGGCGGAGGACCGCCTTCGCGGGTGACGCGCGTCCAAGGAAATCGGACCTGGTGAACACTGCCGAAGTCACGGTCCTGACTTCGGCATGTTCGGCCATATTGGCGCGGCGCGGGCGCGACGCCCAGCGTGCTGGCTTGGGGGGCGAGCAAGAACGAGTAGCCTTGATGCGTCTTAGAAATTACCTGCGAGCTGCGGAAGAGGGCGATCTCCGCCGTGTCGACAGAGTCGTCGCAAACTAGTGCCGACCCAACGATGACAGACTTCGGTGCCAACGAGTGGCTGGTCGACGAGCTGTACCAGAAGTACCTCGAGGACCCCAGCTCGGTTGACGAGGCTTGGTGGAACTTTTTCGCGGACTACCGGCCGGACAGCCGGCCCGGGTCCGTGACGCCGGCGTCCCCCGGGGCGCCCCAGGCCTCAGCCCAGAGCGCGGCGCCGAACGGCACGGGCGCTCCGCCGACACCACAGCGGCCGGTCGAGCCCCCCAAGGCCTCCGCGCCCGGGGCCAAGGCCGCCCCGAAGGCGGACAAGAAGGCCGCGAAGAAGCCGGCGCCTCCGCCGGTGCCGGCGGGCGCCGAGGAGGTCAGGCTGCGCGGTGTCGCCGCCAGGACGGTCACCAACATGGAGTCCAGCCTGAGCGTGCCGACCGCGACGAGCGTGCGCACCATCCCGGCCAAGTTGCTGATCGACAACCGCATCGTCATCAACAACCACCTGAAGCGCGGGCGCGGCGGCAAGGTCTCGTTCACCCACCTGATCGGGTACGCGATCGTCAAGGCGCTCGCCGCGATGCCGGAGATGAACACCGCCTACACCGAGGTGGACGGCAAGCCGGTGATGATCCGGCCGGAGCACGTCAACTTCGGCCTGGCGATCGACCTGCAGAAGAGCGACGGCTCGCGGCAGCTGGTGGTGCCGAGCATCAAGGCCGCCGACACGCTGGACTTCCGCCAGTTCTGGGCCGCCTACGAGGAGATCGTCCGCAAGGCGCGCGGCAACAAGCTCACCATCGAGGACTACCAGGGCACCACGATCAGCCTGACGAACCCGGGCACGATCGGGACGGTGCACTCGGTGCCGCGGCTGATGGCCGGCCAGGGGACGATCATCGGCGTGGGCTCCATGGAGTACCCGGCCGAGTTCGCGGGCGCGTCCAGCGACACGCTGTCGCGGATGGGGATCAGCAAGGTGATGACGCTGACCTCCACCTACGACCACCGGATCATCCAGGGCGCGCAGTCCGGCGACTTCCTGCGCCGCATCCACGAGTTGCTGCTCGGCGCGGACGGCTTCTACGACGAGATCTTCGAGGCGCTGCGCATCCCGTACGAGCCGGTGCGCTGGGTCAAGGACATCTCCGCGAGCCACGAGGACGACGTCGCCAAGGTCGCCCGGGTGCACGAGCTGATCCACGCCTACCGGGTCCGCGGCCACCTGATGGCCGACACCGACCCGCTGGAGTACAAGCAGCGCCGCCACCCCGACCTGGACATCCTCCGCCACGGCCTGACGCTGTGGGACCTGGAGCGCGAGTTCGCGACGGGCGGGTTCGGCGGCAAGCCGACGATGAAGCTGCGCGAGATCCTCGGCGTGCTGCGCATGGCCTACTGCCGGACGGTCGGCATCGAGTACATGCACATGCAGGACCCGGAGGAGCGGGCCTGGATCCAGGAGCGCGTGGAGGTCCCGCACGACAAGCCGTCGCGCGAGGAGCAGTTGCACGTGCTGCGCCGGCTGAACAGCGCCGAGGCGTTCGAGACGTTCCTGCAGACGAAGTTCGTCGGGCAGAAGCGGTTCTCGCTGGAGGGCGGCGAGTCGGTCATACCGCTGCTGGACTCGGTGATCTCGGCGGCGGCGAAGGACAGCCTGGACGAGGTCGTCATCGGCATGGCGCACCGCGGCCGGCTGAACGTGCTGGCCAACATCGTCGGCAAGTCCTACGGGCAGATCTTCGGCGAGTTCGAGGGCAACCTCGACCCGCGCAGCGCGCAGGGCTCCGGCGACGTGAAGTACCACCTCGGCGCGTCCGGTGACTTCGTCGCCGACGACGGCTCCAAGATCCACTGCGAGCTGGTCGCGAACCCGTCGCACCTGGAGACGGTCGACCCGGTGCTGGAGGGCGTCGTCCGCGCCAAGCAGGACCTCCTCGACGTCGGCGAGGCCGGCTTCAGCGTCCTGCCCGTGCTGCTCCACGGCGACGCCGCGTTCGCGGGGCAGGGCGTGGTGGCCGAGACGCTGAACCTGTCGCAGCTGCGCGGCTACCGCACCGGCGGCACCGTGCACGTGGTGATCAACAACCAGGTGGGCTTCACCACCGCCCCCGAGTACTCGCGTTCCAGCGTCTACTCCACGGACGTGGCCCGGATGATCCAGGCGCCGATCTTCCACGTCAACGGCGACGACCCGGAGGCGTGCGCGCGGGTGGCGCGGCTGGCGTTCGAGTACCGGCAGACGTTCAAGAAGGACGTCGTCATCGACATGGTCTGCTACCGGCGCCGGGGCCACAACGAGGGTGAGAACCCGTCGTTCACCCAGCCGCTGATGTACGACCTGATCGACGCGAAGCGGTCGGTCCGCAAGCTGTACACCGAGGCCCTGATCGGCCGCGGCGACATCACGGTCGAGGAGGCCGAGCAGGCGCTGCGCGACTACCAGGAGCAGCTGGAGCGGGCCTTCACCGAGACCCGCGAGGCCGTGAAGCGGCCCCAGGAGCCGGGTTCGGTCGTGAAGCCGGACGTCGAGGAGCGGATCCCGATCGACCACGGCAAGGCCGGGTCGGCGATCCCCCAGGAGACCGTCAAGCGGATCATCGAGTCGCAGGTCAGCCTGCCGGAGGGCTTCACCCCGCATCCGCGGCTCCAGCCGATCCTGCAGCGCCGCGCCCAGATGATCGAGGACGACGCGATCGACTGGGCGACCGGCGAGCTGCTGGCGATGGGCTCGCTGCTGATCGACGGCCGCCCGGTGCGGCTCGTCGGGCAGGACACCCGGCGCGGGACGTTCGGCCAGCGGCACGCGGTGCTGGTGGACCGCAAGACCGGTGAGGAGTACACACCGCTCAAGCAGTTCGGGCAGGGCGTGTCGAAGTTCTACGTCCACGACTCGCTGCTCAGCGAGTACGCGGCGATGGGCTTCGAGTACGGCTACTCGATGACCCGCCCGGACGCGCTGGTCGCGTGGGAGGCCCAGTTCGGCGACTTCGCCAACGGCGCCCAGAGCGTCGTGGACGAGTACATCTCGTCCGGTGAGCAGAAGTGGGGCCAGCACTCCGGTGTGGTGCTGCTGCTGCCGCACGGCTACGAGGGGCAGGGGCCCGACCACTCGTCCGCCCGCATCGAGCGCTTCCTGCAGCTGTGCGCGCAGGACAACATGACGGTCGTGTACCCGACGACTCCGGCGAACTACTTCCATCTGCTGCGCTGGCAGGTGCTGTCGGGCCGCAACAAGCCGCTGGTGGTGTTCACGCCGAAGTCGCTGCTGCGGCTGAAGGCGGCCACGTCGCCGGTCGCGGAGATCACCGGCGGCGCGTTCCTGCCGGTGATCCCGGACGCCGATCCGGCGATCGACCCGGCGGGCGTGCGGCGGGTGCTGCTGACCACCGGCAAGATCTATTACGAGGTGATGAAGTCCCGGGAGGCGGCGGGCGCGAACGACACCGCGGTCGTGCGGGTCGAGCGGCTGTACCCGCCGCCGGTGGACGAGATCAAGGCGGAGCTGGCGAAGTACCCGGCGGACGCCGAGGTCGTGTGGGTCCAGGACGAGCCGGCCAACATGGGCGCCTGGCCGTTCATGGCGCTGAAGCTGTCGCACCACATCGAGGGTCTGCGGATGTCACGGGTGTCGCGCCCGGCGTCCTCGTCCCCGGCGGTGGGTTCGGCGAAGATGCATCAGGCGGAGCAGGAGGCGCTGCTCGCCCGCCTGTTCGGCGAGCAGAGATAGGCGGCCGGGGGGGAACCCCGGCATCACGGATCAGAACGACGTAGACCCGAGGGCTCCGGTGCGCTGCGCCGGGGCCTTCGGCGTCCGCGCGCGGAATCGCAGCGGGTGGAATCGCAGAGAGTGGAATCAGGCCATGTACTTCACCGATCGGGGCATCGAGGAGCTGACGGACCGGCGCGGCGAGGAGGAGGTCAGCCTGGCGTGGCTGGCGGAGCGGCTGCGCGAGTTCGTGGACCTCAACCCCGAGTTCGAGACGCCCGTCGACCGGCTGGCCACCTGGCTCGCCCGCCTGGACGACGAGGACGACGATTGACCGTCGCCGTGAACGCGATACATCTTGACTTTTCAAGAACGCGACATATCGTGTTTACTGGTCAGAGGACGCTCGGACGAAGGGGCAGATCCCGATGTCGCGCTGGACGATCGACGAACCGACCACACTCGACTTCGACGGCGCGGTCGCGCTGCGGGCCACCCTGATCGCGGGGAACATCTCGGTGCTCGCCTCCGACGAGCGGCCGTCCATCATCGTCGGCGACGTCGAGGGCCCGCCACTGGTGATCACCCATGAGGCCGGCATGCTCACGATCACCCACGAGAAGCTGTGGGAGGGCGTGCTGACGTGGCTGCGCACGCAGCGATGCCGCGCCTCCATCACCGTGACCGTCCCGCACGACTGCCCGCTCACCCTGAACCTGGTGTCGGCGGACGCCGTCGTGACCGGCATGACGGCCCGCACGTCCATCAAGAGCGCGTCCGGCGACGTCACGCTCGACGAGGTGGCAGGCGCGATCGACGCCAACACCGTCTCCGGCGCGATCGAGGCACAGGGCCTGGACGGGACGGTGTCGTTCACGTCCGTGTCCGGCGACCTGTCCCTGGCCGGCGGGTCCCTCGACCACCTGGCGGCGCGGGCGGTCAGCGGCCGCATCGCCGCCGACGTCAGCCTGACCGGCGACAGCAGGGTCGACGTCAACACCGTCTCCGGCGAGGTCGCGCTGCGCATCCCCGAGTCCGCCGGCGCCCAGGTCACGCTGAACTCGGCCGCCGGGCGGATCGAGACGTCCTTCCCCGAACTCGGCCGGCAGGAGCGGCCCGTGGCGCACAGCGTCGCCGGCAAGCTCGGGGACGGCTCGGGGCGGCTCACGGTCAACACGGTGTCCGGCCCGATCACCCTCCTCGGCCGCGACGACGCCGAACCGGAGATCACCGCACCCCGAACGCAGAAGTGAGGAACCCAACGTGAGCCCCGTTTTCGGCCACGGCAGGCTGCGGCTGTACCTGCTGAAGCTGCTGGAGGAGAGCCCGCGGCACGGCTATGAGGTGATCCGGCTGCTGCAGGACCGGTTCCTCGGGGTCTACTCGCCCTCCCCCGGCACGATCTACCCGCGGCTGGCCCGGCTGGAGTCCGAGGGCCTGGTCACCCATGAGGTGATCAAGGGCAAGAAGGTGTACTCGCTGACCGACAAGGGCCGCGGGGAACTGGAACGCCGGATGGACGAGCTGGCCGATCTGGAGGAGGAGATCGCCGCCTCGGCGCAGGAGTTCGCGCGCGGCGTGCAGGAGGACGTCCGGCAGACCGTCCGGTCGCTGCGCGAGGAGCTCACGCAGGCCGCCCGGACGATGCGCGACGAGGGCAAGGCCACGTCCAAGGAGGCGTGGAAGGAGACCGCCGACCGGCAGAAGGACGAGTGGCGGCGGCTCTGGCGCGATCAGAAGCAGGCGTGGAAGGAGGAGTGGCGGCAGAACTGGGACGAAGCCTGGAAGACGGCGACCGGTTCGCGCGAGGACATCGTCCGGCTCAAGCTGGAGCGCCTGCTCCGCACGTTCGTCGAGGACGTCCGCAAGGCCGCGAAGCACTCCCGCCTCGACGACGACGGCCTCGCCGCCGCCCAGGCGATCCTGGAGGAGGCCCGCGCCCGCCTCAAGGACGAGGTCCTCCACCGGAACGGGCATGGCACCGGCAAGGACGAGCACGCCAAGGACGAGCACGGCGGGCCGTGACCGGGACGCCCCCGGCCACGGCCCGCACCACCCGGCTCAGGGCGTGAAGACGATCTTTCCGAAGAGGTCGCCCTCGGCCATCGCGGCGAAGCCCTCGCGGGCCCGGCTCAGCGGCAGCATCCGGTCGATCGGCGGCCTGGTGCCCGTCTTGACCAGGAACCGCGCCAGCCGCTCCAACTGGTCGCGCGTCCCCATCGTGGAGCCGATCACCTGGAGCTGCAGGAAGAACACCCGGTTCAGCTCCGCCGGCGGCACCTGGCCGCTGGTGGCGCCCGACACCACGATCCTGCCGCCGGGCTTCAGCGACTTCAGCGAATGCGACCAGGTCGCCTGCCCGACGGTCTCGATGACGGCGTCCACCCGCTCGGGGAGCCGCGCGCCCGTCTCCAGCGCCGCGTCCGCCCCGAGCTCCTGCGCCCGCTTGCGCTTGGCCTCGCTGCGGCTGGTCGCGTAGACGCGGTAGCCGGCCGCCGACGCCAGCGCGATCGCGGCGGACGCGACGCCGCCGCCCGCGCCCTGCACCAGGACGGACGCGCCCGGCTGCAGGCCGGCCTTGTCGAACAGCATCCGGTAGGCGGTGAGCCACGCGGTCGGCAGGCAGGCCGCCTCCTCGAACGACAGCTCGGCGGGCTTGGGGACGAGGTTGCGGCGCGGCACCGCGACCCTCTCGGCCAGCGTCCCCGGATGCGTCTCCGAGAGCAGCGACCGCTTCGGGTCGAGGGTCTCGTCGCCGCCGCCCCGCGCGGGGTCGCCGATCACCGAGTGGACGATGACCTCGTTGCCTGCCTCGTCCACCCCGGCCGCGTCGCAGCCGAGGATCATCGGGAGGCTGTCGGCGGACAGCCCGACCCCCTTGAGGGACCACAGGTCGTGGTGGTTGAGCGCGGCGGCCTTCACCGTGACGGTCGTCCAGCCGTCCGGGACCTCGGGTTCTGGCGCCTCCCCCGCCGTCAGCCCGGTCAGCGGATTGTCTGCGTCGATCTGCGTAGCCGTGACAGCGAACATGAACGCACACTAACCGCCCGCCCGGCACCCCGAACGGCCCGCCCCCGGTCCGAGGGGTTGTCCTTGCGTCCCGCAGCGCAGAACGCTCGGCTGGGAAAACCCAGCCGAGCGTCTCGCCAAGCTCGATGAAGCGGAAAGTGCGGCCCGAAGAGCCGTCAACCGGCCCTAAAAGTCCAGTTCCCCGGCCTTGATACGACCGAGAAGGCTCGACAGTGCCTCCCGGCCGACAGCGAGGTGGGGGGTGCGGGGGTTCTTGCTGTCTCGGATACCGACAGAGCCGCCCAGCGAGGCCAGCTCAACGCACTGACCACCTTCCCCGCCGCTGTAGCTGCTCTTGCGCCACTGCGTGGCCTGCTTGTTCATCCACTCTCCATCAACGAACGGATCAGAGCTTCGGAATCGGCCGCTGTCAGGGCTGATTCCCTGATTACTTCGAACCCTACTCCAAGCTCTGTGACCTGCGAGCCCGCCTCCAGTAGGCGACCTCGCCCCCCAACGGACTCCTCGTACCCCATATCGGGATCGCTGTCGAAGGATAGGACGGTAAAACTACTCTCCGGGAAGACCTGGGCATTGGCCGGGATGACGTAGATGGCGATGTTGGGCTCTTGAATGAGCTTCAGCAGGTGAGAGAGCTGCTGCCGGGTGATCTCGGGGTCACCTGCCATCTTCCGGAGGACTCCCTCCTCCAGAAGGACGACGACGTTCGGGGGAACATCCCGTTGCAGGATCTCCTGTCGTTCCATTCGAGTCGACACCAGCTCCTCGACCCTGTCGGGACGCCTGCCGACCTTCACGACGGCTCTGGCGTAGTCCTCGGTTTGGAGTAGGCCCGGGATGTAGTTCTGGTTGTACATCCGGATCTGGGAGGCCCGGGCCTCCTCCTCGACGTACTCCCAGAAGCCGGGCGGGAGACCGGCCTCCTCGGCGATGCGGGGGAGCAACGCCTCGAAGAACTTCTTCATGCCGAACAGTTCGTCCATGGCGGCGGAGAGCTTCACGTTGGGACGGCGCCTCTTGGTCTCCACGAGCCCGATGAACTTCCCCGTGTAATCGACTTTGGCGCCGAGGGCCTCTTGAGAAAGGCTCCTGGCTTCTCGTAGCCGCTTCATATGGAACAGGTAGAGGTCGAGAGCCGATGCCATGGGGTCAATGTCCGGCATGTCCGAACCTCTCTGGCCTGCCTACAGCGGACTGTAGGCGTAGGGGGGCATGCGTAGGCGCAGTTCCCTAGCAGAGGGTAGCCCGGCGCTTGAGGATATGTGTCAGACAGCACAAGGCCACGACGAATTCGGAAGCATCATGCACCCCCAGAGCCACTCGAATCCCCACAAAGACGACTTCGACCTCACTCTGAAACCCGTTCGCGAGTCGGTGAAGATCGCCCGGGATCTGGTCGCCGTGGCCTGGGACCACTGGGGACTGGGGGACGACTTCGTTCCCCGTCTCGTCGCTTCCGAGTTGGTAACGAATGCCATACTCGCCTCCGAAAAGTACGGGGTCACCCAGGACATCCGCTTCCGCTGCCATCTGGAGGGCCGCCGCCCGGTCATCGAGGTCTGCGACAGCATCCCGGAACCGGCCATTCTCATCCCCATGTCGGACCGTTCCGAAAGCGGTCGGGGTCTCCCCCTGGTCGCCGAACTGTGCGCGCGGTGGTGGATGCGCTGGGAAGACGATGACCGGAAAGTCATCGGCGCAGAGCTGACGGTGTCGGCGTGACTCCTGATCTCTGGTCGCCGGCCTGGCCCATCCTGCCTCAAGTTCGGAGAAGGCACATGACACCCGCAGTCCAAGCCCCTGCCCGCAACCCCCGGGAGCTGATCTCCTCTGACCTGTTCGACCGGCTCGTGGGGCGTCTTCGGGACGAGTATCTGTACGTCGCCCGCTTCTACGCCGAGTCAACGGTGGAGCAGATGCTCTGCTTCCTCGCGACGACCGCCGAGTACGACCCGTCCAGCCCGCCCGAGGGCATCGTGCAGGACGAGGAGGAGTTCAACCACCTCACGCCGTCGAAGGAAATCGACGACGCCTTGCACGCTTTCCTGGACCTGACCGCGGACTACCGGGAATTCTGCAAGAAGCTGACGGGCGACCGGTTCATCGACCACGTCCCGGTCACCAACTCATCCATCACCAGCGGCCGGTCGGTCGCCATCACCGTCCGGGCGATGCGCCACTGCGGATGGCCGGTGGACGACCGGTTCTGGGAGACGGGAACGAGCTGCTGCTCGGACATCTGCCAGGGCCGCCTCACCAAACTGTAGGGACATATGAACCGAAGCGACTGGAATGACCGAACGTCCTCATCACCCCCGGAGACGCGGTCTACATCGTGGACTGGGCCTTCGTCAGCCATGGAGCCCCGTGGGTGGAGATGGGACAGATGATCCCCTGGCTGCTGTCGGCCGGGCATACCCCCGCCTCGGCCGAGGAGTGGCTGCACCAGTTCCCCGCCTGGCGGGAGGCAGAACCCGCGTCCATCGACCAGTACGCCCGATCGCACACCGCCGTGTGGACCCGCCGCCACAAGATGATCTCCGCGGAGTGGATCGGCCCCTACCTGGCCGATGTGCGGCGCTGGGCAGAGTACCGAGGAGTCCTGCGATGAGTCAGCAGAACCCCCACACGTCCAATGCCGTTCAGGTACACACCTTCGAGATGCTCACCACACCGGGCGGTGAGCACGTTCAGATCGACTGGCGGATGGTGCCTCTCGTCCAAGCGCTCTGGGACACGGGCATCGGGACCTTCCAATGCTGCGAAGACGTCGGCGCAAGCATCTACGGCGGAGGGTGGCTGTACCCGAAGCCGCGCAGGATCCGCTACGCCGCTTTCTGGGATGGCTTCGCCTGGCTGCAGATGCCCCTTGAAGACGCCGAGCGGCTCGTCGCCCTGGCGGCGGACATCACCGCGGGACAGGGCTGGGAGTGCAGCAGCCCGATCACAGCTCTTGGGCGTCGGCCCGGCGCGAACCTGTACTTTCCCGCCCGGCAAATCGACCAGGTACTCGCCTTGCTCATGACGTGAGGCGGATCCCTGCCGTCCCGAAGTGAGGGTAGGTGGTCTATCGGCTTAGCGAACGGCACAAGACGTGAACCATGGAGGCCCCGCGTGGCGTGGGGCCTCTTCACGTGCACGACAGGAGACCCCGACACATGGGATCGAAGACGACGGAGTTCGATGCTCTCCTCACCCCGGCTGAGGTGGCGATGATGTTCCGCGTGGACGCCAAGACGGTCACGCGGTGGGCGCGGGCGGGGAAGCTCTCCACCGTCCGCACGCTCGGGGGACACCGCCGCTACCGAGAAGCGGAGGTTCGGGCACTGCTCGCGGAAGCCTCGCGGCGGCGAACGGAATAGGCGATGGTGACGAAGGGGCCCCAGATGAAGTGGGGCCCCTTCGCCGTGGAAGAAACCGGAGGGCGATCAGAGAACCTTGGAGAGGAAGTCCTGGGTGCGCCGGTGCTGCGGGTTGGCCAGGATCTCGCGGGGCGTGCCCTTCTCGACCACGACGCCGTCGTCCATGAAGACCAGCGAGTCGCCGACCTCGCGGGCGAATCCCATCTCGTGGGTGACCACGACCATGGTCATGCCGTCGAGGGCGAGCTGCTTCATGACCTCCAGGACCTCGCCGACCAGCTCGGGGTCCAGGGCGGACGTCGGCTCGTCGAACAGCATCAGCGCGGGCTCCATCGCGAGCGCCCGCGCGATCGCCACCCGCTGCTGCTGCCCGCCGGACAGCTGCGACGGGTAGGACTGCGCCTTCTCGCTCAGCCCGACCCGTTCGAGCAGGGTGATCGCCTGCTGCCGGACCTGGTCCCTCGGCAGCCCCTTGACCCAGATCGGCGCCCCCATGACGTTCTCCAGCGCCGTCCTGTGGGGGAAGAGGTTGAAGCGCTGGAACACCATGCCGATCTCGCGGCGCTGCGCGGCGACCTCCTTGTCGCGCAGTTCGTAGAGCTTGCCGCCCTGCTGCCGGTAGCCGACCAGGTGGCCGTTCACCCACAGCCGCCCGGCGTTGATCTTCTCCAGGTGGTTGATGCAGCGCAGGAAGGTGGACTTGCCCGACCCGGACGGGCCGACGACGCACATCACCTCGCCCTGCCGGACCTCCAGGTCGATGCCCTTCAGCACCTCCAGCCGGCCGAACGACTTGTGCACCCGCTCGGCCTTGACCATCAGGCCGCCGCTCTCGGCCGCGGGAGGCCGCTTGGCGAGGGGGTCGCTCACCTTGTCGTCACCCACGATGTCGTCACCTCCGCTCATTGGCCGCCGCCTCCGCCCCGGAAGCGGATCCGGTGCCCGCGCGGCGTCGTTCCCTTGCCGACTCCCCGGCTGAAGTAGCGCTCAAGGTAGTACTGGCCGATCATCAGGACCGAGGAGAGCAGCAGGTACCACAGGCACGCCATCACCAGCATCGGGATGATCTTGTAGGTGCTGGCGTAGATGGTCTGCGCGGTGAAGGTCAGCTCGGAGAACGGGATGGCGGCCACCAGCGAGGTGTTCTTCATCATGGAGAGCACTTCGTTGCCGGTCGGCGGGACGATGACCCGCATCGCCTGCGGCAGCACGATCCGGCCCATGGTCTGCATCCGGGACATGCCGAGGGCGCTCGCCGCCTCCTGCTGGCCCTCGTCCACCGACAGGATCCCGGCCCGGACGATCTCGGCCATGTAGGCGGCCTCGTTGAGGATCAGCCCGAGCCCCGCCGCGAGCATCGGGGTGACCAGCGCCTGCGTCTCCCAGGTGTGGAACTCCGGCCCGAACGGGATGCCGATGCCGACCGTCGGGAACAGCGAGCCGATCGCGCCCCAGATGAGCAGCTGCGTGTAGAGCGGCGTGCCGCGGAAGAACCACAGGTAACCCCAGGCCGCACCGCTCAGCAGCGGGTTGGCCGACAACCGCATCAGGGCGAGGACGGTGCCGAGCAGCATGCCGCCCACCATCGCGGCGACGGTCAGCGCGATGGTGCGCCAGACGCCCTTGAGCACCGCTTCGGAGGTGATGTACTTGCGCTGCTCCGGCCAGTCCAGCGCATCACTGGTCACCAGGAAGTGGACGAACATCGCGATCAGCACGACCACGACCGCCGCCGCGACCCAGCGGCCGGGATGCCGGACGGGGACGGCCCGAATCGCTTCGGGCCGCCCCTTCTCGACGTCGACCGTCATGCGATCAGCTCTGTGCGGCGTTGATCGCCGGTTCGGTGATCGCGCCGCTCTCCACGCCGTACTCCGTCAGGATCTTCTTGTAGGTGCCGTCGGCGATGAGCGCCTTCACCGCGCCCAGCACGGCGTCCTTGAACTGGCCGGAGTTCTTGCCGAAGGTGTAGCCGTACGGCGCGGTGTCGTAGACCTCGCCGATGATCTCCAGCTTGCCGGTCTTCTTGACCGCGTCACCGATGATCGGCGAGTCTGCGGCCATCGCGTCCACCTTGCCGGCGACCAGGTCGTTGTTGACCTCGGTCTGCTGCTTGCGGACGACCTGCTTGATGGCCGGCTTGCCGGCGTCCGTGCACTCCTTGCTCTTCGCCGTGAGGTCCTCGACCTGCACGGTGCCCTGCTGAACGCCGATGCTCTTGCCGCAGGCGTCCTCGGGGTTGACGCCCTTGGGGTTGCCCTTGAGCGCCGCCCAGGCCGTCCCGGCCGAGTAGTAGGTGACGAAGTCGACGGCCTGCTCGCGCTCCTTGGTGTCGGTGAACGAGGAGATGCCGGCCTCGTACTTGCCCGACTGGACACCGGGGATGATCGTGTCGAAGCCGGCGTTGTTGTACTGGGTCTTCAGGCCGAGCTTGGCCGCGACGGCGTCGAAGAGCTCGATGTCCCAGCCGACGATCTTCTGGGTGGCCGGGTCGACGGACTCGTTCGGCGGGTAGGACGCGTCCGTGCCGATGACGATCTTGCCATCGCTCTTGATCGCGTCCGGGACCATGGCCGCCAGCTTCGCGTCCGCGCTCGTGTTCGAGCCGGAGTCGCCGGAGTCTCCCGAGTCGTTACTGTCGCCACATGCGGACAGGGCGAGTGCGCCCGTCAGCACGAGCGCGCTCGCCGCGACGGCGCGACGGCGCAGAGAACCGATGCTCATGGTCCCCCTCCAAGTGGTTGCGTTCGGATCCGTACAGATCCGAAGGTCAGGTGCATATTTTGGCGTACAACCTCCCTGATCTGGATAAAGGGTCCGAAACAATCACGCAACGACGGAGCGCCGGAACCGTACGCCACCCCCGTCCCGCGTGTACCCTCTGCGACCGGCCTGCCACATGTGGCGACCGTCCCCAGCCCCCACGTGACGGTCACCACCACCCCGGCCGCCGGGTCGGCGGGGGGCGGTATGAGAGAATCGCACAACGGGTGACCCCCGTACGTCGCGAGATGACCTCCAGGTGACCGGCCACCACGCCTCCACCACCGCGGCGGCATCGCAAGAAAGCCAACTTTCACTGACAGGGGTCGCTGTGGCTGCTGAGCCCATTCCCACCGAACCATCCTCGCTCGACGATGATCCGGCCTTCTCGCTGCACCGCGGCGGCAAGCTGGAAATGCGGTCGACCATTCCGGTCCGCAACAAGGACGATCTTTCGCTGGCCTACACGCCGGGCGTCGCCCGGGTGTGCACCGCGATCGCCGACCGCCCCGAACTGGCCTACGACTACACCTGGACGTCCAGGGTCGTCGCCGTCATCACCGACGGCACCGCCGTGCTCGGCCTCGGCGACATCGGGCCGGCCGCGTCCATGCCGGTCATGGAGGGCAAGTCCCTGCTGTTCAAGGAGTTCGCCGACGTCGACTCCGTGCCGATCGCGCTGAACTGCACGGGCGTGGACGAGATCGTCGACACCGTGATCCGGATGGCGCCGAGCTTCGGCGGCATCAACCTGGAGGACATCAGCGCCCCCCGCTGCTTCGAGATCGAGGACCGGCTCCGCGCCGCGCTCGACATCCCCGTCTTCCACGACGACCAGCACGGCACCGCGATCGTGGCGCTCGCCGCCCTCAAGAACGCGGCCCGCCTGGTCGGCAAGCCGCTGTCGGAGCTGCGCGCGGTCGTCGCCGGCGCGGGCGCGTCCGGCATCGCCGTCTCCAAGATGCTGATCGAGGGCGGCATCGGCGACATAGCGCTGTCGGACAGCAAGGGCCTCATCTACGAGGGCCGGGACGGGCTGAACCCGGTCAAGACGCAGATCGCCGCGATCACCAACCGGTCGCACCTCAAGGGCTCCACGGAGGAGGCGCTGCGCGGCGCCGACGTCTTCATCGGCCTGTCCGGCGGCACCGTCCACGAGTCGTGCGTCGCCACGATGTCGGAGAACGCGATCGTCTTCGCGCTGTCCAACCCCACCCCCGAGGTGCACCCCGAGGTGGCGCGGCGGCACGCCAAGGTCGTGGCGACCGGCCGCAGCGACTACCCGAACCAGATCAACAACGTGCTGGCGTTCCCGGGCATCTTCCGCGGCGCGCTGGACGTCCGGGCGCGCTCGATCACCGAGGGCATGAAGCTGGCCGCGGCCAACGCGCTCGCCGACATCGTCGGCGAGGACCTCACCGCCGACTACGTCATCCCCGGCCCGTTCGACGACCGCGTCGCCCCGGCCGTCACCCGTGCGGTGGCCGAGCAGGCCCGCACGGAGGGCGTCAACCGGATCTGATCCGGGCCGCATTCCCGATCTTGCATTGCGGACGGCCCGCGTTCCCGCCGTGGAACGCGGGCCGCGCCGATGATCGCGAATTCGTTCGGTTTCGTTTCGCCGGCATCCCCTGGTCACGGCCCCTTTTCCCAAGAATCCGTGTATTTTCCGCCACGGGGGAATAACACCTGGCCAGTTCGTCCGATCAGGTCGAGTCCGTCAGGGAGCGAAAGTGAACCTCGCCTCGTACGCAGACTTGGCGATCGATCTCGTGAACACGCAGCGCGACCGGGAGGACGACCTGCGTGATCTCGAAGGGCTGCGGGCCCTGCTGGTGCACCGGCCGCATCTCGGGGGGCGGATCGCGCACCGCGATCTCGACGCCATGCGCGAACTCCGCGCGCAACTCCGCGCGATCTTCGACTCCGCCGCACGCGGGGACGAGGACGACGCCGTGGACCGCCTCAACACCCTGCTGATCCATCATCCGGTCCATCCGAAGGTCTCCCGCCACGACGGCCAGGACTGGCATCTGCACTTCAACGAGGCCGGGTCGATACCCGACCGTTATGCGGCCCGTGCGGCGATGGGCCTCGCGGCGAAGATCGCGTCCCGGGGCATCGACCGGCTCGGGCTGTGCAAGGCGGACGGCTGCGAGCAGGTGTTCTTCGACACGACCGCGAACCGCTCGCGCCGCTACTGTTCCGACCGCTGCGCCGGCCGGCCGAGCGTGACCGCCGCCTGCGACCCGAGTGCGCCCCGCGTGACCATCCCGGCGCGCGAGGGCGGCCAGTAGCGGGCGACGACCCGCCCGACCACCAGTGCGTCGGGCACGGCACCGAAGTCCCAGCTGTCGCGGCGGCCCGGGGCGCCCTGGTTGTCGCTCTCCAGCCACCATCCGTCCCCCGACCGGTGGCCGGCGCGTTTGACGATGAGGAGCCCGGGACGCTCCGGATGCCGCGCGACGACGATGTCGCCCGGCACGAGACAGGCCCCGGCGCGCACGAGCAGCCAGTCCCCCGGCCGCAGCCCGGGCAGCATCGAGTCGCCGGCGACCTCGACGGCCGGCAGCCGCCGCAGCGCGACCACCGCGGCCACCGCCGCGGCGGTCAGTCCCCACACCACCGGGCCCCACACCACCGGGCCCCACACCACCGGGCGCACCCGCATGATCCTCCTCGTCGGCCCGCATAGATCGGCGGGCGGCGGTCATGAACACTGCTGGAAGGGTTCCGGACCGCGCCGCGGCCCGGGTCTTAGGGCGAAATACCGAGCGCCCTGGCCGGACGTGCCCGGGAGCACAAGGGTAATGTCGGTGCCCTGACCATGATCCGCAACGAGGGAAGGGATTCGCAGGTGTTGCTCAAGCTTCTGCGCCCGAAGACGACGGTCTCCGCGCACTGCGACCTGCCGTGTGGCGTCTACGACCCGGCGCAGGCCCGGATCGAGGCCGAGTCGGTCAAGGCGATCACTGAGAAGTACGCCGCCAACGAGGACCCCGAGTTCCGCGCCCGGGCGATCCTGATCAAGGAGCAGCGCTCGGAGCTGGTCAAGCACCACCTGTGGGTGCTCTGGACGGACTACTTCAAGCCGCCGCACTTCGAGAAGTACCCGCAGCTCCACCAGCTGTTCAACGAGGCCACCAAGCTCGCCGGCGGTGGCGGCGGCACCAAGGCCACCATGGACACCAAGGTCGCCGACGACCTGCTCGCGAAGATCTCCGAGATCAGCGACATCTTCTGGGAGACCAAGAAGGGCTGACC
This sequence comes from Spirillospora sp. NPDC048823, assembly GCF_043198445.1. Lineage (NCBI taxonomy): Bacteria > Bacillati > Actinomycetota > Actinomycetes > Streptosporangiales > Thermomonosporaceae > Spirillospora > Spirillospora sp. NPDC048823. Next base: position 691,959 of record NZ_JBICUT010000002.1, on the reverse strand, counting down.
GGCCCGGACTATGAGGCCCAGCCCGGGACCGGGCTGGGCCTTGTTCATGCTCGGCCCGCCTTCAGGATCGGGCCGCCCTGGTGAGGGCGTCGCCGGTGAGGCGGTAGACCGTCCACTCGTCCTGCGGGCGTGCGCCGAGGGACTCGTAGAAGCCGATGGCCGGCGTGTTCCAGTTGAGGACGGCCCATTCGACGCGGCCGTAGCCGCGTTCGTCGGCGATGCGGGTCAGTTCGGTGAGCAGGGCCTTGCCGTGGCCGTGACCGCGGACGTCCGGGTCGACGTACAGGTCCTCCAGGTAGATGCCGTGCGTGCCGTTCCACGTGGAGAACGTGAGGAACCACAACGAGACCCCGACGACCCGGCCCTCATGCTCGGCGACATGAGCGAAGACCTTGGGGTCGTCGCAGAAAAGACTCTCGCGCAGTTGCTCCTCGGTGGCCTTCACCTCGTGCAGGGCGCGCTCGTACTCCGCGAGGTCGCGGATCAGCCGCAGGATGCCGGGGACGTCGTTCGGGGTCGCGAATCGGATCACATCGGAAGGTTATTCGAGCGGGGCGAGCGGCACGGACGGGTCGGCCCAGCGGTCGTTGGGGACGAGCGGGTACCAGCCGGGCCGGCCGGGGTCGCGGTCGTAGGGGTAGCCGCCGAGTTCCCGGTACAGCTCGGCGTACTCGGCGACCTTGTCGCGGTCCAGGCGGACGCCGAGGCCGGGGCCCGGCGGAACCGTGATCCTGCCGTCCGCGTAGCGCATCGGGCCGCCCTCGATGACGTCGTCGGTGAGGTGGTGGTAGTGGGCGTCGGCGGCGTAGGTGAGGTTCGGCAGGACGGCGCCGAGGTGCAGCATGGTGGCGAGCTGGATGCCGAGCTCGCCGGAGGAGTGCACGGCCACGCCGATCTGGAACGTCTCGCACACGGCGGCGGCCTTCACACAGGGACGGATGCCGCCCCAGAACGTGGTGTCGAGGAGGACGACGTCCGCGCTGCGGCGCAGCACGTTGGCGGCGAGCTGCTCGAAGTTCACGACGACGGTGTTGGTGGCGAGGGGGACGTTCACCCGCTCGCGCACGAGCCGGAGCCCCTCCAGGCCGAGGACGGGGTCTTCGAGGTAGTCGTTGTCGAGGTCCTCGATCGCCTTCCCGAACCGCAGCCCCTCCTCCAGGCTGAGCACGGAGTTGGGGTCGTAGCGGAAGCGGTCGCCGGGGAACGCGTCCGCGAGCACCTTGTAGCACTCCAGTTCGTGGCCGGGCGGGAAGACGCCGCCCTTGAGCTTGTGGACGCCGAACCCGTGCAGGTCCTTGAGCGCGCGGGCGTGCTCGACGAGCTGGTCCGGGGTGCGGACCTCCGGTGCCCCGCCCGCGCCCGGATACCGGTAGAAGAGGTAGGACGCGAACGGAACGGAGTCGCGGATACGGCCGCCGAGCAGGTCGTGCACCGGGACGCCGAGGTACTGGCCGACGAGGTCCAGGCAGGCGAACTCGATCGCGGCGAGGATCTGCGTGCGGTTGTTGTAGAGGCTCGCCGTAGGGTTGGCGATCTTGAAACGGAGGGTCTCCAGCTCGAACGGGTCGTGTCCCTCCAGATGCGGCGCGAGGGCCTGGAAGGCGGCCTCGGCGCTCTGCCCGCCGCCGCCCATCTCGCCGAGCCCGACGAGGCCGTTGTCGGCCTCGACCTCCACGATCGTCCGGACGAAGCGGCCCCAGTGCGCGCCGTTGCTGTGCAGGAGCGGCGCCTCCAGCGGCACGGTGACCGTGGTGGCGCGGATACCTGTGATCTTCATGTGCTTCCGATCCATGCTCGACGCCGTGCCGTTCAACGCAGGACGGTGACGGTGACGACGCCGCACGCGGGCAGCCGTACCGTCATCGTGCCGTCCCGGACGGGCAGCTCCGCCGGGTCACGCTCCAGACCGCCGCTCAGCAGCGCGCCGGTGACGCCCGGCACGTGCAGCCGCGTCTCCACCGCGTCGGCGGCGAGCGACTGGAGCCGGATGGCCAGCCCGTCGCCGGCGCGTGCGCGGCCCACCGAGGTGACGAGCACGTCCGGGTCGTCCACGTGCAGGAACGTCCCGTTCGCCGGTGCGCTCGCCGCGGGCGGGTCGCCCGTGGCGAAGGTGGCGACGAACGGGTCGGTGAGGCCGGCGGCGGTGCGGGCGCCGAGCCTGCGGCCCGACCCGGCGGCGCCGGACGCGAAGGCGTAGCGGAAGGTGGTCTCGCCCTGCTGCTGGGACGGGAAGTTGGTGTCCCAGATGTTGTTCAGCGCCCACGAGTAGACGGTGCCGTCCTCGTTGTCGAGAGTGGGCGGGAACGGCGCGTACGGCATGTGGATGGAGCCGAACTGGACGAGCGGCGCCTCCAGCGTCGCCCACGCGACGGTCAGGCCGGGGTCCTCGAACGCGACCCAGTGCCGGATGGGGCGCATGTGCTCGGCCGATCCGGGGACGCTCGGGACCGCGGTGCCGCCGACGCCGCCGGTGAGCTCCCAGGCGGCCGGCGGCCCGTCCACGGCGAACGGGAACGCGAAGAACACCGCCTCCTTGGCCGCCGTGGGCTGCTTGCCCAGCTGGTAGCGGACGTCGACGCGCGGGACTCCGGCGTACAGGTCGATGGTGGTGCGCAGCCAGTCGACGCCCTTGCCGTGCTGCTCGATGACGAGCCGTTCGCCGGCGGGGGTGCGCTCGCACGCGGTGACGGTCGCGTGGGTGCCGACGGCCCGGTCGCCGAGCATGGTCTTGTCGTGGACGAGCATGTGCCCGGACATGTGGTTGAAGTGCGGCGCGGTCGCGTACCGGTCGTAGACGTACTGCCCGAACCCGGCGACGGAGCCGGAGTTCACCAGTTCACGGCCGGCGACCTTGTCGAACACCGAGCCGATGTGGCCTTCCCTGACGTCGTAGGCGACGCGGTAGAACTCGTTCTCGATCGTCCCGTCGGAGCCGAGGTCGATCGGCTCGGGCGCGGCGGCCCCGCCGCGGTCGGCGCCGGCGCGGACCACGTCGACGCGGACGTGCCCGTGGCCGGGGACGTCCGGTACCACCGCCTCCAGGTGGCGCCCGATGGGACGGGTGGGCCACTCGTCCGGGTCGACCTCCTCCTCGCGGTGCGGGACGGGCTCGCCGGTGCGGGCGTCCACGAGTGCGACCGGGACGTCCACGGCGACGACGTCGCGGGGCAGGAACGCGCGGGCCACGTCGGTGCGGGCGGCGGTGCCGGGGTTGACGACGAGGAACGACGCGAGCGCGTCAGGCGCCGCCCCGAACGTCGCGCCGAGCCGCCGGGCGCCGGACTGGAGCAGGTCGAGCGCGTCGTCGTGGGCCTGGTAGCCGACCTGCGACTTGCGGGTCCACTGCAGGCCGCCGGAGTCGCCGCCCTCTTCGGCGTCCTCCCACGGGTTCGCGGCGCCCCAGGTGTGCTCGTCGAACAGCGCGGCGCGGTCGTACGCCTCGTCGATCGCGGCGGGTGCGCCCGTGCGGTCGCCGCTGCGGTCGTCGGCGAGGGCGTGCAGCGTCTCGGCGGACCGCAGGATGTTCTGCGCGCGGCGGACGTGGCCGAGGGGGCGGGCACCGGAGCCGAGGCCGTCGGCCCACCAGTCGGTCCAGTCGCCCTCGTGGGTCTGGAGCCGGTCGCCGTGGTGCTCTTCGACGTACTCGAAGAAGTCGGCGTTGGTCGCCATCCGAAGCCGGGGGTACGCCCACGTCTCGTTCCACCGGTGCGCGATGTCGGCGGGGACGATCGACGGCCCGGCGTTGTCGGCGTGCGCGCCCTGCACGCGCAGGTGGACGGCGTCCAGGAAGTCGGGGTCCTTGGCGGCGCCGACCTGGCCGGGCGCGGCGTACCAGCCGAACGTCCCGGGCCCGTACGGGTAGGGGCGGTCGGCGAGGGAGCCGAGGTAACGGGGCAGCAGGTCCTCGGCGAGGTCGTAGCCGTCGACGAGCCCGACGGTGTTGCCCTCCATGTAGGCCATGCCGTGCGGGGTGTCGGTGAACCAGACGATCAGCTCGCCGCCGCCGGGCGACCGCCACCGGAACGGGCGGGCGAGCTTGTCGCCGCCCGTGATGTAGGGGACGGACCGCCCGGCCCAGTTGTGCGCCGCGGCCAGGTAGCGGACACCCGCCGCGTTCAGCGCGTCGACGGTCCCGGCGACCGCGCCCGGGATGTCGGTGTGCATGGCCGAGCGGACCTCGATGCCGTACTCGTGCCGCAGGTGCTCGACGAAGCGGAGCTGCCGGTACAGCTCTTCCGTCGAGCACGCCTCCGTGTGCAGCTGCATCGGGAACGCGGTGACCTCGATGGCGCCCGCGCGGACCCGCTCGGTGAACTCGGCGACCTGGTCGCCGGGTCGGGTCGCGAGCCAGCGCAGCGCCGGCATCGACGACTCCACCGACCACCGGAACCGGGCGTCGTCCGGGCGCCCGTCGGTCTGCCGCGCCAGCCGCAGCGCCGCGTCGAGGTAGTCCAGGTGGTGCCGCAGGACGGTGCCCTGCGTGTCGGTGTAGCCGATGTCCAGGTGCGAGTGGTGGACGACGAAGACGTTCCACTTGCGCTGCGGGAGGATGTCGAGCGGCGCGGCGCCCACGAGACCGTCCGCTCCGCCGGCGCCCGGCCGCCGCACCTCCAGGGTGACGCGGCGCGGGCCGTCCGCCTCGGGGACGAGCAGCGTGACGGTCTCGCCGGCGGCGGCGGTGGCGCTCGCGACGACGGTGTCACCGTCCTTGAGCGCCAGGTCCACGGGGCCGCCGCCGGCCGGTGTCAGCCGGACGGCCTGCCGGAGCTCGCCGGTCTCGTCCCGCTTGAACAGCGGCAGCACGGCGGCGCGGACGGACAGCCCCCGCACCGCGAGGACCTCGGTGGAGGTGTCCTCCCGCAGCGCTTCGCGGATCCCGTCATAGTCGGGCGAACCGAGGCTCGCCTGAAGCAGACGACTCGTCATCGTTATGCGTCACTCTTTCTCTGGGGAGCGTCAGAACTGGGCGAGGGTGAGCCCGCGGGTGAACAGCCGCTGCGTCGCGAGGAACAGCAGGACGGTCGGCAGCGAGACCACCAGCCCGGCGGCCAGCGCGATCGGCACGGGCGTCCCGGCGTACACGTCGGTGGTGAGCGCCGACAGCTCCGCCCACACCGGCCGGACGTTCTCCGACTGCGACAGCGTCAGGCCGAACAGCAGGTCGTTCCACACGAAGGTGAACTCCAGGATGAACACGGCGGCGAGGGCCGCCGAGGACAGCGGGAGGTAGATCCGCCAGAAGATGCGGAACGTGGACGCGCCGTCCAGCCGCGCCGCCTCGAAGATCGACATGGCGACGTTGCCGAAGAAGTTGCGCATCACGAGCGCGGCGAGCGGGACGTTGATCGCCGAGTAGATCAGGATCAGCCCGAGCCTGTCGTCGTACAGCGCGACCTTGCTGTAGCCGACGAACAGCGGGATCAGCAGCATCTGGAACGGCACCACGGTCCCCGCGAAGATCACGATGAACCAGGTGAAGCCGTGCTTGAGCCGCAGCACCACGATCGCGTAACCGGCGAGCGCGCCCAGCAGGACGGCCAGTGCCGGGGAGACGACGCTGTAGAGCAGGGTGCTCAGCAGCGAACTGCCGACGGCGGTCTGCTCCCACGCCTGCGAGATGTTGTCGAACAGCCCGATCGACGACGGCGGCGACACCGAGTCGGACGGATCGTAGTCGCCGGCGGGCCGGACGGCGTTCGCCACGATCAGGTACGTGGGGAACAGCCACACCACGCCGAGCACGGCCAGCACGGCGCGGCGCACCGTCCGGTTCAGCGCGCCCGCTCTCCGGCCGCCGCTTCGCTCCGTCACGACATCTCCTCCTTGCCGATCTGGCGGCGCAGGTAGACGTACGAGGCCAGGCCCGTGATGGTGGTCAGCAGCACCGCGACCGCCGAGCCGTATCCGTACTCGTTGGCGACGAACACGTCGCGGTACATGGTCACGGCGAGCGTCTCGGACGAGCGTCCCGGCCCGCCCTGCGTCATCACCCAGACGATGTCGAAGTTCTTCAGGCCCGCCACGAGCGCGAGGCCGAGCACGACGGTGGTGATGGGCCGCATCAGCGGCCAGGTGACGTGCCGGAACATCGACCATCCGGACGCGCCGTCGATGCGGGCGGCCTCGATGGGTCCCTTCGGGATCGACTGCAGGCCGACGACGAACAGCAGCATGTTGACGCCGAGCTGCTGCCACGTCCACACCACGATCATCGCGAGGGTGTTGCGCGGGCCGTCCTGGAGGAAGGCGGTGTCGCCGCCGGGCATGCCGAGGGTCGTCAGGATCTGGTTCACCATGCCGTCCGGCTGCAGGATGAAGCCCCAGATCACGCCGAGGCCGGCGCCCGACATCGCGTACGGCAGCAGGAACGGCAGCCGGAACCAGCCGCCGCCCCTGACGTCGTAGGACAGCACGGCGACGAGCAGCCCGCCTCCCACCGGCAGCGCGACGGTCCCGACGACCCACAGCAGCGTGTTGCGGATCGAGATGAGCAGGGCATCGTCCTCAAGGAGCCGCCGGTAGTTGTCGAGGCCGGTGAACTCCGGCGACGCGAGCCCGTCGTAGGAGGTGAAGCTCAGGTACGCCGTCCACAGGAACGGCAGGTAGAGCAGGACGGCGACCAGCAGCACGGCCGGTGAGATGTAGACGTGCCGGAACCGGCCGTGCAGCGCGAAACCCTTCCCGGGACGGCCGCCGCGCGAGCCGCGGCGGCCGGTCCCCGGACGGTGCCCGCGCTCCACCGCCGGCGCCGGAGGGTCGGCGGTGGCCTTGTGCGTGCTCATGAATGGATCAGCTTCCGCCCTTGTGCGACTTCCAGTAGTCCTCGTTCACCTTCTGGATGTTCTTGAGGACGTCCATGTACGAGCCGGGCTCGTTGAGGAACTTGTCGAACCCGCTGAGCGCCTCGGTGAGGACGGGCGGGGGCGCCGCCTCGAAGTAGCGCAGGATGAGCCGGTTCTCGTTCGACGCGGCCTCCTTGGTGACCTTGTCCAGCTCGGGGTCGGCGACCTTCACCTTCGGGTTGCCGGACACGTCGCCGCGCGCGTTGGACCACTTCTCCTGCGCCGCGGGCGTGATCCACCACTTGAGGTACTTCGTGCTGGCCTCCGGGTCGGGGGCCTTGCGCAGCGAGCACAGCGGCCCGCTCTCGAAGATCAGTGACCGCTTCTGCAACTGCGGGTTCACGTTCGGGATGAAGAAGAACCCGTAGTCCTCGCCCTGCTTGAGGCCGCGCTGGGTCATGCTCGTGTTGAACCACGTCCCGTTGATGACCATGGCGGCCTCACCCGACTTGAAGTGGTCGGCGGGATCGGACTTGTCGCCCGGCTTGGTGAAGTAGCCGGCGTCGATCATCGACTTCCAGCGCTCCATCACCTTCACCACGCCGGGGTCGGTGTAGGACGCCTCGCCCTTCGACAGCCGGTCGTACAGGTCGGGGTCGCTGCCGGCGAGGAGCTGCTCGAACCAGGCGAAGGAGAACAGCGACGTCGGGGTGGTCTGGTTGAAGGGCACCTGGCCCTTCGACTTGAGCGTCCGCGCGACCTTCTCGAGCTCTGCCCAGGTCGTGGGCGGCTTCAGGTCGTGCTCGGCGAAGAGCTTCTTGTTGTAGAACATGCCCCAGTAGGCGGTGTTCAGCGGGACGCAGTACTGCTTGCCGTCGACCGTGTAGTAGGTCTTCAGTTCCTCGGTCAGGTCGCCGCTCTTGATGGCGTCCTGCCAGAGCTTCGTCGTCTCGGCGACCTGGTTCTGGTCGACGATCTCCTTCAGCCGCCCACCGGTCGTCCAGGTGAACAGGTCCGGTTTGACGTTGGTGCGGAACGAGCTCTTGATGAACGCCGTGTAGGTCGGTTCGTCGGTGTAGCCGACCGGTTTCATGTCGAGGCCGGTCTGCTGCTTGCCGAGCACGGCCATCTGCTCGAAGAAGGGCTTCCATGCGCCCTTGTCGTTGTAGAGCTTCAGTTCGGACTTGTCGCCGCCGCCGTCGCCGGATCCGCAGCCGGCGGCGAGCAGCAGCGCGCCCATGGTGAACGCGGTCACCCGCAGTCGCTTGGACGACAACATGGTGAGCCTCCTTCATCGGGTGGGTGCCCGATCGGGGTGGTCGAAGGATGAACAGACCGCGCGGCGCGTCCGCCGGGCGGCAGGGTGCGGGGGTGCGGGGGTGCGGTGATTACGGGGTGCGGGGGTGCGGGGGTGCGGGCTACGGGGTACGGAGATGCGGCTCGCTCAGCCGAGCCGCTGCTCGATCACGTGTTTGACGTCGGCGAGGTGGGAGCGCATGAGCTCCTCGGCCTCCCGTTCCGCTCCGGTCTCGATGGCACCGAGGATCGCCCGGTGCTCCTCGTAGTCCCGGGTGCGGTCGTCGAAGATCCGTTGTATCTCGCGCTGCTCGGTGGAGTGCACCATCAGCAGCGAGTCGATGACCTCGCAGAGGACGGAGTTGCCGGCGGCGCCGGCGGTGGCCCGGTGGAAGGCCATGTTGGCGTCGTGCAGCCGCGCCTCGGCCTCCTCGCCGGAGGTCAGGTTCCGGGCCGCATCGGCCAGGACGGTGCGGAGCCGTTCGAGGTCGCCGGGCTCGGACCGGTGGGCGGCCTGGGCGGCCAGCGGCGGCTCGATCAGCAGCCGGGCGTCCAGGAGCTGGAGCAGCCGGTCGCCGTCCAGCGTCCGGGCGTTCGGGTTCGGGATGATCACCCGTTCGAGGTCGGCGCCCACATAGATGCCCGAGCCGTGCCGGAGCTGGATCGCTCCGGTCGCCTCCAGCCTGCGCAGCGCCTCCCGCAGCGTCGGCGTGGTCACCGCGAAGCGCTGCGACAGCTCGCGCGCCGACGGCAGCCGGTCGCCGGCGCTCAGGCCGTCCGACCTGATCAGCTCCAGCATCCGCTCGGTCAGCGCATCCGCCAGGCTCGGCCGGGCCACATCGTGTGACATCGCCACCTCGTTCCCAAGAAGTAAAGTCATCTAATCACTTAGCGACTGGTCGTGTCCAGCCTTTCCTGCCAGGTCACCGGCGAGGTTCCGCCGCAGGACGGCCCGCTCCTCCTCGAACGCCAGCCGCCCCAGCCGCGCGGTCATGATGCCGTCGAACCCGTGGCACGCGCCCGGCACATGGTGAACCTCGGTGGAGACCCCCGAGACGATCAGGCGGTGCGCGTAGTCGAGATCCTCGTCCCGCAGCGGGTCGAACTCCGCGACCAGCACGTACGCGGGCGGAAGGCCGCTCAGGTCGGTGGCGCGGGCGGGCGCCGCATACGCCGGGACGCCGGCCCGCCCGCCCAGGTAGTGCCGCCACATGTGCTCGACGTCGGTGCGGTTGAACAGCGGCGGCTCGGTGAACGCCCGCATCGACGGGGTGTCCATGCGGTCGTCCAGGACGGGATAGAGCAGCATCTGGAACACCAGCGGCGGACCGCCCTCGTCCCGCGCGCGCAGCGCCACCGCGGCGGCCAGCGCGCCCCCGGCGCTCCCCCCGCCCACCGCGACCCGCTCCGGGTCGCCGCCGAATCCGGCCGCGTGCTCATGCGCCCACACCGTCGCCGCGTAGCAGTCCTCGAACCCGGCGGGGAACGGATGCTCGGGCGCGAGCCGGTAGCCGACCGACACGACCGCGATCCCGTCCTCGGCGGCGAACTTCACGCATCGGCCGTGCTCGTTGTCCAGGCCGCCGGTGACGAACCCGCCGCCGTGGAAGTACACGAGCACGGGCGCCGGACGCGCGGCACGCCCCGGACTGTAGATCCGCACCGGCACGGGAGGCGCACCCGGCGGCCCCGGGATCATCCGGTCCCGGATCTCGGCGCCCGCCCCGGCGACGGGTTCACTCAGGGCGGCGACGAGGTCGCGCATCGCCGTTCGGGCCTTGAGCGGGTCGGCCAGCCCGACATGGGGCATTCCGTCGAGCGCGGCGGCCAGGTCGGCGTCCATGGGACCTCCATGTCCGAAGGGGATGGACGCGCCCCCGGGCGGGAGGTCACCCGGGGGCGCGTGGGGAGCGGTACCGCCGTGGACGGAACGGCGATGCCGCGGCATTGCGGGCGGTGTCAGCCGGAGACCGGCAGGTTGACGTAGCGCGCCCGGTAGATGGTGACGTCCCGGTAGTTGTCGTTCTCGGGGCCCTTGGTGGCGTCCAGGCTGTTCACGTTGTAGGAGATGACCAGGTTGCCGCTGGACGACAGCGAGGCGTGCTGATGGGCGTTGTAGGTGTAGACGTCCGGGTCCCCGTAGGAGCCCCAGGCGCCGGTCTCGGGCGTCGAGTAGACGGTCTGCTCGGCGGTGAACGGCCCGCCTGCCGAGCAGGACAGCAGCACGTCGATCTCCGCACCGAAGGCGATCTTCGTGTCCTGGTTGACCATGATGTAGTGCGGGCCGCGCCGGGTGACGCTGAACTCGTTGGACACGTCGCTCATCAGCCGCGCCGACGCCGTCTCCGTCCACGACCAGCCGGCCGCCGTCCGGTACTCCCACCTGCCGCGCAGGTCGGAGCCGAGCACCCGCGCGACGTGCAGGTACTTGGTGTTCACCTTCGTTTCGGGGTCGGTGTAGTCCTCGGTGCCGTAGATGTAGGTGTGGCCGCCGTCCTTGAGCAGCGCCGAGCCCCACTGGACGCCGTCCGCCGAGGGCATCGCCCTCACCTGCGTGGGCTCGGACAGGTCGCCGGTGGAGAAGCGTGCGAGGACGTTGCCCTTGAACTTCATGTCCCACCCGGTGCCGTTCGTCGGGTCGGGGTCGTAGTACTCGCGGTAGACCTGCTGGATCTCCGAGCCGCTCTGGGTGAGGTCACCGGCCCAGTACCAGTGGGCCGGCTGCGGGGGCGGCATGACCGCCTCCGGGGCGGCGGCCGTCCCGCCGTGGACGGTGCTGAGCCCGCCGCCGGCGGACTGCACGACGAAGGAGCTGTTGATGAACGGGGTCGTCCCGCCGTCGTCGACGGTGAGCGGGCGGGAGCCGTCCGCGTTGACCTTGCCGAGGAACGTGTCGGAGTAGGCGTAGACGAGGCGCCCGTCCGACAGCTTCAGCGAGTACGTGGTGTCGGCGCCGGTCCAGTCGTCCAGGAGGGCGTTGCTGTTGCCGTAGGCGGTGAACTTGCCGTTCACGGCCGTGTTCGGCGCGGCCGTGCCGAACGTCGGCGCTGGGCGGCCGGAGCAGACCGGCCCGGCGGCGCTGTTCCCGGGGCCTTTGCCGTGCCCCTTCGCGTAGCCGTTTCCGGCCGTCCCGGCCGCGGCCGGGACGGCCGGAACGGTGGCCAGCCCGGCGCCGAGCACCAGGGCGGACGTGATGGCGGCGGCACGCGTCCGCCGCCGGCGTCGTGGCCGGGCGGGAGAGGAGGGCTGGGAGGGGACGGGATCCTGCATGGAAGCCTCCGCGAGCGCACACCGTGTGAACCAGGGGACGGATGGGGTTGGCGGTTCACACGCGGCCCGTGCGCCACATCATTATTCATTAGATGACTTGGTGTCTAGATCTCTGGGAGAGCGGCGGGGTTGCGGGCGAGAAGGCCGCCGTCCACGCGGTGCTCGGCGCCGGTCACGAACGACGAGCGCGGCCCGGCGAGGAACGCGACCATCTCGGCGACCTCGGCCGCGTTCGCCACCCGTCCGAGCGGATGCGCCCGTCCCCACTCGGCGACCTGCGCGTCCTGGCTCGACTCCCCGCGGAACAGGTCGGCGGCCCAGCGCAGCATCGGGGTGTCGACCGACCCCGGGCAGACCACGTTGGCGCGGATGCCGTCGGCGGCGTGGTCGAGCGCCATCGCCCGCGTCAGCGCGTTGATCGCGGCCTTGCTGGCGCTGTAGGCGGCGACCCGGTCCTGCGAGACGAAGGCCTGCACCGACGACATCGTCACGATCGCCCCGCCGCCCCGGCGCCGCAGCTCGGGGACGGCGGCACGGCAGGCGAGGAAGACGCCCTTGACGTTGACGCCGAGCACCTCGTCCCACAGCTCCTCGGAGGTCTCCTCGACCGTCCCGTAGCGCTGGACGCCGGCACAGGTCACCACCACGTCGAGCCCCCCGTGCCGGGACACGGCCGTCTCGACCAGGCCGCTCATCTGCGCGGCGTCGGTCACGTCCGCCACCGCGCCGGTGACCTCCAGGCCGTCCGCGCGCAGTTCCCGCTCCGCCCGCCCGACGCCGTCCGCGCCGAGGCCGCAGAACACCACCGCGGCGCCGTCCGCCGCGAGCCGCTCCACCACGGCCCGTCCGATCCCCAGCGACCCGCCGGTCACGATGGCGACCCTGCCGTCGAACTCCTTCATGTGTCCCCCTCGATCACGCCCGCGCTCAGCCGGAGCCTCCGGGTGCAGTGCGGCTCCAGCCGGAGCGCGGTCCCGTTGGCGGCCGCCGCCGCGAGCCCGTCCGTCGGATATCCGGCGAACGGTTCCAGGCCCATCACGTACGCGCGGCCCCACCACGGATGCCCGGTGGTCGCGCCGGACTCCTGCCACAGCCACAGATGCGGCAGGACGGACACGTCCCAGCGCACCCGCATCCCGAGGCCGCCGTCCGGATCGACGACCTCGTAGCGGCCCTCGTCCAGGCCGGCGAGGTAAACGATCTCACTCGGCGCACCGCGGCCGGGAACGACGTCGAGGTCGACGACCCCGCCGGTGTCGCCGGGGACACGCGGCCACGCGTGCGGCCCGCCTCCCGCGACGCGGCGGCCACCGGGCCCGATGGCGGTCTCGTGCGGGACGACCCGGGCGGCGCCGGGCAGCCTGATCCGGTGCCCCGGGCGCAGGAAGGGCGCGCCGAACACGATGTGGTGCCCCCACATCACGTCCAGCGGCACACCGGACTCGTTGGCCAGTTCCTCCTCGATGACCAGCTCGGGCTCGCCGGACCGGAGCCGGAGCGTCTTGACCAGCCGGAGCGGCATCCGCCTGGCCCGCACGCCGAGCCGGACGGCGACCTCGCCGGGGTCGTCGGCCACGATCTCGGCGTCCCACGGAAGGCCGGCGACCTCGCCGTGCTGGGCGAACGCGGCACCCCGGTAGGTGCTCGGGGCGCCGCCGTTCGGCAGGACCTCCTGCCACCCGCCCTCGTAACCGTCGAGGAACACGGCGGTGTCGTCCGCCGCGCCGCCGGCGACGTCCCGCGGGTTGCGCAGGCCGCCGGGCGACAGCCACACGAAGTCCATGTCGCGCGGCTTGAAGCAGAACTCGGCGATGTCGCCGCCCTTGCCCGCGAGGACGGTCACCCTCAGCAGTTCGTTCTCCAGCACCAGGGCGTCCACGCCCGCCCAGGTGATCTCGTGGACGCGGGCGCCCCAGTTCCGGGACGGCCGGTGGCGTCGATACGTCATCGGCGGCCGGTCAGCCCCAGGTCTCCGCGCCGCTGAAGGCGAAGTGCTCGCCGGGCGTGTAGCGGGGCCGCGGCTGGTACTCGTTCACGCCCGGCTCACCGCGCAGCAGCAGCGCGGACGGGAACGGCAGCGGCTCCTCGGTGATCCGGGTCGAGGTCGGGATGTAGCGGATCGTGAGGCCGCAGCGCCGGTGGGGCGAGTTGTTGGCGTTGCTGCCGTGCATGATGTTCGGGTGGTGGACCTCGACGTCCCCGGGTTCGAGGACGAGGTCCACGGCGCGGGACTCGTCCACCCCGACCGCGCTCTCCACGCCGAAGACGGCGCCGGCGTCGTCGCGCTCCCTGACCTCGTGCAGGTCGTCCTTGTGGCTGCCGGGGACGACGCGCAGGCAGCCGTTCTCCGGCGTCGAGCGGTCGATGGCGAGCCAGAGCGTCACGACGCGCATCGGTTCGAGCGGCCAGAACGCGCCGTCCTGGTGCCACAGGACCGCCTTGCCGGTGTAGGGCGGCTTGGAGATGTAGGCGGAGGCGAACAGGGCGATGTCGGGTCCGATGAACCGCTGCGCCACGTCCAGCAGCCGGTCGTCGGAGACGAGCCGCACCCAGAAGGGGTCCTTGGCGACCAGTTCGGTGGACAGGTCCTCACCGGTCCGGTCGGGGTGGCGCTCCTGCAGCCAGCGGACGTGCTGGTCGGCCTCGGCGATCAGCGCGGAATCGATGACGTTCCTGAAGATCGCGTATCCGTCGTCGTCGTAGCCTCGCATCGGATCGTCGTCCATGGGCGTCCCTTCTGTGTCCAGTCTGTGTCCGGCCGAGGGCGGGGTCTCGCGCGGGTGGTGTGCATCGGCACCCGCAGTCTTAGTCATCAGATCACTTGTTGTCTAGATGTATCGTCGCCCTATCGCGGCCGCCCCGCAGAGAGGACCCCATGAGCACGCTGGACACCGTGGTCCCGGCGAACCCCGGACGACCCGCCCGGATCGCCCTGATCGGCGAGTGCATGATCGAACTGAGCCATGTCGCCCCCGACCGGCTCGCGCTCGGATACGCCGGGGACGTCTTCAACGTCGCCGCCTACCTCGCCCGGAGCACCGCCCCCGGGACGGCCGACGTCCAGTTCGCCACCCTCATCGGCGACGACCCCTACAGCGCCTTGATGGCCGAGTCCTGGGCCGCCCACGGCGTCGGGGCACGGCACACCCGCGCCGTCCCCGGCGGGCAGGCCGGCCTCTACCTGATCCGCACAGACGGTGACGGTGAGCGGACGTTCCACTACTACCGGTCGCAGTCGGCCGCCCGGGGCCTTTTCGGGCCTTCCCAACCGGACGAGGTCGACGACGCCCTCGCCGGTCACGACCTCGTCTACCTCTCCGGGATCTCCCTGTCGATCATGACCGGCCGGGCACGGGAACGGCTGCTCGCCGTCCTGGACGAGACCCGGCGGCGCGGCGGGCTGGTCGCGTTCGACGGCAACTACCGCCCGGCGGGGTGGTCCTCGCCCGCCGCCGCGGCCTCCGCCATGTCCGCGGTCCTGTCCCGCACCGACATCGCGCTGCCGACCCTCACCGACGACCGCGCCGTCTTCGGGGACGCCTCCGCCGCCGACTCCGTTCGCCGTCTGCGAACGGCCGGGGTGGCCGAGATCGCCGTCAAGACCGGCGAGCGCGGGTGCGTGATCGCCGACGGCGACGTCCAGGAGTCCGTCCCGGCCGTGCCCGGCGTGGCCGTGGTCGACACCACGGCGGCGGGCGACGCGTTCAACGGCGGCTACCTCGCGGCCAGGCTCGGCGGCGCCGGGCGGCGGGCGGCGGCCGAGACGGCCTGCGTCCTCGCCGCCCGCGTCATCGCCCACCGGGGCGCGCTGCTGCCCGCCGAGCCCCGTCCGGCCGGGTCGCACACGTGATGCACGCCTCCCTCGCAGGAGGTTTGGAACACGTCGTTTCACGTCGGCGCGGACATTGGTGAGAAAGCCACGCGCGCCGGAGTCTCCCACAGTGCTTCGCAGGCGGTAGTTTCGAAGCAGCGGGACCATCCTGCGAGGGAGTGACGTGACCGAGGAAACCGCTGCGATGCCGACCAGTACGAAGTTGTCCGTCCGCGACGTGGTGACGGTGAAGCTGCCCGCCGCGAGCGCCTACCTGTCCGTCCTGCGGACCGCCACCGCGGGGCTTGCGGCCAGGCTGGACTTCACGCTGGACGAGATAGAAGACCTGCGCATCGCCGTCGACGAGGCGTGCGCGATGCTGCTCGCCCAGGCCGTCCCTGGGACGGACCTGGTATGCGAGTTCGAACTGACCGGGGACGCCATGCGCATCTCCGTGTCGGTGCTCACCGTGGACGGCGAGGAGCCCAGCCGCGACACCTTCGCCTGGACGGTCCTCTCGTCGCTGGCGGGCGAGGTGGACGCCCAGGTGGGCGCCGACGACAGGGTCACCGTGACGCTGCAGAAACGGCGCGGTACGGCGGGGTCCCCGTGACGGAGAAGACGACGACGGAGCAGACGGTCGCCGACGTGAGCACCGAGCGGACCGAGAGCGCGGTGCCCGACCGGGCCCGTGCACGTGCCCTGTTCGAGCGCCTTGCAGTGCTCCCCGAGGGCGATCCGGAGCGCCAGCGCATCCGCGACCAGCTCGTGGAGCTCCATCTGCCGCTGGTGGAGTACCTCGCCCGCCGCTTCCGCAACCGCGGCGAGTGGCTGGACGACCTGATCCAGGTCGCCACCATCGGCCTGATCAAGTCCATCGACCGGTTCGACCTGGAACGGGGCGTGGAGTTCTCCACCTACGCCACCCCCACCATCGTCGGCGAGATCAAGCGGCACTTCCGCGACAAGGGCTGGGCCGTGCGCGTCCCGCGCCGGCTGCAGGAGCTCAAGCTGTCGCTGACCAAGGCGATCAGCGACCTCGCCCAGCGCGAGGGCCGGGCGCCGACCGTCAGCGAACTCGCCGCGCACCTGCAGATGAGCGAGGAGGAGGTGCTGGAGGGCCTGGAGTCGGCGAACGCCTACTCCACCGTGTCCCTGGACGCCCCCGACTCCGGTGACGAGGACGCCCCGGCGGTGGCCGACTCGCTCGGCATGGTCGACGAGTCGCTGGAGGGCGTGGAGTACCGCGAGTCCCTCAAGCCGCTGCTGGAGAAGCTGCCCGCCCGGGAGAAGAAGATCCTGCTGCTGAGGTTCTTCGGCAACATGACCCAGTCGCAGATCGCCGCCGAGCTCGGCATCTCCCAGATGCACGTGTCGAGGCTGCTCGCCCGCACCCTGGCCCAGCTCCGCGAGGGCCTCACCGCCGACGAGTAGCCGACGGTGCCGGACGGTGCCGAGGGGCCTTGCGGCTCCCTCGGCGCCCGATCACTTCTTCGTGTCGTCGACCTTCAAGCGGTCCTTGAGGCGTTGCCCCAGAGAGCGCGATTCCGTGGGCGGCGCCTCCGCGGCGGCGGAGCGTTCGCCGCCCCCGCGGCCTTCGTCCCCGTCTCCTTCGTTCCCGTGGCCGTCGGCGCGGTCGCCTTCGTCCCCGTCCCTCTCGTCCCCCGCGTCCGGTGCGTGTTCCTCGTCGTGGTCCTCGATGAGCCAGGCGGTGCTGGGCGGGCTGAGCACGGCCACCAGGGCGAGGACGGCCATCGCGGCCATCGGGATCGCGATGGCGGGACGTTCGCTCTGCCACAGCGACCATGCGACCGGCAGCGCGAACAGCTGGGTCAGCACCGTGGGCGCGCGGCTCCACTGGTCGGCGCGCAGCAGCCCCCGGGCGCAGGCCAGCATCCCGAGGCCGCCGGCGAGGGACAGGACGGTCACCCCGATCGCGCTGGCCGGATCGACGGCTGCGCCGCGGGCGGTCTCCACGCCGGTGTAGACGCCGAATCCGACGGCGGCGACGCCTTCCGCGGCTTCGAGAGCGGCGGCGGCCTGCACGGTGAAGGGACGCTTCGACACAACCCGAAACCCTACTCCCGTGCCGCGCCGCCCCCGTGCGCACCCGGATCGGAGGCGAACGCCGGGCGAACGCATCCGGAACGCTCGGTACGCTGACGCCGTGCGCGCCATGCTCATCGCCAATCCCAAGGCGACCTCCACCTCCCGGCGGGCCCGCGACATCCTCATGCGGGCGTTCACCGGCGACCTCGACCTCGTCCTCGCCGAGACCGGCCACCGCGGCCACGCGACCGAACTGGCCCGGCGGGCGGCCGTGGACGGCTACGACGTCGTGATCGCGCTCGGCGGTGACGGCACGGTGAACGAGGCGGTCAACGGGCTGCTCGCCGACGGGCCGTCCCCCGATCTGCCGGCCCTGGCGGTGCTGCCGTCCGGCAGCGCGAACGTGTTCGCCAAGACGCTCGGCCTGCCCGCCGACCCGATCGGCGCGACGAAGTCGGTGCTGGAGGCGCTGCGGGCGGGCCGGTACCGGACGGTCGGGCTCGGGACGGCGAGCCATGACGGCGGCGCCGAACGCTATTTCACGTTCTGCGCGGGCGTCGGGCTGGACGCGGAGGTCGTCCGGGAGGTGGAGCGCCGCCGCGCCGCCGGGGCCACGGCCTATACGTCGCTGTACGTCCGGACGGCGATCCGGCATTTCTTCTCCGGTACGGATCGGCGGCGTCCCGCCCTCACTTTGGAGCAGCCCGGACGTCCCCCGAAAACGGGGCTGTTCCTGGCATTTATCTCCAATACCTCTCCGTGGACTTACATGGGCCATGTCCCGGTGAATCCGAGCCCGAGGGCGAACTTCGCGCGCGGCCTGGACGTGTTCGGAATCCGTTCGCTGGAGGTGGGTCCGACGCTGGGGGCGGTGGCGCAGATGCTGACGGCCCGCGCCCGTCCCCTCCAGGGCCGCCACGTGGTGAACGTGCACGACGCGTCGGAGGTGACGCTGCGCGCAGACCGTCCGGTGGCGTTTCAGCTGGACGGCGACTACCTCGGCGAGCAACGCAGCGTGACGTTCCGGTCCGTTCCCAAGGCGATACGCGTCGTCATTTAAGGCGCGTCCTCTCACTCCGCAGGGTCATGGTGTGCCAGGTGAGAGCCAAGTAACACGCCCGTCCCGCGGGTGTGACACATGCGACACCCATACTTTGAGAATCCTTTCTCAAAGGTCTTGCGTCCGCCTGCGCCGCCCTGACAGGCTCAAAGTGCGTTTTCCGAGACAGGAGCCCCAACGCCGTCGGCTTCCCTGCTCGCAAGCGCCGCCGAACATTCACCCCTGGACCTGGCTACCGCCACCCCGGGAGTTCGCGACATGTGAAATCGTTCACAAAAGTGGAGCAACTCCACCACCTGACGAAGGAGTGGACCGCATGGACTGGCGCCACCGCGCAGCCTGCCGTGACGTGGACCCCGAGCTGTTCTTCCCGATCGGCAACACCGGGCCCGCGATCCTGCAGATCGAAGAGGCCAAGCAGGTGTGCCGGCGCTGCGACGTGACCGACGCCTGCCTGCGCTGGGCACTGGAGTCCGGCCAGGACTCGGGCGTCTGGGGTGGAATGGGCGAAGACGAACGCCGCGCCCTCAAGCGCCGTGCCTCCCGCATCCGAGCCCGCACCAGCCTCTGACCCACGCCCGGCCTGCCCCCCGGTCGGCCCCGTAGCGGCGCCGCCTCCGAGCCTCCCGGCCGGAGAGCGAACCGCCCCCATGAGACTCTCCCGAAGCACCCGTGACCACCACCGGCCGCGGGTGCTTCGCCGTCCCCGCCGAGAACGGAGCCGCCTCCCGAGCCCCGGGCCAGGCTCCGGGGAGGAGGGAAAGGCGATCAGACTCTGGGGCGGTGGTGGTCCAGGGGGACGTCCACGACGACCTCCGTGCCGCCGCCGGGGCGGGGACGGAAGTCCAGGCGGCCGCCCAGTTCCCCCACGATCAGGGTGCGGACGATCTGAAGGCCGAGGCTGTCGCTGCTCTCCACGTCGAAGTCCGCCGGGAGCCCGACGCCGTCGTCCGCGACCACCGTGACGAGACGGCGCCCGGCGGGCTCCTCGACGGGGGCCTCGCGGGACTCGTGATCGCCGGCCGCCGGCCATTCACCCCAGACCGCCACACCGCCGCGCTCGCGCGCCTCGCCGCCCTCGCCGTGGCGTTGCGCGACGACCTCCAGGGTCCCGAACCGGCTGGCGAAGCCGTGTTCCAGGGCGTTCTGCAGCAGTTCGGTGAGCGCCATCGCCAGCGGCGTCGCCACCTCGGCGGGCAGGACGCCGAAGCTCCCGGTCCGCTTGGGCGTGACCTTCGTCTCCGGGGTGGACACCTCCGCCGCCATCGTGATCACCCGGTCCGCGATGTCGTCGAAGTCGATCAGCTCGTCGGGGGTGTGCGACAGCGTCTCGTGCACGATCGCTATGGATCCGACGCGCCGGACCGCCTCGTCCAGCGCGGCCCGTCCCTCCGGGACCTGCAGCCGCCGCGCCTGGAGCCGCAGCAGCGCCGCGACCGTCTGCAGGTTGTTCTTCACCCGGTGGTGGATCTCCCGGATGGTGGCGTCCTTGGTCAGCAGCTCCCGGTCCCGCCAGCGCAGCTCGGTCACGTCCCGGCACAGCACGATCGCGCCGATCCGCGTCCCTCCGACGACCAGCGGGATCGTCCGCAGCTGCATGATCGAGCCGCGTGACTCGACCTCCACCTCGCGGGGCGCGCGGCCGGACAGGACGACGCTCAGCGCCTCCTCCATCGGCTCGCCGGTGTCGCACAGGTCGGCGGTGACCTGCCCCAGCGCCTCCCCGACCAGGTCCGCCGGGTAGCCGAGCCGCCGGTAGGCCGACTGGGCGTTGGGGCTGGCGTAGGTGACCCGGCCCGAGCGGTCCAGCCGCATCAGCCCGTCGCCGACGCGCGGCGAGCGGACCATGTTCGGCTCGTCCCCCGGCACCGGGAACCGCCCCTCGGAGATCATCGTCGCGAGGTCGCTGGCGCTCTGCAGGTACGTCAGCTCCAGCCGGCTCGGGGTGCGGGCCGAGCTGAGGTTCGTGCTGCGCTGGATCACGCCGAGGACCTTGGCGCCGCGCCGCACCGGGATCGACTCCTCCCGGACGGGGATGCCGCTGCCCCACTCCGGGTCGCCCTCCCGGACGATCCGCCGCTCCCGCCACGCAACGTCGATCAGCCCGCGCCGTCCCGTCCGGACGACCTTTCCGACGAGGTCCTCCGGGTAGGCGGTCGGCCCG
Organism: Spirillospora sp. NPDC048823; assembly: GCF_043198445.1. NCBI lineage: Bacteria > Bacillati > Actinomycetota > Actinomycetes > Streptosporangiales > Thermomonosporaceae > Spirillospora > Spirillospora sp. NPDC048823. The sequence continues at coordinate 671,527 of NZ_JBICUT010000002.1, read as the reverse complement.
GTCGTCGGCCGCATCTGCGCGATCGCCACCCAGCCCGGCACGGTCGCGCCGGTGTCGATCGCGCCCCGCTGCCCCCGGCCCCCGCGGGAGGCCGCGTCGGCGGGCAGCGCGTCCGCCGACCGCAGCGGCACCCAGAGCAGCAGGTCGGCGAACGACAGGTCGGCGAGGAGCTGCCAGTCCGACACGAGCGCGTGCAGCCACTCCAGGTCGGCCTCGGTGAGGTCGGTGTGATCGCGGACCAGATCGGTCAAGGTAGGCACGCGACCATCATCGCCGATCGCCTTTGGCGCCGGGCCCGGTCCCCCTGCCCGCGGGCGGCCTGACAGGATTCTCGGATGACCGCAGGACGAGACTCTCTGGCCCGGCTCCGGGACGCGGCCGCGCGGCGCGCCGAGGCCGGGCTGCGGCGGACGCTGCGTCCCCGTCCCGCCGGACCCGGCGGACTCGCCGACCTGGCGTCCAACGACTACCTCGGGCTCTCCGGGGACCCGCGCTTGGTCGAGGGGGCCGTCGCCGCGGCCCGCGCCTGGGGCACCGGCTCCACCGGCTCGCGTCTCGTCACCGGGACCACCGAACTGCACGCCGAGCTGGACCGGCGGCTCGCGGCGTTCGCCGGCAGTCCCGCGGGGCTCGTCTTCTCCTCCGGCTTCCTCGCCAACCTCGGCGCGGTCACGGCCCTCGCGGGGCCCGGCGCGCTCGTCGTGTCCGACCAGGTCAACCATGCCTCCATCGTGGACGCGTGCCGGCTGTCGCGATCCCGCGTGGTGATCGTCCCGCACCGGGACGTCGCAGCCGTGGAGCGGGCGCTGGCCGGACGCGAGGAGGACGACGCCGTCGTCGTCACCGACGCGGTGTTCTCCGTGGACGGCGATCTCGCTCCGCTGGGGGCGCTGCACAGGGTCGTCCGTGCGCACGGTGCGCTGCTGGTGATCGACGAGGCGCACGCGCTCGGCGTCGTCGGCGACCACGGCCGGGGTGCGGCGCACGCCGCCGGCCTCGCGGGCGAGCCGGACGTCATCCTCACCCTGACCCTGTCGAAATCGCTGGCCTCCCAGGGCGGCGCGGTCCTCGGCGCCCCCGAGGTGATCGGAACGCTGGTCGACACCGGCCGGTCGTTCATCTTCGACACCGGCCTGAACCCGCCCGCCGCGGGCGCAGCGCTCGCCGCCCTCGACGTCCTCGAGTCCGACCCGGAACTGCCCGCCCGCGCCCGCGGCCGCGCCCGCCGCATCGCCGGGCTCGCGGCCGGTTCCGGCCTGGAGACCCGCGAACCCGGCGCGGCCGTCGTCCCGGTCTTCCTCGGCGAGCCGCACGCCGCCGTCCGCGCCGCCGGGATCTGCGCGGAGCACGGGCTTCACGTCGGCTGCTTCCGCCCGCCCTCGGTACCGAAGGGCCGCGCCTGCCTCCGCCTCACCGCACGCGCCACGCTGCGGGAGTCGGACCTCACACGCCTCGGGGAGGCCCTGGCGGATGTGGCGTCTTCTACCGCCCGTAGTCTTCACGCATAACATCGGGGAAAACCGATGGTGAACGTGAGGAGATGCCGTGACGGAGGTCAGGGGCGGGCCCCGGCACGGGGGCGGATTCGAGCACGGATTCGATCGGGCCTCGCTCGGCGACATCGGTAAGCGCCACCCGAATCAGGCACCCCGTATCCCCAAGTACTACAAGCTCAAAGAGCTCCTCGTCGAGCTGATCCAGTCGCTCCCGCCGGGCAGCCCGCTGCCGCCCGAACGGACCCTCGCCGAGAAGTACGAGACCTCCCGCACCACCGTCCGCCAGGCCCTCGCCGAACTCGTCGTCGAAGGCCGCCTGCAGCGCATCCAGGGCAAAGGCACCTTCGTCGCCAAGCCGAAGGTGTCGCAGGAACTCCAGCTCGTCAGCTACACCGAGGACATGCGGCACCACGGGCTGCGCCCCGAGACCCGCATCCTGGAGGCCGGATACGTCAGCGCGGACGAACAGCTCGCCACCCTCCTGGCCATCCGCCCCGGCGGCCGGGTGCTGCGCATCCACCGACTCCGCCTCGCCGACGGCGAGCCCATGTCGATCGACACCTCCCACCTCCCCGCCCGCCGCTTCCCCGGCCTGCGCCGCGAACTCCCCCGCCACCGCTCCCTGTACGAGACGCTCGCCACGGCCTACGACGTCCACCTGACCGAGGCCGAGGAGACCATCGAGACCGTCCTCGCCACCCCCCACGACGCCCAGCTTCTGGGCGTGGACGTCGGCCTCCCCATGCTGCTGCTCTCCCGCCACGCCTTCGACACCACCGGCCAGCCCGTCGAATGGGCCCAGTCCCTCTACCGAGGCGACCGCTACAAGTTCATCACCCGCCTCCGCCGCTGACCTCCGGCCTCGTCCCGCCTCACCCTCGGCGCCCTCACGATTCTCGACCACAGGTTCGAAGGATCTGGCTACGCTGGGTGCATCCCTTCTCTACGCTGACTGGGAGCAGATCGTGAGGGAGGAGTCACGGATCGTGAGAGTCCTGTCTGAAGACGAATTGTCGAAATTGCCCGACACGCCCTACAACCTGTGGGCACGCGGTGAACTCGATGACTACGTCGACGCCCCCGAAGGATCCCGGATCGAGGTCATCGGAGGAAAGGTCGTCGTGTCACCACCGCCCGGGCTCCCGCACAACGCCATCGCTGGGGACATCAACTACGCCCTGGTTCGTGCACACGTGCTTCAGCCCGACTACGTCTGGAAAACGGACCAGGGGACCGGTATGTCCCTCGTTGGTGTCGGTGAAGGGTTCGTCCCGGACCTGATGATCGCGGACCAGGACGTATATCTGGCCGCGCGACGCTCCGGGGTGCGGACGCTCGTGCCTGACCAGGTCGAGCTGGTCGTGGAAGTGACTTCGCTCAGCAACGCCGAGTACGACCAGCAGCCAGCCAAACGCCGGCACGACAACAACAAATGGAACGGCTACGCCGCTGCCGAAATCCCCTACTACCTCCTGGTCGACCGCTCCCCCAAGGTCGCGCGCTCCATCCTGTACTCCATTCCGGACCAGAGCTTGGCCGCATACCTGCACCAGGAGTCCTGGGAATTCGGAGAGACGATCCATCTCCCCGACCCGTTCGACATCGAGATCGACACCGCCGAATGGAAGCCCTGGGACGACTGAGCCCAGCGGAGGCATCCGACCAGTGACTCGCCCTACAAGGTCTGGCTTAGGGCCTTGATGGGCATTTGCAGGTCGGTGAGGAGTTCCAGGTCCTTCTCTGCGGGGCGGCCGAGGGTGGTCAGGTAGTTGCCGACGATGATGGCGTTGATGCCGCCGAGCATGCCGTCGCGGGTGCCGAGGTCGCCGAGGGTGAGTTCGCGGCCGCCGGCGTAGCGGAGGATGGTGCGGGGCAGGGCCAGGCGGAACGCGGCGATGGTGCGGAGCGCGTCGGCGCCCTCGACCAGCGGGAGGTCGGCGAACGGAGTACCGGGGCGGGGTGCGAGGAAGTTCAGCGGGACCTCGTCGGGCTCCAGTTCGGCGAGCTGTGCTGCGAACTCGGCGCGCTGCTCGATGGTCTCCCCCATGCCGACGATTCCGCCGCAGCACACCTCCATGCCGGCGTCCTTGACCATGCGGAGGGTGTCCCAGCGTTCCTCCCACGAGTGGGTGGTGACCACGTTCGGGAAGTAGGAGCGGGCCGTCTCCAGGTTGTGGTTGTAGCGGTGGACGCCCATCGCGGACAGCTCGTCCACCTGCTCCTGGGTCAGCATCCCGAGCGAGCAGGCGATGTTGATCTCTACGGCGTCGTTGATGGCCTTGATGCCGTCGCGGACCTGCGACATGAGGCGCTCGTCCGGTCCGCGGACGGCCGCGACGATGCAGAACTCGGTGGCGCCGGTCTTCGCGGTCTCCTTCGCGGCCTCGACGAGTTCGGGGATGTTCAGCCACACCGAGCGGACGGGCGACTCGAACTTGCCCGACTGCGAGCAGAAGTGGCAGTCCTCGGGGCAGCCGCCGGTCTTGAGCGACACGATCCCCTCGACCTCGACCTCGGGTCCGCACCAGCGCATCCGGACGCCGTGGGCGAGCGCGAGGAGGTCCCCCACCCGGTCGTCCGGGAGGGTCAGGCATTCGAGGACCTGGTCGGCGGTCAGGCCCCTGCCCTCGTCCAGCACCTGACGGCGGGCTACGTCGAGGATGTCGCTCACGTACTACTCCTTGTCGAGGCCGAAGCTGTCGCGGAACGCGGCGGCGTCGAAGCCGCCGCCGAACGAGGGGGCCAGGCCGCGGTGTGCGGCCAGGAGGAACTCCGCCGGGTCCAGCGCGCCCGCGCCGGCGGGCAGGGCGCCCGACAGCGGCCGGGCCGCGATGGTCTCCAGGTCGCGGATGTTGCTGCGCATCGCGAGGTCCGGGTCGTCCGGCCATTCGCCGATGACGACGCCCGCGAGCTGCACGCCGCGGTGCGCCATCGCCTCCAGGGTGAGGGCGGTGTGGTTGAGGGTGCCGAGGCCGGGGCGGGTCACGACGACCACGGCGGCGCCGAGCCAGCGGGCGAGGTCGGCGATCGTGGTGCCCTCGTCGTCGTAGCGGACGAGGAGGCCGCCCGCCCCCTCGATCAGCACCAGGCGGCGGTCGCCGGACAGTTCCCGCACGCGTTCGGCGACGTGGGGCAGCCGGACGGGTGGGACGCCGGCGCGGCGTGCCGCGGCGGCGGGCGACAGCGGGTCGGGGAAACGCGCGAACTCGTGGACGTCGTCGAGGCCGGCGAGCCTCCGGACGTCGTCGAGGTCGCCGGGCTCCCCGTCGCGGGTACCGGTCTGGCCGGGCTTGACGACGGCGATGGGCGCGCCGCGCGTGGCGGCGACCGCGGCCAGAGCCGCGGTGACGACGGTCTTGCCCACGCCCGTACACGTCCCGGTGACCACGAGCACACTCACAACGCGTGACACTAGCGCGGGGCCGTCGCGCGGACGGTCGCCGAATCCCACAGTCTTCCGCGGCCGTTTTTGTAAGAGGTTCGGTGGGCGGAACCCAGGGGGTGGGGCGGGCGTCCAACTGTCATGGCCGGTCCGTACACGCGTACCCGCCGGGCGCCGTTGCTCGCCTGCACGGCCTTGGCGGCCTGCATGGCGCTGACCGCGTGCGGCGACGACTCCGGGACCGCAGGGCCGCCGCCCCCGTCCCCCGCACCGACCTCGTCCTCGTCCCCCGCCAAGGAGCCCGCCGGTGAGCAGCTCGTGCTGCGCTGGCGGAAGACGGGCGGCATCGCGGGCATCGGCGGTCCGGGAAGCGTCCCCGACTTCTCCCTCTACTCCTCGGGACGCGCGGTCGCCGCGTCCGAGGGGGCGCGGGGCGGGCTGACGGAGTACCGCCTGAAGCCGGAGGCGCTTCAGCGGCTCCTGGACGGGGCCCGCGCGGCCGGTTTCGGCCGTTCTCACACGGTCGGCTCCGACCGGATCGCGGACGCGATCATCACCGTGGTCACGATGGGCGAGGCGAAGACCCGGATCATCCAGCCCGAATCCCAGGCGGGCGCCGAGTCGGCGTTCCTGAAGCGCCTCGACCCGGCGGGCTGGCCCGCGTCCGACCAGGCCGCGCCGCCCGAGCCGTACACGCCGGGGAGGACGGCGGTGCTGGCGGGCGAGACCCTCGGGACGGGAACCGTCAAGGAGTGGCCGCTCGGCCCGCTCGGCGACGGGGTGGAGGCGGCGGGCGGCATCTGCACGCTGGTCCCGTCCGGGAAGGTCCCCGAGACCCGCCCGGGCATCGCCTGGCGCAGCGGGGGCAAGACGTACTCGGTCCGGCTCCGCCCCCTCCTCCCCGGCGAGTCGTCCTGCCGGGACCTGAACACCTAGGTCAGCGGGCGTCGAGGTCGGCGGCCACCTCGTGGGCGGTGGCGGCCAGGTCGGGGTCCAGCTGGTCGAGGCGGGCGTCCAGGTCGTCGGCGAAGCGATGCCGTTCCAGGTCGGGGGCGGGGACGGCTTCGGGCATCCATGCGGAGTGGATCAGGAACGGCATCGTCGTCCCGCCGGGCGGTGCCAGGACGGCGACGGGGCCTCGCCCCACGTCGGCGGCGTCGAAGAGTTCGATGCGGAACCGGTCGTCGTTGTGGACGGCCACGACCAGGTATCCCTCGTGGCCGCCGGGATTCGCGCCGGCATAGCGGGTTCCGCCTCGGCCGCGTGGGACGAACGACGGGGACGTGGGGTAGTCGTCCACGGAGAACGTCCACTCGGACAGGGCCTTGAGGTCTTCGCGGTCGTGGGTGACCAGGACGGCCGGCGTTTCCTCCGCCGGGAACAGCGACGGGTCTATGCGGCCCTCGTAGTTGCTCATGGCCCGCCGGTTGACGGCCTCCGGGTGGAAGCCGAGGTAGACGAGGTGGTGCCGGGTCGGGTCGGTCTGGCCTTCGATGCTCCAGTCGATGGCGGACAGCTCGGCCTGCCACCACCGTTCCGGATCGCGGGCGCGGGCTCGTTCCCGCACCCGGCCGGTTTCGGGGTCGAACTGCAGGACGGTCGTGAGCGCGGGTGTCATGCCGTGGCAGTACATGCCGCGCAGCGCCGGGTCGATCGGGTGGCCGTGCACGTCGATGTCGTCTTCGCGCAGGTACATCCCGATGTCCACGCCTTCGCTGTGCTCCATCACGACCTGGACGCCGTCGGTATCGTCGTAGCGGGCGTAGAAGTGGTTGACCTCGGGGGCGATGCGGAACTCCTTGCAGGTGACGGTTCCGCACCCCGGGGCCAGGTCGTCCTTGCGGATGAGCAGCACGGGACCGTCGGGGTTGTTGGCGACGGTCCGCTCGCCGCCGAACACCTCCTCGGGGTCGATCTTGTAGGCGGTGTCGGCGAGGACGAGCCAGTCGCGGGTCTGGGTGATGGTGTGCGTGGCCTGCGGAAGAGCCGCGTTCTCGACGTCCCAGCGCTGGACGCGGGTTCCCGTGCCGTCGTATCTGATCACGGAGACGGCGCCGGACAGCACGTCCCGGCTGATGCTCCACAGGCATCCGCGCTCGGGGTCGACGACCGGGTGGGCGGTGGTGGAGATCAGCGGCAGGACGGCCTGGTCCATGGCGGGTTTCCAGTCGTCGCGGTGCCCGACCTCGGCGACGAACTCCAGCGTGACGGGGTCGACCTCGACCGGGCGGCCCGCGTCCCAGGTCGCGAAGAGCCGGTCGCCCCACGGCAGCGGCGCGGTGTTGGCGGCGTTGACGAACCCCCACGGTGAGCTGGTGCCGACCGGACCGGCGGTGAAGAGGTCGGGACGTTTGGCCCGCAGCCGGACCGACGGGGTGTCGACGACGCGGGCGCGCCAGGCGAAGCGGCCGGCGGGCGCGCCGTCCGTGCCGGGCCGGAGGGACAGCCTGGCCATGATCCCGTCGCCGAAGAACGCGTGCAGGGGCCGGGTCCGCTGGTCGGACGTGCTGACGACGTAGTGGCCGCGGACGTCGTCCGGCCATGAGCCGGCGACGACGTCCAGGTCCATGTCGGCGACGTCCTGCCTGCCGAGGATCGAGCGCGGGACCGGCATCGGCACCTCCAGGGGGTCGGCTTCCCCGCCAATCAATCGTGGGACGGTGTTGGTCGTCAACCCTCTAACTACTAATGCACGAGTAAGCAACTGCTTGTTACGGTGCGTGCATGACGGCTCGGCACGGCGGCGACACGGCGATCGCGGAGATCCGCAGGCACGGCGTCGAAACGATGTTCACGCTGTCGGGCGGGCATGTGTTCCCGCTGTACGACGGCGCGGTCGGCGAGGACGGCGCCAAGACGGCGGCGGACGCGGCGCCCCGCATCCTGGACGTCCGGCATGAGCAGACCGCCGTGTTCGCGGCGGAGGCGACGGCGCGGCTCACCCGGCGCACCGGCCTGGCCGTCCTGACGGCGGGCCCCGGCGTCACGAACGGTGTCAGCGGGATCACGACGGCCCACTTCAACGGGTCCCCCGTCGTCGTGCTCGGCGGCCGGGCGCCGCTGGGCCGGTGGGGCGCGGGCGCGCTCCAGGAACTCGACCAGCCGCCGCTCCTCGCGCCCGTCACGAAGCTGGCGATGACGGCGGGTGGGCCGGACAGCCTCGCCTCCGACGTCGCCCGCGCCTTCGCGACGGCCGCCGCCCCGCACCGCGGGCCGGTGTTCCTCGACGTCCACATGGACCACCTGTTCGGCCCCGCCGGCCCGGGCGGCGGCGCCGACAAGATCCCCGAGCCGCCGGAGCGCCCGGCCGACCCGGCGGCGCTGGCCCGCGTCGCCGCGCTCCTGAAGGCCGCGCGCCGCCCCGTCCTCGTGCTGGGCTCGGACGTCTGGATGGACGGTGCCGACGAGGCCGCCCGCGCGTTCGCCGAGGAACTGCGGCTGCCCGTGGTCGCCAACGGGCAGGGGCGCGGCATCCTGCCCGCCGGGCACGAACTGCTCGTCACCCGTGCCAGGGGCGCCGCGTTCGGCGACGCCGACCTCGTCATCGTCGCGGGCACGCCGCTGGACTTCCGCCTCGGCTACGGTTCGTTCGGTGACGGGACGGCCAAGGTCGTCCACCTCGCGGACGCGCCCTCGCAGCTGGCGTCCCACCTCCGCCCCGCCGGGTCCGCGGCGGGGGACCTGTCCCTGCTGTTCGCCGACCTCGCCGCCGCATGCGCGAAGGCGGGCGTGTCCCCCACCGTGTACGCGGAGTGGAAGGACGGCCTGCGCGACACCACCTGCGCCGCCATCGCCGACGACATCGACCTGCTCGCGTCCGGCGCCGACCCGATCCATCCGCTGCGGATCTACGGGGAGCTGTCCAAGGTCCTCGACGACGACGCCGTGGTGATCGGGGACGGCGGCGACTTCGTCTCCTACGCGGGCAAGTACGTCGAGCCGCGGCGGCCCGGCGGCTGGCTCGACCCCGGCCCGTACGGCTGCCTCGGCACCGGGCTCGGCTACGCGATCGCGGCGCGCCTCGCCCGCCCGGCCGCGCAGGTGGTGCTGCTGCTCGGCGACGGAGCCGCCGGCCTGTCGCTCATGGACGCCGATAGCCTGGTACGGCACGGCCTGCCGGTCGTCATGATCGTGGGCAACAACGGATCCTGGGGGCTGGAGAAACACCCGATGCGCATGCTGTACGGCTATGACGTGGCCGCCGACCTGCAGCCGCACTGCCGCTACGACGAGGTCGTGAGGGCGCTCGGCGGCGCCGGTGAGCTCGTCACCGACCCGGACGAGATCGGGCCCGCCCTGCGCCGCGCGTTCGACTCGGGCGTCCCGTACCTGGTCAACGTCGCCACCGACCCGGACGTCTCCTACCCGCGCAAGACCACCGGTGTCTGACCCGGTGATCGTCCGCCCGGCCCGCCCGGACGAGTACGGCCTGATCGGCGACCTGACCGCGGAGGTCTATGTGGACGGCGGGCTGGTGTCGCCCACGTCCTCGTACGTGAGCACGCTCCGGGACGCCACCGCCCGCGCCGCCGAATCCGAACTGCTCGTCGCCGAGTTCGGCGGCGGGGTCGCCGGGGCCGTCGCGTACTGTCCGCCGGGCAGCCTCTACGCCCAGGTCGCCGGGCCGGACGAGGCCGAGTTCCGCATGCTGGCCGTCCGGGAGAAGGCCCGCGGCAGGGGCGTCGGCCGCGCCATGGTCCGGGCGTGCGCCGACCGTGCCCGCGCCGCCGGGCTCACCGGCCTGCGCCTGTCGACCGGGCCGGACATGGCCGCCGCGCACCGCCTGTACGAGCGCATGGGTTTCGTCCGCACTCCCGACCGCGACTGGGCGCCCGTCCCGGGCGTGGACCTGATCACCTACGCCCTGGCGCTCTGATCGAGGACGTCTAGGACGCGGTGCCCGGTTCCAGCACGCCGTGCTCGGAGCAGCGGGCCGTCCAGCCGAGCGGCGTGACCTGGACGATCATGCGGCGGCGGCAGCGCGGGCAGTAGCGCGGCGGCTCCATCAGGCGGGCGGTGCGGCAGGCGGCGTGGTCGCCGCCGGCGGCCGGCTCACCGCACCGGTCGCAGTAGCGCTCATCCATCGGCGTGCCCTTCCCGCATGCGGGCCACCAGCCCGATGTCGTAGGTCCCGTCCGCGAATTCGGGACGGTCGAGGATTTCGCGCAGGAAGGGCAGGTTCGTCGCGGGTCCCTCGATGCGCAACGCCTCGAAGGCGGCCCTGGCCCGGCGCAGCGCGTGGTCGCGGTCGTCGCCGTGGACGCACAGCTTGGCGAGCAGCGGATCGTAGTGGGGGGTGACGGTGGTGCCCTCGGTGTATCCGGCGTCGATGCGGATGCCGTCGCCGACGGGCTCCTCCCACACCTCGATACGGCCCGACGCGGGGAGGAACCGCTGCGGATCCTCGGCGCGGACGCGGAACTCGACGGCGTGGCCGCGCGGCGCCGTGCCGGTGAACGAGACGGGCTCCCCGGCGGCGACGCGGAACTGCTGCTCGACGAGGTCGATGCCGGTCACCGACTCGGTGACGGCGTGCTCTGCCTCCAGGCGGGCGTTCATCTCCAAGAAGTAGAACTCCTGCGCGCCGGGGTCGACGAGGCATTCGACGGTGCCGGCGCCGCGGTAGCCGACCGCCTCGCCCGCGCGGACGGCGGCGGCGAGCATCCGCTCACGCAGCGCCGGGGTGACGCAGGGCGACGGGGCCTCCTCCACGATCGGCCGGTGGCGGATCTGGACGGAGCATTCCCGCTCGCCGAGCGCCACGACGGTGCCGTCGGCGAGGCCGAGGATCTGCACCTCGACGTGCCGGGCGCCCGGCACGAACCGTTCGATCAGTACATCGTCCCCGCCGGTGGAACCCGGCCCGAACAGGCGCTCGGCGCCGGCGCGGGCCGCCGTGTAGGCCTCGCGCAGCGTCTCCTCGTCGGCGGCGACGCCCATGCCGATGCCGCCGGTTCCCGCGGCGGGCTTGACCATGACGGGGTAGCCGATGCGCTCGGCCTCCTCGACCGCGGTCCGGACGTCCGGGACGGGCTCCCACACGCCGGCCGCGACGGGGACGCCCGCCTCCTTCACCAGGTTCCGGGAGTTGATCTTGTCGCCCATCCGGGCGATGGCCAGCGGCGGCGGCCCGATCCAGACGCGGCCGTGGTCGGCGACCGCGCGGGCGAACGCGGCGTTCTCGGCGAGGTACCCGTCACCGGGATGGACGGCCTGCGCGTTCGTCCTGCGCGCGGCCTCCAGGATCGCGGGGACGTTGAGGTAGCTGCGCGCGGGATCGGCGGGGCCGATGAGGACGGCCTCGTCCGCCTCGGACACGAACGGAAGGTCCGCGTCGGCCTGCGAGTACACCGCGATGGCCTTGAGTCCCATCGCGCGCGCCGTGTGGATGACCCGGCTGGCGATCTCGCCGCGGTTCGCCACGAGCACCGACTCGAACACCTGCGGACTCCCCCCTCGCGGATCGGCCGGGGCCGGTGCCCCGGTCAGCCGAGACTAGCGGGGGCGGTGTCCCCGCGTCCGGCCGCGTGCCCGGAAGGTCCCGGGTCGCGGACGTGTGCATCCCGGCCGCCCGCCGCCGCCTCCCGGCCCGCGGGAATATCGGCGAAATCACCGGTCTGTTTTCCGGCGTTTCGGTGAACTCACTGCTCAGCGGTCCAGGGCGGCCCGATTGTGCGGGGGCACAATTGACTTCGAGTCGAACCCGGTTCACCGTGTGGACGTCGCGGCCGACCGATTCCGCATTGACGCGGAATGATCTGTGAACCCCTTCATATCGGTCAGCCGCCGCATGCAGAAAATGCGCCGCGGTTCCCCGCTCGGCGCGGCTCCCCAAGGAGGAGACCTTGTCCCTCAGAAGATTCCTCGTCGTCATCGGCGCGGCGACGGCGCTGGCCGGCGCGGTGCTGCTCCCCGCCACCGCCCAGGCGGCACCGGCCACGAAGACCGAACCGGCGGCGGCACAGTCGCAGACCGTGACGGTGCGGTACGGCCCCTACACCATTCCGGGGGCGGCCGACGGCGAGCACGGAATGCTGCCGAACCAGATCGACTTCAACATCGAGAAGCCCTGCGAGAACTGCTATGTCACGGGCTTCAAGCCGAATCTCGTCTACGCGGACGGAAGCAACGCCAACATCAACACCGGGCCGATGCTGCACCATGCGGTGATCTTCAATTCGGCCGCGCGGGACACCGTCTGCATGGGGCCCGAGCGCGTCCTCGCATCCGGCAACGAGCGGGTGGAGAGCGTGTTCCCGGCCGGCTACGGGTTCCGGATCGGGTCCCGCGACCGCTGGAGCCTGCTCGCCGACCTGATGAACCACGCGCACCAGGAGAAGACCGTCTACGTCGAGTTCACCTTCACCTACGAATCCGCGTTCGGCTCGCGCATCACGCCGGTCACGCCGCTCTGGCTGGACGTCGGCGGCTGCGCGGACTCGACCTGGGACACGCCCCCCGGGCAGGAGAGCGAGAACTCCCGGACGTGGCGCTCGACGATCTCGGGTGACCTCGTCCACATCCGCGGGCACGTGCACCACGGCGGCATCGCGGTGCAGACCGAGAACGTCACCACCGGGCAGTTGATGTGCCGCAGCGTGGCCGAGGAGGGCGGCACACCGGAGTTCATCGACCACCACGGCAACACCGAGATCTCCGACATGCCGTCGTGCGGCGGGAGCCCGATCGGCCGGATCGACCGGGGCGACACCCTGAAGATCACCGCGTCCTACCGGGCGTCCGAGGAGGGATTCAAGGGCGTCATGGGCATCATGACCGGCTGGGTGACCGAGAGATGATCTCGGTGGACCGGCTGGGCCAGCCGGTGCTCGCGCTGTTCCGCGCCGTCGTCGGGCTGCTGTTCCTGTGCCACGGAACGGCGTCGCTGTTCGGCGTGCTGGGCGGCAACCGGGGCAGCGGCCAGGCACTCGACTTCGCCGCCTGGCCGGGCTGGTGGGCGGCGCTCATCCAGTTCGTCTGCGGCGCGCTGGTCCTGGCCGGCCTGTTCACCCGCCCGGCGGCCGTCCTCGCGTCCGGTTCGATGGCGTACGCGTATTTCGTCATCCACCAGCCGGATGGGCTGCTGCCGATACGCAACGGCGGCGAGAGCGCGGCGATGTTCTGCTGGGCGTTCCTGCTGATCGCGGTGTTCGGACCGGGCGCGTGGGCGCTGGACTCCCTCCTCGCCCGCCGCCGCACCGAGCCGGCGGGGACCGCCTCGCGCACCTGATCCGCATCAGTGCGGAGGGGCCCGGCGACCCGCCGGGCCCCTTTCGGCGCGTCGTGCGCAGCAGTGGCCCGCCGGTCTGCGTGACCGTCCGAAGCCGACCGGGGCCGCACGGCCGGTATGGCCGGTGCGGCCCCGGCCGGCCGGGGCCTAGCCCGCCGAGATGATCTTCTCGGCGACCGGGGGCGGGACCTCGGCGTGGGCGTCGAACTGCATCGAGAAGACGCCGCGGCCGGAGGTCATGCCGCGCAGGGCCCCGACGTAGCCGAACATCTCCGACAGCGGGACCAGGGCGCGGACGACCCGGGCGCCGGCGCGCTCACCGGTGCCCTCGACCCGGCCGCGGCGGGCGTTCAGGTCGCCGATCACCGACCCCAGGTACTCCTCCGGTGTGGTGACCTCGACGGCCATCACCGGTTCGAGCAGCACCGGACGCGCGCCCCGGACCGCCTCCTTGAACGCCATCGAACCGGCGATCCTGAAGGCGAGCTCGGACGAGTCGGTGGAGTGGAAGTCGCCGTCGAGCAGGATGACCCGCACGCCCGTCATCTCGTGCCCCGCGAGGACGCCGGTCTGCATCGCCTCCTGGCAGCCCGCGTCCACGGACGGGATGAACTCCTTCGGGATCCGCCCGCCGGTGACCCTGTTGACGAACTCGTACCCGTCCTCGATGGGTTCGAGGGAGATCTGCACCTTCGCGTACTGGCCTTTGCCTCCCGTCTGCTTCTGGTGCTTGTAGCCGACCCGGTCCACGGGCCGCCGGATCGTCTCGCGGTAGGCGACGCGGGGCCGGCCCACGTTGGCGCCGACGCCGAACTCCACCTTCATGCGATCGATGAGGATCTCCAGGTGGAGTTCGCCCATGCCGCCGATGACGGTCTGCCCGTTCTCGTCGTGGACCTGGAAGGACGGGTCCTCTTCCGAGAGCCGCTGGATGGCGGCGCCGAGCTTCTCCCTGTCGCCCTTGGACCTCGGCTCGATCGCGACCTCGATGACCGGGTCCGGGAAGTCCATGGACTCCAGGACCACCGGGTGCGCGTCGTCGCACAGCGTCTCGCCGGTCGTGGTCTGCTTCAGGCCCATGACCGCGACGATGTCGCCCGCGCCCGCCGACTCGATCTCCTCGCGGCTGTCCGCGTGCACACGGTAGATCTTGCCGATGCGCTCCTTGCGCGACTTGACGCTGTTGAGCACCTGGGCACCGGACTCCAGCCGTCCCGAGTAGACCCGGACGAAGGTGAGCCGGCCCAGATACCGGTCGCTCATGATCTTGAACGCGAGCGCGGCGAGCGGCGCCTCGTCCGAGGCGGTCCCGGCGTCCGGCTGCTCGACGTCCAGCGGCGACGGCAGGTACCGCACGACCGCGTCCAGGAGGGGCTGGACGCCCTTGTCCTTGAACGCGCTCCCGCAGAGCACCGGGGTGACCGCCGACGCGACCGTGAGCCGCCGGATCGCGGCGTGCAGCTGCTCCTGCGACGGCTCGGTGCCGTCCAGGTACAGGGCCATGACCTCCTCATCGTGCTCGGCGACCGTCTCGATGAGTGTGGCGCGCCATCGCCGGGCGTCCTCGGCGAGAGCCGCCGGGACGTCCACGACCGCGTACCCGCCGTCCGACCAGACGTGCGCCCGGAGGGTGACGAGGTCGGCGACGCCCTCGAACCCGGCCTCGGATCCGATCGGCAGCTGCACGACCAGCGGCACGGCCCCGAGCCGCGTACGGATCATGTCCACGCACCGGTGGAAGTCGGCGCCGGCCCGGTCGAGCTTGTTGACGAAGCAGAGGCGCGGCACGCCGTACCGGTCGGCCTGCCGCCACACCGTCTCCGACTGCGGCTCGACGCCCGCGACGCCGTCGAACACCGTCACGGCTCCGTCGAGGACGCGCAGGCAGCGTTCGACCTCGATGGTGAAGTCGACGTGGCCCGGCGTGTCGATGAGGTTGACGGTGTGCTCGGCGCCGTCGACCGCCCAATGGCAGGTCGTGGCCGCCGACGTGATCGTGATGCCCCGGTCGCGCTCCTGTTTCATGAAGTCGAGCGCGGCGGCGCCGTCGTGGACCTCGCCGATCCGGTGCGAGACGCCGGTGAAGAACAGGATGCGCTCGGCGGTCGTCGTCTTGCCGGCGTCGATGTGCGCCATGATCCCGATGTTGCGAACCTTGGCGAGGGCAAGGAATGTGGCTGTCATCGGGAGTCCTCCTTCGCTCTTGATGACGACCGCCGCCGGACAAGATCGTCCGTTTACGGCAAGCGCGACCGTAGCGGTGCGAGCCACACGAAGGCGAAGGGTTTTCGGGCCTAGGGGGTACGGTCCCGGTCGATCCGGGCGAGGGTCTCGATGACGCTGCGCAGGTGGGCGCGGGCGGCGCGTTCGGCGGCCTCCGGGTCGCGGGCGCAGATCGTCTCGATGATCTCCAGGTGCTGCGGAAGGGAGACCTGCGGGCGGCCCGGGTGCATGGCGAGCCTGAACTGGTGGCGGACGCTCTGGGCGCGCAGCCGTTCCAGGACGCCGGCGGCCGTCCGCTGACCGCTGATCTCGCGGACGCGGCGGTGGAGCCGCTCGTTCAGCCGCGAGTAGCCGAGGACGTCGCCGGACGCGACCGCGGCGCGCATCTCCGCACCGACCGCCTGGAGATCCGCGATGTCCTGGGCGGTGGCGCGCTCGGCGGCCTTGGCGGCGCACAGGCCCTCGACGACCATGCGGACCTCGGAGATCTCGACGGCCTCGGCGAGGGACACCGCGCGGACGCGGGCGCCGCGGTTCTGCATGCGCTCGATCAGCCCCTCGTTGGCCAGTTCGAGGAGGGCCGCGCGGACGCTGGCGCGGCTGGCGGCGAACTGCTCGGACAGATCGGCCTCGATCAGCCGCTGGTTCGGGACGAACTCGCCGCTGAGGATCGCCTCGCGGATCCCCGCCACCACGTCGCTCACGGCCGCTCCGAGATTGTCGCCAATTTTGTCGCTCATCTAAGGTAGCTCAGGCAGGGGATCCGTCGTGAAGAGGAGAACGGTATGCCGACCATCGCGGTGCTGGGGCTCGGCGAGGCGGGCGGCGCGATCGGGAACGATCTCGTCGCGGCCGGGGCCGTGGTCCGCGGATACGACCCGGCCGTCCCCGCCCCGGACGGGATGGTCGCGACCGGCAGCGAGGCCGAGGCCGTCGCCGGGGCCGACCTCGTGCTGAGCGTCAACAGCGCGCACGACGCCGTCGCGGCGCTCAGGGCGGGCCTCGGCGCGGTCGGCGGCGGTGCCGTCTGGGCCGACCTGAACACCGCGTCCCCCGGGCTGAAGCGGGAACTGGACGCCGTCGCCAAGGCCTCCGGGGCCCGCCTCGCCGATGTGGCGATCATGGCGCCGGTACCGGGACGCGGGCTGCGCACCCCGATGCTGGCCTGCGGCGACGGGGCCCGGGACGTCCGCCGGGTCCTCGCGCCGCTCGGCGCGTCCGTCGAGGTGATGGACGCCGGGGCAGGGGCGGCGGCGGGACGCAAGCTGCTGCGCAGCGTCTTCTTCAAGGGCCTGGCCGGGTCGGTCGTCGAGGCGCTGGAGGCGGCGCGGGCCGCGGGCTGCGAGGACTGGCTCCGGCAGAACATCGTCGACGAGCTGACGGCGGCGGGCGCGGGCACCGTGGAACGGCTCGTCACCGGGACGTACAAGCACGCCGCCCGCCGCGCCGCCGAGATGGAGGCGGCCTCGGCGATGCTGGACGAGCTGGACGTCGAGCCGACCATGTCCGCCGCCAGCCGCGACCTCCTGACCCGCCTCTCCCGTTAGCCGACGGGAGGGGTGCCGTGGGTGTGGAACGACTCGATCGTCTTCAGGCCCCATGCCTGGCCCTTCGCGCGCTCCGCCTCCGTCCAGGTGATCGTCTTCCAGTCCGGTGCCAGGACCAGGCGGGCGCACGGGTTGCACAGCTCGACGCGGTTGCCGCCCGGCTCGTAGACGTAGAGGAAGAACGTCTGCTGGATGGCGTGCTTGTGCGGTCCCGTCTCGATGAAGACGCCGTGGTCGAGGAAGATGTCGGCGGCGCGGAGGATGTCCTCGCGGGTGTCGGTCGCGAACGCGATGTGGTGCAGGCGGCCGTTGCCGCCCGTCCGGTCCCGCGTGTAGACGAGGTCGTAGGACTTGTTGGTGAAGGTGACCCAGCGTCCGGCGATGGTGCCGTCGTCGAGGCGGATCTGCTCGGTCGGGTGCCCGCCGAGCACGTCCCGCAGGAAGTCGGTGCTCGGCTCGACCTCGGCGGCCAGGAAGTTGACGTGGTCGAGGCGGCGGACGCACACGCCCATCGCCGGGTACGCCTGCGCCTGGTTCTTCAGCGACGGCGCCAGCTCCGGAGGCGCCTGGTACCACTCCGACTCCCAGTAGATCTCCAGCTCGTGGCCGTCGGGGTCGCGGAACACGTACGTCGGGCCGATGCCGGGGTCGCCGTCGCGCCAGCCGATGCCGAGCCCCGCGTCCTCGATCGCCCTGACGCGCCGGTCGAGCGCCTCCTGGCCGGACGCGCGCAGGCCGGTCCGCCGGATGCCCGACGTGCTGTGCGCGGTGAGCTTGAGGGTGTGGTGCTCATAGTCGTCCCACGTCCGCAGGTACACCGAGTCGCCTTCGGTGCCGTTCTCGGTGAGGCCCATGACGCGGGTGAAGAACCACAGGCTCTTCTCGGGTTCGGGTGTCAGCAGCTCGACGTGGCCGACGTGGGCGATCTCGTGCTTGATGGTCATGGTCTGCTCCGGGGGAAGACTGTTCCGTCGAAAAGCTTGCGGGCCGTCCGGACGACGCCGGCCCGCCGGACGGCCGTGCCGTCCAGCTCGACCCGCACGTCCAGACGGCCGGTGGGGTGCTCGATGCTCATCGGGACGCCCGGCGGCGGGAACTCGGCGAGGTCATGGCCGGCCGCGCCGTCGATCAGGACCGCGGTGGCGACGCTGACCGCGCCGAGCACGCCGATCGAGGTGTGCACGCGCAGCGGGATGAACGTGCGGGTGCAGATCATTCCACCGGCGCGCGGCGGCGCGACGAGGGTGGTCTTGGGCACCGGGGCGGCGCCGACGTCGCCGAGGCCCATCAGCTCACCGGCCTGGAGCCGCAGCGACTGGACGCGGTCGCGCAGCGCGCCCAGGTCGTCCGGGGTCTCGTACCCGGTGACGCCGAGGTCGGACGCGGCGGCCACCACCACCGGCATCCCGTTGTCGACGCAGGTGACCTCGACGCCGTCGATCACATCGCGGAGACGGCCGGTGGGAAGCAGCGCCCCGCAGGCCGACCCCTCCGTCTCCGCGAAGTCCAGGACGACCGGTGCGGCGGTGCCGGGCACACCGGAGACGGCGGTGTCGCCGTCGTAGTCGGCGGCGCCGCCGGGCGTGGGGAACGTCGCGGTAGCGATCCCGCCCGAGTTGAGCATCCTGATGCGGACGCTCGTGCGCTCGTCCCCCGCCGCGACCAGCCCGCGCTCGACGGCGAACGGCCCGACGCCGGCGAGCAGGTTGCCGCAGTTCTGCCGGGCGGAGACGACCGGTTCCTCGACGCCGAGCTGGAGGAACAGGTAGTCGACGTCGGCGGCCGCGTCGGCGGAGCGGGAGACGACAGCGACCTTGCTGGTGAGCGGGTGGGCGCCTCCGATCCCGTCGATCTGCCGGGGATCGGGGGTTCCCATGACGCGCAGCAGCAGGTCGTCGCGTCCGGCCGGGTCGGAGGGGAGGTCGCCGGCCAGGAAGTAGGCGCCCTTGGACGTCCCGCCGCGCATCAGCATGCAGCGAACGCCGGCGTTCACTCGGTGTACTCGACGTACTCGACGTACTCGACGTACTCGATGCCCATCTCGGGCAGCCGGGCGCGCAACCCGTAGCGGTCGAGGCCGAGTTCGCCGCGCCGGAACGCCTCCCGGGTCGCGGCCTCCCTCTCCTCCCGGGCCTTGGATGCGGCGATCGCGTCCGGGACGCCGCCGCGCGGGACGCAGAGCACGCCGTCGTCGTCGGCGAGGATCACATCGCCCGGCCGGACGGCCTGCCCGCCGATCGTCACCGGGACGTTCACCGACCCCGGCGTCGCCTTCACGGTGCCCTGGGCGCTGACGGCGGCCGACCACACCGGGAAGCCCATCGCGTGCAGTTCCGCGACGTCCCTGACCCCGGCGTCGATGACCAGACCGCGCACGCCCCTGTGCTGGAGCGCGGTCGCGAACAGCTCGCCGAACATCCCGTCGGTGGACGGCGACGTGGTCGTCACCACCAGCACGTCACCGGGCCGGCACTGCTCGACCGCGACATGGATCATCAGGTTGTCGCCGGGCCACGACAGGACGGTCACCGCCGTCCCGCCGATGCGAGAGCCCAGGTGCACGGGGCGGATGGACGGCCCGAGGCACCCCGTCCGCCCCATGGCCTCGTGGACGGTCGCGACCCCGTACCCGGCGAGCGCGTCGACCGAGGCGGCGTCGGCGCGCGGCGGGTTCGTGACGACGACCGTCCTCACACCAGGACCCCCGTGGTCTGCGGGTAAAGCCGGACGTACGCCTCGGCCATCGTGCTGTGCGGCAGGCCGAGGTTCGGGCCGGCGTTGCGCTTCAGCTGCACGCCCCGCCGCTTGGCGAGGTCGGTGTAGTAGTCCCACATGTGCTGCTGCGCGGGCAGGCACTCCATGGCCTTGCGCTTGCGGTCGAACACCGCCGTGATGTCGAGCAGCACGTCCGGCTTGAACTCGCACTGCTCCGGCTGGTGCGGCTCGAAGAAGAAGACCGGCGGCGCACCGAGCGGCTCGCCGGGCGCGTCGTATCCGATGGCCTGCGCCAGCACCCGCGCCTGGAGCGCCATCCGCGCCGCCGCCGGGTGGTCGCCGTTGTAAGGGTCGGCGAGGGTGTGGGTGAGCACCACCGCCGGCTCGAACTCCCGGTACACGCGGACGAGCCGGTCCACCAGCTCCGGCGTCTCGACGAGCGGGTAGTCCCCGGCGTCCAGGAACTCGATCTCCGCGCCGAGTTCGGCCGCCGCGGCCTCCGCCTCGGCCCGCCGGATTCCCTTGATCTCCGCCAGGCCCTTGCCCGCACGCCACGCCTTCGCCGACTCGCCGCGCTCGCCGAAGCTCAGGCACACCACCTTCGCACGGTCGCCGCGCTCGGCGGCCAGGGCGATCGCGCCCGCCGCGCGCCAGACGAAGTCACCGGCATGCGCACTGATCACCAGAAGGGGACTGGACGGGGCGTCGCTGCTCATGGCAAACCACTCTGCGACGTGTCGCCCAAATTGTCAACAATCCTGAGAACATTAGCGGCGGCGGCTGCGGACCTGGTCGGGCAGGAGGCGACTGAGCCGCAGCAGTTCCTTGTACGGGTCCCAGAGGCCGCGACCATCATCGCGACGATGAGGACGGCCCGCGATCCCGAGCGTGTGACCCACCATGTATCTGACCACGAGGGCCACCACGTGGCCCGCCGGGGGTGTGGGTGTCCGGCGGGCCGCGCGATGGCCGGTTCGGGTGGCGGGTCAGCCGTTGCCCGGGTCCAGCGAGCCGACGGCCTCGGGGGTGAGCTTGGCGGCGCGCTCTCGCTGCGGGAACTCGCCGACGTCGATGCGCGCGACCTCCTCGGCCGTCCGGTAGTCGATCACCGAGATCTGGTTCTTCTCGGCGAGCGACACGTAGCAGTCGTGGCCGTTCGGGCCGGTCTGCGTCCAGTACGGCAGGGCGTCGGTGTCGTAGTGGACGGTCCCGTCCGTGGTCAGGCCGGGACGGGACACGACGGAGACGTAGTCGTCGATCGTCCCGGCGACGCACAGCTTGGTCTCGCCGGCGTTCATGGCCATGCCGTGGTGGGCGGAGTTCTGCGGGTAGTCGTCGGGGCTCAGCGCGGCGCCCTTGTCACTGAACGGCATCTCCACCGTCCGCGTGATCGCGCCGGCCGTCAGGTCGTACTCGACGAACCCGTTCAGGTAGGACAGCTGCGCGTACATGGTCTTGTTGTCGCGCGTGAAGACCGCCGGGCGGATCCCGTACTCGAACTCGTAGGTCCGCAGATGCTCGAACGTGTTCGCGTCCACCGCGGTGACCGACCTCGCCCCCTTGAGCCCGTTGAGGATCTTGGGCAGCGAGGTGATGCCGATGCTGGAGTTGTAGAGGATCGACCCGTCGGGCGAGTAGTCGTTGGCGTGCGGGTAGCTGCCGGTGGCGAAGACCGTCACCAGCTCACCCGTCGCGGTGTCGATGACCTCGGCCTTGCCGGCCGTGGTGGCGCTGACGACGAACTTCGTCCCGTCCGGCGACAGCGCGGCGTGGTCGGCTTTGAAGCCCTCCGTCTTGCGCCGCCACAGCATCCGCTTGCTCGCGATGTCGAACGCGACGGCGTCCGAGAGCACGCCCCGCGAGACGTAGAGGGTCGTGCCGTCCGGGGACACGGCCATGTCGTCGACGAGCTTGCGGTAGCCCTGGATGTTGTTGACGACCTCGTAGCCGATGCGCTCGACCACGTTCATCGCGTCCAGGCGCTCCTGCAGGTCCGGGACGACGTTGATCGAGCCGAGGTTCTCGTAGGTGGCGGTGTCGATGAAGCTGACGGTGCCGCCCTGGCCGTTGCCGACGGCCATCACGTCGCGCAACTGGACGGCCTCCGCCCTGGGGGCGAGGCCGCCGGCCAGCGCCGTCACCGCCGCCAGGAGGGCGCAGACGAGTATCGCGGCAGGTCTTCGGAGACTGAGGGAGGGCATGACTACCTCCTGTCGGGGGTTGGTCTCCAGTCTGAAAACGGCCGTATTCTGACTTGGTTACTGGACGGTAGGACAAGGGGGCGCTCGACACAAGGCCCATATGCGGGAAAATGCCGTCTCGGGTGTGGAGGGAGCGACGTGGCAGGCAGGCGCACGACGCCGACCGGCAGGTACGGCGGCCGCTCGGCCGCCGAGCGGCGCGCAGAGCGGCGCCGCAGATTCCTGGACGCCGGCCTGGAACTGTTCGGCCGCGGCCCCGGCTACCGGGCCACCACCGTCGCGGCCCTCAGCGAGGCGGCCGGCCTGTCCACCCGGCAGTTCTACGAGGAGTTCAGCACCCTGGAGGACCTGCTGGCCGAACTCCACCTGGAGGTCAACGACACGGCGGAGCAGGCCGTCCTCACCGCCCTCCCCGGCGTCGAGGGCCTCCCCCTGGCCGAACGCACGGCCCGCCTCTTCCGCGCCTACGCCGCCAGCATCACCGCCGACCGCGCCCGCATCCGGATCGCCTTCGTCGAGATCATCGGCGTCAGCCCCCGGATGGACCGCCAGCGCCTCGCCCGCCGCGCCCGCTGGATCGAGTTCATCTGCGCCGAAGCGGCCGCCGCCGCCGAACGCGGCGAGATCGCCGACCGCGACTACCGGATCGCCGCCGCCGCCTTCACCGGCAGCATCACCGGTCTCCTGCACGACTGGGACGCCGGCTGGGTCGAAGCCTCCCTCGACGAACTCATCGAAGAACTCGTCCTCCTACTCCTCGGCCGCCTCCACGCCGCCGACGCCTGACCCGGAATCGACGACCGCGTCTCACCCGTCCCCGTAAGGGATCGATAGAGCGCTCGTCAGCACGCCCTTATCAGGGTTGACGCATAAGGAGCGCTTCGGCTACAAGCGCAACGGGGGCCTTACAGTTTCACACCGGTGGTTCCGGGGACGGAGGACGATCTTGACGAGGGTCGTTTCCGCGGCGGACGGGCGAGAACTCGCCGTGGAGGAATGGGGGGTCCCGACCGGTTTCCCGGTCTTTCTCCTGCACGGCACACCCGGCAGCAGGCTCGGCCCCATCCCCCGGCCCATGGTCCTGTACCAACTCGGTATCCGGCTCATCAGCTTCGACCGCCCCGGTTACGGCCGCTCGGACCGGATGGCCGGACGTGTCGTCGCCGACATCGCCGCCGACGTGCGGCTGCTCGCCGACGCCCTGCACCTGGAGGAGTTCGCCGTCCTCGGACGGTCCGGCGGCGGCCCGCACGCCCTCGCATGCGCGGCACTGCTCCGCGGCCGCACCACCCGCGCCGCGGCGCTGGTCGGGCTCGCTCCCCCGCAGGCGGAAGGCCTGGACTGGTTCGAGGGAATGGCACCGGCCAACACCAGGGAGTACATGGCCGTCCGGGGGCAGGGACCGCTCGTCTCGGCCAGGCTGCGTTCGATCGCCGACCGGATCCGGGCCGACCCCGCCCAGCACGTCGCGAACCTCTTCGCCGGGCTGACCCAGTCGGACCGCCGGGTCATCCTCGAAGCCGGTATGCGCAGGATGCTGCTGGAGACCTTCACCGAGGCGTTCCGCACGTCCGCCGACGGCTGGATCGACGATCTGCTCGCGTTCTGCGCGCCGTGGGGCTTCGAACTCGGCGACATCGTCGTCCCGACGATGCTGTGGCACGGCGCGAACGACACCTTCTCGCCCGCCGGGCACTCCCGGTGGCTGGCCGACCGGATTCCGGGCTCGACCGTCGTCGTCCAGTCCGGTTCGGCGCACTTCGGGGCGTTCAACGTCCTTCCGGACGTGCTGACGTGGCTCACCCGGCCCGAAGGCCACCGCTCAGAGCGGCTGTAGTTCGAGGTCGCGGTCGACGCGGACACCATCGCGCGCCTCCGCGATGAGCGGATGCGGATGCCGCTCGGCGAGGACCAGCAGTCCGGTCACCGCCCGTTCGCGCAACTCCCCCGCTTCCGACACGCGGCCCATCCCCTCCAGCGTGATCGACAGGTTGGACCGGCAGGTATGGGTGTCGGGATGCTCGTCCCCCAGCACCTGGGACAGCCTGGCCAGCGCGTCGCGTTCCGTCGCCTCGGCCTCCTCGTAGCGCCGCGCGTCGCCCAGGCAGTTCGCGTGGTTCCCCGCGGCGAGCGGGACGAACGGGTGCTCGTGGCCGAGCAGCCGGCCGAGCGCCGCGACGGCCCCGGCGGTCAGGTCGCAGGCCTCGTCCAGGTCTCCGGTGCGGCGCAGGTGGTACCCGAGGTTGCTCTCGATCATCACGGTGTACGGGTGGTCGTCGCCCATCTGGGCCCGGTGCGTGGCGAGCGCGGCGCGGGTGCGGTCCCGGCCCCCGACCAGGTCGCCCATCTCCGCCATGCAGGCCGCCACCTCCAGGTCGGCGGGCAACGCGTCCGGCGACGTCGGGAAGTACCGCTGGTAGCGGGCGTAGGTCTCCTCCGCCAGCGCCAGCGCCTCCTCGCGGAGACCGGCCCTGCGCAGCGACCTCGCGAGGCTCTTGGCCGTCCGCAGCGTGTCGAGGATCTGGTCGCCGAGCACCTCCAGGTACCGCCGGTAGACGTCCCGCAGGATGGCGACGGAC
This sequence comes from Spirillospora sp. NPDC048823, assembly GCF_043198445.1. Classification (NCBI taxonomy): domain Bacteria; kingdom Bacillati; phylum Actinomycetota; class Actinomycetes; order Streptosporangiales; family Thermomonosporaceae; genus Spirillospora; species Spirillospora sp. NPDC048823. Next base: position 647,154 of record NZ_JBICUT010000002.1, on the reverse strand, counting down.
TCGTCGAAACGGCCGGCCTCCCGCAGATCCCGCGCCACGTTCGCCTCGGAGAACAGCGTGTAGGGGTGGTTCTCGCCGAGCTCGGGGGAGGCGCGGCGCCGCTCCAGGGTCTGCTCGTCGTAGCGGTAGGCGCTGCCCCAGTCGCCGGTCAGCCGGTAGTCGAGCGCCAGGTTGTGCGCGACCATCAACGTGCGCGGATGGTCCTCCCCCCACGGCGTCGCGGCCTGTTCGTACGTCCGCCGGTCCAGCGCGAGCGCCTCCCGGAACCGGCCCTTCGCCCGCAGGTCGGCCGCCAGGTTGCCAGCCGTGATGAGCGTGTGCGGATGAGTCGGGCCGAGCGTCGGCGAGCTCTGCTGCCGCTGCAGCACGTCGCCGTCCAGTTCGTACGCCTCGTCGTAGTGGCCCTGCGAACGCAGCAGCCGGCGCTCGGCCGAGCACGGGCACAGTGTCGCGCGCTGGTCGGTGTTCCTGGCCTCCCTGGAGGCGTTCGGTCTGGTCGCGGCCGTGCTCAACGCGGTGGGCATGCTCGGCCTCGACCTGCCGGGAATCGTGGCGGCCGTCGCGGCGGGCGGCCTCGCCTGGGTGCAGACCCGGCAGCATCAGCAGCTCGCAACCGCGTACGGCATCGCGGCGCAGGAACTCGCCGAGATCGCCTCACGCGTCGAGTGGCCGGATTCGGAAACCGAATGGGCGCACTTCGTCGACGAGGTCGAGGAGGCGATCTCGCGGGAACACACCCTCTGGTGGGCGTCCCACGTATGAACCATCGGAGGCACATGCGAATCGCCGTCACCGGGCACCGGGATCTCGACGGCCCGACCACCGCCATGGTGGACGCCGCGATCCGCGCGCGGCTGCGCAGGCAGCGCACGCGCGACATCGTTGGCGTGTCGTGCCTGGCCGCCGGCGCCGACCAGATCTTCGCCCGCGCCGTCCTCGACCTGGGCGGCCGGCTGGAGGTCATCGTCCCCGCAACCGGCTACGCCGCGGCGCTCGGCGTCCCGGCGCGGCGCGGCTTCGAGGAACTGAAAGCGCGTGCCTCCCGGGTCCGTGCTCTGAGGCATCACGTGCCCGGCCCCGGCCCCTACCGTGACGCCGGGCTGAAGATGCTCGACCGAGCCGACCACCTCATCGCCGTCTGGGACGGGGACCCGGCGCGGGGGACCGGTGGGACTGCGGAGGTCGTCGAGTACGCCCGCAGGGCGGGTGTGGTCGTGCACGTCATCTGGCCCGCGGGCGCTCGGCGCACCGGGACGGCGCGCGGTGGTGGCTGAGGGGGGTCAGAGGCGTCGGCCGACCTCGTACAGGCCGGAGGCGGCCGGGGTGATGACGGCCAGGCGGGCGCCGCCGGGGTCGGTCATGACGGCGAAGCGGCCGGGGCGGACGTCGGTCGGCGGGAGGTGGATCCGCGCCCCCAGTTCGGCCGCACGCTCGGTGGCGGCGTCGCAGTCGGAGACCCAGAAGTACGGGGTCCAGTGGGACGGGAAACCGGGCGGCCACCGTTCGTCCATGACGTGCATGCCCCCCACCGACCAGTCACCGATCTTCCAGTTGGTGTAGTGCGTCACGTAGTAGTCGCGTTCGACGGCCGTCCAGCCGAAGACCTCGCCGTAGAAACGGCGGGCCTCTTCGACGTCGGGGCAGGCCAGCTCGACCCAGCACATCGCGGACGGTTCGTTGAGGGCGCCTGCGCCTTTGAGGTTGTAGGCCTGCCAGAGGGCGAAGTAGGCACCCTGGGAGTCGGAGCACTGGGCCATCCGGCCGAGGTCGGCGATGTCCATGGGCTCGACGAGGACCTGGCCGCCGGCGGCGCTGACGGCGTCGAGCGTGGCCGTGAGGTCGTCGGTGCGGAAGTAGATCGTCCAGGACGAGCGCTGCGAGTCGTCGGCGAGTTCGTACATGCCGCCGATCTCCGGGCCCTGGATGTCTCCGAGGGTGAAGATCTCGTACTCCCCCATGTGGCCGGTCAGCGTGTAGGTGTACCAGCCGAACAGCTCGCAGTAGAAGTCCCTGGACGCCTCCAGGTTCCGGCTGGCCAGCTCGACCCACGACGCAAAACCGGGGGGAAATTCGGTCATCTCGGACATCGCAATCCCCTCGAAGCTCGCATGCCCTTCACGCTAGGAACGCGGGCGCAATCTCCGTTGTCGAAAACCGCCAAGCCCATCTCAATGTTTCAGATGCTGACCACGGTCTGGAGCAGGCCCCAGACGAAGCGGGCGACGAAGGTGCCGCCCGGTGTGGTGACGGTCGCGTGCCACCGGCTCGGCACGTCGCCGTCCTGGTGGGCCGCCGTCCCGAAGCACGCGTCGACGTCGCCGACCACGCACGACCACGGGACGAGGTCGTCGACGGTCTCCAGGCGCGGTACGGGAACGCCGTCGTCGCGGACGAGCCATTCGTGCGTGACCGACCCGTCCGGCGCCATCATGATCTCGAAGCACAGGCCGGGCCACAGGGGCAGCGGCGGCCACCGGGCGACATCGCAGGCGACATCGCCGAGCCGCCGCTCCGCGACCGCGGCGGGCGGGCCGAGGACGACCTCGTAGCGGCGCCGCCCCCGCGGGAACGCCCGCGACCTCAGGATGCGCTGCCAGCGGGCGTTGACCTCCCGCATCTCGGTGCGGGAGGCGCCCAGTTCGCGCATCGCGTCCTCGACGAGGCCCGGCTGGTAGTCGGCCATCCGGCGGAGCAGCACGAGCTGGAACTCCCGCCGCGCGAAACCCTTCATCACCGGTCATTATCGCCGGGCCGCCGCCTGCGGTACCGCGATCGCGGCCCCGGGGCCGGACATGCGGGGTCGGGGTGTGCCGGCTCCGGCGGCGTCAGGACTTGCGGGCGCCGATGGAGGCGGCGATGGCGGGCCAGCTGCGGACCAGCTCACGCCTCCAGTACTTCCAGTTATGCATGCCCGGCCCGTACAGGTTGGAGGTCACCGGGACACCCGCCTTCTTGGCGGCCGCGACGAAGTTCTCGGCCATCGTGCCCGAGAGTTGCTCGCCGATCCGGCCCGCGTCGTGCGGGGGCGCGTCCGGCGGGTCGAAGGGGCCGGGCTTCCCGTTGCCGGACGAGACGTAGACGCCGGTGCCCTTGAGCTTGGACACCATGACGGTCGCGTCGTGGGCGCGCCAGTTCGCCCGCGCGGTGATCGGGTCACCCCAGATCGCGGTGCCCGCTTCCCTGTTCATGGACGTCAGGATGATCGGCATGCCCGGGGCGGTGATGTTGAGGGCACCGCTGTAGGACGCGGCGTACTTGAACATCCCGGCGTGGCGCTCGGCGTAGGTGATGGCGCCCTGCCCACCCGACGACAGGCCGATCGCGGCGCGCACCGATCCGGCGTGGAAGTTGCGCTCCATCAGCGGGATGACTTCGCGGATGTGGAAGGTCTCCCACTCGGGGATGCCGCCCTTGCCGCCGTTGTACCAGTTGGTGTACGAGCCGTTCCAGCCGCCTTCGGGCATGACGACCATCGCGTTGTACGGGCCGATGACCTGCTCGATGTTGGAGTCCTTCGTCCAGGACGTGTACTTGTTGTTGCCGCCGTGGTAGGCGTACACGACAGGCCACGTCTTGGTGGTCTTGGACTTCCAGCTCTCCGGGACCATCACGCGCGTCTTCACCTCGGCACCGAGCGCCGGGGACGCGATCGTCACGTCGAAGATCCGCGAGTTGATCTTCTTGACACCGGTGATGGCGGCGCCGTCGGGGGCCTTGGCGTAACCGCCGGCGCCGGCGCCGGCGGGCAGCTTCGGCTTCTTGCCGCGGTTGGTGGCGTTGGTGTCGGGGTTGCCCGGAGCGGGAGAGCCGCCACCCGTCTTGAACGGGTTGGTGTTCAGCGGCACGGTGGGCAGTTCGGACGTCTTCGGCGACTTCGTCGGGGACGCGGCCCCGGGCGCCGACGGCTGCGTCGCGGGGCCGAACGAGGGCACCGGATCGGTGTTGCCGCTCGCCCCCGACAGCTTCTTCGGCACACCGACGCCGGCCTGCGCGAGGCCGACCATGACGGCGGGCAGCAGCACGGCCGCCGCCGCCGTTCCGGCGATGGCGATCTTCCTGTCGGTACGCTTCTTCATGGACTCCCCAGCCGGCTCAGGCCGCCCTGGGCCCGACGCTCCACTCGAACGTCGAAACTACTGTCCCCGCAGTCGCAGCCGCAAGTATTGTCAATGAATGCAATAAAGGCGAGATGTTCGTGACGCTGCGTCACGTGGCTCCGGTCACACCGCCTGGCCGGGACGGATCGACTGAGCGTGCCGGAACACGTTCAGCGGGTCCCAGTATCGCTTGATCTCCTGCAGTTTCGCGTAGGCGTCCTTGTAGTAGAGCGTCTCCCACGACTGACCGGACTCGTTCCACCGCTCGTCGTTCAGGTCGGTGTCCGGATACCCGATGTAACAGCCGTCCGTGACGTCGCCGCCGGCCACGGGTACACCGCCGGTTTCGGCGAACGTCGCCTTGTAGGTGTCGCGGATCCATGCGATGTGCGTGTCCTCGCCGGCGTCCTGCCTCGTCCAGTAGACCTGGTACTGGAGTTTCAGGATGGAATCGCGTTGCCGTACCGCCGTGTGGTGCAGGGGGCTGTTGATGGCGCTGCCGTACGAGTCGACCTGGATGAGCGCCTGCTTGTTCACGTAGTCGGTGTACTTTTCCTTGCCGAGGTAGGCCCACATCGCGTTCATCTGCTGTTCGGTGAACGGTCTCCGCAGATAAGCGGACTTGTATTTTCCGCAGCGGTTCTCCCCGCTGGCGTTCAGCGCCTGCGTGGCCGTCAGCCACGGCATCACACGGGGAATGTCCAGGTGGACGGAATGCTCGCCCATCACCGACCTCATTCTCGTCGCCGACGGCCCGATCCGGCCATCGACGGCCTTGATGAAGTCGGTCATCGCCTGCGGCCCGTCCGGGTCGTCCACGTCCACCTGCGCCAGCAGCCCGATCTGGCCGTTGCTGACGTGGTTGAGCTTGAGCAGCGCGAAGAGCTTGCCGGCCGCCGCGGACGCGTCCTGATGTGCGTGGAAGTACTCCCCGTACGCGGTCACGAGTGCGGTGAACTCGTCCTTGGTGAAGTCCTTCCAGTCCCAGGCGAGAGCGGTCAGCAGCACCTGCTTCGGCGGCTCGGGCAGACCGCGGAACCAGAACCGGGTCACCACACCGAAGTTCCCACCGCCGCCGCCGGTGTGCGCCCACAGCAGCTCGCGCAGCCGTTCGTCGTCGTCGTCGCGTCCGGCCACGACGAGCTTGACCGTCCTGTCCGCGTTCACCACCGCCACCTCCACGGCGTAGAGGTAGTCGACGGTCAGCCCGTGCTGCCGGGACAGGAGGCCGAACCCGCCCGCCGGTATGTGCCCGCCGAGGCCCACCGAATAGCACGACCCTCCCGGCAGCGCCTTCCCGCTGACCGGATACAGGTGGCTGTAGACGTGCCAGTTGGTCGCCCCGGCCTCGACGCAGTACGCCTGCATCCCGCTGTCGTACGACACTCCGCACATCGGGCTCACGTCCAGGATCACCCGCACGTCGCCGCCGCACACGAAGTCCTCGTAGCAGTGCCCGCCGGCCTTCACGGTGATCCGTGTCCGTTCCGGGTCCGCCGGGACCTCGTTCACCGCCTCGGCGAGCGCCACCCGGACCTCCTCGGGCGTCCGCACGAGCCGCACGTACTCCGGCTCGGCGATCCACCGCTGGTTGAACCCCCGGCTGAGCGCCGGATACCGCTTGTCACCGGGACGGACGACCGTCGTGGGCAGTGAGTGATGTTCATCCGGTCTGTTCCCGGAGACCAGTACGGCCGGATCCCACCGAGGATGAAAGTCATTCATTTGTTGAGATCTCGCTCATGGGAGCATCGCCTCCGCGCGCCTCGGAGCACCAACGCGAAGGTCCCTGCCCATACATCCCGATGAGCAATCAGGCGGTGACACACAGTTGACCTGCCGGAGAGGTCGCCGCCATGCCGGCGAGAGCGAACCTGCCATCGCCCCTCATGCGCCGCGGACGGGCACGGGCCTGGCCGGATCGGGCTCCAGGTTCACGCACCCGTGACCCCGGCGGGGTGGGAAACCGGGGTCACGGGTGCGAGGTCCGGCTCAGCAGACGTCGGGCCGGCCGGTCCTCGGGGTCGGGATGGGATCAGGCGAAGTCGTACGTGGCGGAGACGGTGGCGGAGCCCGGGCAGAGCCAGCCGCTGGTCTTGTTGACGGTCTGGTCGGCGAACTCGACCGTGACCGGCAGGTCGGTGCCGGTGAAGCCACCGCTCAGGTTCCCGCCGTAGGTGCAGCCGATGGCGCTCATCGCGAAGCCGTTGATGCTGGCGACGCCGTTGTCGAGGCTGCCGCTCCAGGGCAGGCCCTGGGGCGTGACCGTGACACCGCAGCCGCTGACCGAGGCCGATGTGATGGTGAGGTTGCCGGCGCTGTCGATGGTGCCGCTCAGCGTGGAGCCGGTGCACTCGGCGGCGATCCCCGCGTCGATGACCATGGTTCCGTTGAGGGTGGCCGTGAAGTCACCGGCCGTCCAGGCCATGGCGGGGGTGGCCGTCGCGGCGATGGCGAGGGCGGCCGCGGCTGTGGTCGATGCGACCGCGGCCAGCTTCTTCGTGGTGCGGGACAAGGGAGTCCTCTTTTCGAACGGTGGGCGTCGCGCCTGCACCCGAAGGAACGGGGTGGGTGATCCTCGACCCATGCGCCGCCTCGCCCGTGGCCAATGGGCTGCGGGCGTCGCGAACCGAGGAACGGGAGCTGGGAAACCGTCGTGTCCGCATCGACGCGAGGCTTCCGAACAGCAAGTAGAACGCGTTCTATCGAGAACAATAGCAAAAGCGACGAGATGGTCAATACCCGGACAGAGATACACTTGGTGAGCCCGAAGAGTGCAGCGCAAACATGAGAACCTGTTACAGAGTCCGGTCGGGGCGCACGACCGGTATCCCGGAGAATGAATCGAATTCGGCCAGCCAGATCCCGCCCTTTCGGACATGTACACGGCGGGCGCGACCGCACAGGGGCGGTCGATCCGGGACTGAAATTTCACAATGGCCCTGATCTGCTTCGAATATTGATGTGCGGTGACCCGCCTTTGGAACTCTGGCCTGGTGTTTCGTGTGCCGGGCGGGCCTTTCGGGCGTTCCGGCGGGTGGCCGGCCGGGCATTGTCAGGCGGGCGGTTTCCGTTCATCGTGACGGCACCGCCAGCGTCCGTGAGCGTCCTTGAGGCCACCCCGCAATGTGACGCCGGGCGCGCAGAGCCGGACGGCAGGTACCCCTGGATGAACATCTCCCGCAGACTGTGCTCCCTACTCACCGTCCCGTCGGCCCTGGCCCTGGTCCTGGCCGGGCCCGCCGCTCCCTCCGCCGCCTCCGCCCCGGGTCCGGCGGAGACCGCCCGGCAGTACGTGGTCACCGGGCCCGCCACCGTCCAGCAGCGCAGCCAGGTGGCGCGAACCGGGGCGGCGATCGACGACGTCCGGACGAGCGGGCTCAAGGTCACCGCCATCCCATCGGAGGTACGGGCGATCCAGAGGCTCGGCTTCACGGTTGAGGCGGCGCCTTCCCCGGCCCCCGCCCCGGCCCCGACCAGGGCGGCGACGTCGTACCACACGTTCGCCGAGATGCGGCAGGAGGTCGACTCCGTCGTCGCCGCGCATCCGCAGATCGCCCGCCGGTTCGTCGCCGGCACGTCCTACCAGGGCCGCGACATCGTCGGCGTGAAGATCAGCGACAACGTGGCGGCCGACGAGAACGAGCCCGAAGTACTCATCATCGCCAACATCCACGCGCGTGAGCGGCTCACCGCCGAGCAGGCCCTCGACTACATCGGGCAGCTCACCGACAACTACGGGACCGACGGGCGCATCACGGACCTGGTGAACGAGCGCGAGATCTGGATCATGCCGATGGTCAACCCGGACGGCCAGGTCTACGACATGACCAGCGACACCTCCTCCGGCCGGTGGTGGCGGAAGAACCGCCAGCCCAACTCGCGGTCGGTGGGGACGGACCTGAACCGCAACTTCGCCTACCGGTGGGGCTGCTGCGGCGGCTCGTCCGGCAACGGCTCCAGCCAGACCTACCGGGGCACCGGCCCCGAGTCCGCCCCCGAGACCGAAGTGCTCGCCGACTTCGTGCGGAGCCGGGTCGTGGGCGGGAAGCAGCAGATCGGGATGTTCCTGGACATCCACTCCGAGGCCGAACTGGTGCTGTGGCCGTTCGGCTACACCTACGACAACACCGTCCCCGGGTCCATGTCCGCGGACGAGGAGGCCGCCCACCGCACGATCGGCCGGGAACTGGCCGGGACGAACGGCTTCGTCCCGCAACAGTCCAGCGACCTGTACATCACCGACGGCACGACCATCGACTGGACGTGGGGCGAGTACCGCATCTTCTCTTACACGTTCGAGCTGGGCGGGGGCAGCTTCTACCCGCCGCCGTCCGCGATCGACCGCGAGGTCGCACGCAGCCGCGAGGCCCTGCTGCGGCTGACCGACTACGCCGACTGCCCCTACCGCGCCATAGGCAAGGAGAGCCAGTACTGCGCCGCGTGACGTCCGACGTCCGCCGCCTGCCGAATTCTCAGCAGACCTTTACCGTGCGGGAGATCTCCTGGTGACTGGGGCTCTGCAGGACGAGACGGTAGGTGTAGGTGCCGGGGACCTCCCCGCGGGAGCCCCCGCTGGCGAAGGAGGGCTCCGCGTACGTTTTGATCGGGTGGCCTCTGCCGAGGCGGCCGTTGAAATAGATGCTGAACGTGATCGGCGTCGGGTTCACGCTGCCGGTGATCTTGTACCTGAGGTCGAAGTAGCCTTCGGGATCCTCGCATGCGGCACCGGAGCCGACCTTGAAGTAGTCGATCCAGGCGGTCGGGCCGCTCGGTCCCGAGCCGCCGCCGTCACCGCCGCCGGCGTCTCCGCCGCCGTCTCCGGCTCCACCGCCGGTCGTGCCGCCGGTACCGCCGGTCCCCCCGTCGGTGCCGGTGCCGGGCTGAATTGCGCCGGGCGAGCCGGTCCGCCCGGCGCCGGGCCGCTTGGACGCGGTGTTCGACGGTGACGGCGTGCCCGACGCGCCCGGCTTCGACCCCGCGCCGGGGCCGTCCACGGTGCCGGAGCCCGTCCGCCCCTGAGGGTTCGCGCCGATGTGCTCGCCCCGTTCGCCGCCGCCCGCGGCGCCGGACGGCTCCGGCCACAGGACCCAGACGGCGACGCTCGTGAGGAGGGCCACCGCCACGGCCCCCGCTCCCGCGCCCAGCAGCACGACCGGGCGCCGGGCGAGGGTCTTCCTCTTCCGGCCGGCGTCCTTGGCCGTCTGCGGGCCGCCGGGCAGCGGCGGCGGGCTCGGCATCGGCGCGGGACGGGGCGGGTCGACCACCGTCTGCGAATCGGCCGGGCCGGCCGCACCGGCCTGTGCGCCGAGGAGGCGCAGGAGCACCGCCTGCATCGTGGGACGCTGAGCCGGGTCCTTGACCAGGCATGCGGCGACGGTGGAGCGCAGCGGGTCCGGGAGGTCGCCGAGGTTCGGTTCACCCTGCAGGACGCGGTGCATGATCGCCGGGAAGGTGTCCGCGCCGAACGGGGGCCGTCCCGTCGCGGCGTAGACGATGACCGAGCCCCACGCGAACACGTCCGCCGGCGGGCCGACCGCCTCCGCCGCGAACTGCTCGGGCGCCATGTACGCGGGCGTCCCGATGATGCTGCTGGTCAGCGTGAGCGGCGACTCGGTGTCGCGGGCGATGCCGAAGTCGATGACGCGCGGGCCGTCCGGGCCGAGCAGGACGTTCGACGGCTTGAAGTCGCGGTGGACGACGCCGGCCTCGTGGATGGCGGCGAGGGCGGTCGCGGTCGCCACGGCGAGGCGCTGCAGCGCGGAACCGTCCCGGGGACCGGCCTGCTGGAGCGACGGCCCCTCGATGTACTCAGTGACGATGTAGGGGCGCCGGTCGCCCAGGGACGCGTCGAGGACCTGGGCGATGCAGAACGGGTCGACGCGGCGGGCGGCGGCGATCTCCTTGGTGAACCGTTCGCGGACGCGGTTGTCGGCGGCCACCTCCGCGCGGAGCACCTTGACGGCGACGGGCTTGCCGTCGGCGCCATGCCCGAGGTAGACGACCCCTTGTCCACCCATGCCGAGCCGTCCTGAAAGCCGGTACGGGCCGACACTGGACGGATCGTCGGGTTCCAGAGGATCGGTTGCCGGCATTGGAGGCGTCTCCTGGTGCGTGGGAGCGGAACGTTTCGCAACCTTATTGGAAGAAAAGGTTCGCTCCCACGCAAATCGCTGATCATCCGAAGCGTTCGCGGAGGGCCGGGAGGAGGTCGGACTCCGCCCAGGTGCGGAAGTCCTTCTGGTGCTCGGCCCCGGACTGGCAGAGCGCGATGTGGGTGAAGCCCGCGTCCGCGAACTTCTGGACGGCCTCGACGTAGTCGTCCACGTCGTCGCCGCACGGGACGGACTCGGCGACGTCCTCGGGACGGACCGTCCGCGTCGCGGCCTCGAAGTTCACGGGCCCCGGGAGCTCGGCCATCACCTTCCACCCCGGTGCCGAGAACCTCCAGATGCGGTGCGCCCGCTCCATGCACTCGTCGGGGTCGGTGCCGTAGGAGACGGGGACCTGCCCGTAGACGGGTCTGCCCGCGCCGCCCTCTTTCCGGAACAGGTCGACGACGTCCCGGACGGGCTGGTCGGAGATCAGCAGGTCGGCGTGCCGGGCCGCCAGCCGCCCGGCACGCGGTCCGTAGCCGGCGATCCCGAGGGGGACGGGCCGGTCCGGCAGGTCGTACACCTTCGCGGCGTCGACGCTGAAGTGCCGGCCCCGGTAGTTGACGTGGCCGCCGCCGAGCAGTGCCCGGATGATCTCGACGGCCTCCTCGAACATCTCGTGCCGGACGTCCACCGACGGCCAGCCGCGCCCGACGACGTGCTCGTTGAGGTTCTCGCCGGAGCCGAGCCCGAGCGTGAACCGCCCGTCCGACAGGACGCCCATCGTGGCGGCCTTCTGCGCCACCACGGCCGGGTGGTAGCGCATGATCGGGCAGGTCACCTGCGTCATCAGCGGGATGCGGTGGGTGGCCTGGGCGAGGGCGCCCAGCACCGACCAGGCGTAGGCGGAGTGGCCCTGGTCCTCCAGCCACGGGAAGTAGTGGTCGGAGATGACCGAGTAGCCGAAGCCCGCCTCCTCGGCCTCCACCAGGTCGGCGACGAGCTGCTTGGGCGGTGTCTGCTCGCAGAGCAGCGTGTATCCGAATTCCATGCCGGCTCGCATACCCGCCCGGACGTCCCGAACCGTCAGGACACGGTCGGCGTCCAGGGTTCCCGGGCCGCGTCAACGCGCACGATGGACGGCCTTGACGCAGCCATTGATCACTCAGGCTTGGCCACGTTCAGTGACATCTGCTATACGTAGAGCTACCTCACTGCGACCCCGCGGTGAGGCAGGGACATCCGGTATCCACCTTGAGAACCGGGCGTGACAAGGAAGAAAAGGAACCACATGAAGTCCTTCACCTACACCGAGCTGGACGAGCTGGTCGGCGAGATCCTGCCGGAGCGCGCCGTGCTGTCCACCCTTCTCGTCGGCGGCGGCGAAGACGACAACGAGAACGAGAACACCAACCTCAACCTCGGCGGCGGCCACGGCCACGGCGGTGGCGGCGACGACGACGGCACCACCATCGTCCAGCAGTCCTGCGTGAGCAAGGTCGACAACCAGAACGCCGGTCTCCTGTCGGCGCTGGGCCTCGCGTCGCAGAACCCGAACGTGGACCACAGCTGCCTGCCGGGCACGGCGATCCACAGCGACCACTGAGTGGCGCCGACGTAACTGCGGGCTTCGGCCCGTACCGGAAGGGCTGGCGTTCTCCCGCCAGCCCTTCCCCCTTCTTCCCGAACGCGCGAAAGCGGTCACATGAGTCTCAACGACCCTCAAGAACTCAGCTACTCCGACCTCGACCGGCTCCAGGGCGAGGTCCTACCGCGGCGGCTGGCGCTGTCGGCGCTGCGCGGGGGCGACGACGGCACCACCGTCGTCATGTACGCCTGCACGGCGAGCCACTCGCCCGGAACCACCGGGCTGCTCGGGACGGGCCTGCTGGCGCAGGCGCCGTACTCCACGCTGACCTGCACTCCCGCCACCGTCGTCCACTCTGACTGATGGACACGCCAACGACGCCGGAGACCCGGGGCGGGGGCGAGCCCCCGGCCCTCCTCACGCTGCCCGCACTGGTCGACGGGGCCGAACTCGTCGGCGAGTTCAAGAACTCCGGCTACCGCGAGCCGCCCCAGCTCATCTGCCTGCCGAACAGGCAGCTCGTGCGGCTGCCGCCCCTGTTGTTCCTCGTCGCCAAGGCCCTGTACGAGCACCGCGACCTCGCGGGCACCGACGTCGCGCGGGCGCTCGACCGGGTCGCCGCCACCGTCAGCGAGCAGGCGGGCGCGCGGCTGACCGCCGAGCAGATCGTCTACCTCGTCGACCGCAAGCTCGCCCCGCTCGGCGTCACCACCTACAGCGACGGCACACCGCCGCCGCCCGACGTCAAGGCCGATCCGTTCCTGGCACTGAGGTGGAAGGTCGCGGTGTTCCCCGAGTCCTTCACCTGGTTCATCGGCGGCCTTTTCGCGTGGCTGTTCCGGCCCGTGGTGATGGTGGCCGCCGTCGCCGGGTTCCTGGTGAGCGAGGGCTGGCTGGTGACCTCGAACCTGCTGACGGGCGCGCTGTCGTTCACGATCCTCAACCCGGTCAGCATCCTGCTGGTCCTCGGGCTCGGGATCGCGTCGTGCGCGTTCCACGAGATCGGGCACGCCTCGGCCTGCCGGTACGGCGGCGTCCGGCCGGGCGTCATGGGCTGCGGCATCTACCTCGTGTGGCCGGCGTTCTACACCGACATCACCGAGTCGTACAGGCTGGGACGCGGCGGCCGGCTCCGCGCCGACCTCGCCGGCGTGTACTTCAACGGCATCTTCATCATCGGGCTGACGCTGGCGTACCTGCAGACGGGTTTCCTGCCGCTGCTCGTCACCGTGCTGTACGTCAATCTCCAGATGGTCCAGCAGTTGCTGCCGACGCTGCGGTTCGACGGGTACTACATCATGTCGGACCTGATCGGCATCCCCGACCTGTTCAAGTACATCGGGCCGATCCTGCGCCGCACGCTGCTGCGGCGCCCGGCGGACGCGCGGCTGCGCGACCTCAAGCGCTGGCCGCAGGTCTTCGTCACGGTCTGGGTGCTGACCGTCATCCCGGTGCTGGTGTTCCAGATCGGCCTCATCATCAGCCAAGTCCCCGGCCTGGTCGTCAAGGACTGGGGGATGATCCGCCGGCTCCTCTACGACGCCGCGAACGGGGCGGGCCCGCTCGAACTGATCACGTCGGGGCTGCAGATCATCCTGCTCGTGCTGCCGCTCGCGGGTGTCGCGATGATCCTTTACGGGGTGGGCCGCCGGCTGCTCCGGTGGGCCGTCCGGTACGTGAACGGACCCGCCCCCGATCCGATGGCGCACGGCGGAGTTCGCTGAGTTCGCCGAGTTCGCACGCCCGGGTTCGCACGGTTCCCACGGGTTCGCGCCGGGTGCCCTTCGCGGGCGCCCGGCGCCGGCTTCCACCGCGACCCGGAATGCATTTTATACGCTTTTCAAATGACGCTTCGGGGGACCGTGCGACGGGAACCTACTCCGAGTAAGTAGCGACGCTCACCCATCCACTTACCGCCGAGCACGATCATCACCGGGCCATTCGGCCCGACGGCGGCCCGGGCGTTCACAAAACCCGGATCCGCATCATCAGCCGCACGGCGGCACTCCCCCCTTTTCGAAGGCCAGCACAACCCGACCGGCGTTTCCGAAAGGCCTCGCATTGCTTCGCAGCATCACCGCCGCCGCATGGCCGGCGGCCTTCGCCCTGCTCCTGCCGCTCGTCCCGTCCATCCTTGTGGACCGCTCCACAGCCGTGGCGGGCACCGGCGCCGAGGTCGTCGCCGAAACGGCCGTCGCGTCCCGCACCGTGGACCTGACCGTCGACTCACCCGCCATGGACCGCCGCGAGAAGGTCCGGCTCCTCCTGCCGCGCGGCTGGTCCAAGAACGCCCGCCGCACCTGGCCCACCCTGTGGCTGCTGCACGGCGGAGCGGACGGCTACAAAGCCTGGACACGCGACACCGACGTCGCCCGGCTGACCGTCCGCACCGGCGTCATCGTCGTCATGCCGAACGGCGGACGCTGCGGCAACTACTCCGACTGGTGGAATTACGGGAACGGCGGCTCCCCGCAATGGGAGACGTTCCACATGGCCGAACTCCGGCGGATTCTCGAACGCGACTACCATGCCGGAAAGCGGCGGGTGATCGCCGGGAACTCCATGGGGGGTCTCGGCGCCATGCTGTACGCGGCCCGCTTCCCCGGCATGTTCAAGGCCGCGGCGGCATTCAGCGGATACCTGCACACGCTGCACGGCCACGAGCCGGGTGAGAACTCGACCGGCTGGGGGCCGGCACTGGCATGCCCCGGCACCGACTGGCGGCGCGTCTGGGGCGACCCCGACGACCAGGCCGCGATCTGGCACGCGCACAACCCCACCGATCTCGCGGAGCGGCTGCGTGGCGTCCGGCTGTGGGTGGCCAGCGGCAACGGCGAGGCGGGGTCGCTCGGCGGGCTGCCGTTCACCGACCCGGTCGAGGCGGCCGCCAACGAGCACGCGCACGCGTTCGCCGGCCGGCTCCGCGACCGCGGCATCCCCGTCACCACCCGGTTCTTCGACGGGCAGCACGACTGGCCGTACTGGGAGCGCGACCTGCACGAGGCGTACCCGATGCTGATGGACGCCCTGGGGCTCGGTTAGCGGAGGGCTCAGGCCGGCGGCGCGGTCTCAGGTCTGCCGCATCGGATCCGGAGCGTCCGCGGGCGTCTCGGGCGGCCCGTGCCATTCGAGGAGCAGGACGGTGGCGTCGTCGTCCAGCCGGCCGGCGTGATGATCGAGGATGTTGCGGATGAGCCGCCGCAGCGTCTCGGGCACGGGCAGGCCGTCGGCCTCGTGCTTGATGATGAAGTCGACGAAACGGCGGAGGCCGAACTCCTGTTTGTTCGGGTCGCGGGCCTCCACGATGCCGTCGGTGTAGAACAGGACCCGGTCACCCGGTTCGAGTTGCACACCGCACGGCTTGGGAACGATGCCGAGGCCGGTGCCGAGCGGGGTACCCGGCGGGCACTCCAGCGTCGTCACCCAGCGTCCCCGCCGGAGGACGACCGGCGCGGGATGCCCGTACAGGGCCCACGACAGAATCCCCGTCCGGAGGTCGAGTTCCGCCAGGGCGGCCGTCACGAACCGCCCGCCGTCCTGTTCGGCCAGCACGTCCTCGATCGCCTGACCCGTCTCGATGAGGTCCGCGCCCTGCAGGCGGCTGTTGCGGCAGGCGGCGACGGCGAGATTGGACGTCAGCCCCGCCGCCGTGTCGTGCCCCATGGCGTCGAAGACGGCGAGGAAGGCGGTGCCGGCCGCCAGCGCGTAGTCGAAGGCGTCGCCGCCCAGCTGGTAGGCCGGTTCCAGGGTCGCGCCGACGACCACCTGGTCGTTGGCGAACGTCATCGGGGGCATCAGCCGCCACTGCATCTCGGCCGACACCGCCATGGGCCGGGTCCGCACCAGCCGGGCGAAGGAGTCGCTGTACGGCCCCTTGCTGACGATGATGAGCGCGACCAGCCCGGCCAGGTATTCGGCGTCGTCCTCGGCCCGCTCGTCGTCCCGCCTGATGGTGACCCGGATCACCCCGATCCGCTCGGCACCGTTGAGGATCGGCACCCACCGCTGGATGGTCCCGTCGTCGAACGCGTGGCCCGTGACGGGTGCCACGGTCTTGAACGCCCGCCCGGCCAGGGTGCCCTCGATCTTGTACTCCGCGACCTCGGGGCCGGGGTCGCGCCCGGCGCCGTCCCCACCCCCGGTCAGGAGCCTCAGGACCGTCTGCTGCAGGTCCGCGACGTAGATCACCACGTCGTGCAGGCCGGCGTCTGCGGCGTGCCGGGCGACGGCGTCCGGCAGCTGCTCCATGGACATCATGTGGCTCGCCGCCACCAGTTCTCTCAGCATCGATCCGCCGCCCTACACCGTCCGCTCCCCATGCCTCGTCCCGGTCCACGGTATGCGCTACCCGCCTGCGCGTTCCGTACGTGATCCCCGGTCGGAGGCGGGCCATACATACGGAAGATCGTCCGGGGTGTCCGGGAAGAGGGCGCCGTAGAAGCCGGGATCCTTGCGGACGAGGGCCGAGCGGTGGCTGAGGTGGAAGGCCGGGTCGCCCAGCCAGGGCGGCAGTTCCCCGGCGCGGGAGAGCCGTTCCTGGTCCCGCGGGTGCCGCACGCCCGTCGCCCCGGCCAGATCGGCCGTCAGTGTCCCCGCGCAGGTGTCGCCGTGCCCGAGGTCGCACCAGCGGCGGCAGATCTCCAGTCCGTAGCGGACGAGCGCCTCCTCGTACCCTCTCCACATCAGCGCCGCCGGATGGTGCCGCCAGCCGTATCCGGGCACGGTCAGCGCGCGCAGCACCTGGATCGCCTCGACCCGCTGCTTGCCGAGCCTGCGCCGGTCGAGAACGCGCGCCGTGGCGGCGAAGTCCGCATACGGCAGGAAAGTCTGCACGGCCGCCCCTCCGTCCCTTCTGTCGTCACACCCTTACCCGTGTCGCGGATCATCCATCTGCGCCTCGGCCCGCCTCCCCGTGTTTCGTCGATCATGCCTGCAGGACGGTGACGCCGCCGTGTGCCGCAAGGTTCGCGGAAGGTCGGGCCGGGCGTCACGTCCCTGGCCGTGGGGCGGGTGATATGGAACACACCGGACACGCCGGGCGGGCGAGCCCGGGACCGTTCGAAGGCACAGGTCACGGGCCCGGCTTATCGTCTTCTGACAAAGCAGACCCGAAAAGCAGGGCCTGAATTGCCGGAAGAGTTGTGCTAAACCCATCTGGGGTTCGCCGGACTGGAAGGATCTTCATGGGCGCAGCGGAGGCTCTCGGCCGGGTGATCGATACGAGGCGCTATCCGCTGACCGAGCCGGACGGCGCCGGATGGGACTCCGTCGTTTCCCGCACCCGCGCCGCACTGGCGGAATCGGGGTGCTGCGTCCTGCCCGACTTCATTCGCCCGTCATTGCAGGACGAACTGAGCGCGGAATGCGCGACGATCGCACCGCGCGCCCATTACGACGTCGAAACGGTCAACGCCTACAACATCGATGTCGGCAGCCCGTTGCCGGAGGATCATCCGGGCCGCATCACGATCGAGCGGGGCAACGCGTTCGTCGCCCGCGACCACATCCCCGCCGATCTCATCATCCACCGGCTCTATTCGAGCGGGCTCTTCCAGCGGTTCGTGGCCGCCTGCTTCGGGCTGCCGCGCGTGCACGAACTCGCCGACCCGCTGTCGGGGCTGTGCCTCAACGTCGTCAACCCCGGGATGGAGCACCCCTGGCATTTCGACACCAACGAGTTCACCGTGAGCCTGCTGACCCGGGAAGCGGAGGACGGGGGCGTCTTCGAGTACTGCCCGAACATCAGGTCGGCGGAGGCGGAGAACTTCGATGCCGTCCGCCGGGTGCTGACCGGACACGGCGGGGACCTCGTCCGCCGGCTGACGCTGCGCCCCGGCGACCTGCAGCTCTTCAAGGGGAGGTACTCGCTGCACCGGGTGGGGACCGTCAACGGGGACACGGCGCGGCACACGGCGATCTTCGCCTACAGCGAGCGCCCGGGGGTCATCGGCAGCGTCGCGCGCACGAAGCAGCTCTTCGGCCGCGTCCTGCCCGAGCACCTGGCGGCGGAGGGACGCGCCGTCCGGGTCGACCGGCTGCTGGACTGAGCGTTTTCCACCCGGCCCGTCCCCGAGAGGCCGTGACCGTTGCAGGCCACCGAGGATGGAAAGTGCTCACTAGGGAGGTTCTCCGTGCGCGTCGACACGACGGGCAAGATCTCGCTCGACCACATCTACACGCGGCCCGACCCCCGCGCCTACTTCACCACACTCCGCGAACTCGACTACAACATCCCGGAACTGGCCAAACCGCATTTCCGCCGGTTCATCGCCGATTACCGGGAGACGCGCGGAGTGCCGTCCCCGACCGTTCTGGACATCGGCTGCTCCTACGGCATCAACGCGGCACTGGTGAAATACGGCGCCACCATGGACGAGCTGTACGATCGCTACAGCGGCCGCGACGCCCACCGGGGCACGCGCGCGACGCTGCTGTCCCGCGATCGGGAGCTGATCCGTTCCGGTGAACCAGAGAACAGCCTGCGCTTCCTTGGCCTGGACGCCTCGGAACAGGCCCTTTCCTACGCCCTCGAAGCCGGATTCCTGGACGGTGCCGTCCACGCCGATCTGGAGAACGGCGAGCCGACCGACGAACAGCGCGCACAGCTCGCCCGTACGGACCTGGTCATCTCCACGGGCTGTCTCGGATACGTCACCGAGCGCACCATTTCCCGGGTCATCGAGGCCCAGGACGGACGCAGGCCGTGGATGGCGCACTTCGTCCTGCGGATGTTCCCGTTCGACCCGATCGCCGAGACGCTCGCCGCCGCCGGATACGAGACCGTCCGCCGCGACGGCCTGTTCAGGCAGCGGCGGTTCGCGACGCCCGAGGAGCAGTCGCTCGTCCTGGACCGGCTCGCGGGCATCGGCGTCGACCCGCGCGGCCTGGAGTCCGACGGCTGGTTCTACGCGCAACTCCACATCTCCAAGCCCGCGACTGAGCACTGACTACACGAGGATCGAATGAACGCCAGCGAAGAACTCTCGACCCGCACCTTCGGCAACGAGGCGCGTCTGCCGCGGGTGCCGCTGCCGACGCTCGACGCGACCTGCGAACGGTTCATGGAGTGGTGCGGGCCGCTGCTGACCGAGGACGAGCGGGCGCGGACCGAGTCCGCGGTGGCCGAGTTCGCCCGGCCTGACGGCGCGGGCCGCGCGCTGCAGGCGGCACTCGAACGCTACGACGCCGCCGAGGGCGTGCACAGCTGGCTCGACACCTTCTGGCCGTACCGCTACCTCGGCCGGCGTGACCGGATCGCGTTGAACGCGAACTTCTTCTTCCTCTTCAAGGAGTCGGACGAGGGGCAGGCGGACCGGGCGGCCGGGCTCATCGCCGGTGCGCTGGACTACAAGCTGCGGCTCGACGACGAGGCCGTCCCTCCCGTCCTGCAGCGCGGGCGGCCGCTGACGATGGAGCAGAACAGGTTCCTGTTCTCCACGACGCGCATCCCCGGCACCGAGCAGGACACCGTCCGCGCCCCCTACACGGAGGACTGGCCGGGGCCGTCGCAGGCCCGCCACATCGTGGTGTTCTTCCGCGGCAACATGTTCCGGATGGACGTGCTCGGCCCGGACGGACGTCCCCACACGCTGGACGAGCTGACCGCGGGGCTGGACGCCGTCATGAAGGCCGAGGCGGCCCCGGAGCCGTCCACCGGCCACCTCACCACCAAGGCCCGCGCCGAATGGGCCGAGAGCCGCCGGGCGCTCCTCGCGCTCGACCCCGCCAACGCGAAGGCGCTCGACGATGTGGAGACGGCGCTTTTCTGCGTCTGCCTGGAGAACTTCGCCCCCAGGAACACCCTCGACGCCTGCGACCATCTGCTCCACGGCGACAGCGGCAACCGCTGGTTCGACAAGGCCGTGTCCTTCGTCGTCTTCGGCGACGGCACCGCGGGCATCAACGTCGAGCACTGCGGGCTCGACGGCACGACGATCCTCAGCTTCGTCGACGCGGTGCTGGGCGCCTCCCCCGAGGAGCTCTCCCGGCGGTCGGGCGCGGTGCCGCAGGGCCTGCCTGTCACCGAGGCCATCGAGTTCGTCCTGGACGACGACCTGCGGCGCGACATCCAGGACGCCGCGTCGTCGTTCGCCGCGTACGGCGCCGCGACGGCCACCTCCACCGTGTCGTTCGACGACTTCGGCACCGATGCGATCAAGCGGCTGAGGATGTCCCCGGACGCGTTCGTCCAGATGGCCTACCAGCTCGCGCACAAGCGCGCGAAGGGCCTCACCGGCGCCACCTACGAGTCGATCGCGACCCGCCAGTACCGGCACGGACGCACCGAGGCGATGCGCGTCGTCACCCCCGAGGTGCTGCGCTTCGTGGAACTCATGGACGACCCCGCCGCCGGCGCCGCGGCGCGCCGGGACGCGTTCCGCGCCGCCGCCGACGCGCACGTCAGGCGCGCGAAGGAGTGCCAGTCCGGCCAGGCCCCCGAGCAGCACCTGTGGGAGCTGCAACTGATCCAGAAGCGGCGCGGCGCCGAGCTGGGCGTCACCGGTCCGCTCCCCCTGTTCGAATCGCCCGGCTGGGTCACGATGCGTGACGACTACCTGAGCACCAGCTCGGCGCCGTCCGTCAACATCCGGTACTTCGGTTTCGGGTCGACCAGCGAGCAGTGTGTCGGCGTCGCCTACGTGCTGCTCCCCGACCGCTTCAACGCCTACCTCAGCACCCCGCGCCCGGTGGCGGACGCGATGCAGACGTTCGCGGACCGGCTCCGCGACGCCGTCCGCGAACTGCGGGAGCTGCTCGCCTGATCAGCGGCCCGGCCGGTCCGGGCGTCACGTCGCCGCCAGCGCCTCGGTGGGGCTGAGACGGGACGCCCGGACCGCCGGGTAGAGTCCGGCCACCGCGCCGATCACCAGGGTCGCCGCCACACCGCCCCCCACCGCCCAGGCCGGGATGACGACCGGCCAGCCCTGGTAGAGGGCGTAGACGCCCGTGACGATCGCCCCGATGAGCGCGCCGCCGGCGCCGCCGAGCGTCGACAGCAGCAGTGACTCGGCGAGGAACTGCGTGCGGATCTGGCCGCGGGTCGCGCCGAGGGACCGGCGCAGGCCGATCTCCGAACGGCGCTCCAGCACCGAGATGACCATCGTGTTGGCCACCCCGACACCGCCGACGAGCAGCGCGACGGCGCCGAGCCCGAGCAGCAGCCCGGTGAACGCCTCACCGGCGGCCTTCTTCGCCGCCAGCGCGTCCGAGGGGCGCGACACCTCCACCTCGTTCGGCGCCTGCGGGTTCGCCGTCGCGCCCAGCACGTCCCGGACGTCCTCGACGCTCGCCTCCTGCGAACGGGTGTAGATCGTCGTAGGATGCCCGTCGAAGCCCAGCCGGTCCTGCGCCGCCGGCCAGCCGACGAGCGCGGCGGTGTCCAGCTCGGGCGCGAGCGGCGCCG
The DNA here is from genome assembly GCF_043198445.1 of Spirillospora sp. NPDC048823. Classification (NCBI taxonomy): domain Bacteria; kingdom Bacillati; phylum Actinomycetota; class Actinomycetes; order Streptosporangiales; family Thermomonosporaceae; genus Spirillospora; species Spirillospora sp. NPDC048823. The sequence goes on along the minus strand of NZ_JBICUT010000002.1, from coordinate 625,971 downwards.
GTTCGAGGATGCCGATGACGGTGAACCACCGGCCGCCGATGAGCACCCGCACGTCCGGGGCCGCGTGGCCGATGCCGAGCCGCTCCGCGGCGGTCGCGCCGAGCACCGTCGCCGGGAACGCCCCGGTCGCGGCGTTCAGCCAGACGCCGCTGCGGAGCTCGGCGCCCGTGGCGGCCCGCAGGTCGGTGCGGGCGGCGTAGGCGGCGATCCCCTTCGTCTCGGTCTCCGGGACCTTGTTCGTCCGGTACACCTTCGCCTCGTCCAGCAGGGCGGTCGCCGACACCTCCCGCACCGGGGCGATCCGCGCCACCATCGCCTCCGACTCCGGGGGTAGCTGCGCCTCCTCACCGGTAAGCGTGCTGCCGGGAGAGACCGTCAGCAGGTCCGTGCCCAGCGCGGCGAGCGCCCGGTCGAGGTCGGCGCGGGACGACGAGGACACGCCGACGACCGCGACCATCGCCGCGATCCCGATCGCGATACCGAGCGCCGACAGGAACGCCCGCATCGGGCGGGTGCGCAACCCGACCGCGCCGACCCTGACCACGTCCCCCGGCCACATCCGCGCCGGCCGCGGCGCGGACCGCGCCACCGGGGCCGTCACCGCGCCGCCCTCGTGGTGGACGGCTCTGCGAACCCGGCGCCCGTCGCGGAGTCGTCCACCACGAGGCCGTCGCGCATCCGGACCCGGCGGGGCAGCCCCTCCGCGATCTCCCGGTCATGCGTGATGATCACGACGGTGGTGCCGGCGGCGTGCAGCTCGCGCAGCACCGCCATCACCCCGTCCCCCGACGCCGAGTCGAGCGCGCCGGTCGGCTCGTCGGCCAGCAGCAGCGCCGGCTCGCCTGCCACCGCACGCGCGATCGCGACGCGCTGCCGCTCGCCGCCGGACAGCTCGTGCGGCAGATGGTCCATCCGGTGGCCGAGGCCGACCCGCTCCAGCGCCGCCGCGGCGCGCCGGCGCCGCACCACCGCACGAAGCCCCGAGTACAGGAGGCCGTCCGCCACGTCGTCGATCGCCGGGGTGCCCGCGGCGAGATGGAAATGCTGGAAGACGAAGCCGATGCGGCTCGCCCGCAGCGCCGAAAGCCGGTTGTCGGCCAGGCGCCCCACGTCGTGCCCGTCGATGTGGACGCTGCCCGAGGTCGGGCGGTCCAGCGTGCCGAGGACGTTGAGCATGGTCGACTTCCCCGAGCCGGACGGGCCGGCGATGGCGACCAGCTCCCCCGCGCCTATGTGCAGCGACACGCCGTCGAGGGCGCGGACACCGCCGGGGTACAGCTTCGCCACGTCCCGCAGTGTGATCATTTCGGTACCCCCACGACCGTGCCCTCGGCGATCCCCGGCCCGGATATCTCCACCCTGCCGTCCGCGAACAGGCCGGTTTCGACGGGGACGTACGACGAGGCGGCGCCCTTGACGACCTCCACACCGAAGCCGCCCTCCCGCAGCGCGACCAGCGCGGAGACCGGCACCGCCAGGACCTTCTCGCGCCTCCCGGCGGTGAACGCGACATCGACCGAGGCGAGCGTGTACTCGGCGGCGGCCTTCTTCGCCTCGCCGGAGTCGAGCCAGATGGTCACCTCCACCTTCGTCGACGGATCCTGGCCCTGTTCCCCGGGTTCGATCACCGTCGTGACCTCGTCGATCTTCGCGGTGACGGTCTTGTTCTCCGGCAGGGTCACCTGGACCTCGGCCCCCTTCTCGGCCATCCGCTGGTCGGCGGTGTCCAGTTCCACGGTCACGGCCTTGGTGGTGCCGGTGTAGTCGAGGATCTTCTTGCCGGGCGCCGCCGGCTCGCCCGCGTTCGCGTGGACGCCGTCCACCAGGACGGGCCCGGACGCGAACGCGACCCGCCCGGGTTCCACGGTCCCCGTCTCCGCCACGCCGATGTCGTCCTGCCATTCCATGACGGCGGCGGCCGTGTCCGCGGTGTACTCGCCGTCCACGGTGAAGCCGCCGTAACCGAGCTTGCCGAGATTCGTCTCGAACCGCTTCACGTCGGACCCCTCGGTGCCGATCGTCAGCGGCCGGTAGGACGGCTTGGACCCGTACATCAGCACGACCGGGTCGCCGTCCACCTCGTACAGCTCATGGCCCCGGGTGATCTCGTCGCCGCTCTCGGGGAGCTTCGTCAGCGTCCCCTTCGCCTGGCTCGTCGCGGTGTGAGCCGGGCCGTAGCCGAGCTGTCCGTCCTCGGTCAGGGTGTCCTTGAGCGTCTGCCTGGTCACCTTCGTGGTGGCCGGCGGCAGGTCCGTCGCCGTCCGGCCATCCGGGTCCTCGCCGCCGAGAGCCGCGGCGGTCGCGACGCCGCCCACCGCGACCAGGGCGCCGGCGGCCAGGGCGACCTTCAGGCGCGGGCGCCCGCGGGGCGGACGCTTCGGCTCCTTCACCGGCGCGGGTGCCACGGTGACATCGCCGGTCACTTCCCGCCGCCCTGCAGGACGTCCTGGCACTTGCGCTGCGCGGGCTCCAGGTCCGGGTCGTCGCCGACCGTCCTCTTGTCGATCATGATGCCGCGCTGGCCCGGCTTGGGGTCCGGGAACTTCTCCACGCCGTTCCGGCGCATGCACTCGGCGAACTTGCGGCCGCGCTCCTGCTGCTCGGGATCCGGCGCGCCGGTGGCGTTCGCCTGCGGGTCGTACTTCCGGCACGCGGTCATGGCCTTGTCCATGACCACCTTGTCGCCCTTGTGCTTGAGCCGGATGCCCTGGCCGGGCTTCGGGTCCTCCATGTCCACGCCGTGCTCGCGCATGCACTGGGCGAACTTGACGCCCATCTCCTCGCGGCTCCGCTTCTCGCCGTCCCCGGCCGCGGCGCCCTGCTTCCCCCCGCCCGCCGAGGCCACCCCCGACCCGTCGCCGTCACCGTCGCCCGAGCCGCAGCCGGACATTGTCAGGGCCAGGGCCAGCGGCACCATCGCGAACATCCGCAGACGCATCATGTCGTCCCCTCGTCTTCGCGGCCGGAGCGGTTCCGGCCGGACGGAAGGCGATGCAACCCGGCCGGACGTTTCCCCCGCGTTTCCGCTCCGGCGACCCGGATCACTAACGGAAACGAAACACCGCGCCGGGCACACTCTCACCGGTCGGGGAAGGCGGAGGGAGCATCATGCGGGTGCTGGTGGTGGAGGACGAGCGGCTGCTCGCAGGCGCGATCGCCGAATGGCTGAGGGACGAGGCCCACGCCGTCGATCTCGCCCACGACGGGGCCGCCGCCCTGGAACGCGTCTGCGTCAACGACTACGACGTCGTCGTCCTGGACCGCGACCTTCCCCTCGTCCACGGCGACGACGTCTGCCGGGAGATGGTGCGGGGCGAGACCTCGGCGCGCGTCCTGATGCTCACCGCCGCCGCCGAGATCACCGACCGCGTCGGCGGCCTCGGGCTCGGCGCCGACGACTACCTCACCAAACCGTTCGCGTTCCCCGAACTGGCCGCCCGCGTCCTCGCCCTCGGCCGCCGCTGCCGTCCCGCCGCGCCGCCGACGCTGCGCCGCGCCGGCATCACCCTCGACCCGGCGCGCCGCGAGGTGTTCCGGGACGGACGTTACGTCCCCCTCGCGAAGAAGGAGTTCGCCGTCCTCGCCGAACTGCTCCGCGCCGACGGCGCCGCCGTCTCGTCCGAGCAGCTCCTCGAAAAGGTGTGGGACGAGCACGCCGACCCGTTCACCGGGGCCGTCCGCCTCACGGTCCTCAAGCTGCGCCGCAAACTCGCCGACCCGCCCGTCGTGGAGACCGTCAAGGGAGCGGGGTACCGGATCCCATGAGGATGTCGCTCCGCACCCGGTTGACGCTCACCTACGGCGTCCTGTTCTTCGTCGCGGGCCTGCTGCTCCTCGGCGTCACCTACGTCCTGTTCGGCCAGCAGATGCCCCGCGCCAACACGAAGATCCTCGCCACCCGCACCGGCCCCGGCCCCGCCACGTCGCCCGCCCCCCTGGACGACAACGGCCGGCTCATGGCGGAGACCCGGCGCCTCTTCGAGAAGGAGCGTGACGAACTGCACGACGCGGCCACCACCTCCCTGGTCACCCAGGGGTCGATCGCGCTCCTCGTCGTCGGCGGGGCCGCGGTGGGCTTCGGGTGGCTCATCGCGGGCCGGGTCCTCACGCCCCTGCACCGCGTCACCGACACCGCCCGCCGCATCGCCGGCTCACCCGCCGCCGACCGCGGCCTGCACGAACGCATCGCGCTCCGCGGCCCCCACGACGAGGTCAAGGAGCTCGCCGACACCTTCGACACGATGGTCGAACGCCTCGACCGGTCCTTCGACGGCCAGCGCCGCTTCGTCGCCAACGCCTCCCACGAGCTGCGCACCCCCCTCACCCTGGGCCGCGCCCTGGTCGAGGTGGCGATGCACCGCGCGTCGGCGTCCCCGGACGTCCGGCAGCTCGGCGAGACCCTCCTGCAGATCAACGCCCGCCACGAACGCCTCATCACCGGCCTGCTCCTCCTCGCCCGCTCCGAGAACGAGATCACCACCCGCGCCCCGGTCGATCTCGCGGACGTCGTCGTGCACGTGGCATCGCAGACCGCCCAGGAGGCGAAGGACGCCGGCATCGCCGTCGAGACCGACACGGCCGAGGCCACGACCACCGGCGACGCCCTCCTCCTGGAACGCGTCGTCCAGAACCTCCTGGAGAACGGCCTGCGCCACAACACCGAAGCCGGCTGGGTCAGGATCTCCTGCCGGACACACGACGACCAGGCCGTCCTGGAGGTCTCCAACTCCGGCCCCGCCGTCCCGCGCTACGAGGTCCCCGCCCTCTTCGAACCCTTCCGCCGCCTCGACGCCGACCGCGTCGTCACCGCGAAGGGCGCGGGCCTCGGCCTGTCGATCGTCCAGTCGATCGTCCGCGCCCACGACGGCACCGTGTCGGCCGTCCCCCGCGAATCCGGCGGCCTCCACCTGACCGTCACACTCCCCAGCCCCCCGCCCCCCACGTAACGCCCAGGCGGTGTGTGCACTTGTGCGCAGTCCGCGGGAACGTCACGGGTTACGGTGAGCCCAGGTCGATCTAACCGCGGAGGGCCCGGCATGACGACCTATCTGGGCGGGGCGAACATCGGAGGCGACTCGGTCTCCGGCAACAAGATCGTTCACATGGCCACGGTGCCGCCGGAGGCCGACGATCCCCCGCGCCAGCTTCCCCTGGGCATCCCGGGCTTCACCGGACGCCAGGACGTTCTCTCCCAGCTCAACTCCCTCGTCGAGACCGGCGGCTCAGCACCGGTGATCATCGCGCTCACCGGTATGCCCGGAATCGGCAAGACCGCGCTCGCGGTGCACTGGGCGCATCTGATGTCGGAGCACTTCCCCGACGGGCAGCTCTTCATCGATCTGCGCGGCTACTCCAGACGCGGCGCCCTGTCTCCCCGCGAAGCACTCGGCCAGGCACTGCGGACACTACGGGTTCCATCGAGCCGGCTGCCCGTCGACGAGGACGAACTCGCGGCCCTCTACCGCTCACGGCTCGCCGGCAAACGCGTCCTGATCGTCCTGGACGACGCCGCGAACCCGCAGCAGGTCTCCCCGCTCCTCCCAGGGACGTCCTCTTGCGTGGTGGTGGTGACCGCCCGCCGGAAACTCACCGCACTGGTGGCGAGGTACGGCGCGCGCGCCCAGGCGCTCGACCCTCTCCCGGAGGCCGAGGCCCTCGCCCTGGTCAGCGAAGTGGCCGGGCACGAGCGGACGCGGCGCGAGCCGGACGCCGCCGCGGAACTCGTCAAGATGTGCGCACGCCTCCCCCTGGCACTCCGCGTCGCCGCCGCGAACCTCGCCGCCCGGCCGCGGCAGTCGTTCGCCGAAACCGTGGAGGCGCTCGCCGACGGCGACCGGCTGTCCAAACTCGCCTTGGGCGACGACCCCCGGGAGGCGGTCGGTGCCGCGTTCGATCTGTCCTACCGGGGACTCGACGCTGAGACGCGGCGCACGTTCCGGTTCCTCGGACTGGTCGAGGGCCCGAACGTCGCGCCCGAGGCCGTCGGCGCCCTACTCGCGGCGACCCCCGACGCCGCCCGGCGGCTCCTGGACCGGCTGGAGACCGCCGGGCTCGTCCAGGCGATCGGACGCGACCGCTACGACATGCACGAACTTCTGCGCGAGTACGCCCAGGGACGCGCGCTCAAGGAGGACTCGCCCGTCGTCCGGAGCGCGGCGGTCCAGCGGCTCGCGATGTGGTACCTCGCCACCGCCCAGCAGGCCGGACGGTTCCTCGACAGGTACCGCCGGACGATCCGGCAGGAGCTGACCGCACCGCCCGTGAACCCGGATCCGGCCGAGCGGACCGGCCACCTCGAATGGTTCGCGCTCGAGCAACAGAACCTGACCGAGATCACACGGCAGGTCGCCCGCCTGCACTGGGATCAACTCACCTGGGAACTGGCGGACGCCGTCTACGACTTCTTCGAGTTGCGCCGGTACTGCCACGAGAACCTGGAGGTCCACAGGCTGGGGCTTGAGGCGGCACAGCGCGGATCGAACCCGCTGGCCCGGTTCTTCATGCACCACCACTTATCGGTGATCTACCGCGAGCTCGGCCGCACCCAGGAGGCACTCCTGGAGGCGGCGTCCGCACTCCAGCTCAGCGTCCAGATCGAGGACCACTACGGCGAGGCCGCCGTCCTGGACAACATGGCCCGGACCTACCTTCAGCTCAGCGACTACCGGATGGCGCTCGAACTGGGCAAGCAGGCGCTCGTGATGCGCCGCGAGATCAGCGACCGGCACGCCGAGGCGACCACCCTCGACACCCTGGCCCGCGGATACCAGGGGCTCAGCAGGTACGACAAGGCTTTCAAATGCGCCGACGATGCGCTGACCATCCGCAAAGAGATCGGGGACCTCAGGGGCGAGGCCGAGACCCTCGACAACATGGCCCGGATCTACTTCGGCTGGGGACACGTCGACCACTCACTCGACGCCGCCGAACGGGCACTGAAGATTCGCCAGGAGATCGGGGACGAACGCGGGATCACGAGCTCCCTCGACCTGCTGAGCAAGGTGTACCTGAGAATGGGGCTCGCGGAGAAGGCGCTCCGGACCGCCGAAATGGCCTTCACGCTGGAGGAGAGCGTCGGGTACCGCTACGGTCAGACGGTCACGCTGAGGGCCCTGGCCGAGATACTGATCGTTCTCGATCGTCCCGCAGAAGCGCTGACGAAGGCCCGCCTCGCGCAGGACGTGGCAATGCGGCTGCGCGACCGCCATGAAGAGGCCAAGACACTTCGGCTCCTCGCGGCCATCCACGACGATGCCGGACGAACAGCCGAGGCGCGGACTGCGACGGCCGAGGCGGCCGCCATCTCCCGGGAGCTTGAACGGTTGCTGTAGCGGCGGCCAAATCCCGCCCTCGACTTTCCGTTAACTCGACATTCAGAAGGTTTCTCTGCGGCCATGGATATATCTCCACCTACAGGTAGATTTTTCAACAGGGCGCCAAACCCCAATAAAAATAACAACACATCACACATCACCCTATGATGTCATGTTGCATCACTGAGATTAAGTTTTGGAGCGCGTCCCTGTACGGCTTATGGACATCTTGCCATTCCTGCGACTCTCGAACACCAACGGGCAGATTGGTCTCGACCAGCGCTTCCCGAACGTAACGCAATCTATAATAAACTTCGTCGGAGGCGCTGACTACCGGCTCCGGTGCGATCAGATGGACTCTATATCGAAGCGCAAGGAGCGAATTCGCATCAAAAGCGTTCCTAACGCGATCACGAGTCACTGGCGTTCCTTCGGCTTGCGCAAGCGCTCGCATGCCTGCATCAGTATCAATGAGAGCGGCAAGGAACAGTTCGTACGCATCGCGCCTTCTATCCAGGAAACGTTCACGACGTTCATGCCTCCTGCGCTGCATATCAACGAGAAGCGCCGACCCCGATCCGATCACACCGCCAGCCAGAGCCAAAAGCACAGAACCATAGTCCATTGGTTGAGCGTAAACGTAATAGCAGATTACGTAAATAGCCTATCCGATGCAAGAATCTTGCATACCTTCGTATACGCAAGAAGTGGACACGGGAGCCAACTATTCGAAAGCGTTACTTATTTATCCGTTCCAGAAAGTTGGCACACCTGCCTTCAAGGCCACGCAACGTAGAGCGAGGGCTGGGAGCGATGGGGTCGCCGGGTCAGCGTTCGTTGATGATTTTGTTGCCGAGGACCAGGTCGCCTCTTACCTGGACGTCGCCGCTGAAGATGGTGGAGCCGTCGGGGTCGGGTGAGCGCGGCGCCGGAGGCCGGGTCGACGGGGGGTTCGCGCCGGTCAGGTACATCCACGCTTCGGTGGTCGTCTCCTTGACCTGGACGGTCACCTTTTCGAAGGACCGGGGATCCACGGGGCCGTGCAGGTGGGCCACGAAGGCTTCATAGACGAACGGCGAGACGATGAAGCCCAGGTCGGCGCCTGATTCGGCGAGGGCGGCCTTGAGGACGGGGGCCTCCATGATGCGGGCCGTCTGGATGATGACCTGCCCGTTCAGGCCCTCGGCGTCGGGGGTGACCGGGCCGACGTGCAGGGCGACGCGGAGCTGGATGCGGACGGCGGCGCTGGCGCGGTGGTTGTGCCGGCGGAGCGCGGCGGCCAGTTGGCCGGCGAGGGGGTCGATGAGGAACCTGGTGGGGATGGCGGGCGAGACGATGACCAGGGCGCCGTCGCCGCGGTCCTCGCGGTAGGTCTCCGAGGGCGGGACGCCCGATGTTTCCAGCGCGGACAGCAGGACGCGGTAGGTGACCTCGCGGACGACCTGGCGGTCCTCGTCGTCGCGGGACGGGTCGCCGAAGCCGGCGATGTCGCAGAAGAGGACGGAGCAGTTCAGCCCCGACCAGGTCGCGAGGGCGCGGGGCGGTGCGGGATCCAGGGATGCGTCCACGGCACGAGTGAACGCCCGGGATGGGCGGCTGTCCATGTCATGTGCCACAGAACGGGTCAGCGGGGCGCGGCGTGCCTCCGCAGTTCGCGGGGGCTGACGCCGAAGCGGTGCCGGAAGGCGTGGCTGAGGGCGCTGGCCGAGGAGAAGCCGGTGGCGTGGGCGAGGTCGGTGATGGTGACGTGCTGGTCGAGGGGGTTGCGCAGGCGGTCCCGGACGAGGCGGAGCCGCTCCTCGCGGATCAGCTCGCGGGGGGTGGTCCCGGCCCGCTGGAGGGCGAGCTGGATCTGCCGCAGCGACCAGCCGAGGTCCTGCGCCATCGCGGCGCCGGTCAGGCCGGGGTCGGTGACGTGCTCGCGGACGTAGCGGCGCACGACCGCCTCCACCTCGGCGAGGTGGCCGGGTGCGGGCGGCCGGTCCTCGCCGGCGACGACGATGCACAGCAGTTCGGTGATCCGGTCGCATGCGGCGTCGAACTGCGGTTCGGTGAGGGTCTCGTCTCCGACGGCCCTGACCATGTCGGCGACGACGCGGCCGAGGCCGGCGGACAGGTCGAGGCGGGTGGCGAGCGGCGACGCGGGGCGCAGCCGGCCGTCCACCTCGTGCGCCGGGATCGTCATGACGAGCGCGCGGGCGGGGTGGCGCTGGATGACCCGCAGCGGCACCGCCGGTGACAGCAGGCCGCCCGTCCCCGGCCGGAGCCGCGCCTGCCCGCAGTCGCGGAGCACGAGCATCTCGCCGTGGAGCGGCAGCAGGAAGCGGTAGGCGTCGTCGGGGTCGCGGCGGGCGTCGCCCGCGGTGCGGACGTAGTCGGTCCGGTCCGACCGGTAGAGGACGAGCCGGTAGGCGGCGCTGCTCTGCCGGACCGGCCCGCCGAGGAAGTCGTCCACCGCAGGCCCTTCCGCCGGTCGGTCCGCGTGCCGTGGCCGACCGCCGGCCGGCACCTGATGATCACCGCAGGTGAGCGTAGTACGGTCACGCCGCCAAATCAGGCGAATCAAGCGGAAAGTAACCCGAATCAGACGACGCGTGATCATGCGATGCGCCCGGCGGCAAGATCTCTGCGCGCGAGCACAAGCGCCCCCGTGCACGCCCGTCCTACGGTGCCGAAGCTGCGGCGTATCCGCGTCGTCCGAAACCCGGCCATGAGGCGGTCCGCGCAGGTCCGCCTCGCCCGATTCGTGTACACCGAGGATCTGATGGAGCAATTCCTCTTGGCGACGGCGTTCGCCATCGTGGCGGGCGCGGGCATCGCCGCCGCGGTCCTGCTGGTACGCCAGCGGCAGGCGACCGCCGATCTGCGCGAGCAGAACGCCGCGCTGGCCCGTGGTCTCGACCTGCGGGAGAAGGAGCTGCGGCACCTGGCCGACGTCCGGCTGCCGGAGCTCATGGAGTCACTGGGCAACCCGGGCGTGCACGTCGCCGGCCCGCTGCACGACCTGAACCGCGAGGCGCCCGCCTACGGGCAGTCGCTGCAGACCGTGATGGACCTGTTCGCCGGGTCCGCCGCTCGCGTCCGCGAGCGGTCCGACCGGTCCGCGAAGTCGACGCTGCGGGCGATGATGCGCGCCGTGCAGAGCCTGGCCAACGAGCAGCAGCTCGCCATCTCGACCATGCAGGAACGCCACGACGACCCCGGCGTCCTGGAGGGCCTGCTCCGCATCGACCACATGAACGCCCAGCTCGGCAGGCGCACCCAGGCCACCGCCGTGCTGTGCGGGTCGTGGCCGGGGCAGCAGCGCTCGGCGTCCTCGATGACCGACGTGGTCCGCGGCGCGACGTCCCGGATCCGCGACTACCTGCGCGTCAACATCGAGGGGACGGTGAACAGCGCGGTGACGAGCCGGGCCGTGGAGCCCGTCGTGCTGACGCTGGCCGAACTGCTCGACAACGCCGCCCGGCACTCCCGCCCCGACACCTCCGTCGAGGTCAACTTCCGGTCCGCGCACAACGGCGTCGCCATCACGATCGACGACGCGGGCGTCGCGATGGACGCCGACGAGCTGCAGCGCGCGTCCGACCTGCTGTCGGGCCAGACCTCGGTGGACATCCACCGGCTCGGCGACCCGCCGCAGGTCGGGTTCGCGGTGGCCGGCGTGCTCGCCGCCCGCTACGGGTTCCGGGTGTCGGTCGACAGCCGCTCCCCCTACGGCGGCGTGCGCGCCGTGGTGTTCGTGCCCAGCACACTGCTCACCACCGTCCCGGACGCGCGGCCGCCCGAACCGGTGGCCTCGCCCCGCCCGGCCCTGGAGACCGGCGCCGAGGACGGGCCGTCCACGGCCGGCGGCCTGCCCAAGCGCAGCCGCGTCGCGGTCGCCGAACGGCCCGCCGGGACGGACGGCGAGCCGCCCGCGACGGACACCGGCGGCCCGCCGCCGGCGAGGCCCGCCAGAGACACCGCCGCGGGCCTCGGCGCCTGGCAGCGCGGGACGCGCTCCGGCCGCGCCGGCACGCCGTCCGGCGGCGACGGCACGGACATCGCCGGGCCCGCCATCGAGAGCAAGGACTTGCGGCCATGAACGAGGGGTGGGACGGCGCGATGGACGACGGGACGAACCGGCTCGGCTGGATGCTGGACGACGCGCTGCGCATGCCGGAGACGCGCTACGCGATCCTGCTGTCGGCCGACGGCCTGCTCATGGCGCACTCCGAGCGGATCAGCAGGGACGACGCGGAACGGCAGGCCGCCGGCATGTCGGGGCTCCAGTCGCTCGCCCGCAGCACCGCCGAGTTCTGCGGCGACCCGGGCACCACGTGGCGGCAGACGGTCAACGAGTTCGACGACGGGTACGTGTTCCTCGTCGCCGCCGGCCCCGGCGCGTATCTGGCGGTGTCGGCGACGCAGCACGTCGACATGGAGAGCGTGTCGTTCCGGCTGCAGGAACTGGTGCAGCGGCTGGGCAAGGAGATGACCAGCCCGCCGCGTCCCGGCGCGGGCCGTCCCGCATGACCCCGCGCAGGAACGAGCGGGCACTGGTCCGCCCGCACGTCGTCACCGGCGGCCGGGCCCACCCGACCCGCAACGTGTTCGACCTCGTCACCCTCGTGATCGCCACCGGCGACCTGCCGCTCCACTCCGGGGGGACGGCCGCCCTGGGCCCCCGGCAGCCGCTTTCGAGGACCGGGCTGTCCCCCGAGAAGCTCCGCATAGTCGAACTGTGCCGCGGCGGCGCCCTGTCGGTCGTGGAGATCGCGGGGCATCTCGGCCTGCCCGTCGGAGTCACCAAGGTCCTGCTGTCCGATCTGGTCGACACCGGGCACCTCACCACCCGGGCCGGCGCGCCGGCGGCCCAGCAGTCCCAGGTCCGGCTCCTTCAGGAGGTGCTCGATGGACTCCGCGCTCGCCTCTGAGACGCCCTACCTGCGCGACAGCGTGCGGACGGCCGTCAAGATCCTCATCGTCGGCCATTTCGCGGTCGGCAAGACCACCTATGTCGGGACGCTGTCGGAGATCCGCCCGCTGCGCACCGAGGAGCGGATGACGCAGGCCGGCGCGATGGTCGACGACCTCGCCGGCATCGAGGACAAGACGACCACCACGGTCGCCATGGACTTCGGCCGCCTCACGCTCAGCGACAACCTCGTCCTGTACCTGTTCGGGGCGCCCGGCCAGCAGCGTTTCACCCGGCTGTGGGACGACCTGGCGCGCGGCGCCCTCGGCGCGCTGGTCCTCGTCGACACCGCCCGTCTCAAGCAGTCGTTCGAGATCATGGACCTCGTGGAGCGGCAGGGCCTGCCGTACGCGGTGGCCGTCAACCACTTCGACGCGTCGCCGGCCTTCCCCGAGTCCGAGGTCCGCGAGGCCCTCGACCTCGCGGACACCACGCCGCTGATCACCTGCGACGCCCGCGACCGCAGGTCGTCCACCGAGGCGCTGATCTCGCTCGTCGACCACCTCCTCACCCTCGACACGGAGACACCGTGACCGACGACCGGACCACCCGCGAACCGGCCCGCTTCCCGATGTACGGAGCGGAGTTCGCCAAGGACCCGCGGCCCGTCTACGAGCGGATGCGCGCCCACGGCGACCTCGCGCCCGTCGAACTGGCCCCGGGCGTCCCGGCGACGCTCGTCCTCGGATACGACGCGGCGCTGGAGATCCTGCGCGACCCCGACCGGTTCCCGCGCTGCAGCGAGGTGTGGGAGGAGGAGGTCGGCCCCGAGTGCCCGGTGCTGCCGATGATGATGACCCGGCCCAACGCCCTGTTCACCAACGGCGCCGTCCACGCGCGCCTCCGGTCCGTGATCGTCGACAGCCTGGACCGGGTCGACCCGGCGTCGCTGCGCGAGCACGTCGCGAACGCCGCGAACGGCCTCATCGACGCGTTCGCCGCCGACGGCAAGGCGGACCTCATCGGCCAGTACGCCCGCACGCTGCCGCTGCTGGTGTTCAACGAGATGTTCGGCTGCCCCCGTGACATCGGCGACAAGCTCGTGCGGGGCATGAGCGCCATCTTCAACACCGTCGGCGCCGAGGAGGGCAACGCGCTCCTCGGCGAGGCCACCCTCGAACTGGTGGCGCACAAGCGGCAGAAGCCCGGCGCGGACGTGACGTCGTGGATGATGCGGCATCCCGCCGGGCTCGACGACTTCGAGATGACCCACCAGATCACGCTGCTCGTCGGCGCCGGCACCGAGCCGGAGCAGAACCTCATCGCCAACGGCATCCTGCTCCTGCTGTCGGACGACCGGTTCGGCGGCGACCTGTCCGGCGGCAGCCTGCCCGTCGAGGACGCCCTCGACGAGATCCTGTGGACCGACCCGCCGATGGTCGCCTACGGGACGACGTTCCCGCGCCACGACATCGACTTCCACGGACACCGGCTGCCCGCCCACCAGCCCGTCCTGATCGGCTACGCCGCGGCCAACACCGACCCGTCACGGTCGATGACCGACCGCAAGGGCAACCGCGCGCATCTGTCCTTCACCGGCGGCCCGCACACGTGCCCGGCCAAGAGCCACGCCCGGCTGATCGCGTCGGTCGCCATCGAGACGCTCCTGGACCGCCTGCCCGACCTGGACCTGGCCACCCCGGCAGGCGACCTGGAGTGGCGCCCCGGCCCGTTCCACCGAGCCCTGACCGCCCTCCCCGTCATCTTCCCGCCCACCCGTTGACCTGTGCGGCGCGCCGCCCTTGAGAGACGCTCCCCAAGGGCGGCACGCCGCGGGTGAACGAGGTCCGGTCAGTCTCCGGTGGCGGAGCGCAGGGCGCCCACCACGGCGGTCAGCTGGGTGATCAGGCCGGCCACGCTGGTCTGGTCGGCGCCGTTGACGGTGACGGTGCGCAGCTCGTCCGGCTTGGGCAGCTTGGCCATGATCTCCGGCAGTGTGGCGATGAGACGGGCCTGCACCGCGGCGGGCGTCCGGTCGTTCTCGATCGCGGCGCGGGCGCCCTCCCGCTCCAGGTCCAGCAGCGCCTGCTCGTGCGAGGACCGGGCGCGGGACTCGGCCAGCGCCAGCTCGCCCTCCGCGCGGAGCCGGGCGAGCTCGTGGTCGCGTTCGATGCGCAGCCGCCCCGTCTCCGCCTCCTCCTCGTGCCGCTCGCGCTCCATCCGCAGCTTGTGCCGCGTCGTCTCGGTCTCCATCTCGGCGACCTCGCGGGTGTCGTCGTGCTCGCGTTTCGTGCGGCGCAGCAGCTCGGCCGCCTCGGTGTCGAACAGCTGCGACTCGTTGCGGGCGCGCAGCTCGGCCAGCTCCCGCTCATGCTCCAGCCGCTGCGTCTCCTTGATCCGCGCGGCCGCCATCTCGCGCTGCCCGACGGCCTCCTCGGCCTCCAGCTCCGCCAGCCGGGCGATCTGCCCCTGATGCGCCCGGTACGGCTTCTGCAGGTTCTCCCAGAGCCGGGACGAGCTGACCACGGCCTCCTTGATCTGCACGGTGACGATCCGCAGCCCGAGACCCTGCTCGCCGTCGTCCTGCCCCTCGGCCACCGCGCGGAGCCGGGCCGTCAGCTCCTCGATGATGGGCTGCTTGTCGCTGAGGACGTCCTGTACCCCCATGGTGGAGACCTTGTCCTTGATCGCGGCCTCCGCCTGCTCCCGAAGCTGCAGGTTGACCAGCCGCATCGGGTCGTCGGCGTCGCTGAAGTCGAGTTTGCGGTACGCGATGCCGAAGTCCTGGATGATCCACTGGACGTAGCCCTGGACGAGCACGCCCTGCAGCTCCCGGCAGATGCAGTACGCGTTGATCAGGATCGTCTGCGTCGCGCCCGGCACCACGAGGAACGAGTCGGTGGACGGGTTGAACCGGAACGACACCCCGAGCCCGATGTGCAGCGGCTCCGCCCGTCCGCGCCGGGTGTGGACGACGAACGCGTTCGGCGGGACGAGCACGTTCCTCCACCGCCAGAACCCGCTGATCCGGACGTCCACCGGGCCGGGCGCGGCACGGTCCCGGGCCGGGCCGCCGCCGAGGGCGCGGTCGCGTTTGGCCAGCGGACCGCCCGGCTGCGGCATGGCGCCCGCGGTGGCGGGCACCGGCGCCGGGGTGCGCCTCGCCCTGAGGTCGTCCTCCAGGACCGCCTGCTGGGCGACGACCTTCTCCAGATACGTGTTGCCCTGGTCCTGGGCGCTCATCTCGCTCCTCGGCGCTTGATCGGTTTGGCGGTACCTTATTGCGCTTCGAACCTTCTGATCGGCCGTATGCGTATGTCCGGCCGTGGCGACACGTGAGCAGCAGGCTCCCCCGACCGGCAGGCCGATGCTCGCCATCGGCGCCGCGGCGCTGGCGCTGGTCGTCCTCGCGCTGGTGATACGGCTTGGCGGGGCGCTCAGCGAGACCTCGGCGCCGGGCCTGTCGCAGGCCGGGGCCCTGACCAAGGTCGGCCTTTCGGTCGCCAGGCTCGGCGGGAACGTCGCCGCGGTCCTCACCGTCGGGTGGCTGCTGGTCGCGGCCGTCTTCGCCGGCCCGCCGTCGCCGGCCGGCCGCCGCTGCCTGCGCGCCGCGTCCATGACGGCGCTGGTGTGGGCATTGTGCACGCTGGTGCTCATCGTGTTCAGCGCCCTGGACCTGTTCGGCATCGGCGTCGGCGGCCTGACCGGGAACATGATGCGGACGCTCCTCATCGAGCTGCCGCAGGGACGGGCACTGCTGATCGTCCTCGCCGTCGCGGTCGCGCTGTCGGTCGCGGCGGGCCTGCCCCGCGCGGACGGCGGCTCCGGGTACCTGCTGGCGGCCGCGCTCGCCGCCCTGCTCCCGCCGCTGTTCACCGGCCACGCGGCGGGCGCCTCGTACCACGCGCTCGCCGTCTACAGCCTGGCCGCCCACGTCGTGGGCGCCGCGCTCTGGATCGGCGGGCTCGTCGCCCTGCTCACGGCCGGGCCCGCGCTGCGCGACCGGCTGCCGCGGATCGCCGGGCGCTACAGCGGGCTGGCGCTGGCGTCGTTCACCGTCGTCGCCGTGAGCGGCGCCGTCAACGCCTGGGTGCGGCTCGGCGGCCTCCACCTCGGATCGCGGTACGGGACGGTGGTCGTGGCGAAGGTCGCGGCCCTCACCGTCCTCGGCGGGCTGGGCTGGTGGCACCGGCGCACCACGATCCCCGCCCTGCGGGACGGAACGGGCATGCGGCCCTTCCTGCGGCTCGGGGCCGTCGAGGTCCTCACCATGACGGCGGCCATGGCCCTCGCCACCGGGCTCTCCCGCACTCCCCCGCCCGAGAACGCCCCCGGCACCCTCGACATCGTCGCGCTGCGCCTCGGCTTCCCGCTGCCCGGTCCGGCGGGCCCCGGACCCTACCTGCTCGACTGGTGGATCGACCCGCTGTTCCTCACCCTCATCGTGACGGGGGCCGTCCTGTACGGGCTGGGCGTCATGCGCGTGCGGGACTGGCCGTGGCACCGCAGCGCCGCCTGGGCCGCCGGGCTGCTCGTCGCGTTCCTCGCCACCGGCAGCGGGATCTCCCGGTACAGCATGGTCCTGTTCAGCGCCCACGCCGTCCAGCACGTCCTCATCGGGCTGCTGGCCCCGCTGCTGCTGCTGTACGGGGCCCCGATACGGCTGGCGCTCCGGGCCGCACGGGGCGAGAACGCGCCGCTCCTGGCCGCCGCGGCCGGCTGCCGCGGGATCCGGCTGCTCGCGCATCCCGTCGTCGCGTCCGTGCTGCTCCTGTTCAGCCTCTACGCGTTCTACCCGTCGCCCCTGTTCGGCGCGACGCTCAGCAACCACGCGCTGCACTCGCTCGCGATGCTCTGCTTCCTGATCATCGGGCTGGCGTACTTCCATGGGACGGCCGGGACGCTGGTCCCGTACGCCGCCCTGCCGCTGCACGTGATCGCCGGGGTCGCCCTGATGCGGGAAGGGACCGTCCTCGGCAGCTGGTACGAGGAACTCGGCCGGCCCTGGGGGGCGGCACCGCTGGACGACCAGCACCTCGGCGCGCTGCTGCTGTGGACGGCCGCCGCCGCCGTCACGGCCGCCGCCGCACCGGCCCAGGAGCTCTACGGGCGGGGACGGCGGTCCACGACCCGGCTGAGCGCCTCCACGACCGTCGGGTCGTACTCGGCGGCGGAGTCGAGCCTCAGCCGCTCCAGGACGGCGGCGCCCCTGTCCCGGTCGCGGGACTCGCCCACCAGGTCGTCGTAGGCGTTGGCGACCTTGATGATGCGGCCCGCGAGCGGCGGCGGGACGGGCCGCGTGTCGGCGGAGTCACCGCCGGCGGGTTCGCGTCCCGTCCGGTAGGGGTGCGAGGACAGCTGGACGATGTGCGCCACCCGGTCCAGGACCCCGGTCTGCTTGATCACCTCGGCGCCGAGTTCGGCGATGCGGCGCTGCTCGGCCGGGGACGCCAGCACGGTCGCGCCGCCCGGGATCGGGTCGCCGAGCGACAGCTGGCCGATGTCGTGCATGAGCGCCGCGTACTCCAGTTCGAGCAGTTCCTCCTCGGACATGCCGAGCTCGCGTCCCATCGCCACCGCGAGCCGCGACACGCGCCGCGAATGCCCCGTCTCCACGTAGCCGCCGACCTCGGTGACGCGCGACAGCGCCCGTACGGTCTGCAGGTACGTGGCACGGATCCCGGCGTACCGGCGGAACGCGAACTGCGTCACCAGGATCGGCACCGTGAAGATCAGCAGCGCGGCCTCTCCCATCGCGGTCGTCGCCACCGCGATCAGCATGGCGGTCGCGCTGGTCGCGGCGCACAGCGCCATCTTGGCCTCGATCTCGTCCCGCAGCGCGATCCCGATCCGCGCCCGGACGGCCTCCGCCCGGATCATCGCGGCGATCAGCACGTCGGTGAAGCAGGACGCGATCACGACGATGCCCATCACCGCCAGCAGCAACTGCCAGACGAGGTCGAGCGACAGCATCGGCCGGAAGCACAGCGCGACGATCGAGACCGTGAACAGCCGCCGCGCCATCGCGTCCGGCCGCGGGGACCGGCCCACCGCGATGTGCGGCAGCGACCCGATCAGCATGCCCACGGCGGTGACGGCCACGACCTGCAACGCGGAGTGCTCGGCGGCGACGACGCCGAGCGGCGCGTCCGGCGGGGCGCCCTCGGGGCCGACGCCGACCAGCAGCGCGTAGCCCATCGCGCCGGCACTGGCGATGGGGGCGACCTCCCGGTTGCCCGGCATCACCATGCGGAACAGCTCGCCCAGCGAGATCAGCACGCCGAAGATGATCGCGACGTTGGGCTGCCGCAGCCCGACGGCCGCGACCTGCGTGATCGCGACGATGACGAACAGCCCGGCGGTGGCGATCAGCAGCAGCTGCCCGGAGTCGATGGTCTGCCACGTGGCCCGTTCCCGGGTGCGGCCCTGGCTGCTCATGGACGTCCCGTCACCGCCGCGCCTCGTCGCCGGCGACCCGCAGGGGCGTGCTCGGGTCGTCGTGGTCCTGCCGTGTGGTCTCCACGACATCGTCGTCGGGCAGGACGACCGGACCGGGCGGCACCCACGGATCGCGTTCGAGCGCCCGCAGGAACGCCTCCACGATCATCGGGTCGAAGTGGTCGCCCATGCAGCGGCGCAGCTCCGTCACGGCCTCGTCCACGCTGCGGGCGGCCCGGTAGGAGCGGGTGGAGGTCATCGAGTCGAACGCGTCCGCGACGGCGATGACCCGGGCGAACTCGGGGATCTCGTCGCCGGCCAGCCCCATCGGGTAGCCGCGCCCGTTCATCTTCTCGTGGTGGTGCATGATGCCGGCGAGCGCCTCGTCCAGGAACCCGATCTCCCGGACGATCTCCAGCCCGCGCATCGGGTGCAGCTGGATCGCGGCGAACTCCTCCTCGGTCATCGGCCCGTCCTTCTGCAGCACCTTGGTGGGGACGCCGAGCTTGCCGACGTCGTGCAGCATCCCGGCGTAGCGGATCGCCTCGACGCGGTCGGGCCGCATGCCGATCTCCTGGGCGATCATCACCGAGCCGCGCGAGACCCGCTCGGAGTGGCCGCGGGTGTAGAAGTCCTTGGTCTCGACGGCCTGGCAGAGCGCGGCGAGGGTGGCCGAGTGCGCCTGCTGCTGCACGTACGCCTGGTCCATCGCCCAGCGCGCGATGAACAGCGGCAGCAGGACCAGGACGG
Source organism: Spirillospora sp. NPDC048823 (assembly GCF_043198445.1). Lineage (NCBI taxonomy): Bacteria > Bacillati > Actinomycetota > Actinomycetes > Streptosporangiales > Thermomonosporaceae > Spirillospora > Spirillospora sp. NPDC048823. The sequence goes on along the minus strand of NZ_JBICUT010000002.1, from coordinate 606,573 downwards.
CGGCGAACGGCCCGACCCGCGGCCACAGCCCGGCGATCAGCAGGCCGACCATGCCGTAGCCGAGGCAGCCGACGGCGAGCTGGCCGCTCTCGTGCAGCAGCTCGCGCGGCGTGGCCTGCCTGCTGAGCAGCAGCACCCCGGCCATCAGCGTCAGGTTGACGAGGACGAAGGTGACGAGGGCGCCGAGGAACGGCCCGATGACGTTCTCCACCCAGCGGGCCTGCTCGGGGTGGAAGCGGTCACCGCCGAGGAGGTCGAAGACCGTCCCGGCGATGAAGCCGGTGAGCGCGAGCTGCGCGCCGTTGAAGATCCGTTTGACGGGGGCGAAGAACCGCTGGCCGGTGATCACGGCGCAGAAGCCGACCAGCGCCGCGCCGGCCGGTCCGAGGAGCACCACCGAGGCCAGGCTCGCGGCGAAGCTCATCGACACCCTGGCGCGCGGGACGTTCAAGCGTGCGGGTGCGGAGTCGCAGATCAGGAACAGCAGGGCCAGGACGGCCAGCTTGCCCCAGTCGATCTCCGCGAAGGACGACGTCGCGATGAGGCCGACCGCGAGGGCGACCACACCACAGATGTACGCCCAGGCAGCGAGAGGTAGTCCACGCATTGCCGCCCCCTCGGGGAGGGAACACCCTCGTCCGCCCGTCCGCAGAGGCGTGGCCTGTGCGGTCTGCCGGGAATGAAGATGTTCAGTGACGAAATGGCGGGCCGCCACCGGGCTGACGCGTGCCTGCCGGCACCTACACCCAGGACACGCCCTCGGGCATCATCAGCGACGATGCCGAGGCGCTCTCACGCCGGCCGTGTCCCACCGGCATCACGCGCTTGAGCATGGCTCCTTGCCTCCCCCCGCGAACCGGGCCGTCCGGCCTCGCGGCCGGCCACCGGGACCGGATCGGACCGGTCCAGGCTTCCCGGCGAGCACATACCCCGAATTCACGGGCGTGCACGTGCTCCCGTCGCTGATTCCGGCACAAGCCTAACGTGAACTGCCCAGGTCACACAGGCATGCGAGGAAACGAGAGCAAGGCGTGAAGCAATCGTCACCTTAAGTGATCAATTATCTCCGGCGAATGCACCCAACGTAATTGCACAATCCCTCTGCACGTCACAATGCACGTGCACACACCGCCTGATCTCAATAATCGCCAGGAATTGGTCACAAACGGCCAAGCCCCTGCTTTGCGTCAAGCCGGGGCGTTTTCTCGTGCCCACGCGACCGTGTCGGCGAGCCCTTCCCGCAGACCCACCTTCGGCTCCCAGCCGAGCGCCTCCCGCGTCGCCCGCGGGTCGACGGACATGGCGGGCAGATCCCCCAGCCGGGGCGGCGCGAACTCCGGGTCGTCCGGCGCGCCCGCCGCCTCCGCCACCAGCGTGTGCAGCTCCCGGTCGGCCGTCTGCACGCCGGTGCCCACATTGAGGCGGCGCCCGCCGCCGCGCTCCCCCGCCGCGCGGGCGAACGCGTCCACCACGTCCAGCACGTAGACGTAGTCGCGGGTCTGCGTCCCGTCGCCATAGACCCGGGTGGGACGGCCCGCCAGCAGCGCGTCCGTGAAGATCGAGACGACACCGGCCTCGCCCTCGGGCGTCTGCCTCGGCCCGTACACGTTCGCCAGCGTCAGCGTCGTGAAGTCGACGCCGTGCAGCGCCTTGTACATCCCCGCGTACACCTCGCCGGAGACCTTGGACGCCGCGTACGGGGACGCGGGCCGCAGCTCGGCGTCCGCCGGGACGGGCAGCGCGTCCGGAACCCCGTACACCGCGCAGCTCGACGTGAACACCACCTTGCGGCCGCCCGCCGCCCGCGCCGCCTCCAGCACGTTCGCCGTCCCGACCACGTTCGTGCGCGCGTCGCCCAGCGGGTCCGCCACGCTGGCGCGGACGCTCACCTGCGCGGCCAGGTGGCAGATCACCTCGGGCCGCCGCGCCGCGGCCTTCTCGACGAGCCCCGGATCACCGACGTCCATCTCCCACAGCTCCAGCCCGGGACGGGCGTTGGCGCCGGACGACATGTCGTCCACACCGATGACCTCATGGCCATCGGCGAGGAGCCGGTCGACCAGATGGGATCCGATGAAACCGGCCGCGCCGGTGACGAGTGCGAGCACCCGCAGCACGATACCGGCGGACGTGCGACGCGGCCGCCCGGGACCGCGGCCGGCCGACCGGCGCGGTCAGGCGGCGGTCAGGCGCTCTCGGTCTTCTCGGCGTCGCCGGACGCCTTGATGTCGCCGCAGATCTCCTCGATGCGGCCGAGCACCTTCGCGCGCAGGTCGGTGGGAGCCTGCTCGCAGGCGCAGGACTTGTTCACCAGCTTCTTGACGGCCTCTTCGAGCCCGTACTCGCGCAGGCACGGTCCGCACTCGTCCAGGTGCTGCCGCACCTCGCCGCAGCCGCCCTGGTCGAGCTCACCGTCAAGATAGGTGTAGACCCGCGCCAGTACCTCGTCACAGGGGGTCTCATGGTGGTTGCCACAGCTCATGGCTCACTCACCCCTCTCGTTCACCGCGTCGCGGCACGGCGCGATGTCGGGCGTTTCGCTCCGCTGTACGCGGCAGGCGCGTTTCCCGCTCACTTGGACCCTCCGCCCGTCCTCGTGAGACCGCGGTCCTCGGCGTAGTCCTCCAGCATCACGCGCAGCTGGCGCCGGCCCCGGTGCAGACGGGACATCACCGTGCCGATGGGCGTGCCCATGATCTCGGCGATCTCCTTGTACGCGAAACCCTCGACGTCGGCCAGGTAGACGGCGATCCGGAACTCCTCGGGCAGCTCCTGCAGCGCCCGCTTCACATCGCTGTCGGGCAGGTGCTCCAGCGCCTCGGCCTCGGCGGACTTCAGCCCGCTGGAGGTGTGCGACTCGGCGCGCGCGATCTGCCAGTCCTCGATGTCCTCGGTGGCGGACTGCTGCGGCTGGCGCTGCTTCTTGCGGTAGTTGTTGATGAACGTGTTGGTCAGGATGCGGTAGAGCCACGCCTTGAGGTTGGTGCCTTCCCTGAACTGGTGGAAGGACGCGAAGGCCTTGGCGAACGTCTCCTGGACGAGATCCTCGGCGTCCGCCGGATTGCGCGTCATGCGCAGCGCGGCCGAATACAGCTGGTCCAAGAACGGGAGCACGTCGCGCTCGAACCGCTCCTGACGCTGCTCCACGGTCTCCGTGGTGCCCTGTACCTGACCCACCCCCTCGGCTGTGGCGCCCTTGGCCTCGGCTCGGCCGGCGGCGTCGTATCCCACAGACGATATCGGTCCGCGCGGCCTGGCCACGCGTACAGGGGCCTGCGCGTCGCCGCGCGGTGCCGCGGGCCCGGCTCTCCGCTGCTGATCGGCAACGGCTGTGGTCATCGGTGTGCACCTCCGCGTAATGGGTTGTGAGACGGTGCAACACCGGAGCCGCGCCGCCGATTCCCCGCGGGGCGGACGCGGCGATCACGGGCGTCCCGCCCCGGACCCGCACGGAGGGTGACGCCTCCCGGAACGGGGAAGTAGTGACATACATGGCGAGAACAGGAGCAAACGTGCACCCGGTGACGTCGGCGCGATCGTCCGAGCCCACCATCGCCAGTCTGCGCGACATCTCCGGTGACGGGGCGGGGGACGCCCTCGCGCGCTACTGGACGTTCTACTGGGCGGTCGCCTCCGCCCAGCTGACGCGATGGCTGCCGCGCACACCGTCCCACGTACTGGACATCTCGGACGGCCACTCCGCCGCCCAGGCCGCCGAGGCCCGCCACACCGTCCTCGAGGTCCGCGATCCCGTCCGGTTCCCGGGGAGCGCGCCCCGCGGCGCACCGTCCGCCAAGGGCACCACCATCCCGGTGATCGGCGACACCGGCGCCCTCCCGTTCCTCGCCGACGGCTCCATGGACGCCGTGATCGCCGAGAACCGCGTGCTGTCCCGCCATCTCGCCACCGAGACCACGGTCGCCGAGATCGCCCGCGTCCTGCGCCCCGGCGGCCGCGTCCTGCTCTGCGTCGACTCCCTGACGCTGGGCATGGCCCTGCTGGCCGAACGGAACTACTGGGCGCACCTGTCCGACGTCCCGAGCGCCGAGGTCGTCCTCATCCCCTGGCCGGACGGCACGATCACCCGCTCGTTCTCCGTGCACCAACTCCGCGAACTGCTCACCGACGCCGGCCTCGACGTCGAGTGGATCAGACCCCGCACGGTCCTGTCCCCCTCGACCGTCGAACACGTCCTGGCCGAGTCGCCCCGCGCCCTCCCCCGCCTGGTCCGCACCGAGCTCAACGCCCCGATCCCGGACGAGTCCCTGGGAATCCACCTGCTGGCCAGCGCCCGCCGGAGCTAGCCGTACTCGGCCCGCCATCCAGGTGACCGAGTACGGCTAGCGCCTGCGGTCGTGTGCGGATTGGCAGGTGATGCAGCGGGCCGCGTCGGGGCGGGCCTCCAGGCGGCCTTCGGGGACGGGGTGGCCGCAGCCGAGGCACCGGCCGTAGGTGCCGGCGCCGATCCGCTCCAGGGCGGCGAGCACGCCGCGGCGGTGGCGTTCGAGGGAGTCCAGGGCCGCCTCCACGCGGTCGTGGGCGGTCAGGCCCGCACCGGCGTCCGCGGCGGAATTGTCACGCTCGGGGCTTTCCCCGCGGAGAATCGCGATGGAACGGTCCAGATCCTCGAGCAGCACCTCGAGGCGGGAACGGGCTGCGGCGGTGTCCACGATGTTGCGAACTCCTCCCGGTGGGGGGCCCGGGCGATACGGCTCTCGCTCCGGCCGCCGCCGCGGCGACAGCGGTCAGAACAAACTGTCGGAATGGTTGCCAGAACTATCCCCAGAAGTCGAGGGTTCTATGAGTTCCGGCCCGTTGTTTCTCACGTTGTTGACCGCCTTGGACACCGGGTAGGCCTCCATTGTCCCGGCCATGGCGGGGACCAGGAGGCCGCGTACCTGCTCGATGTCATTCAGTGCGGGGTCGAGCCAGGCGTCCCAGCGGTCGGGTTCGACGACCATCGGCATCCGGTCGTGGATCCGGCCGAGGTCATCCGGCGCGTCGGTCGTGATCACCGTGCACGTCCAGAGCCATTCGTCCTCGGGAGACTTCCACAGCTCGTAGAGGCCGGCCATGGCCATGATCGCGCCGTCGTTGGGGTGGATGAAGAAGGGCTGCTTCTGCGGCTTCTTCTTCTTGGCCTTCTTCTCGCCCTCGGCCGGGTCGGGCGAGTCGCCCTGGTCCTGGAGCGTGTACCACTCGAAGTAGCCGTCGGCCGGCAGGAGGCAGCGGCGCCGCGCGAACGCACGGCGGAACGACGGCTTCTCGTGCACCGTCTCGAACCGCGCGTTGATCATGCGGGAGCCGATGGACAGGTCCTTGGCCCAGGACGGGACGAGTCCCCAGCGCACCGTCCGCAACTGCCGGACGGCCGCCTCCTCCTCGGCCGCGTCCTTCGGGCGCCGGTCGAGGACGACCGGAACCTGCTTCGTCGGGGCGACGTTGTAGTCGGGCTGGATGTCCCCGTCGACGGCGTCGAGCTGCACCTGGAACTCGTCCAGCAGCTCCTGACGCGCACGGGTGGTGGCATAGCGTCCGCACATGCGTCCCATCCTGCCGTGCTTGAGGCGTGGCGTGATGGGCATGTAGCGGGTCATGCGACCCTTCACGACCCTGGCCCGCCCGTTCGTGGCGGCGCCCTACATCATGACCGGCCTGGACTCCATCCGGGACCCACGCGAGCGCGCCGAGCGGGTCGGCCCGGCGGTCAAGCCGGTGGCCGACCGGATCGACTGGCTGCCGAAGGACCCCGAGACCCTCGTCCGCATGGAGGGCGCGCTCAGCCTCGGCACCGGCGCCCTGCTGCTGACCGGCAGGTTCCGGCGGCTCACCACGCTGCTGCTCGCCGCGCAGCTGATACCCGCGCTCGCGACCGAGCACCGGTTCTGGACCGAGGACGACCCCGAGCGCCGCGCCAGCGAGCGGTCCCACCTGCTGAAGAACGCCGGCATGTTCGGCGCGCTGCTCATGGTGGCGACCGAGCCGCGCCGGCCGCCGCGGATGGCGGAGCTGCGGCGCGCGGCGCGGGAGACGCAGATCAAGAGCGGCGCCGAGGCCAAGGCGCTGCGCAGGGAGGCCGCCGCGACGCTCCGGGACGCCCGCCGGGAGGCCGCACGGCAGGTCCGCATCGCCCGCGCCGAGGGCGGGCGGAAGTCCGCCAAGCAGACCGCGAAGGCCACGAAGGCCGCCAAGGCGGCCAAGCCGGGCGGCGCGTTCAAGGCCGGCAAGGCCGGCGGCGCGCTCAAGGGCGCCCAGCCCGGCGGCATGCTCAAGGCCGCCAAGGCCGGCAAGGCGGGCGGCGCGATGAAGAGCATCAAGGCGGGCGGCGCGTTCAAGGCGGGCAGGGCGTCCAGGCCGGGGCGCGCGGCGCGCGCCGGGCAGACGGTCAAGGCGGGGACGGCCACGCAGGCGGCGAAGGCCATGAAGGCGGGTAAGACCGTCAGGTCGGGGACGGCGGTCCAGGCGGGGAAGGTCAAGCAGGCGGTCAAGCGCTGACTTCCCGAAGAGAACCTTAAAAGAACCTCAAATGGGTTGAACCGCGGCCGGGGGCCGTCTCGTACTGCCACATGACCACCGTCCTCCAACCTCCACCCATCCCCCCACAACGGAGACGCCCCGGCCATGGCAGTTCCCGGATCGACCGGTCGCCAGACCGGCGGGTTGCGGAGCCTGCTCCGCCGCCCCGGCACGGCGCGACCGGCTTCGGCCGTACGCGACGAGGAGATCGTCGCCGAGCTCTACCGCGAGTACCATCGGCCCCTCCTCGCGTTCGTCCTGCGGCTGACCGGCGGTGACCGCCAGTGGGCCGAGGACGTGGTACAGGAGACCATGATCCGGGCATGGCGCAGTGCGGACCGGCTCGACGACCGCACGTCCTCGCTGATGCCGTGGCTGGCCACGGTCTCCAGGCGTATCGTGATCGACAACCGGCGGCAGCGCGAGGTCAGGCCGCCGGAGGTCGGCGACGGCCCCCTGGAGAACCTGCCGATGGCGGACGAGATGGACGGCCTGCTGCGCAAGGTCGTGGTGACCGAGGCTCTGGACTCGCTCTCCCCGGCGCACCGGCAGGCCCTGACCGAGACGGTGCTTCGCGACCGTACGGTGAATCAGGCGGCCGAGTACCTCGGCATCCCCGTGGGGACGGTCAAGTCCCGCGTGTACTACGCGCTGCGCGCCTTGCGCGTCGCCTTGGAGGAGAGGGGGGTGACCTCATGAGTTCGCAGGTCGAGCACACCGATGTCGGTGCGTACGCGCTGGGCCTTCTCGAAGACGGCGATCGGCGGGCGTTCGAGGCCCATCTTCGCGAGTGCGGGATGTGCCAAGCCGAACTGACCGAGATGTCCGGGACGGCCGGGGTCCTGTCGGCACTCGGGGGCGGGGACGCGGGCGGTACCGGCACCGGACCGGACGGAGGTGGGAACGAACCGTCCGGACCTCCCGCGCCGGTGATCGACATGATGCGGCGCCGGCGGAAGGAGGACCGCCGGTTTCGTCGCGGCGCGTACGCCGCGGGCGGTTTGGCCGCGGCCGCGATGCTGGCCGTCGGCCTCGGGGTGGGGACGGCGCTGAACGACGACGGGACCGTCCGGCGGCCGCCGCCGCTGACCATCACCGGCGAGAAATTCCAGGCGACGAACGCCGGCACGGGCGCGTCCGGCACGGTCGGCCTGGTGGACAAGGGCTGGGGAACGCAGGTCAGCCTGGAGTTGCGCGGCATCAAGGGCCCGCTGAGGTGCCACCTGGAGGCGGTGTCCCAGGACGGTGAACGCAGCGTCGTCGCCGGGTGGCGCGTCCCGGACAAGGGGTACGGCGTGCCGGGCCAGCCGAAGCCGCTCACCATGCAGGGCGGGACGGGGCTCACCCGCCAGGAGATCAGCCGCTTCGAGGTTCGGCTCGACAGCGGCGGGACGCTGCTGACCATCCCCGTGTGAGCGGCGCTGCCTGAGGCACGCTGCCCGAGGCGCCGTGGCTGGGACGCGCTGCCTGAGCGGCCCGGCCCGATCGTCCCAAGGCCCGATAACCTTGGGTCATGCCCACTCCGCACTGGACCGCCCCGGTCGCCCATGCCCCGGTCGACGCGACCGTGTCGCTGCCCGGTTCGAAGTCGATGACGAACCGGGCGCTGATCCTGGCCGCACTCGCCGAGGCGCCGGCGCGCATCGCGGGGCCGCTGCGGAGCCGCGACACCGAGCTGATGGCGGGGGCGCTCCGCGCGCTCGGCGTGGGAATCGACGAGGACTCCGGCGGCTGGCGGGTGCGGCCCGGTGAGCTGACGGGTCCGGCGCGGGTGGACGTGGGCCTGGCCGGGACGGTGATGCGGTTCCTGCCGCCCGTCGCCGCGCTCGCGTCCGGTGAGGTGTCCGTCGACGGTGATCCGCGGGCCCGGGAGCGGCCGATGGGCCCGATCGTCGCCGCGCTCCGGGCGCTCGGCGCCGGCATCGACGACGGCGGGCGCGGCACGCTGCCGTTCACGGTGCGCGGGACGGGGTCGCTGAACGGCGGGCCGGTCACGATCGACGCGTCGGGGTCGTCCCAGTTCGTTTCGGGGCTGCTGCTGGCCGCGCCGCGTTTCGAGAAGGGCGTGGAGGTCAGGCACGACGGCCCGCCGGTGCCGTCGGCGCCGCATGTGGAGATGACCGTCCGCATGATGCGGCAGGCGGGCGTGGCGGTCGAGGCGGAGAAGGATCTGTGGCGGGTGGCGCCCGGCCCGATCCGGGGCGCCGACTGGGTGATCGAGCCCGACCTGTCGAACGCGGCGCAGTTCCTCGGGGCGGCGCTGGTCACCGGCGGGCGCGTCACCGTGCCCGGCTGGCCGGCCGAGACCACCCAGCCGGGGGACGCGCTGCGCGGGCTGCTCGGCGCGATGGGCGCGCAGGTGTCCCCCGGGCCGGACGGGCTGACGGTGCGCGGTCCCGGCGGGTTCTCCGGGCTGGAGGCCGACCTGCACGACGTCGGGGAGCTGACGCCCGTGCTCGCGGCCCTCACAGCGCTGGCCGACTCCCCGTCCCGGCTGACGGGCATCGCGCATCTGCGCGGCCACGAGACCGACCGGCTCGCGGCCCTGGTCACCGAGATCAACGGGCTGGGCGGCGACGTCCGGGAGCTGCCGGACGGGCTGGAGATCCGCCCCCGGCCGCTGCACGGCGGCGTCTTCCACACCTACGACGACCACCGGATGGTGATGGCGGCGGCGCTGCTCGGCCTGGCCGTTCCCGGCATTGAGGTGGAGAATCCGGGCACCGTGGGCAAAACTCTTCCGGACTTCACGGAGTCGTGGGCGTCGATGCTGGCGCCCGCCTGACAGCAGGGACGGACCACTGGCACGAGGAACGCACGACTACGACGAGGACGACGTCCGGGTGCGGCCCGGTCGCCGCGGATCGCGTCCGCGCACCCGCCGCCGTCCCGCGCACGAGGACGCCTCACCCGGGTTCGTGATCGCGGTGGACCGGGGCCGCTACCGCTGCATCGTTGAGCAGGGCACGGGCGATGAGCGCGGCGTCACGGCGATGCGCGCCCGCGAACTGGGGCGCAAGGGCGTCGTCGTGGGCGACCGGGTCGCCCTGGTCGGCGACGTGTCGGGCGCCCCGGACACCCTGGCCCGCATCGTCCGCGTCGAGCCGCGGACGTCGTCGCTGCGCCGCACCGCCGACGACTCCGATCCGTTCGAGCGGATCGTCGTCGCGAACGCCGACCAGCTCGTGATCGTGACGGCGCTGGCCGATCCCGAGCCCCGCCCCCGCATGATCGACCGGCAGCTCGTCGCCGCCTACGACGCCGGGATGGATCCGCTGCTCTGCCTCACCAAGGCCGACCTCGCCGACGCCGGCGACCTGGTCGCCGAGTACGCGCCGCTCGGCGTCCCCTACGTCGTGACGCGCCGCGACGGCGACCACGGCGTGCTGCGCGGCGGTGAGCTCGACGAGCTCCGCGGCCACCTGAGCGGGCGGGCGAGCGTGCTGGTCGGGCATTCGGGCGTCGGCAAGTCGACGCTGGTGAACGCGCTCGTCCCGGACGCCGAGCGGGCCGTCAGCCACGTCAACGCGGTCACCGGCCGAGGCCGGCACACCTCGTCGTCGGCGATCGCGCTGGAGCTGCCCGGCGGCGGCGGCTGGATCATCGACACCCCGGGCGTGCGGAGCTTCGGTCTCGCGCACGTCGAACCCGAGAACGTGATCAACGCGTTCGAGGACCTCGCGGAGGGCGCCGCCGAGCGCTGCCCCCCGCTGTGTGATCACCTCCAGGAGAGCTGCGGGCTGGACGGCTGGGTCTTCGACGGGCGCGCCAGCCGGACCCGGCTGGAGTCGCTGCGGCGGCTGCTCGCCAGCCGCGAGGGGGAGCCGGAGTAGCGGCCCCGGATACCGGGCGACGCGCCCGCCTCGCGTCGGTATCGTCTTCCCCCATGGTCCAGTTGATCGCGGGGCGCTACGAGCTGATCGAGGTGCTCGGCCGCGGCGGGATGGGCGCCGTGTGGCGGGCACGCGACCGCACGCTCGGCCGCGAGGTGGCGGTCAAGGAGGTGTCGCTGCCGCAGGGCCTGGACGACGCGCAGGTCGAGCGGACGTACGCGCGGACGTTCCGGGAGGCCAGGTCGGCGGCGCGGCTCGACCATCACGGCATCGTGACGGTGCACGACGTCGTGGAGGAGGGCGGCCGGCCCTGGATCGTGATGCAGTTCGTCCGTGCGGAGGCCCTCGACGCCGTCGTCGCGCGGGGAGAGGCCGCTGCCGCCTGACCGGGTCGCGGCGATCGGCCTGGATCTGCTGGACGCGCTGAGCGCCGCGCACGCCGCGGAGGTCGTCCACCGCGACGTCAAGCCGGGGAACGTGCTGCTGCCTCCCCTGTACCGGGGTTCGGCCTTCGTCGCGGCCGTCCCCGAGGGCTGGAAGGACGACGGGACTACTACGAGACGTTCCTCAAGTCGTTGTGGAAACCGTGACGCGCCCGCGACGCGACCACACCCACGACCGCGGAAGCCCTGCTCCGCCTCCTCCGAGGCTCTCTAGCCCTTCAAGGGCTCGTCGAACAGGCTCCTGGCCCTGGTCTCGGCCTCGTTCAGCGCCCTGACGTGCTCGGGCGCGAGATCCTCCACGCACCGGGTCATCTCCTCGGTGACGCGGCTGAACGCGCTCTCCTCCGCCCCGCGCAGCGCCGCCCGGACGCTCGCGGACCGTGCGCCGAGCGCCGCCCACTCCAGCTCCAGCCGCGCGACGGCCTCGTCGAACGCCCGGGCCGTCTCCGCCCCGGCCTCCTTCAGCTCGTCCGGAACCGGCCCCCGTCCCGCCTTGCGCGCGTGACCCGACAGGGTCGAGATGCGGCTGGCGAGCGTCAGGCCCTCCCGGGCCAGCGGCAGCACGTCGTGGATCAGGTCGGTGACCGCCTTGGCCAGTTCCTCCACCCGGGTCAGGAGCGTCTGCGTCGCCTCCTCCAGCGCCCCGGAGGTGCGCTCCGCGACCCGCTCCGCGACGTCCTGCTGCTGCTTGAACAGCACCGGGACGATGTCGCGGTCCAGCCTGCGGCGCAGCTCACGCTCCCGCTCGCCGTGCCCGCCCGGCCCGGCCCGCTCGGCCCAGTCCGCCCAGACGCGCTCGATGCGCTCCTCGCCGGAGGCGGCGATCTCCGCCGTGATCTCGTCCAGCGCCTCGCCCGCGCGGGCCTTCAACCGTTCCACCCGCCCGTAGAGGGCCTCGCGTTTGAACGGGTCGTTGAGCTCGTTGAGCTGCGCCTGCAATCGACGGGACACGTCGATGGCGTGCTCGGCCAGTGGGACGAGGCGGTCGGCGAGCTCGTCGAGCGTCGCCGCCCGGCGTGGGTCGGTCAGCTCGGCCACCCATGCGGGAAGGTCGTGCGCCATGGCCCCATGCTGCACCACCGCGCCCGCGCAGCGGGCCACTTCGGCATCGGCGCGCCACACCCGGACGACCGAAAAGCCGGAACAGCCCGGGTAGGTGTGTCTGTACCACCCGTGATCAGGGTAGCGTTGCTCGCCGTGGCGGGCTATTCCGATGACCTGCGTCTCGCGCATGTGCTGGCGGACGGGGCCGACGACATCACGACCAGGCGTTTTCGCGCTCTCGATCTCGCCATCGAGACCAAGCCGGACCTGACACCGGTCAGCGACGCCGACCGCAGCGTGGAGGAGCAGATCCGCGGCACCCTGAAGCGGGCCCGCCCGCGGGACGCGGTGCTCGGCGAGGAGTACGGCAAGACCGGCTACGGCAACCGCTGCTGGATCATCGACCCGATCGACGCGACGAAGAACTTCGTGCGGGGCGTCCCGGTGTGGGCGACGCTGATCGCGCTGATGGAGAACGACGAGATCGTCGTCGGGGTGGTGTCGGCGCCGGCTCTGAACCGGCGCTGGTGGGGCGCGAGGGGCGGCGGCGCCTGGACGGGACGCAGCCTCACCCGCGCGACCCGGATGAACGTGTCGTCGGTCACGGACCTGTCGGACGCGTCGCTGTCGTTCTCCAGCCTCGGCGGGTGGGAGGAGCAGGGTCGCCTCGACCGGTTCCTCGACCTGACCCGGTCGGTGTGGCGGACCAGGGCGTTCGGCGACTTCTGGTCCCACATGATGGTCGCCGAAGGCGCGATCGACGTGTCCGCCGAGCCCGAGGTGTCGCTGTGGGATCTCGCCGCGCTCCAGGTCATCGTGGAGGAGGCCGGCGGAATGTTCACCGACCTGTCCGGCGTCCCCGGACCGGACGGCGGCAGCGTCGTGTGCACCAACGGCAGGCTGCACGCCGAGGTTCTGCGCACCCTGGGCGGCGGCCAGCTCTCCCTGCGCATCTGATCGGCGGCGCCTCCGGTCCCATGGAACGTGCCGCCTGCGGGAACGGTTCACTATGGCCATAGGGCAGACTCGCGACATATCGTGGAACAGCGGTCGCCGGGTGGCCGTTGTAGAAGGTAGGGCGGCCAGTCAACGGAGGTACCAGATGTCGACCCAGACAAAGTTCGTGATCGGCGGCGTCGTCGTCGGCTTCCTGACCCTGTTCATCTTTCCCTGGTGGCTGACCGCGCTGATCATCCTCGGCGTCCTCGGGACGCCGCTGGTCGGCTACATGATGCTCGACCCGTCCCAGCGCAAGCGTGTGCGCGCGCAGGGCCGCAAGCGCCTCGGCAGCTGACCTGACCGCGGACCGCTAGTCCCAGAGTTTGCGGTCGTCGCCGCCGGGGTCGTCGACGATCTCGTCGGCGGGGCCGTCGAAGACGTGGACCGCGCGGGTGGACGGGTCGAACCGCCGCCAGCCCGGGTCGCCGTGCACGGCGAAGTCCGTCCAGGCGCGGTGCATGCGGTCGGCGAGGGCCTGCGGCGGGTTCGGCCCCGCCAGGCCCTCGGTCTCGCTGCTCAGGTTGTCGAAGACGAAGCCGAGTTCGAGCGCGTGGCAGGCGCCCAGGTCGTGCACGGGCGACCGCCACGCGAACTCGTACATCCACGTCCCGCCGGTGCCGCCGGACGCGGCGTGCCCGGCCGCGGCGCGGTTGGCGGGGATGCGGAACAGGTGGTCGGTGATGATCGTCGCCATCAGCTCGCCGGGCGTCATGTCCGGGTGGCGGTCGCGGTAGGCGGCGGGCAGGCCCGCCGGAACGCCCATGCCCGCGGCGATGGCGCCCGCCAGGTCGTCGGTGAGGTCGCCGGCGAGGCCGGTCGGCATCAGGAAGAACCGGAACTCCTCGGACGTGTAGCCGATGAGCAGGTCCACGTCCCGTCCGGCGCCGGCCGCGATGGCGTCCTCGGGGCGCCGGGTCAGCAGCTCACCGTCCAGGATCGGGGTCAGTGACATGCCCCCCGCGGCGGTGGTGGCGCCCCAGCGGCCCGGGTCGGGCAGCATGGAGACCTCGGCGGCGACGGCGGACTGGACGGGCATGATCGTGGCCGGGTCGAGCGCCGCGAACGCCTCGGCGGTGGGCTCCACGCCGAGCCGGGCGGCCATCTCCGCGGTGACGAGCATGGCGTCGGCCGGGTCCTGGGCGATGGCGCCCGCGCCGCTCTGCGCGATCGCGCGGCCGAAGAGCCCGAGGTCGAGGGAGAGCAGGGTGGTCACGCTCATCCCGCCGGCGGATTCGCCGAAGACCGTGACGCGGCCCGGGTCGCCGCCGAAGCCGGCGATGTTGTCGCGGACCCACTCCAGCGCGGCGATCTGGTCGAGCAGCCCCCGGTTGAGGGGCGCGCCGGGCAGGTTCGCGAAGCCCTCGACGCCGAGCCGGTAGTTGAACGTCACGCAGACGACGCCGTCGCGGGCGAAGTTGCGGCCGCTGTAGACCGGCACGGCCCCGGAGCCGTTGCGGAAGGCGCCGCCGTGAACCCACACCATCACCGGAAGCCCGGGGCCGCCCGGCTCCGGCGTCGGGTCATTGAGCGAGGACCCTCCTGCGACCCCCCTGTAGGGCGTCCAGACGTTGAGATTGAGGCAGTCCTCCCCGGGGATCTCGGGGTCGGGCAGGAGCGCGTCGTACGGCTTGGGGTAGCCGGGCTTGGGCGCGGTCGGCCCGTACTCGACTGTGTCGCGGACGCCGTCCCACGGCTCCGGCGGGCGGGGCGCCTGGAAGCGGTTCGGCCCGAACGGGGGCGCGGCGTAGGGGATGCCGAGGAAGGCGGTGACGCCGTCCCGTGTCGTGCCGCGGACCTTCCCGTAGGACGTCTGAACGACCGCATCCATGCGCGCCTCCGGTTCTAGAACAAAGTTCAATAGACCAGCAATAGACCAGAGCGTACGGGACGGCCGGAGATCACGGAACACCGTCCTCCAGCCCTGAAGTCACCCCTTGCCCGGGCGCAGCATGCGGGTGAGGTAGTCGCGGGCGAACGCGCGGATGGCGTCGTCGTCGTCCAGCGCGAGCCCGCCGCCGGGGACGAGCAGCAGCGAGAACGCCAGCCGCAGCAGCACTTCGGCGACGGTGCCGTGGTCCCCCGCGTCGCCGGGACGGGCGCGGCGCAGCCGGTCGGCGAGGATGTCGCGGGCGGCGAGCATCACCGCGCCGCCGTTCATGCTGAGCTGCGGCAGGAACGCCTCGGGCTCGCTCTCCAGGACGCGCGTCATCAGCGGGTGCGTGCGGGCGCTCTGCAGCCCGACCACGAACCCCTCCACGATGGCGTCTTCGGGGGAGTCGAGGTCCTCGGTGGCCTCCGCGATCGCGGTGAGGAACCGGCGGCACTCGCGCAGGATCACGGCCTGGAGCAGTTGCTCCTTGTTGGTGAAGCGCCGGTAGATGGTGGTGCGCGCGACCCCGGCCCGTTTGGCGACGTCCTCGACGCTGACCCGGCGCAGCCCGTAGGTCTCGAACTCCGTGAGCGCGGCGTCCAGGATGCGGGTGTCGAGGCCGTCGGCGTCGGTCTCGGGTGTGGCCAGCCGGGCCCGCAGCCCGTCGGCGGTGGTCACGCGGGTGGTCGCGCGCAAGGTCATAGCCGCACCCTAACCGGGTCGGGCACCCGACTCATGACATCGAGTGCGACACAGTTACAATAACTGTTGTTCTGTACTTCTGTCTTCGACCTCCGGCGGTGCACATGACGGAACAGGCCGAGTCGCAGCCCCCTGCCCCGCTCGGGCCCGGATCGCTGACCTGGCGCTACTTCGGCGACACCCGGATGGTCCTCGTCGGTCCCCGGGCGGCCGTGCTGCAGAACATGCTCCCCGCGCTCGGCCAGGGCGTCCTCGACCACTCGGTGTTCTTCTCCGAGACGTTCGCGCGGGTGAAGCGGTCCGCCGGCCCGATCCTGAACACGGTGTACGGCGCGGAGCGGTCCGCGGAGACGGGCCGGCACGTCCGCGACTACCACCGCGACATCAAGGGGACGATGCCGGACGGCACCCGCTACCACGCGCTCGATCCCGAGACCTACTACTGGGCGCACGCCACCTTCCTCGACAACATGCTGTACGGCATCGAGACGTTCATCAGGCCCCTCGGTGAGGCGGAGAAGCGCCGCATATACGACGAGTCCAAGGTCTGGTTCCGGATGTACGGGGTCAGCGACAGGGCGATGCCGGAGGACTGGGAGGCGTTCCAGGCGTACTGGAAGCGGATGCTCGACGAGGAGATCGTCGCGCACAAGACCGCCCGGTACGGCGTCGGCTACGTCACCAAGGGGCTGCCCGCGCCGCCGAAGGTGCCGGCGCCGGTGTGGCGCGCGGTGTCGCCGCCGCTGAACGCCGTCGCCCGGTTCATCACGGTCGGCGGCCTGCACCCGCGGATGCGCGAGCTGCTCGGCCTGCCGTGGAGCGACGCCGACGAGCGCCGCTACCGGCGGTTCACCGCGGCCGTCCGCGCCGGGAACCGCGTGTGGCCGCTGCTGCCGGAGTCCGTCCGCTACGTCCCGCAGGCCCGCCGGGCCTTCCGCAAGGCCCGCCGCCGTCGTTGACCTGCGGCGTGTTGCCCTCCTGGACTGCTCCATGGGGGCAACACGCCGCAAGTCGGCGTGCGGCACGGGGTCAGGAGCGGATTCGGGCGTCGTAGGCCTTCCGCGCGTTCTCGTCGTAGTCCAGGAAGATCTTGTCCAGGCCCAGGCGGCGGGTGACCGCCTGCCTCAGCCGGTCGGGGAGCAGGCCGCTCAGCCTGACCTGCCTGCCGAGCTTCTTCGGGACGACGGCCTGCGGGCGCGGCTTGCCGATCAGCTCGACGACGACGGCGGCGATGTCCTCGGGCTCGCAGTTCCGCTGCCCCTTCGGGCTGCGCGTCCCGGCGACCAGCTCGGTGTTGGTGAACGTCGGAAGGACGGCGCTGACGTGCACGCCCCGGTCCTGGACCTCCAGCCGGGTCGCCTCCGTGAACGCGATGACGGCGGCCTTGCTGGCGTTGTAGAGCGCGAGGCCGGGGGTGTACATGATCCCGGCCACCGACGCCATGTTGACGACGTGGCCCGCGCCGCGCGGCAGCATCCGGTCGAGGGCGAGCCTGGTGCCGAGCATGACGCCGTGCACGTTGATGTCGAGGCAGCGGCGGGCGTCGGCGTCGCTCTCCGCGGTGACCGGGCCGATCGGCATGATCCCGGCGTTGTTGATGACGACGTCGAGCCGTCCGGCGGCCTCCTCGGCCGCGTCCAGGAACGCGGTGAACGACGCGCGGGACGTCACGTCCAGGGTCAGGCCGGTGACGCCGAGCGACTCCGCGGCCTCCTTGACGGCGGTCTCGTCGATGTCGCCGATGACGACGGTGGCGCCCTTCGCCTTGAGGGCGCGGGCGGTGGCGAGGCCGATCCCCCGCGCCGCTCCGGTGATCGCGACGACCGTGCTCATCGGTTCTGCTCCAGACGGTCCAGCCGGACGGGGAGGCCGTCCTTCGGCGACGGCAGGGACGTGGTGTCCAGCGGCCACTCGTACCGGGCGGGAACGCTCCAGCGGTACCTCTGCAGCACCTGGTGCAGGATCGTCCTGACCTGCATCCCGGCGAAGTACATGCCGATGCACTTGTGCGCGCCCCCGCCGAACGGCGACCACGCGTACTTGTGGACCTTGTCCTCGCGGCGCTCGGCGGAGAAGCGCCCCGGGTCGAAGGCGTCCGGGTCGGACCACCATTCGGCCATGTGGTGGTTGCTGAGCATCGGCACGACGACGAGGGATCCGGCCGGGATGTGGAAGCCGAGGATGGAGGTGTCCTTGACGACCCTGCGCGGCAGCGCCGGGACCGGCGGGACCATGCGCAGCGACTCCTTCATCACCATGTCGATGCCGGTGAAGTGGTCGAGGTCGTCGTAGCCGGGCTGCGCCTTGCCGAGGCCGAGGGACTCCTCGCGCAGCCGCTCCTGCCATTCGGGGTACTTGGCCAGGTAGTACGCCATCGAGGTCATCGTGATGGTGGTCGTGTCGTGCGCCGCCATCAACGCGAAGATCATGTGGTTGACGACGTCCTCGTCGGTGAACCGCTCACCGTCGTCGGTCTCGGCCTGGCAGAGCGCGGCGAACAGGTCGTCGCCCCCGTCGCGGCGCTTGGCGGGCAGGTGCCGGTAGAAGAACTCCTCCAGCACCTTGCGGGCCTGCAGGCCGCGGTGCCAGCGCAGCCCGGGGACGGGGAAGCGGACGTAGGCCGTCCCCGCCCGGACGGCGTCGATGAACGCGCCGTTGACCCGCGCGCGCTCGGCATCGTCGAGTTCGACGCCCATGAAGACGTCCACGGCGAGGTCGAGGGTGAGCTGCTTGATGTGGTCGTACACCTTGAAGCCCTCGCCGGGCTCCCACGACTCGACGCCCTTGATGATGCCGGGCGCCATCGCCTCCATGTAGGCCTGGAGCCGGGGGCGGGTGAAGGCCTCCTGCATGATGCGGCGGTGGTGCAGGTGCTCCTCGAAGTCCAGGAGCATGATGCCGCGCGTGAAGAACGGCCCGATGAAGTAGCTCCACGCCGGCCCGTTCGCGAACGCCTTGTCGCGGTTGACCAGGACGGCCTGGGCGGCCTCGGGGCCCTGGACGGTGACGGTCCGCTGCCCGAGCAGCCATCCCCAGGCGACGGCGCCGTACTGGTCGTAGCGTTTGCGGGCCATCCCGATCGGGTCGCGCATCACCGCGAGGGTGCTGCCGATGTACGGGATGCCGGGCACGCCGGGGACCGGCTTCAGGCCGCTGCCCTGCGGCGGCGGCGCGAGGACGCTCGTCATGACCCCTCCGGAACCTGTGCAACAAAAAACCCAAAACTGTTGCTTTGTTCTAACGTAGGGGACGGGTGTAAGTCCAGGCTTATCAGCCGTGACCTACACCTCCGGCCCTCAGCGCGCCTCGCGGGGCGCCGCGGCCGCGAGGAGCCGCCGCCGCGCCGCGTCCGTCAGCGGCCGGTACGCGCCCGCCTTGTTCCGGTAGTACGTGCGGCCGTCCCCGGCGGGCGGGACGCCCTCGTCCCGCAGCGGCGCCGTCCAGAGCCGCCGCCCCGCCGTGACGGGCACCTCGTCCACGACCCGCACGATCGCGGGCCGCAGCCCCGGCTCGACCCGGAGCAGCGCCTCCGACAGGTCCAGGGGCTTCAACTCCCCCGCGTCGCGCAGGCTCACCGCCGCCGCCACGACCTCCGCCTCCCCCACCGGGACGCCGTAGACGGCGACGGTGTCGATGTAGGGCAGGTCGCCGAGCGCGTCGCGGATCGGGCCCGGCGGGACGATGCCCTCCGCCGTCCGGACCAGTTCGGCCTCCCGCCCGACCAGCCAGTAGTCGCCGTCCTCGTCCCGGCGGAAGAGGTCACCGGTGATCGTCCAGGCGTCCTCGGGGGCGAAGACGCCGCGCACCGGACGGGCCGCGGCGCCGATCGCCGCCAGCCGCACCCGGGCGAGCAGCATGCCGATCTCGCCGGGCTCGCATTCGACCGCGAACCCGTCCGGCCCCTCCTCCAGGCGTCCGCTCTCCAGGTCGTACCGGGCGAGCCGCACCCCGGCGCTGCCCGGCAGCGTGCGTCCCAGCGACCCGGGCTTCTTGCCGCTCAGGTTGACCAGGACCGACTCGCCCTCGGTGGAGGCGTAGAACTCCAGCACGCGGGCCGGGGCGAACCGGTCCTCCACACGGCGCCACAGGCCGCGCGGCATGCCGGAGCCGATGAACAGCCGGACGGCGTGATGCCGCTCCGCCGGATTCGGCGGAGCGTTCACCAGATCACGCAGCAGCGTCCACGTGTAGGACGCGACGGTCACGCCGTAGCGGCGCGCCTCGTCCCAGAACATCTCGGGGTCGATCTCCCTGTGGTGGGAGCCGGCGAGCGCGAGCCGGGCGCCGCCCGCGACGGCGCCGCCGAGGCTCATCAGCAGCGCGGACGGGTGCTGGAGCGGCGTGATGCTGTACACGGTGTCGGACGAGGACAGGGAGGCCGACGACGCCGTCCCGAACGCCGACAGGGCCCAGCGCCGGTTGGTGATCCGGCTGGCCCGCAGGCGCCTCCCGTCGCCGGTGAAGACGACGAACGCCAGGTCGCCCGCGCGCCCCGGGTTCGGCCGGTACCAGCCGGGCAGCTCGACGCGGGCCGGGTCGATGGTCTCCATGTCCGTCAGCGGCGTGTCCGCCAGCGGCCCGCGTCCGCCGCGTCCGCCGCCGAGCAGGTAGCCGTCGACGCCGTCCAGCTTCGCGGCCCGCGCCGCGTGCTCCGGGTCGGCGATCACGCGGGTCACGCCGCCCAGCCGCGCCTCCGCGGCGGGGTCGCCGTCGGGGCGCAGCAGCACCGCGACGGCGCCGAGCCGGCTGAGCGCCGCGACGAGCGCCAGCGCGGTCGGCCGGGTGCCCATCAGCACCCCGACCGCGTCGCCGTGCCGGACCCCGATGTGGATCAGGCCGCGGACGACGGCGTCGATGCGCCGTTTGGCGGCGTCATGCGTGTGGGCCCGCCCCCGATACAGGAAGAACACTTCGCCGGGCCGGCGTCCGGCCTGCTCGTCCAGCAGCAACCCCATGGACATGCGCGTGTCGGACTGGATGCGTTCCAGCCGGGCCAGCCGCGGCAGGTTCTGCGCGGCCTCGCCGGTGAGCTGCCGGGTGCCGTGCAGCGCCCGGGACGCGGTGCGGACGGCGGACCGGGCGGCGTTCGTGCCGATGCCCATCGCGAGCTGGAGCCCGTACCCGGCGGACCCGCCGGGCAGCCCGGCCGGGACGGCCTCCTCGTCCCCGGCGACCGGCGCGACGATGTCCGGCAGTTCCCCTTCGCCCGAGCGCCACTTCGCCCATCCGGCGACCGCCGGCCATGTCCGCCCGATCGCGAGGCCGCCGACGACGAGCCCGAAATGCCCGGCGCGCAGGGACGCCTCGTACACCTGGGCGCGCGGCGCGGCCCGCCTGATCCCGCGGACCATCGGCGGCGCCGCGATCTCGTCGACCTCGCCGACGAACGTCAGCACGGGGCAGGTGATGTCGGCGAGCGTGACGAGCCGGTCGCCGATGACGAATCCGCCGGTCAGCATCCGGTTGTGCTGGATGAACTGGCGGATGAACTCCGCCAGCGCCGGGCCGGGCCACGACACCCAGCCCTCCCGCTCCAGGAACCGCCGCTGCCGCTCACGCGGCGCGAGCCGCTCCCGGTCGTGCAGCTGGAGGATGAAGTCGACCCGCGACCGCACCGACTTGACGGGGCTGAGCACCTGGAACCCCATGCGCGTCACCCACCCCGGCACGGCGAACCCGCCGAGCAGCGCGTCGGGGATCCGTCCCACGCCCTCGGACGCGAGCCGGCTCGGCAGCCCGAACGGGAGGCCGACGCTGGTGTCGGCCGGGCTGCCGAACGTCACCACCGATTCGATGCCCTCGCTGCGCCGGTACGCGGCGGCCTGGTAGACGAACATGCCGCCCTGCGAGTACCCGGCGAGATGCACGTCCCGCCCGGTGGCCTTCCGGATCCGGTCGACGGCGTCGCTGACGGCCAGGACGTGGTCGCTGACCGTCCGCTCCAGCCCGCCGGGCTCCCGTTCCGGGGCGCCGAAGTCCACCACCCACGGGTCGACGCCGAGCTCGTGCAGCACGCCGACCGCGCTGACCCGCGAGGAGATGTCGTACACCTCCGCGGTGATCATCAGCGGCGGGACGAGCAGCACCACCGGGCCGCCCGCCGACTCCGGGAAGTAGTGCCGCAGCCGGTACACGCGCTGCTCGGTCACCACCTCGCAGGGCGAGGCGTCCTCCTCGGTCTCGAATCCGCCGAACCGGGCGACCTCGAGGGCGTTCTGGGCGGTGGAGCCCAGGCGGGAACCCAGGCGCAGAAGCGTTTTGGCAACAGCCGGCATCGTCGACCTTTCACGGAATCACCGCCGACGTTACGTTATGACCGGCTTCAGCAGTCAGGGAACGATGCGTGCCCCGTCCATCTGGCCGTTCCGCAGCCGCTCCCACATGTAGCGGCGGCGCGGTTTGCCGCTGGACGTGCGGTGGATCAGCCCGGTGCCGACGACGATCGTCAGTTCCACGTCGTCGCCGAGGCGGCGGCGCAGCATCTCGCGGACGGCGCCGGTCCACGACTCGTCCTTCGTCTCGGCGAACAGCGCGAGGCCCTTCTGTCCCGCGCCCGGCACGCCGACGACCGCGATGCGGCCCTTGCCGAGCCGGCTCACCTCGGCGATCTTCGATTCGAGGTCCTCGACGTACACCGACCGTCCGCGGACCTTGATGCTGTCGCCCATCCGCCCGAGCACGAACAGCTGGCCCCTGTGGAAGAAGCCGGCGTCGCCGGTGTAGACCCTGCCGTCCATGAACCGCGTCGACTTGGCCTCGGCGCCCGCGTAATACCCCGGGCAGGCCGACGGCCCACCGACGACGATCTCCCCGAGCAGCCCGTCCCCCAGTTCGACCCCGTCGTCGTCGACGATCACGACCGGCACGTCGCTCTCCGGGGTACCGCACCCGACGACCCACCCGGCCTTCGCGCCGAGCGACTCCGGCCCCAGGGTGTGCTGGTCCAGGATGCGGACGGGCTCGCCGAACGACAGCGACTCGGGGTCGGGCCGGACGGCGAGCGGGTCGCGCTGCTCGCTGTCCATGGTGACCAGCAGCGTCGTCTCCGCCATGCCGTAGGCGGGCTTGTACATCGTCCGCGAGAACCCGAACGGCTCGACGAGCCGGGCGAAGACCTCCAGCGTGTGCGGGTCGATGGGCTCGGCACCGATCAGCGCCATCTTCCAGCCGGACAGGTCGAGGCCCTCCAGCTGCTCCGGCTTGACGCGCCGCGCGCAGTACGCGTACGCGAACGGCGGCGCCGCGGTGTGCGCGGCCTCGTCGAAGCACCTGATCCACCGTGCGGGGTCACGGATGAAGTGGTCGGGCCGCATCAGCCGCAGCATGCCCTGCCGCGCGATCGGCGTGATGAAGGTGCCGATGAGCCCCATGTCGTGGTAGAGCGGCAGCCACGTGGCCACCACGTCCCCGTCCTCGTAGCCGGAGGTCCGCGTGATCAGGTCGCAGTTGGCCTCCAGGTTGGCCCAGGTGACCATGACGCCGCGCGGCGCTCCGCTGGACCCGGAGGTGAACTGCAGCAGCGCCAGCTCTCCGGCGGGCTGCACCGCCGCCTCCTCCGGCGCCTGCCGCGGACGCCACGGCTCGCCGCTCATCCCGGCCTCGCCCATGGCCCGGCCCGCGTACTCGGACAGGTCTTTGGACGCGACGACCAGCGCGGGCGAGGCCTGCCGCAGGATCGCCGCCACGTGCGCGACGTAGTCGTCCCCGTCCTGGAACAGGGGCGGGGTGATCAGGCACACGGTCGCGCCGGCCGCCCACACCGCGTAGTAGGTCTCGATGCACGTGAAGTCCGTGGGGAGGATCAGGCACACGACGTCTCCTGGCCGTACGCCCTCCTCGATCAGCGCGCCGGCGGTGCGTCGCGCGGCGGAGGCCAGCTCGCCGTAGTCGCGGTACTCCCAGCCGCCGTCGTCGGCCGCCAGGTGGACGCCGCGTCCGCTGTTCGGCTTCTCCAGCCAGTCGCGCAGCGCAGATGCCATCGTGTCCCTTTCGACATGCCCTCGGTCACCCACGTGACTCGCGGGTAACTTCATCAGGACGGCACGTTTCCGTCAACTGGGAAGATCAGCAAAGAGACCGGGCGGTCATTTGGAGACGTCCCACAAGAAACCCGGTGGCTCTATCCCTGCCGGGACACTCTCCTCACCTGGACGAGACGGGCGGCGAGACGCCACCCGAGCATCGTCGAGCCCAGAAAGACACTGGCCACGATCACGAACGCGACGGCGGTGCCGTCTCCCGACAGGGCCCGCAGCCCCATTCCGGCGGCCACGGTGGTCGCCCAGACGGCGACGCCCGCGGGCACGAGCGCCTCCGGCCGCCGCCACGCCCGGCCGGCGATCCACCCGGCACCGGCCCCGACGAGAAACGGCCAGACCGTCGTGACGTAGCCGGTGAAACTTGCCGCATCCTCATGTGTGGCTCGCCCGATGGCAACGAAAACGAGCACGCAGCCCACGTCCAGCAGCCCAGCCCCGCCGTTTCGCATGCGCCCAGGCTATGCGCACCGCCACCACCGAGGCGGTGGCGGTGCGCGGACGGCCTCACACGGCGGCGCGCTCTTCCCGGACACCCGCACGCGAATCGCCGCCACGCCCGATGGGAACCAGGGCGCGGATCAGGATCGAGGGCCGCATCAGCGCCGCCGGCGGGTCGAGCAGCCCGATGACGCGGAAGAACTGCTCCGCGACGTCCGCGTCGCGGGAGGCGGCCGCCTGGACGCGGTCCACGTAGGCGTTCATGGCCTTGACGGCCGGTGACCGCCGCCCTTCGACCTCCGGCATCGACAGGTCGGCGGCGACCGCCATGCGCCACGGGTCGTTCAGCGCCTTGGCCACCGAGCGGAAGTACCGCCTGGTGAGCCCGTGCGGGCCCTCGTCCAGGCAGCGGCGCAGCACCTCGGCCTCCAGGCAGGCCACGGTCATGCCCTGCGCGTAGATCGGGTTGAAGCTGCACAGCGCGTCCCCGGTGGCGATGAGCCCTTCGGGGAGTCCCCGCACCCGCTCGTGGTGGTTGCGCAGATCCGAGGAGTACCGGTGTACGGCGATGTCGTCCAGCGGTTCGGCCGCGCGGATCGCTTCGAACACCTCCGGCGGCGCGAGTTCCCGCGCGAACGCGAGGAAGCCGTCCTCGTCCGCCGGGGGACGGCAGTCCAGGCCGGCGACGGTCAGCAGGTACCGGTCGCCCTCGACGGCGACCATCGCCATGCCCTTCGGCCGTCCGGGCCGCGGCCCCACCACGACGGCCTTGCCGGTCCGCGCGTCCAGCGCCAGCCGGATCGGGCGGGAGGCGTAGCCGACGGCGACGTCGATCTCCTCCTTGGGCACGGACTCGTGTCCCAGCCGCTCCAGCCAGTACCGGGTGCGCCCACCGCGTCCCATGGCGTCGACGACGAGATCGGCGCGAATCTCCTCGGCGGCGCCGCCGACGCTCCTCGGCATGACCTGCACGCCGGTGACCCTGCCGGGCCCGTCGGTGAGGAGCCCGACGACGTCGCGCCCGCACGCGAACCGCACGCCGGGCAGCGCCGCGACCCGCTCCCGCACGACCCGCTCCAGCAGCGGCCGGCTCGTCTGGATCGCCCGCTCCGCGCCGGCCCGCCGCACGAGCCGGTGGCCGCCCATGACGAAGTGGTGATCGGCTCCCGGGTCGGCGACGACGGCGCCGCCGCCGATCAGCTCCCGCTCCACGCCGGGGAAGAACTTCTCCAGGATCTGCTGCCCGCGCGGCAGCAGGATGTGGGCGTGCCTGCCCTGCGGGACGCCTTTGCGCGCCCGTCCCGTCCATGTCTCGTCACGCTCGACGATCGTGACCCGCTCGTACGCCCCGGCAAGTGCGCGTGCCGCGAGCAGCCCCGCCATGCCGGCGCCGAGGACCACCGCGTGCTCTGCGTTGCCTCGCATCTCGTGCCTCCCGTTGTCGGTCGATGAGGCGACGATGCGACGGCCCGCTGTCCACCTGCCAGGCCACTAGCTGTCCACCTGGTGGCCGGTTCCGTAGAGTTCGCGTTCCCACAGCCACGCGGCGATCCGCTCCACGGCCCGGTTGCGGTGCCGCCGGTAGGTGCTGAACGGCAGCCCGAGCATCTCGGCGGCGCGTTCCTGTGTGGGCGCCGGACGCAGGAAGGTCCGGTCGGCGACCCGGTACAGCGATTCTTCGCGCGGGTCGTCCCGCAGCGTCCCGGCGGCCTCCTCCACGAGCCTCCGCAACTCGGCGGCGGGCGCGCCGGCCTCCCGGACGAGCCGGGACCGCAGCAGCGGGTTGCCGGCGAGCCGGTCGGCGCGATGCAGGTCGCGCAGGGCGGCGCGGACGGCGTCGGCGAACTCCGGCTGCGACAGGACGAGTTCGGGCGCACTCGCCGCCGATGCGGTGACGGGGGCGCCGAGTTCCCGTTCGGCCGTCAGCGCGAGCCAGTCGTCGACCCCGAGGACCCGCCAGTCGTGGGCGTAGACGTCGTAGGGCCGTCCGCCGACCCGGTAGCCGGCCTCGGCGGCATGGTGGAAGTCGAAGAAGGACAGCAGCGGGTCCCAGTATTCGCGTTCCGACGGGACGGCGACGAGGTCCCACGCCTTGCCGGCCCCGGTGATGATCTCCTGCCCGTGCCAGAGCCGGATCATGGTCTCCGACCGGGATGGCCGCGCGTCCGGCTCGGCGTCCATGAAGAACCGCCAGGCCATGACGTTCTCCCCGGGCCGGGGCGGGGCGTGCCGCACCACGTGCTCCCACATCGCCCGCGCACCCGGGTCGTCTCCGAGGTCGGCCTCCTGCAGCTCCAGGTACGCCGCGAAACCGAACGGTTCGCCCGCCTCGTCCCGGAAGACCCCGAAGGCATCGGGTTGCCGCTCGATCCAGTACGCGGCGTGCGCGGCCTGTTCTTCGCCCTGTTGTTCGCGGGTCATGGCGAGAACGGTCTCGGCGTCCCCGGGCCGCAGGCCGGTGGCGGACAGCTGCCCGAGCCCGGTGAGCTGCCAGTATCCCTTGACGATGGGGTGGTCCCTGCTGAGGAACATGATGTCCGCGACGTTCTGGTGCCTGACCCGCTCGTCGTCGGCGGCCTTCCGCGCCCGCTCGACGAAACGTCTGCGCAGCCCCCGGTGCAGCCCCGCGTACCCGTCCGGGTCACGCCACCGCAGATCAGCGTCCAGGATGTCCCGCACGACATCATGCGGAAACAGCCCGAACTCGCGTTCCTCGATGAACGACAGCGTCCGCAGCCAGCCGAAGAGTGCCGGGGCATCGTCCCCGAGCATGGCGCGGAGAAGCTCTTCCGTGGTGAACCTCGCATGCGCGCAGATCTGGAGCGCCTCCCGATGCCGGGAACTCGGAACCCGGTCGACCAGCCGCGCAAGCAGCGCCCGCACGACGTCCGGCGCAACGCGCAGGCTTCGAGGGACGTCCTCCCGCCGGCGCACCAAGTCCACCAGCAGCGACAGAGTCAGCGGGTGCCCGTGCGCCAGTTCCAGAACGTGGTCATGCAGCTCCTCGGGAACCCCCTCGACTCTCAGATAGGCAAGGGCGTCCGATGGACTGAGGTTGCGCACCGACACGACACGCAGCAGTTCATGCCACCCGGCGTCGGCGACCCACCGGGCCGAGGGCGCGTCCCGCCCGGCGATCACGACGATGGTGTCGGCGGGCAATCCGGGCACGAAATGTTCCCGAACCCAGTCGTCGAGCGGGGCGAGCAGCTCGTAGGTGTCGATCAGCACCGCGTACCGCCCCGCCCCGGGCGCCTCCACGGCCCGCAGAAAGGCGGAGGCCTCAGGGGTCACGGTCCGCGCGTCCACGAGCACGGGCGTGACCCCGCTCTGCCGTGCGGCTTCCGCCATCTCCGCAAGCAGCGCACTCTTGCCGACCCCACCGGGCCCGTGCAGGAACAGCACGGCGAACGACCCGTCCGAGATCGCCCCGCGGAACAGCTCGATCTCCCCGCTGCGCCCCACGAACCGCCGCCGCCGCGCATGCCGCAGCCGATCCCCGACCGTCCCGCCGTAGGCCACCAAAGACTCCAAGCCCAGAAACCCAGCAACCCCGCCAACGCTAACCGCCAACAAGAAAGGGCGACAGGACCAACCCCCGAGGGGATAGCCGAGAGGGCCAGCCGAGGGGGGATAGGGGCGAAGCCCCAGGGGCGGGCGGGTGGGGGATGGCGGAGGAGACGGGGGCCCGGGGGTCGCCCCCCGAAAACGGCGAAGGGGCCCGCGAGGGAAAGTGCAAAGCACTGACCACGCGGACCCCAGGACCCGTAGCGGGGGCAGGATTTGAACCTGCGACCTCTGGGTTATGAGCCCAGCGAGCTACCGAACTGCTCCACCCCGCGGTGATGTCTTAACTGTATGGGGCTGGGGGTGGTTAGGCAAACCGGTTGCGGCCGGCGCGGGGGGCTTGGAGGGCGGCGGTGAGCATGGCGGTGAGGTCGGCGACGAAGGCGTCGTGGTCGAGGAGGGAGCTTTCTTCGGTGCCTGGGCGGGTTCGGCCAGTGCGGTCGGCGAGGGCGGCGGTGAGGAAGGCGATGAACATGGCGATGCGTTCGAGGGCGAGGGGTTCGGGGAGGCGGGCGCGGCAGGCGGTTTCGAGGGTGTGCAGTTGGCGGTTGAGGCGGGTGCCGTGGAGGACGGGCGGGGGGCGGTGGTCGCGGATTCCGGCGCGTCCGGCGAGTTGGGCGGTGATGCGGAGGAAGTCGCGTCCTTGGGGGGTGCGGAGTTCGCCTGCCGTGGGGTGGACGATGGCGGCGACGGTGGCGTGGAGGTCGGCGGGGTCGAGGGCGGTGGTGCGGGCGGGTTCCATGCGGGCGACGCCGGCGCGGAGGATGGCTTCGAGGAGTCCGGCGCGGGAGCCGAAGTGGTAGGTGATGGCGGAGTCGTTGCCTTGTCCGGCGGTGGCGATGATGTCGCGGGTGCGGGCGGCGTCGATGCCGTCGGCGGCGAAGTGGTGGGCGCCGGCGCGAAGCAGCCGTTCTCTGGTGGCCGTTGCGTCTTTGGGCACGGAATGATACTAACAGGGAGCGTTAATAACGACGCCTGTTAGTACCGGAGGCCCGCGCCATGGCGGACGTGTACGACCCGTTCGATCCCGGATTCCAGGCCGATCCCTATCCCGTGTACCGGCGGCTCCGCGACGACGATCCCGTCCATCGCCACGCGGATCCGCCGTTCTGGGCGCTGTCCCGCTTCGATGACATCTGGGCGGCGACGCGGGACGCGGGGACGTTCTCATCCGCGCAGGGCCTGACGTTCTATCGGGACGAGATCGGCACGCTCGGCCTGGCCCCGACGATCGTGATGCTCGATCCGCCGCGCCACACGGTGCTGCGGCGCCTGATCAGCCACGGTTTCACCCCGCGCCGGACGGCGGCGCTCGAAGACCTGCTCCGCGAGTTCGTCCGTTCCCGGATCAGGCTCATGGAGGAGATGACGGCCGACGGCGAGACGCCCGACCTGCACCGGAACTTCTCCTCACCGCTCCCCACGTTCGCGCTGGCGCATCTACTGGGCGTCCCGGAGGCCGACCGGGCGCGGTTCGACCCGTGGGTGACCGCGCTGACGACCCTGCAGGACGACGGCTTCGACGTGAAGGCGATCAAGGGCGGCGCGGCCGAGGCGGTGGCCGAGATGTTCGCCTACTTCACCGACGTGATCGCGGCGCGCCGGGCCGATCCGTCCGACGACCTGATCAGCGCGCTGACGGCCGCCGAGGTGGACGGGGAGCGCCTCACCGACTGGGACGTCCTCGGCTTCTGCTTCGTCATGGTCGCGGGCGGCAACGACACGACCGGCAACCTGGTCTCGCACGCCGTGGCGCTCCTGGACGGCGACCACGGCCAGCGTGAACGTCTGGCCGCCGACCCGTCTCTGATCCCGAACGCGCTGATGGAGTTCCTGCGTCTGGAGGGTTCGGTGCAGGCGCTCGCCCGCACGACGACACGGCCGGTGACGCTGCACGGGACGCAGATCCCGGCGGGCGAGAAGGTGATGATGCTGTTCGGGTCGGCGAACCGGGACGAACGCGAGTTCGGCCCGTCGGCGGGCGAACTGGACATCACCCGTGAGATCCCGCGCCACCTGGGTTTCTCCAGCGGCGTGCATTTCTGCATCGGGTCGCATCTGGCCAAGCTCCAGGCCCGCGTCGCCCTGGAGGAGCTCTTGCGCACCCACCCGAACGTCGGCGTGGACCTGGAGCAGGCCGAACGGATCTCGTCCCCCTTCACCCGTGGCTGGGTGACCCTCCCGGCCACGGGCGTCGGGAGCGCCTAACCCATGTGCGGGTACCGGTAGTCGGTCGGCGGGACGAACGTCTCCTTGATGGAGCGCGTCGATGTCCAGCGCAGCAGGTTGAACACGGATCCGGCCTTGTCGTTGGTGCCGGACGCCCGCGCGCCGCCGAACGGCTGCTGCCCGACGACGGCGCCGGTGGGCTTGTCGTTGATGTAGAAGTTGCCGGCCGCGTACCGGAGGACTTCGGCGGTGTGCGCGGCGGCGGCCCGGTCGCCGGCGATCACGGCGCCGGTCAGCGCGTACGGCGACACCGATTCCATCTGGGCGAGCATCTCGTCGTATCGTCCGTCCTCGTAGACGTGGATGCCGAGGATGGGCCCGAAGTACTCGTCCCGGAAGATCTCGTTCTCGGGGTCGCCGGACACGAGGACGGTCGGCCGGACGAAGTATCCGGCCGAGTCGTCGTAGGTTCCGCCGGCCACGATGTCGACGCCGGGGTCGGCGTGGGCCCGGTCGATGGCCGCCTTGTTCTTGGCGAAGGCCCGTTCGTCGATCACCGCGCCCATGAAGTTGGCGAGGTCGGAGACGTCTCCCATGGTGAGCCCGTCGACTTCGGCGGCGAGTTCCTCTTTGAACCCGCCGTCCCAGATCGACCGCGGGATGTAGGCCCGTGACGCGGCGGAGCATTTCTGCCCTTGGTATTCGAAGGCCCCGCGCACCAGCGCCGTCTTCAGCACGGCCGGGTCGGCGGAGGGGTGGGCGACGACGAAGTCCTTACCGCCCGTCTCCCCCACGAGCCGCGGATATCCGCGGTATTTCTCGATGTTGTTCCCGACCGTCTTCCACAGCCGTTTGAACGTCGCCGTGGATCCGGTGAAGTGAATTCCGGCGAGTTCGGGGTGTGCGAGCGCCACGTCGGACACGGCCAGCCCGTCACCGGTGACCAGGTTGATGACGCCGGGCGGGAGGCCGGCCTCCTCCAGGAGCCGCATGAGGAGGACGGCCGAGTACGTCTGTGTCGGGGACGGCTTCCACACCACCACGTTGCCCATCAGCGCGGGCGCGGCCGGCAGGTTCGCGGCGATCGCGGTGAAGTTGAACGGGGTGATCGCGTAGACGAACCCCTCCAGCGGGCGGTGGTCGGAGCGGTTCCACACGCCCGGCCCGCTGATCGGCTGTTCGGCGAGGATCCGCCGCGCGTAGTGCACGTTGAACCGCCAGAAGTCGACCAGTTCGCATGGGCTGTCGATCTCCGCCTGCTGGACGGTCTTGGACTGCCCGAGCATCGTGGCGGCCAGCAGCGTCTCCCGCCACGGCCCGGACAGCAGGTCGGCGGCCCGCAGGAAGATCGCGGCCCGGTCGTCGAACGTCAGCGCCCGCCAGGCCGGGGCGGCCTTCAGTGCGGCCTCGACGGCGTCGCGCGCGTCGTCTCCGGTGGCGGTGCCGAACGTTCCGAGGACGGACGCGTGCCGGTGCGGCTGCACGACGGCGACCTTCGTCCCGCCGCCGAGCCGCCGTTCTCCCCCGATGGTCATGGGCAGGTCGATCGGGACCTCGGCGGCGAGCCGGGCGAGAGCGGACTCGAGCCGGGCCCGCTCGGCACTGCCCGGGGCGTACCCGTGTACCGGCTCGTTCACCGGCGGCGGAACGTTGGTCACGGCGTCCACGGAAGAACCTCCTGGTCAGCGGGAAACGATCGAACGGAGAAAGAAGACGAGGTTGGCGGGCCGTTCGGCCAGGCGCCGCATGAAGTAGCCGTACCAGTCCGCCCCGTACGGGACGTAGACGCGCACTCGGTGGCCCTCCGCGAGCCGCCGCTGCTCGGCTGCCCGGACCCCGTAGAGCATCTGGAACTCGTAGGAGTCCGGCGGCCTCCCGGCGGCCAGGGCCAGCGCGATTTCGATCATCCGCGGGTCGTGACTGCCGACCATCGGGTATCCGTCCCCCCGCATCAGCGTCCGCAGCCCCCGCACGTAGGCGCGGTCGACGTCGCGCCTGCCCTGGTAGGCGACCGACGCGGGCTCCGCGTAGGCGCCTTTGACCAGCCGCACCCGCGCCCCCGCGAGGTCCCGGAGATCACCTTCGCTGCGCCGCAGCATCGCCTGGATCGCGACTCCCGCCCAGGGGAAGTCGGCGCGGAGCTTGCCGAGGATCTCCAGGGTCGAGTCGACCGTCGTGTGATCCTCCATGTCGAGCGTGACCGTCATTCCTGCCCGCCCGGCCGCGGCACAGATCTCCCGAGCGTGATCAAGGGCGAGGTCGCCGCCGAGCGCCCGCCCGAGGGCCGACAGTTTCACCGACGCATCGGCGCCACCCGCGAGCCCCTGGTCTCCCAGGACGGAGAACATCCGCAGATACGCGTCTCTGGTCGCCTGCGCCCGCTCCCGATCCCTGGTGTCCTCCCCGAGATGATCGAGAGTGACGTCGAGCCCGTCCGCCCCCAGTTCCCGAACGACGCCGACCGCGGCATCGAGATCGTCTCCGGCGACGAACCGGTCGACGACACCCCTGGTCAGGGGCACGGAAGTCACCAGGTCACGAACCCGCCCACTACGCGCGGCCGCCAGCAGCACAGAACCGACCACCGGAACCTCCAACGCCGAAGAACACCTCGCACGTTAGGAGGCCTTCACCCCCACGCCGTATAGTCAAATGCCACTTCCCGGCACCGACTTCTTCATACAAACGTACGAAGGACGTTCCGATGGACCTCCAGGAGATCGCGGAACACGCGGCCGACCTCCTCCGCGCCCCCGCCACCTTGGAGGACCGCGACTTCCACCTCGTGGCCTACGCCGCCCACGACGACACCATCGACCCCGTCCGGGTGGACTCGATCCTGCACCGCCGCGCGACCGACGCGGTCCGTGCCCGCTTCGAGCGCCACGGCATCGCCCGCGCCACCGGCCCCGTCCGCATCCCGGCGGACGTCTCGCTCGGCCAGCTGGGGCGCCTGTGCCTGCCCGTCCGCTGGAACAACGTCACCTACGGCTACCTCTGGCTCCTGGACGACCAGGAGCGCATCACCCCCGCCCAGGCGGCCAGCGCGATGCCCCTCTGCGACCGCGCCGGCCTCCTCATGGCCCGCCAGGCCAGGGAACGCGACGACCTCGGCTGGAAGGTCGCCGACCTTCTCTCCACCCATCCCGGCGCCCGGATTCAGGCCGCCGACGACCTGGCGAACGCGGGAGTCGCGGACCCACCCTTCACAGTCGCGGTCCTGCGAACGCCAACTCCGGAGCCCCTCAACCCTTGGCTGCTCCCCCACTCCGTCCTGACCACCCTGTGGCAACGCGACCACGTCCTGCTGATCCCGGCCTCAGCCTCCGCGCCCGCCACCATCGACCGTGCGCGCCGCCTCCTGGAAGAGCGCAACGCCCCCGTCCGGGCCGGCGTCCACTCCCCGTGCCCGACACTCGACCACGTCCACGAGGGCTGGCTCCGCGCCCGCGTGGCCGCCCGCACCGCCGCCCCCGGCGAAACCCGCGACTGGACGTCCCTGGGCGTCCTGCGCCTCCTGCGCACCGCAGGCGACGAGGCCCTGACGCGGTCGACCCAGACCCCGGGCACCCACCGCCTGCTACAGCACCCGGACCTGGCCGAGACGGCCCGCACGTACCTGGACCTGGCCGGCAACGTGCAGAAAACGGCCCAGGCCCTGAACATCCACCGCCAATCCCTCTACCACCGCCTGCGCCGCATAGAGACCCTGACGTCCCTGACCCTCACGAACGGCCAAGACCGCCTGACCCTCCACCTGGCCCTGACCCTGGCCCCCCACCTACCCAAGGAAGCCGACGAGAACAAGCAACCCCAAGACCACCACCCCAAGGGGAGATAGCCCCAGAAGGGAGAGGGAGACAGGACCCGAACCGAGGGGGGATAGCGCCCGAAGCCGAGGGGGGATAGGGGCGAAGCCCCAGGGGCGGGCCGAGGGGGGATAGGGGCGAAGCCCCAGGGGCGGGCGGGTGGGGGATGGCGGAGGAGACGGGGGCCCGGGGGTCGCCCCCCGAAAACGGCGAAGGGGCCCGCGAGGGAAAGTGCAAAGCACTGACCACGCGGACCCCAGGACCCGTAGCGGGGGCAGGATTTGAACCTGCGACCTCTGGGTTATGAGCCCAGCGAGCTACCGAACTGCTCCACCCCGCGGTGATGGTTGAAAGTCTATGGCATGGCGGGGGGTGGTTTGGACGGGCCGGTGGGGTGGGGCGGGTTATTTGGTGCAGGCGGGCACGTCGCCTTTGCCGGAGTTGATGGCGTTGATGGCGTTGAGGGTGCCTTGGAGGGTGTCGGCGCGGACGAGGCGGAGGCCGTCGGGGCGGGCGGTGCCGGCGTCGGCGCAGTTGTCGGCGGGGGTGAGGAAGATCGTGGCGCCGGCTTTGCGGGCGGCGACCATCTTCTGCTGGATGCCGCCGATGGGGCCGACTTCGCCGTCGGGTGTGATGGTTCCGGTGCCGGCGATGAATTTGCCCTGGGTGAGGGTGCCGGGGGTGAGTTTGTCGATGATGGCGAGGCTGAACATGAGTCCGGCGGAGGGGCCGCCGATGTCTCCGACGCTGATGTCGATCTTGAATGGGAACGTGTACCGGTCGGAGAGGACGATGCCGACGACGGGACGTTTCCCTGAGGGGTCGGCGACGGTCTTGACGGTGGCCTTGCGCTCTTCGCCGGAGCGCTTGTAGGTGAGGGTGACCGGTTCGCCGATCTTGTTGCCGCCCATGCTGTCGATGACCTGGGTGACGCCGGTGACCTTGGTGCCGTTCAGGGCGGTGATCTCGTCGCCGGGTTTGAGGACGCCGTCGGCGGGGCGGCCTTTCTGGACGTTCTCGACGACGACGCTGGTGGTGACGGGGATGCCGAGCTGGCGCAGGGCGGCGGCTTCGGCGCTCTGCTGGGAGTTCTGCATCTGACGGGTGTTCTCTTCGTCGATCTGCTTCTGCGACTCGTCGTCGGGGAAGATCGTCTCTTCGGGGACGATGGCGGTGTCGCCGGCGAGCCAGCCGCGCAGGGCGGTGAACAGGTCGATGCGTCCACCGGGGCCGCCCCGGTAGGTGACGGTGGTGAAGTTGAGGTGGCCGGTGGCGGGGTAGACCTCGCGGCCGTCGATCCGGATCAGCGGCTGCCCTTTGTCGTTCGTGCCGAGGGTGTTCTGCGTTGGCCCGGGCATCAGCGCGACGTACGGCACCGGCATGGCTGAGCCGACGACGGCGAGCACGAGAATGATCACGCTCGCGACGGTGAGCGTGGCGGCACGACGAGACATGCCGGAAACTCTATGCGGTCGGGGCGCTCAACAGGCGCCGACCCATTCGTCGCCGCCGTCGGCGAAGGTCTGGTGCTTCCAGATGGGGACGTGGGCCTTGAGGTCGTCGATGAGCCGGCGGCAGGCGTCGAACGCTTCGGCGCGGTGCGGGCAGGAGACGGCGACGATGACGGCGGTGTCGCCGATCCGCAGGTCGCCGACGCGGTGGACGGCGGCGAGGGCGAGGACGGGGTAGTCGGCGGCGACTTTTTCCGCGATGGCGCGCAGTTCCCGTTCGGCGGTGGGGTGGGCGCTGTAGGCGAGGCCGGTGACGGCGCGGGCGTGGTCGTTGTCGCGGATGGTCCCGGCGAAGACGGCGACGCCGCCGGCGCCGGAGGCGCCGACGGCGGCGAACACCTCGTCGATGGACAGGGGTGTGTCACGTACGCCGATCAACCGGATCACGCCGTCGGTGCCCTCGGGTCCGTCCCGGTCGGCACCCGGCCGGTCGACACCCGGTCGGTCAACAGCGTGTCCGTCAACACCGTCGTGGCTCACCCTCCGCAGGCTACCCCTCCGCGGGCGTGCCGGGTTCGTCCGGTTCGAAGGTGGCGGCGAGGGCTTCGGCGAGGGCGGGGACGAGGTCGGGGCCGGCGAGGACTTCGTCGTCGGAGTCGTGGCGGCGCAGCCGGAGGGCGGAGTGGCGGGCGCCGTCGCGGAGGACGCCGACGACCATGCGCACGTCTTCGCGTCCGGGGTGGGACGCGGCGAACGCGGCCGCCTCCGCCTCGTCCTCGGGGATGTCCTCCTCGACTTCGGGCGGCAGGACGACGCGTTCCATGACGAGGGCGCAGCCTTCGACGGCTTCGGGCCAGGCGATGGAGGCGAGGGCCTCCTCGACGGCGTCGCGCTCGGGTAGGGCGGGTTGTTCGAGCGCGGCTAGAGTGTCCGCGTCCGGGGGCAGGCCGAGCTGGTCGGCGAGGCCGGGTTCGGCTCGGCGCAGTTCGGTGCTCCGGACGAGGGCGTAGAGGCGCGGGGCGCTGTCCCAGCCCTCCTGCGCCGAATGACGTTCAAGGTCCAGCACGACTTCTTCCAGAAGACTCACGGGGCCATCTTTCCCACATTCGGTACGGGGAAGTGCGGGAACCCCCGTGCGAGTCGGTAAGTTGCATCTACAGCACCGGCGGGCGGCCGGTGGGCGAGATCTCGATCGGAGGGGCCTCTTGACCTTCCGGACTCCCGGTTTCGGGCGCCGGCTCGGAACCGGACGGACACGGCTGATGCTGCCGATACTGGTGGTGTTCGCGGTGTTGCTGATCGTTTTCATGGTCTTCACGGCGACGTACACGAACCTGCTCTGGTATCGCTCCATCGGCTTCTCCGACGTCTACACGACGCAGCTTCAGGCGAAGGTGGCGCTGTTCTTCGGGGCGGCGCTGCTGATGACGCTGGTGGTGGGCGCGAACGTGGCGGTGGCGTACCGGCTGCGGCCCGCGTACCGGCCGCTGTCGGTGGAGCAGCAGGGTCTGGAGCGCTACCGGGCGGTCATCGATCCGCGCAGGCGGCTGATCGCCTGGTCGCTGCTGGGGCTGCTCGGGCTGCTGACCGGCTCGTCGGTGGCGGGCCAGTGGCCGGTGTGGCTGGCGTTCCTGAACCGGACTCCGTTCAACGTGGAGGATCCGCAGTTCCACAAGGACATCTCGTTCTACGTCTTCACGTATCCGTTCTTGCGGCTCGTCCTCGGCGTGGTCTTCGCGACCGTGATCCTGTCGATCGTCGCCGCGGTGATGGTGCACTACCTGTACGGCGGGCTGCGGCTGCAGGGGCCGGGCGACAAGGCGAGCCCGCCCGCGCGGGCGCATCTGTCGGTGCTGTTCGGGGTGTTCATCCTGCTGAAGGCGTTCGCCTACTGGTTCGACCGGTACGGTCTGGTGCATTCCGAACGCGGGGTGTCGAGCGGTGCGTCGTACACCGACGTCAACGCGCTGCTGCCGGCCAAGACGATCCTCGCGGTCATCGCGCTGCTGTGCGCCGCGATGTTCTTCGGCAACCTGCTGCGCCGCGGCATGATGCTGCCCGGCGTCGGGTTCACGCTGCTGGTGCTGTCGGCGATCCTGCTGGGCGGGGTGTACCCGCTGCTGATCCAGCAGTTCCAGGTCAAGCCCGACGAACTGGCCAAGGAGCGCGAGTTCATCTCCCGCAACATCACGGCCACCCGCAAGGCCTACGGCGTGGACGGCGCGAAGGTCGTCCAGTACGGGCAGCAACCGGTGACCGACGAGAAGAAGCTCCAGGAGGAGGCCGACAGGCTCGGCGGCGTCCGGGTCCTCGACCCGAACGTGGTGGGCGAGACGTTCCAGCAGCTCCAGCGGATCAGGCCGTTCTACCAGTTCCCCGACACGCTGGACGTGGACCGCTACCAGGTGGACGGCAAGCTGGTCGACACGATCGTCGCGCTCCGCGAGCTGTCCGGGGCGCCCGCGGGCCAGCGCAGCTGGGTGAAGGACCGCATGGTCTACACGCACGGTTACGGGTTCGTGTCCGCCTACGGGGACCGCTTCGCCAACGGCGGCGTGCCCGACTTCATCACCAAGAACATGCCGGTGTCCCCCGACCAGAAGATCAAGCTGGAACGGCCGGAGATCTACTTCGGGGAGCGTTCGGCGGCGTACTCGGTGGTCGGCGGAACCGGCCAGCAGGAGCTGAACTACCCCGACAACAGCGCGTCGGGGCAGCAGAGCAGCAACTATGACGGGCAGGGCGGCGTCCCGATCGACTCGTTCTTCAACAAGCTGCTGTACGCGTCGAAGTTCCAGGACAAGAACCTCCTGCTGTCCGGCGCGATCAACGAGAACGCCAAGCTGCTGTACGACCGTTCGCCGCGGGAGATGGTGCAGAAGGCGGCGCCGTGGCTCACGCTGGACGGCGACCCGTACCCGGCCGTGGTCAACGGCCGCATCCTGTGGATCCTGGACGGCTACACGACGTCCAACAGCTACCCGTACTCGGAGGAGATGAGCCTCGCGGACGCGACCCGCGACACCATCACCGACACGCGGTCGGCGGTGGCGCGGCAGGCCGACGACCACATCAACTACATGCGGAACTCGGTGAAGGCGACGGTGGACGCCTACGACGGCACCGTGCACCTGTACCAGTGGGACGAGAACGACCCGATCACCAAGACGTGGATGAAGGTGTTCGACGACACCGTCCAGCCGCGTTCGTCGATCCCGCCCGAGCTGGAGGCTCATTTCCGCTACCCCCTGGACCTGTTCAAGGCGCAGCGGACGATCCTCGCGAAGTATCACGTGACGGACCCGTCGGCGTTCTACAACGGTGAGGGCTTCTGGGAGGTGCCGCAGGACCCGGCCAACCAGGGCAAGCGGCAGCCGCCGTACTACCAGAGCCTGCGGATGCCGGGCCAGGACGCCGAGTCGTTCTCGCTGACGACGGTGTTCAACCCGCGCAACAACCCGCAGCTGGCCGCTTTCATGGCGGTCGGGTCGACGCCGGGCAAGGACTACGGCCAGATCCAGGTCCTGCAGATGCCGCGCAACGCGCAGCCGGCGGGGCCCGGTCAGGTGCAGAACTCGTTCGAGACGGACACGAAGGTGAAGTCCGACCTGTTCGCGCTGAGACAGGGCGGTACGAAGACCGTGCCCGGCAACCTGCTGACGATCCCGTTCGGGGGGAGCCTGCTGTACGTCGAGCCGATGTACACGAAGGCGGCGGGCGGCGCGGAGCAGCAGCCGTACCCGATCCTCGGCAAGATCCTGGTTCGGTACGGCGACAAGATCGCAGCCGCCGACACTCTCGACGACGCGTTGGAGCAGGTCCTCGGCGGCGCGAGTACGGCGCCGCCGGAAACGCCGCCGGACGACGAGGGCGGCGATCAGCCGCCGCAGCTGAGCGCGGCGGCGCAGAAGGCGATCGCGGATCTGCAGAAGGCCGTGACCGATTACGAGAGCGCCCGGAAGAACGGCGACTATCCGGCGATGGGCGACGCCTGGAAGCGGATCAAGGACGCGCAGGCGGCGCTGGCGGCGGCGGGGCAGCCCGCGCCGGCCGCCTCGCCGAGCCCGTCCGGTTCGCCCAGCCCGTCGGGTTCGCCGAGCGCGACACCGTCGGGTAGCTGAGTCGACGCGGCACCGGGGCCGCTCCCGCCGTGATGCGGCGGGGGCGGCCCCAGTGCCGCCGAATCCAGTGCCGCCGAATCCAGTGCCGCCGAATCCAGTGCCGCCGAATCCAGTGCTGCCGGGTCCAGTGCTGCCGGCCCCAGTGCTGCCGGGTCCCGTGCCGCCGGGTTCGCTGAGGCCGGGTCCGGTGGCGGCTCAGCGGCGGCGTTTGCGGGCGCGGCGGATGGCGGCGGCCGCGCCGATGGCGGCGACGGTGGCGCCCGCGGCGGTCGCCACGGTGGCCTCCTTCCCGCCGACGCGGCGTCCGACGACGGCGTGCCGCCCCGCGGTCTCGTCCATCAGGGCGCGCAGCGCGGCCGCGTTGTCGTGGAGCGGTTTCCAGCCGGCGGCCCGCAGCCGCGCGCAGTCCACCGCCCACGGGTAGGCGACGTAGTGCAGGTCGGTGGCGGGTACCGGGGTCATGCCGAGGCGGTGCAGCCGCTGCGCCGTACCGAACGTGAGGGCGGCGGGCAGTTCGAGGGTGCGCTTGCCGGTGATCTCGGTGACCTCGTCGGGGCCGAGCCAGCCTTCGCCGCCGACCGCGACGGGCCCGGTCACCTCGCCGGTGACGACGACCTCCAGGGCGGACGCGAGGTCCTCGATGTGGCAGAACTGCCAGCCGGGCGTGCTGCCCTTGACCGACAGGAGCCGCGGCGCCTCGAAGTGGCGGGTGACGAAGGTGTCCACGCCGGGCCCGGTGAGCGCGGCGGGACGGACGACGGTGACGTCCAGGCCGGGGTGGGTGACGGGCGCGGTCGCGGCCAGCTCCTCCATCTCCAGGTGGTCTCCGGCGATGCTGGCGTCGGCCTCGGCGAGCAGCGGCGCGTCCTCGGCGAGCGGGACCTCGTTGCCGGGCCCGGCCCCGTACACCATCGCGGACGTGACGAGGACGACGCGGCGGACGCGGGCGGCCGCGGCGGCGGTCACCACGGTCTGGGCGCCGCGGACGTTGTGGGTGCGCCGGGCGCGGGGGTCCACGTCCGGGGAGTACTCGACGTCCAGGTTGACGATGACGTCCACATCGGAGAGCCGGCCCGACAGCAGCGGGTCCCGGATGTCCACGACCCGCCAGGTGACTCCGGGCACGTCGCCGCGGTGCGCGTCGATGGCGACGACCTTGCGGATCTCTTCCCTGTCGGCGAGCCGGGCGGCCAGCAGCCGCCCCGTACCGGTGGCCGCGCCGGTGACGGCGACGACCGGGCCCTTGCTACGCCGAGGGCGAACCTTGCCCGTTGCCACGGGGGTGCCCCCTTCCTTGTGTACGCGACCTTGCCGGAACCGGCTAACGTTGCGGATATGAGCCCATCATGCATCCCAGGGGCGATCCGATGAGTGACACTCCTTTCGGCTTCAACCGTCCCGGCAACGGCGACGACGACGACCGGCCCCAGGATCCATTCAAGGGCATGGGCGGCGACATGGCGCAGTTCGCCGACATGCTGCACCGGTTCGCGGACATGATCGGCGGCCAGGGTGCGGGCGGCGAGGGCGGCGGCCCCCTGAACTGGGATCTGGCCAAGAACATCGCGCGGCACCAGGTGGTCGAGCAGGGCGACCCGTCGGTCGTCGACACCGAGCGGCGCCAGGTCGAGGAGTCGCTGCGCCTGGCC
Source organism: Spirillospora sp. NPDC048823 (assembly GCF_043198445.1). Taxonomy (NCBI): domain Bacteria; kingdom Bacillati; phylum Actinomycetota; class Actinomycetes; order Streptosporangiales; family Thermomonosporaceae; genus Spirillospora; species Spirillospora sp. NPDC048823. The sequence goes on along the minus strand of NZ_JBICUT010000002.1, from coordinate 565,923 downwards.
GACCTGTGGCTGGACGAGAAGACGACGCTGCCCGCCGGCATCCGGACGCCGCAGGCGTGGAGCCGGTCCGAATGGATCGAGCAGACGCTTCCCGTGTGGGCGAAGGTGTGCGACCCGATCGCGACCCGCATGGTCGAGTCCATGGGCAGCGCGCTCGGCGGCGGTGAGATCCCTGCCGACATGCAGGCGATGGCCGGCCCGCTGATCGGGATGGTCAAGCAGATGGCCGGGGCGATGGTCGGCGGCCAGGCCGGGCAGGCGCTCGGCGCGCTGGCCCGCGAGGTGACCGGTTCGGCCGACGTGGGCCTGCCGCTGGCGCCGGACGGCGTCGGCGCGCTGCTGCCCGCGGGCGTCGAGGCGTTCGGCTCGGGCCTGGAGGTCTCCGGCGACGAGGTCCGGCTGTACCTGGCGCTGCGCGAGGCCGCCCACCAGCGGCTGTTCGCGCACGTCCCGTGGCTGCGTTCGCATCTGCTGGGCGCGGTCGAAGAGTACGCGCGCGGCATCACCGTCGACCTGTCGGGCATCGAGCAGGCCGTCCAGGGCCTCGACCTGAGCAACCCGGAGGCCCTGCAGGAGGCGCTCGGCGGCGAGATCCAGCTTCAGCCGGAGGAGTCGCCGCGGCAGAAGGCCGCGCTGGCCCGGCTGGAGACCACGCTCGCGCTCGTCGAGGGGTGGGTCGACACCGTCGTCAACGATGCCGCGCAGGGGCGGCTGCCCGGTTCGGTGAAGCTGGCCGAGGCGGTGCGGCGGCGCCGCGCGACCGGTGGCCCGGCGGAGCGGACGTTCGCGACGCTCGTCGGCCTCGAACTGCGGCCGCGCCGGCTGCGCGAGGCGGCGGCGCTGTGGCGGACCCTCACCGACGTGCGCGGCACGCAGGGCCGTGACGCGGTGTGGGACCATCCCGACCTGCTTCCGACGTCCGACGATCTGGACGACCCGGACGGGTTCGTGCACGGCCGCGACGAGATCGAGGGCCTGTCCGACCTGGACCTGTCCAAGCTCACCAGGTCCCCGGAGGACATCGAGGCCGACAAGCCCGACGACAAGGGCGACGACCTCGGCGAGGGCGATGACCCTGGCGGGGACGAGGGTCCCGGCGACGGCGGGTCCCGCGCATGAGCGGGCCGCGCGAGTCGCGAGTGCACGGCTGCCGGTACGCGCCGGGGTCGTCCATGAACGCAATCACGTGCTCGTCGAACGATTGGTCGTGGGCCGGAGGACGGTGGCGCACGGCGCGGGCGAGCCTGTGCTGGCACCGGCCGGTCGACCATGAGCGCCGGCGCCGCCACCCCGCCAACTCCCGCTACCCCCGCATGGGCCGCACGTGAGGGTGGCCCCGGGCGCGCGGTCGCTGACTCCGGGGTTCCTGTACGCGGACGCGGTGCGGGTCCTGTCGTCCTGGCAGGCACCCGGCCCGGGGCAGGAGGAGACCCGCCTGGAGTTCCTGCGGCACCTGGAGGACCATCCGGCGGACGGGATGTGGCGGGAGTGCGCGGCGGGGCACATCACCGCCAGCACCGCGGTGCTCGACGCGTCCCGGACGCGGGTGCTGCTGACCCTGCATGCGAAGGTCAAGGCGTGGCTGCAGCTCGGCGGGCACTGCGAGCCGGGTGATGTCACGCTCGCGGGCGCGGCGCTGCGGGAGGCGATGGAGGAGTCCGGTATCCGGGGCCTGCGGCTGCTGCCCGAGCCCGTCCGGCTGGACCGGCACCCGGTCCGCTGCCATCCGCAGGGCAGCTGGCATCTGGACGTCCAGTACGTCGCGATCGCCCCGGAGGGCGCCCGCCACACGGTGAGCGAGGAGTCCGACGATCTCGGCTGGTTCCCGGTGCACGATCTTCCCGAGCCCACCGACGACGCCGTCCGGGCCCTCGTCGCCCGCGCCGTCAAGACCTGAGCGCCGTCGAGGCCTGAGCGCCGTCAGGAGCCGAACGCCGTCAGGAGCTGAGCGGGTGGCCTTCGAGCAGCGCCCGGGTGTTCTCCCAGCCTTCCAGCCCCGGGTCGAGGAGCCGCAGGTCACCGGTGGTGCGGAGGCGGTGCCAGCCGGGCCCCTGCGGGACCAGGCCGGGGCGCGGGGCGGCGGCGCGCAGCCGGGCCAGCGCGTCGGGGGTGTCGAGATCGACGTCCCGGAGGGCGGCGGCCAGCCATTGCGGGAGAGGCAGCCGCGCGGCGAGGGCGACCAGCCCGTCCGGGCCGGTGGCGCCGTCCGCCTGGCAGGCGGCGGAGGGGGCGCTGCCGACGGCGCGGAAGAGTTTGCCGATCAGCAGCGGTGGCAGGTCGGGGGCGTCCGGCGCGACCAGCACGGCGGCGCCGGCGCCGAGGGCGTGCAGGGCCGCGAACGCGCCCGCGAGGGTCGGTTCCCGGACGATCGGCGTGCCGGGCCAGGTCACGGCCTCGGCGTCCGGCTGGTCCGGCGGGTCCAGGACGAGGGCGGACGTCACCAGTTCGAGTCCGGCGACGACCTCGTAGGTGTCTTCGAGCATGGCGAGCCGGAACTCGTCGGGGTCGATGCCGGGCGGGACGTCCGCCCGGCGGGCGGGAAACGACAGCACCGCGGCGAAGCGGGACGAGGCCCCGTCGGCCGCCGCCCGCGCCGGGGCGTCGGTCACCCGGCGACCTCGTGCGGAAATCCACCGCCGGTGTGCAGGCCGTCCCCGTGGTGGATGCCTCCCGAACCGGGCCCGCCGGCGACCTCGTCGTCGGGTGCGTCCGCTTCGAGGGGCAGGTGCGCGGCGGCGGCGACGCCCTCGAGGTAGCCGCGGGCGCGTTCGGCCTTCGGGTAGTTGCCGACCAGTTCCCAGAAGTCGGCGCCGTGCCCGGGGATGAGCAGGTGCGCCAGCTCGTGGACGAGGACGTAGTCGACGACCCAGGCGGGCATGCCGCGCAGGCGGGTCGACAGGCGGATGGTGCCGTCGTCGGGGGTGCACGATCCCCAGCGGGTGCGCTGGTTGGCGACCCACCGGACGCTGACCGGGTCGGCGCGGCCGTCGAGGTAGCGGCGGGACAGGTCGCGGGCTCGTGCCTGCAGGTGGGCGTCGGTGGGCCGCCGTCGGCGTTCGCGCTCCTCGAGCCGCTCAAGGATGGTCGCGATCCACTGTTCCTCTTCGGCCTTGCTCAGCCTGGACGGAACCATCACCACCACCTTGTCGCCATCGCGGTAGGCGGACACGGTTCGCCGGCGTCTGGCGCTGCGGCGGACCTCAACGTTAGGGGGCACGCCTGAACCGTACTCGAAATTTTGCGCGCCCCATAGGGGGTGTTTGACGTTACCGCAGGTCAGACCCTATGTTTTAACGAGCCGTTCAGGGTGACGCCAACCGCGGGCGATGGTGTGCCCGGGTGTCAGGGCGGTGGTGCGCCCGGTGTCATTCGCCGGTGAATCGCGGGCTGCGCTTTTCGCGCTGTGCCGTGAGCCCCTCCAACATGTCGGCGGACGACATCGTGACCGGCTGCGCAAGCGATTCCCAGCGCAGCGCCGACTCCATGTCGGGGTGGCCTCCGTTCGACAGGGCGACCTTGGTGAGCCGGGTCGCGACGGGCGCCTGCGCGGCGACCCGTTCGGCGACGGTGAGCGCCTCGGCCAGGACGTCTTCGCGTGGGACGGCACGGTTGACCAGTCCGTGCTCCGCGGCCTCGTCACCGGTGAGGACCCGTCCGGCCAGCAGCATCTCGCGGGCCAACGGCAGCCCCGCCACCTCGGGGAACAGCCACGTCGCGGCCATGCCGGGGTGCAGCCCGAGGGCGGTGAACGGGGCGAGGAGCTTGGCGCCGGACGCCGCGTACCGCAGGTCGCAGGCCAGCGCGAGGCACAGCCCGGCGCCGACGGCGTGCCCGTTGACGGCGGCGATCGTCGGGACCTCCAGGCCGCGGATCGCCAGCCACGTCCGGTAGAAGGTCAGCATCCGGTCGCGCAGGGCGGGTACGGCGACGGCGTTGGTGTCGGCGAGCCAGGAAAGGTCGCCACCGGAGCTGAACGCGCCGCCCGTCCCGGTCACCACGACGCAGCGGACCTGCGCGTCGGCGCGGAGTTCCTCGATCGCCGTCTTCCACGCGGCGGTCATCTCGTCCGACATCGCGTTGCGGCGGCCGGGATCGTTCAGCGTCAGGACGGCGATTCCGCCGGGACGTCGTTCGACCAGCAGCGCATCGAGGGACTCTTCGGACATGGCCCGCACCGTACCGCGCGCTCCCCGGCCCCCTGTTCTCCGGGGTCCCGGAAACAATGCCTTCCCAGGCCGGGGGCCCGGCCCGGCGCATCCCCGCGGCCCGCGGGAGCGTGGAACGTGCCTCTCACTCGGCGTGAGAAAGCGCACACTTACAACATTGGCGCAGGTCACAGCGGTACGCGGTTCGGGCGCCGACGATAGATCCCGGTGATTGTGGCGTGAACGACACTCGATCACCGACAATGGTCCGCGTGAGCGACCTTCCCCGCCGCGCGGTGACGCGGTCAGCAAAGCTGGCGTCCCTCCCCATCGGCTTCGCGGGCCGCACCGCGCTCGGCATGGGAAAGCGGACCTTCGGCAGGCCCGCCGAGGCCGTCGCGACGGAGATCCAGCAGCGCACCGCCGAGCAGCTGTTCAAGGTGCTCGGCGAGCTCAAGGGCGGGGCGATGAAGCTCGGCCAGATGCTGTCGATCTTCGAGGCGGCGCTGCCGCCGGAGATCGCCGGCCCGTACCGCGCCACGCTGACCAAGCTGCAGGAGGCCGCTCCCCCGCTGCCCGCGGGCACCGTCCACAAGGTGCTGGCCGAGTTCCTCGGGGAGGACTGGCGGGACTACTTCACGTCGTTCGACGACGAGCCCGCCGCGGCCGCGTCGATCGGCCAGGTGCACCGCGCCGTCTGGCACGACGGCCGCGCCGTCGCCGTGAAGGTGCAGTACCCCGGCGCCGGCAAGGCGCTGATCAGCGACTTCAACCAGCTCGCCCGGCTCGGCCGGATGTTCGGCGTGCTGATGCCCGGACTGGACGTCAAGTCGATGCTCGCCGAACTGAAGGAGCGGGTGGTCGAGGAACTCGACTACACGATCGAGGCCGAATCCCAGATGGTCTTCCGGGCGGCCTACGCCGACGACCCCGACTTCTACATTCCCGAGGTCATCGCGCAGGACGGCAACATCCTGATCAGCGAGTGGATCGACGGCACCCCGCTGTCGAAGATCATCAGCGATGGCGATCCGGAGACCCGGAACCACGCGGCACTGCTGTACTGCCGTTTCCTGCTCTCCGGGCCGAAGCGGTCCGGGATGCTGCACGGCGACCCGCACCCCGGCAACTTCCGGCTGCTGGAGGACGGGCGGCTCGGCGTCTTGGACTTCGGCGCCGTCGACCGCATTCCCGGCGGCTTCCAGGAACGGCTCGGGCTGCTCCTGCGGATCGGCACGATGGCCGACATCGACGAGCTCGAGGACGCGCTGCGCCGGGAGGACTTCATCCGCGAGGGCGTGGAGATCGAGCCCGAGGCGCTGCAGGCGTTCATGGCCCCGGTCACCGAGCCGTTCATGACCGAGACGTTCAAGTTCAACCGCGAGTGGCTGCGCGACATGGCCGCCCGGGTCACCGACCTGCGGCCGTCCAACGTCGTCCGCCAGCTGAACCTGCCGCCCGAGTACGTGATCATCCACCGGGTGCTGTCGGCGGGCACCGGCGTGCTGTGCCAGCTGGACTGCGAGATCCCGGCCCGCGCCGAATCCCTCAAATGGGTCCCGGGATTCGCCGACGACGAGGACGGCTGTGTTGATTGCGGCGCCCTTGGCGTCAGGCCCTAGAGGGCCTTCCTTCGGCGGGCGCCGCGCACTGATGTGGTGCGCGGGTCTCCGCCTGCAGGCTCAATGCCTGTGCGGGCTCGGCGCCCGCACGTACGTCTCGCCCGCGGCCGGCGCCGTCGGCGCGAGCAGGACGCGCCGCACCCGTGACGCCCTCGTCCGCGCGTCACGGCGCGCACGCCGCAGCACACGGACACGGGCCGCCAGCTCATCGGGCACGGCCCCGGGTATTCGCTCCCGGGACGGATCCTGGCCCGGCAAGGTCTTCTCGTCTTCTCCGAGGACCTGCCCTGTGCAGATCTCCCGCGGCTGAACGGTCATCATCGTGTTCCCTCCGGCGCCCGGAGGCGCGGTCCCCGCGCGGGGGCCGCGCCTCCGGGGTTGGTGCGGTCGTGTGCCGGCGTGCTCACACGGTCACTTCGTCCGGGCGCGGGTGCTTGCGCGGACGGCCACGCGGCCGCTTGCGCGGAACGATCACACCGCGGACGAACAGCTCGCCGCCCCAGACGCCCCAGGGCTCCTTGCGGTCGAGCGCGCCTGCGAGGCACTCCCTGCGAAGCGGGCACTCCAGGCACAGGGCCTTGGCGAGCTCGACGTCGGCGGGAGCCTCGGCGAAGAACAGCTCCGGGTCGGTCCGGCACGGAAGAGTGAGGTCCTCCTCGCTTACTGCGAGTGCCCCCTGCATCACAGTCACCCTTGTTCCTCTCGTTGGATCTCAACGGGCGTGTCAGTGGGTTGTCCGGGAAAAAGAAGAAGGCCGCGGATCCGGTCTGGATCCGCGGCCTGGGGGCTGTGCCGGTCTATTCGCTAGACCGGTCGCCTCCAGGGATACGGACCCGACACGCCACCCTTGACGGTGACGCCCACGTGGGCCGTGGCCGGAGCCGGGACGCTCGTGCCCTCGGAAAGGTGTTCGAGGACACTTCGCCCCTGGCCGTCCTGGATTCGCTGCGCAATGTGCAGATCACGCAGATTCGTTCCGCGCATGCTCCACATGCCGCGGGAATCGCGCAGTCGCACACCGGACGCCGCGGAATACGCGGCGGGGCCATCGGGGATCGAGACGCCAGGGCATGCGGCGGTCCAGGACGACGCGGATTTGAACAACGTGTTACTCACCGGACTGCACACCACCTCTCTGGCTGCTCGGGCCGCACCGGCGGATTCAAGATCCACACCGGTCTGGCCGGTTGATTGCTCGCGTTCGAGCGTACGGGGACTCCGCAGAATCAACAAGATATTTTTGACCTGCGGTTTTGTGGGTCACTTCACCCTTTTCCCGCGGAACCTGTGCCGTCCGGGGAGCGTCGAACCCTCCCGGGAGACCCGCACATCACCGCCGCGGCGAGTCCGCGACCCGGACGAGCCCTTCCTGCATCACGGACACGACCAGTTCCCCGGCCCTGGTGAAGACCTGGCCGCGAGCCAGCCCCCGCGCACCGCCGGCGAACGGGGTCTCCTGGTAGTACAGCAGCCAGTCGTCGGCCCGGAACGGCCGGTGGAACCACATCGCGTGGTCGAGGCTGGCGCCCATCGTCCGTTTGTCCCCCCAGGCCAGGCCGTGGTTGAGCAGGACGGTGTCGAGCAGCGTCATGTCCGACGCGTAGGTCATCAGGCACACGTGCAGGAGCGGGTCGTCCGGCAGTTCGCCGTCGACCTTCAGCCACACCTTCGACTCGGGGGTCGCCAGCGACGGGTCTTTCGCCGCCTCCCACGTCAGCGGCGTCGCGTGCCGGATGTCGAACGGGCGGCGCGTCACGAACTCCCGCGCCCCGACCGCCCCGAACAGCGGCGTCAGGCGCGCCAGGCCGTCCGGCAGCGACTCGGGCGCGGGGGCGTCCGGCATCGCGGCCTGGTGGACGGGCCCGTCCTCGAGGATCTGGAACGACGCCGACAGCGTGAAGATCGCCTTGCCGTGCTGGACGGCGGTGACGCGCCGCGTGGTGAAGGACCGGCCGTCCCGGACCCGGTCGACGGTGTAGACGATCGGGACGAGCGGGTCGCCCGGACGGATGAAGTAGGCGTGCAGGGAGTGCACGGGCCGGTTCGAGGGGACGGTGCGCCCGGCGGCGACGAGCGCCTGCCCGGCCACCTGGCCTCCGAAGACGCGCTGCCGCCGCTCCTCGGGGCTGCGGCCGCGGAAGATGTCGTTCTCGATCTGCTCGAGGTCCAGCAGGTCCAGCAGTTCCTTCAGCGATTCCTTCACGGCCGCCAGTCTTCCGTATCCGGTGGTGTGAGCGGCATCTCAGCCCCCCGGACGCCTGGAGGCCCTGCTCACACTCCGCACAGGCCGAGGACCGCATCGCCGTAGCGGTCGAGCTTCACCTTGCCGACGCCGGGGATGCGGGCCAGGTCCTCCATGGATTCGGGGCCGCGCTCGGCGATCGCCTGGAGCGTCGCGTCGGTGAACACCACGTAGGCGGGGACCTTCTGCTCGGCCGACACGCGGGCGCGCCATTCCCTGAGCGCGATGAGGAGTTCCTCGTTGAGCTCGGAGGGGCAGTCCTCGCAGCGGCCGAGCTTACGTTCGACGGCGGCGGTCAGCGGGCGCCCGCACACCCGGCACGGCTGCGGCCCCTTGGTGGTACGCCGCTTCGCCCGGTCGGCGCGGGCCGGGGTGTGGGTGGCGGTCTTGCCGGTCAGGCCGTCCAGGAAGCGGGACGGGCGGCGGTGGCGCGACCCGCCCGGTGAGCGCGACAGCGCCCAGGACAGCGACAGGTGGACGCGCGCCCGGGTGACGCCGACGTACAGCAGCCGCCGTTCCTCCTCGATCTGCGCGGGCGTCTCCGCGTAGATGATCGGCAGCGTCCCCTCGGCGAGCCCGACGAGGAACACCGCGTCCCACTCCAGGCCCTTGGCGGCGTGCAGCGACGCGAGCGTGACGCCCTCCAGAGGCGGCGCGTGCTGCGCGGCGGCGCGTTCCTCCAGTTCGGCGACGAAGTCCGGAAGGCCGGCCTTCGGGTTGTCGGCGGCCATGTCCTCGGCGAGCTGGGCCAGCGCGGCGAGCGACTCCCAGCGTGCTCGGGCGGCACCGGCGCCCTCGGGCGGCCGGTCGGAGAACCCCGCCCCGGACAGCACGTGCCGGACGGTCATGATCAGCCCCGTCCCGTCGTTCTCGGCGTCGGCGCCCGCCCGCGCCGCGCCGCGCAGCCTGACCACCGCCTCGCGGACCTCGGGCCGCTCGAAGAACCGTTCCGCGCCGCGCAGCACGTAGGGGACGCCCGCCGCCGCCAGCGCCGCCTCGTACGTCTCGGACTGCGCGTTGATCCGGTACAGGATCGCGATCTCCCGCGCGGGGACGCCCTCGTCGACGAGTTTGCGCGCCCGCCGCGCCGCGTCGTCGGCCTCGGCGACCTCGTCGTCGTACTCGTTGAACACCGGCTCGGGGCCCTGTTCGCGCTGGGCCTGCAACTCCAGCTTGTGCCGGACCGCCCCGTCGCCCCTCGCCTGCCCGATCACCCCGTTCGCCAGCCGCACCACCTGCGGCGTCGACCGGTAGTCGCGGACGAGCTTGACGACCTTCGCGTCCGGGTGCTCGCGGGTGAAGCCGAGCAGATGGGACGGGGACGCGCCGGTGAACGAGTAGATCGTCTGGTTGGGGTCGCCGACGACGCACAGGTCGTCGCGGTCGCCGAGCCAGGTGTCGAGCAGCATCTTCTGCAGCGGGTTGACGTCCTGGAACTCGTCCACGACGAAGTACCGGTACTGCTCGCGGACCTGGTTCGCCACCTCCCGGTGCTCGGTGAGGACGGCCGCGGTCAGCTCCAGCATCCCCTCGAAGTCGAGCAGGTTGCGTTCGCGCCTGAGCTGCTCGTACATCGCGTAGACGCGCGCCACGTCCACGATCTCGGCGGGCGGCTTCCGGGCGGCCTGGACGACGGCGGCGGGGTAGTCCTCCGGCCGGTGCTGGGTGACCTTCGCCCATTCGATCTCGCTCGCGACGTCGCGCAGTTCCGTCCGCCCGAGCGAGAGCCGGCACGCCCGCGCCGCGTCCGCCACCAGCCCGATCTTCGAGTCGATGATCTTGGGTGGTTCGCCGCCGACGACGCGCGGCCAGAAGTAGGTGAGCTGACGCAGCGCCGCGGCGTGGAACGTCCGCGCCTGCACGCCTGGCGCGCCGAGCTGCCGGAGCCGGCTCCGCAGTTCCCCCGCCGCCCGGGTGGTGAACGTCACGGCCAGCACCCGCTGCGGCGTCACCACTCCGGTCAGCGTGGCGTAGGCGATGCGGTGCGTGATGGCCCTGGTCTTGCCCGTCCCGGCGCCCGCCAGCACGCACACCGGCCCCTTCACCGCCTCGGCGACCGCCCGCTGTTCGGGGTCGAGTCCCTCCAGCACCGACTCAGCCAACATCCCCCCATACTCGCAGCCCGCACCACCCGTCACGGCCATCACGCCACCTGTGGACGAGTGGAATGCGCAGCGGGTGTCTACTGTTCTTCGGAGCGGATCGTACGAACGAACAAGGGAGACGACGGAGCGATGGCGACGCCGACGACCGACCGGGCCAAGGGCACGACCGGCCAGCTCACCATGTACACGACGACCTGGTGCGGGTTCTGCCGCCGGCTCAAGAGCCAGCTCGCCCGCGACGGCATCGAGATGGTGGAGGTCGACATCGAGCGCGACCCGGAGGCCGCCGACTTCGTCATGAGCGTCAACGGCGGCAATCAGACGGTCCCGACCGTCCTCTTCCCCGACGGCTCCGCGGTCACCAATCCCAGCGCCAAGGCGGTCAAGGCGAAGCTCGCCTCCCTCGCCTGAGCCAACCCGAGCCCGGCGCCCGTTGGGGTCGCCGGGCTCGCGCATGTCCGGTGGCGATCAGAAGTCGGGCATCTTGGGGAGGTCGCCGCCGTACCAGCGCATGATGAGCTGGGCGGCGATGGACAGCGGGCCGGGCGCGACGATGTCGCCGGCGTCGATGGCCGTGCGGAGTTCGTCGCGGGTGTACCAGGCGGCGTCCAGGATCTCCTCCGGGTCGGGGTACAGCGGGACGTCGCCGTCGGCCCTGGCGGTGAAGCCGAGCATGAGGCTCTGCGGCAGCGGCCACGGCTGGCTGCCGAGGTAGCGGACGTCCCGGACGGGAATCCCGACCTCCTCCTTCACCTCCCGCGCGACGGCCTGTTCGAGGGATTCGCCCGGCTCGACGAACCCGGCGAGGATCGAGCGGCGGTCGGCGGGCCACTGCGGGCCGCGGGCCAGCAGGATCCGGTCGGCCCCGTCCGTCACCAGCATGATCACGGCGGGGTCGACGCGGGGGAAGTGCTGAGAGCCGTCCTCGGGGCACACCCGCACGTGCCCGGCGGACGCCGTCCGCGTCTCGGCGCCGCAGCGCGGGCAGTACCGGTTGTTGCGGTGCCAGTGCTCCAGCGCCACGACATGGGTGAGCAGGCCGGAGTCCTGGTCGCTCAGGAGGGCGCCGACGCGGCGCAGCCCGGACGGCTGCGTCCCCTCGATGGCGGGCAGCGGGCCCGGCGTCCCGAAGTAGGCGGTGCCCGCGTCGTCCACGCCGAGGAGCCAGCGGTCGCCGTCCGGCGCCTGGTCCGGCGGGACGAGGACGAGCGCGGGGGTGGGCTCGTAGGTCACCAGCGCGCGGCCGTCCTGGACGACCAGGACGCGGGTGCCCGGGTCCGCCCAGGCCGCGTCCAGCCAGGCGTCGTCGCGGCGGTGCAGCGCGACCCTGTCCAGGGTTCCGCGTGAGAGTGCCAGCCACTCCAGGGGGCCATCGGTCACGTTCTGCTCCTCTCCAGGGGTTTCAGCGCAGCGCGGTGGCGAGTTCTTCCCACAGGTACGCGGCGGTCTCGGCGCCCTTGAGGAGCAGCGGTATCTCGACCTTCTCGTTCGGGGCGTGGATGCGGTCGCCGTTCAGGCCGACCGCGACGAAGATCAGCGGCGCGTCCAGGATGTCGGCGAGGTCGGCTTCGGGGCCGCTGCCGCCTTCGCGGGTGAACAGGACCTCCGTGCCGAACGCCCGTCCCATCGCGCGGCGCGCGGCCTCGACGCCGGCGGAGTCGATCGGCGAGAAGCACGGCCGGACGCCGCCGCCCGGGACGCGCACCTCCGCCTCGACGCCGGGCGGGGTGTGCTCGGCGACCCACGCCTTGAACGCCTCCTGCACCTTGCCGGGGTCCTGGCCGGCGACGAGCCGGAACGAGAGCTTGGCGTGCGCGTCGCGGGGGACGATGGTCTTGCCGCCGGGGCCGGTGTGCCCGCCCCACATGCCGTTGATCTCGGCGGTGGGACGCGCCCAGATCCGTTCGAGGGTGGTGTAGCCCTTCTCGCCGTGCGCGGCGCGGCTCTCGCCGGCGCCCCGCAGCCACTCGTCCTCGTCGAACGGGAGCCGCGCGAACAGGTCGCGCTCCTCGCCGGTCAGCGGGACGACGTCGTCGTAGAAGCCGGGGAGGGTGACCCGGCCGTCGCCGTCGTGCAGGGCGGCGAGCAACGCCGCCATGGCCTGCAGCGGGTTCGGCACGGCGCCGCCGAACGAACCCGAGTGCAGGTCGGTCGACGGGCCGCGCAACGTGACCTCGGCCTCCGTCAGCCCGCGCATCCCGGTGCACATCGACGGGACGTCCGCCGCCCACATCGTGGTGTCGCTGATGACGACGGCGTCGCAGGCGAGCCGGTCGCGGTGGGTGCGCAGCAGGTCGGCGAAGTGCTTCGACCCCGACTCCTCCTCGCCCTCGACCAGGAGCTTGATCGTGACGGGCGGCGCCGTCCTCCCGGACGCGGCGAGCGACGCGCGGATCCCGAGCGTGTGGAAGAAGATCTGCCCCTTGTCGTCGGACGTGCCGCGGCCGACGAGCCGGTCGCCGTCCTCGACGGGCTGGAACGGGTCGGTGTCCCACTCGTCCAGCGGTTCGACCGGCTGGACGTCGTGGTGGCCGTACACGACGACGGCGGGTGCGCCGGGGTCGCCGGCGGGCCATTCGGCGTAGACGGCCGGGAGTCCGGGGGTCTCCCAGATCTCGACGGCGGGGAAGCCCTGGCCGCGCAGGTATTCGGCGAGCCACTCCGCGGATTTCCGGACGTCCCCGGCGTGCGCCGGGTTTCCGGAGACGGACGGGATCGCCAGCCACTCCTTGAGGTCGGCGATGAACCGGTCCCGGCCTGCCTGGATGTGCGCGACCACGTCGTTCCGCTGTACGTCGTTCACCTGCATGCCCCTTCGCATGTGTACTGTCGGGCTGAGTTTCCCTCATCCGGTGTTCGCCGACGTCCGTACCCGTCCGGTCTGGAACCGGTCACTCGTCCCCCGGAGCCTTCTTGATCCTCATCGATCCGCCGCTGTGGCCCGCACGCGGCCGCGTCTGGTCGCACATGGTGAGCGACGTCTCGTACGAGGAACTGCACGCCTTCGCGGCGGAGCTGGGGATGCCGCCGCGGGCGTTCGAGCGCGACCACTACGACGTCCCGTCCGAACTCTACGAGACGGCGGTGTCGCTGGGGGCGCAGGCGGTCGGTTGCCAGGAGCTGCTGTCGCGCCTGACGGCGGCGGGCCTGCGCCGGCGAAAGGCTTACCGGCCACGGGGTGCCGCCGCTAGGCGTTGAGGAGCGTCAGCTCTGTCCGGATGTTGTTCCTTGCGCGTTCTTCGTAGCGTTCCCGGGCCGTGGCCGTGTGAAAGAGTCTCGGCAGCGCGAGTAGGCCGTTGAGCACTTGGGCGCGTCCCGCTTGGAAGAACTCGTCGGGGACGAACGCGTACTCCTCGCGGACTGCGGCGGCGTAGGCGGCGTACTGGTCGGAGTCCGCGCCGAGGATCGCGAGGTCGGCGTCGCACAGCACCTGGCCGTTCGGGTCTTCCTCGTGCGGCGCGTGCGTGGTGGTGAGCTCGATCAGGCGGACGACTTCCTCGATGTCCGGTTCCCGGAGGTCGGTGTCGGTGAGCATGCGGGCGGCGAGGCGGGCGCTGCGTTCCTCGTTGTCGGCGCGTTCGGGGTCGTAGACGGCGTCGTGGAACCAGGCGGCGAGCCGGACGAGGTCGGGGGCGGCGGCGTGCCCGGCCAGCTCGTCCACGAGGTCGAGGACGGCGGTGAGGTGGCGGCGCGTGTGGTAGCGGCGATGCGGCTCGCCGTAGCGCTTGTCCAGTTCCGTTCCGATATGCCGGGTGTGAGGCCCCGCAAGCGCGACCCACCGGTCGACGAGATCCATGGCACCATCCTGCCGGATCACCGAACGGGCGGGACACGCGATGTCATCGTTCTTGCCTCCCGCATGCGGCACCGCCACTATGGTGACGGCGAGTTAGGCAAGGCTTACCTCACCCAATGCCCGCCTCGCCCTCCGGCTCATCGAAACCACCCGGCTCATCTCACTGACCGGCTCATGTCTCGCACTGGAAAGGCCGATCGTGGCCGCCTCGCTCCATCTGGTCGCCGGAAAGACGACCGACTCGGTGACGCACGGATTCCTGCCCGCCGCCACGCGCCTGGGCCTCGCCACGACGCTCCTCACCGACCGTCCGGCCGCCCACGCCGGGACGCACAGCGGACCGGTCGTCGAATGCGATGTCACCGACTTCCGCGAAATCATCGCCGCCGTCGACGGCGAGCCTGCGGCCATCTTCTCGAACAGCGACCTCCTGCAGGCCCCTGCCGCGCTGGCCGCCGCCTATTTCGGGCTCCCGGCCAAGGACTGGCGGGCGGCGGCCCGCGCGAAGAACAAGGCGCTCATGCGGCGGCATCTGGCGTCCCTCGACCCGGTCTTCTCGGCCGACGCCCACCGGGTGCCGGCGGACGCGCCCTATCCGCTCGTCCTGAAGCCCCGCGAGGGCGTGGCCAGCGAGGACGTCTTCCTCGTCCAGGACGCCCTGGAGCTCGCCATGCGACGCGGCGAGATCGCCGCGCACCGGGACGGCCCCCTGGTGGCCGAGGAGTATCTTCCGGGACGACTCCACACGCTGGAGACGCTGGGCGACGGGCGGGAACTGCGCGTCCTGGGCTCGTTCCGCACGACCCTCTCTCCACCGCCGTTCTTCGTGGAGGAACGCCTGGAGTGGACGGCCCCGCCCCCGGAAACGCCGCAGATCCTCAAGCAACTCGAGGTGATGGGCGTCGGTTTCGGGGCCTGCCACACGGAGTTCGTCGTCCACGAGGGCCGCGCCCGCATCATCGAGGTCAACTACCGGCTGATCGGCGACCACTGCGACTTCCTGCTGGCCGACCTGCTGGGCGTGCCTCTGTTCGAGGAGATCCTGAACGTTCACCTGGGTGAACCGCTCCGGGCCTGGCGCGTCCCCGACCGAAGGCATGCCGTCGCCGAACCGGTCATCGCCGACCGCTCCGGCGAACTCACGGCGGCTCCCGGCCCCCTGCAGATGGACGACGGCCCAGTGCGGCTCGCCTATCGCCCTCAGCGCTCGGTAGGGGACACCGTCACCGTCACCCGCACCAACCGCGACTACCTCGGCACGATCCGCGCCATCGGTTCCGGGGCCGACGAGGTGAACGCCGCACTGGCGCGCTTCCGCGCCGCCCACGACTGGACGATCGCGTGACCGGCGACGACATCGAAGGCCGGCTCGCGGCCCGGGTCCTGGACGCGCTCCTCCGCGAGAACTACGCCGGCCTGCACCGCTTCATCGAGCACCGGACGCTCGATCTGCCGGGGCGTCCCGTACGCCTCCTGGACGCACGGCCGGCGTTCCTCTCCGAACTCGTCGTGGACCCGGCGCAGAACCTCAGGCTGAGCGATGTCTTCACCGCCGTCCGCACAGTGGCGGACCCGCGCGACGACATGGCCGCCTTCGAGCGGGAATGCCTGGACGCCCTGGCGGCCATCAAGCTCCACAACGACGCGCGCCCGGCGGTGTACCGGCGGCTGGCGCGCATCCCGCGCGAACTGCGGACCGGCCCCGGGACGTTCTACGAGACGCTCGCGGCCTGCAACGACCACCCGGTGCATCCGATGGGCCGCAGCCGCGCGGGCCTGTCCATGGCCGATCTGAGCCGCTACGCGCCCGAGTTCGCGCCGTCGTTCCCGCTCCGCTGGGCGGCGGTGCGGAACCCGGTGCTGGCGGGTTCGCTCCCCGGCTGGTGGCCGGCCCCCGCCGACGTCGGCCTGCCCTCCGCGGACGCGCTGTTCCCCGTCCACCCGCTGGCGGTGCGGCACGTGAGCGCGCTCCCCGGCGCGGCCCTCGTCGCCCCCGACCCGTACCTGCAGGTCACCCCCACACTGTCGATGCGGACGGTGGCGGCCACTCCGCTCGGGCACGTGAAGATGCCGCTGCCGACCAGCACCCTCGGCCTCCGCAACCGCCGCACGATCATGCCCGGCACCCTCCCGGACGGCGCACTCGTCGAACGCGTCCTGCGCCGCGTCCTCCTGCGGGAACCCTCGCTCCCGGTGCTTCTCACCGATGAGCAGACCTACGGCCACGCGCAGGACCCGTTCCTCGGCTACCTCGTGCGGCGCTTTCCACCCGAAACCGCAAACGCGCACATCGTCCCCATAGCGGCACTGCTCGCCGAGGCACCCGATCACGGTCACGTAATCGAAGGCTGGGACGTCAAGCCGCTCTTCGACGCCTACCTGTCGGCGCTGTTCTCATGGAACGTCACGCTGTTCCGCTACGGCATCGCACTGGAGGCGCATCAGCAGAACGTCGCCCTCGTCCTGGACGACGCCCCGCCCCGCCTGCTGATCAAGGACAACGACGGCGCGCTGATCAACACGTCCCGGCTCCGTGAACGCCTCCCCCCGTCCCCGGGCACGGACCCGCGCGACCTCGTCGACCGCAGGATGACGACCGATGACGACGAGGCGCTGGCCCGCGTCTTCATCACCATCACGCTGCACCTGTGCGCCGCCGCCCCCGCCCTCGGACTGGCCGAACACGGCCTGCTCCCCTGGCGCACCGGCCGCACGATGATCCGCGAGCGGCTCGCCGATGCCCTCGGGCCGGACGAGGCGTTCCTGCGCTCCCGCACGCTCGACGCGGACACGCTGCCGGGCAAGGCCATGGTCACCGCCGGAACCCTCGTCGGCAAGGCGCGGACCGGCGCGGCCGACATCAACAAGCACTACGGCCCGCCAGGGCCGAACTACCTGCGGGACGCGACGTGCCCGTGACCCGAACCACCACACCCACCGACCACACTGCACAACCCACGGGACCCGACGTGCTGCTGACAGAACCCGGCATCTCCGCCGACGACGCCACCTCGACCGCGCTGCTGAACTGCCTGATCCGGGAGGTCTGCGCGCCCGAGCAGCAGGTATGGCCGGACGGCGTGCACCTCGTGGCCCGCCTGCCCCGCGCGGGCGTCGTGCTGCGCACGGGCCTGGCCCGTCCCCCGGTCGGACCCACCTACCGCCTGGCGCCGCCCTACGAGGAGCGGCGTGGCGAAGAGTGGATCGCGGCTCCCTGGGACAGGCTGGCGAACCTGGTGGCCGGCGAGCTGGAGCTGGCCACCGGCCGCGCGAACCAGGAGTTCCTCACCCAGGTGGACGACAGCCGCAACGCCTTGGCCGCGATCATCGCCGCACGAAGCGAGCCCTCCGACGGCCGCTACATCGATTCGGAACAGTCCTTGGTGGCGGGGCACCGTTTCCACCCGTCCCCCAAGTCACGCCAGGGTTCCCCGGCCGACTGGCTTGAGTACGCCCCGGAAACGCGATCGCGCTTCCGCCCCCACTGGCTCGCCGTCCCGGAAGACCTCATCGCCGAAGAAGGGGACCCGGACGCGTTCGAAGCCCTGGAGTCGTACGGGCCGTCGTCCCCACCCGGCCGCAGACTTCTCCCCGTCCACCCATGGCAGTTCTCCTTGATGGCGGACAACCCCGTCCTACAGGACGCCCTGGCGCGCGGTTCGCTGCTCAACCTCGGGCCGTCCGGCGCCGAGGCGGTGGCCACATCGTCCGTCCGGACGGCCTATCTGCCGGACGCCGACGTGTTCTGCAAGTTCAGCCTGGACGTGCGCATCACCAACTGCGTCCGCAAGAACGCCTGGTACGAGCTGACCGGAGCGATAACCCTCAACGAGCTACTGCCGCCCATCTTCAAAGAGCTGGATTCCACGCTCCTCACCGAACCCGCCTACCGCAGCACCACCCTCGCCGACCGCCGCCTGTACGAAGGCCTGGGAGTGATCCTGCGCCAAGGCGTCAAGACCCTCCCCGGCACACCGCTCCTGGCCGGCGCACTGGCCGACCCCTACACCGCGCTCCTCGCAGACCTACCGGCCCTATCGGCGCCCGGCGGCGCCGAAGCCTGGTGGGACGCCTACGTGACGCAGGTCGCGCCCCCGGTACTGAGCGCCTACCTGGACCACGGCGTCGTCCTGGAACCCCACCTCCAGAACGTCCTCATCTGCGTGGACACCGACGGCATGCCCATCCACGCGGCGTTCCGCGACCTGGAGGGCACCAAGCTCACCGCGGGCCGATGGGATCTGAGCCACCTCCCGTCCCGCGTGGCCGAAAGCCTCACCTACGCCCCGGACCGCGGCTGGAACCGCGTCGTCTACTGCCTCGTCGTCAACCACCTGACCGAGATCGCGGCCGCGATAGCGGACCGGCACCCGCCCCTCGAACGAGCACTGTGGCGAACAGCGAGAAAGCATTTCGCGGCCCACGACCACCATCCGCAGATAAGGGCACTCCTGGCCGGCGTGCCCCTGCCCGCCAAGGCGAACCTCCGCACCCGCTGGTCACGCGCGGCCGACCGCGGCGCCGCCTACGTCCCCGTCCCCAACCCGCTCGCCGCACCCCGGCCGCTGTGAACGAGTACGCCGTCGGCCTCGGCCGCTACCCGGCCTACATCTACGACCTGCCCGGCCTGGACGCGCACGCCGCGGAAATCCGCGCCGCCCTTCCCAACACGGAACTCTTCTACGCCGCCAAGGCAAACCCGGATGCCGAAATCCTCCGGACCCTGGCCCCACACGTGGACGGCATTGAAGTCTCGTCGGGCGGCGAACTCACCCACGTCCGGGCGACTCTGCCCGACGTCCGCATAGCCTTCGGCGGCCCAGGCAAGACGACCGAAGAACTGTCCCTGGCTCAGCACCTCAACGTCGACCGCATCCACGTGGAGAGCCCGCGAGAACTGTCCCGCCTCCCCGGCCCGGCCGGTGTGCTCCTACGGGCCAATCTGCCCCTCGGAACCCCGAACGCCGCCCTCACCATGAGCGGCCCCTTCGGCATGGACGAGCCCGCACTCAACGAATGCGCCCGCCGCATATCCGAAAGCCCCCGCATCGACCTCCGCGGCGTCCACGTCCACCTCGCCTCAGGCCTGGACGCTCCCGCGATGCTCGACCTGGCCACCCGGATAAGGGACTGGGCACTCCCCTGGCTGGAAACCCACGGGATAAGCGACCCGGAACTCAACATAGGCGGCGGAATGGCCGTCGACTACACGCGACCCGACACCCGCTTCGACTGGCGGGCCTACGGCCAGGGCCTCCCCGCGACCCCGTCCCTCCGCATCGAACCGGGCCGTGCCCTCACGGCCTACCACGGCTGGTACGTCACCGACGTCCTGGACGTGAAAACCACCCGCGGCGAGACTTACGTGATCCTTCGAGGCGGCACCCACCACCTGAGGACCCCGGTGACGAAGGGCCACGACCAGCCCTTCAAAGCCCTGACCGCGAGCGGCCCTGAGAACCGGGCCACCCTGGTCGGCCAGCTGTGCACGCCCAAGGACGTTTTCGCCCGCGACGTCCTGGTCCCGCACCTGTCCCCAGGCGACGTCATCGCTTTCACCATGGCCGGCGCCTACGCCTGGAACATCTCCCACCACGACTTCCTCATGCACCCGAAGCCGGCGTTCCACTACCTACGCTGAACCTCACCCGGAATAGATGATCGACACGATTCTCAGCGCCGCCTCCACCATCGCCCGATCCCCCTCGGCCCGGACACGCTCAGCGGCAAGGTCCGGACCGATACCACGGGTGCACAGGCGCCAGGCAGTGCCGGGATCAAGTTCGACCAATCCCGAAGGACGGGCCCGCGTCTCCCGCCGCAGCACCCACCGATCGGCCCCGCGAACGCAGGCCCAACCCCCGAACCCGGTGACGACCACTTGGAGGACGGCGCCTTCGGCCGCGCCGACATCTCGCATCGTGTGCGGCAGCGCCCGCATGAAAGTGTCGAGGACGGGTTCGAGATAACGCGGGTCCGTGAGCCCCGCCCGTCCGGTCGCGTCGCAGATCTGCTGGTGATGCGTCCAGTACTCACTGAAGTCCCGGGCGGCGTCCAGCCACACCGGGTGCGGTTCGGGACCGGCCCAGGAGACCGGGCCGCCCACAGCCTCCATATCGGCGGCCCGCCAGAACGCCGCGATCTCGTCACCGGCGGACGACAGCATTTCGATGAGGAGCCGCGGGCTGATACGGCGCGCCGCCGTGACCCACTCGTCGTTGATGCGGTCGATGAAGTCCGGGAACGCCTCACCGCCCCGCGGCTTCAGCGCCTCGTACTGGTCGCGGCCCCTGGAAAGCCGTCCGACGTGGTCGCCCAGCACGTGCGCGGCGATGTCCTTGACGGTCCACCCGGGGCAGGCGGTCGGCCGCGTCCACTCATCGGGCCCGAGGCCGCGCAGCAGCCCGATGAACGCGGCCTGCTGCTCCGCGAACAGCGGCCGGACGTCGATCGGCGGACCGAGCCAGGCGCTCATGTGCGAACCGAACCGTGCCAGCACCAAGACGTCAGGCGCGAACGGCCCGGAAGCTCCGCACGGCCGGTCGCCCACAGCAGCGTCGGCCACGGCTCCGTGTCACGCGGAGCATCTGGGAACAGCCGTGCGAGCACACGCGAACACATCCCGGCGGGCGGCTCCCACGGCAACCCGAGCCCTTCCGCCAGGTCATGGGTGTGAACGAGAATCTCCACGATGCCCATCGCGGCGAACCCTCCGGGATCCGATGCCCCGAAAACATGATGGGCCCGCACGTCCGGCGGGGTACTGCGCACCATCGCGATGAGCAGCCCCCCGCACGCCTCCAGCACCTGCAAGAGCCCGGCGGGCCCCGCCTCACGGTTCGCGTGGACGGCGTTCGCGGGGCCACCGGGCCTCCGGCTCTCCCACACGAACGGCACCTCGCCGTCCATCGGCGGCGTCCTCGGCCCCAACTGGGCGGCGTAGGCGAACAGGTCGTCGCTCAGATGCTCGACGGTCTCCCAGCAATCCCATTCGAGCGACCCCGCCTTGGCGTCCCAGGCCCCCGGAGGCGCCTCCCGCAGCGCGGCTACGGCAAGCTGAACGGCCGAGTCCAGATCGTCGGCGGTCACGGCATCAGGCATAGGGCGACGCTACCCGGCCCTTGAGCCGCCATGGCACGGGAAATTCGCGTTGCGGGCGGGGACGGGTGGTCTTTAACGTGACTGCCGACAGCGTGTAGCTCAGCAGTAGAGCACCGGGCTTCCTACCCGGAGGGCGCGGGGGCGGAACCCGCCACGCTGGCTATGGACGAGAAGGTGCAGGCGAATCCGGGTTACGCCGCGGGCCAGATGGCCAAGGCGTTCGTCACGGCGCTGACCCATGAGGACCCGGAGACGCGGGTCCGGGCCGAGGAAAGGATGCGGCGCTGGGAGCGGGTCGCCTCCGGGATGAGGCGCGGGTCTCTGAACGTCGGGTCCAGGACGCCCGTCAAGGGCCTGCCGGCCTGGGCGACGCCCGAGGTCGTGCGGGGAGGGTTCGCCACGGGCGACGCGGCGGCCGGCGGGCCTCTGCTGGAGTACGAGGTGGAGGCTGCACAGCGCAGCGAACTCCCCGCTGAACGGCGTGAGCTGTTCATGTATCACCTGACCGACCGGGGCCTGGACGAGCTGTACACCATGCTCGACAGCGGGCGATATGACGTCGTCGTGCCCGAGGAGGCGGCGCTGCTCGTGGTGGCGTGGCTGCTGCGGGCAGGAGATCGGGACATGGCCCTGGGCGTCCTGGAGGCGATCGGGCCGTTCGCCGACCGGCTGCGGTTTCTGCCGCGTCCCGGGGAGGCCCCCGGCGATTCCTCCCTTGCGTGCCGCGAAACCATCGGGGACGTGAGGAGGCGGATGGCGGCCAAGCCGCCCAACACCGCCGTGGCCGCGATGAACGAGGCACTGGCGGTGTGGAATCCGTTCGGGGACGAACTGCTGGGGCATTGGCTTGAGACCGTCCGGGACGGGCGGGTCTTCGCCGATGAACCCGATGGCTGGCGGGAACGCGGTGCTGAACTGCTCGCGCGCTACAACGGTCTCGCCAAGGCGCACAGACTGTGCGGCAAGCATCGGCGTCCCAGGGAGAACCTCGCCATTCTGCGGACGTCCCTGGAGGAGGTCCTGGCCGGGCGGCCACCGTCCCGGCTGCTGAAGCACGCCGTCGACTCGATGGTCGCCAAGCGGGGCGCGCCTGGAGCGGCGGAGCACGTCGCTCTCCGCAACGGCCAGGCGGCCATCGCCGCGCGGCCGACACACCACGCGTTGGCACAGGTCGTGGCTGCGCGGCTGAGCAAGATGCCGCAGAACACCGGTGCGCCGTCCGTCGAGTCCTTCGTCGCACCCGTCGTCGACGGTGAGGCGCGGAGTGAGCTCCCCGAGTCGATGCGGCGCATCGTCGAGAACGCTCTGCAGGCACCGGTCAGCACGCTGGTCGAGCGCGGGATCGTCCCATCGGCGGAGGTCCTGGCGGAGCTGGTGCCTCAGCTTGTGGCATCGACGTCGGCGCTCTCCTACCCGGACCCCGCATTGCGGGCTTTGATGACGGCCACCTACCGGGCGTTCCGCAACCGCCGTTCGCTGCTGCTGTTGAATCTGGAGCATCAGGTACGGCTGAGTGAACTGCCGTGGGTCCAGGCGGTGGAGAAGTACCGCCGGACGGACCACGTCGCACAGAAGAACGCGCACACGGTGCTGGTGCAACTGGCCGAGCTGACCCTGCAGGGCTTCCCCGGAACCATCGTTCCGAACCCGATGGTCGGCGAACTCAGCACGCTGGCCCACCGGGCCGGTCTCAAGGTGCCGTTCGTCGAAGAACTGGCCGCCGACATCCTCATGGGCACGTTCTCACCGAAGTTTCTACGCGCGGCGCAGCTCGCGGGCGAGGTGCTGGAGGGCTCGGTCTACGAGCGTTACTACGGGATCGACTACGCGGCCGTCCGGACACTCGCGGCGGGGTTCGGCGAACTGTGCAGCGCGCGGGCCGGGGCGGCGACCGGGCGGTCGTGGGTCGCGGCCAATGGGACGGTGATCGAGCAGGCGCAGATCCTGACCACGCACAACCTGGCCGCGCTCGTCCATCCGATCGGGGTCGACCCCGCGGACGGGTGGGACGGTCTCGCCAGGCGCGCGTTCGGCGTCGCGTGCAAGCTCGTACGGCAGGTGCACGGGAATCCGCGTCCGCTCGCGACGGTCAAGGACGCCGCCTACGCGTGGCGTCAGGCCGTCTTCTTCCTGGCGCTTTGTGGGCTCAAGGACCAGATCGCTGTCATCGCGTGGATGCAGGCGGAACTGGACCGGCAAGCCCCGCATGTCGTCCGGCGGCTCGATCCGGTGCTCGCCGGGCTCCGGCATGTGCTCGTGGGCGGGAGCCTCGGCGACGGGTCGGCGGCGCCCGGCCGCCGGTTCCTCGGATGGACCACCGGAGAACACTGGATGACGTCCTGACCTGCGAATCCGCGAACGGCGGCGGAATGTCGGTGGGCGGTGGAAGGCTGTGCCGCACCTGACCGGTCCGGGTCGGGGTCGTGGTCGGCCGTACCGAGGTGCTGGAGGTCAATTGGACGCGGGCAATGCCGTGTGGGAGCGGCGGAGCGCGGTGCGCGTGGTGCCGCCCGTCCAGCCGCGCAAGCTGGCGAAGGTGCCGTTCGTCGAGATGGCGGACGGGCGGTTGCAGGGAGTCGTGTCGAGTGGTTCGGACATAGCGCGTGTGTACGTGTCGTCGGTCGCGTCCGGTTCCCACGGGTTCAGTTGCAGTACCAACAACAACCGGCCGTGCGGCGGGTTGTCGGGCTCGTATCCGTGCAAGCACCTGCAGGCGCTCGTCAAGGAGGCCGTCCTGCAGTACGGGGCAGAGCGGGTCGCCCGGTACCTGAAGGCCGAGGTGGACGAGGGCGGCGACCTCCTCGGCGCCCTGGACGGGCGGAAGGAGCAGGCGCCGGCGGCCGTGGTGTTCAGCCGCTTCCTCCGGCATCTGGCCTACCTGGAGTTGCCGTCGACGACGACACCTCTGGTCGAGATGCAGTGGTTCCCCGCCACGGGGGCGGTGCGCTGATGCTCGGAGTACAGCTCGGCGAGCTGACCGGCGCGACACCGCCGGGGGTGGACGAGGCCCTCGACGTCGTCGCAGGGTTCGATGAGGCGCTCGCGCACGGGTTCGGGCGGCTGGGCGAGGAGCAGGCCGCGGCGCTGACCGCGCTCGCCGGGGCGCTCGCCGGGTCCCCCCTGGGCGGTCCGGTGGCGGAGGCGGTCGGGAAGGTCGCCGCCGGGTCCGTCGCGGACACGCATCTGGTGACGCTGGCGGGGGCGCGCACCGCCGTGTTCGGCGCCGTCCACGACGCGCTGGCGGGGCATCTCGACGCGGCGCTCGGCCGGCCCCGAAGCGATTGGGACGACCCGGGCCCGGGCGCGGCCGAGGCCGAGAACCTGCTCAGCGGGTGCCGGTCCTGGCTCGGCGAGCTGGCCATCGCGGGCTGGCGCGGCGTCGACCACGACCTGGTGTCGGCGTCCGACCAGACGATCGAGGCGGCGCTGGCCGAGCCGCGGCTGCGGGGCCTGGGCGTCCTGCTGGACGGTCTCGCGGCCGAGCTCCGTGCGTCGTGCCCGGTGGCGACGATGGAGCGGCTGCCGGTGCGACGCTGGAGCGACCTGTGGGCCCGCGGGATGCTGCTGTCCCATCCGGGAACGCCCGGCCAGACGGCCGAGACCGTTTCGGGGCGGCTGCTCGTTCTGGGTGTGGACGTCCATGAGCACGCGACGGCCGTCCAAGTGCAGGTCCACGCGCTTCTCGAATCGGCGGGCGAGCGGCCCCGGATGGTGAGGGTCAGTGTGGGTGCGGCCAAGGTCGACACCATCGTGGGGCCGGCCGTGTGGCGGCTCCTCGGCGACCATCCCGTCCTCCTCGGTGCGCTGGCCGAGCAGCGGGCCCTGGACGTCCAGGACGTGCCCCTCATCGGCGGGAACCTGGTGTGGGACGACGGCCGCGCCAAGGCCGGCGACGTCGCCGATCCGTTCGCCACCGCCCGCGTCCAACTCGGTGAAGCGCTCGCGCCCGCCGTCCAGCCGCTCGACCGCCATCCCGTGCGGATCGCCGAGCCCGTCCTCCTGGAGGGCTACACGGTCAACGGCACGGCGCTCGAACTCGACGGCCGGCCCCTGGAGATCGACGTGGAACGGCTACCGTCGAGCGGTCCGCTGACGCCCGAGCTCGTCGCCGCGTCGTCGGCGTGCATCGGGCTCGTCCGGTGGGACGGCCGGTGGAGGGTGCAGCCCCTCGCCGTCCAGGCGACGGTCAAGAAGAAACCCGTCGAGGCGCACAACGGCGACTGGGCCCTCGGCCCCACCGACCCGAAGGTCGTGAAGGCGGAGGCACGCTCGGGTGACGCCGTGGCCGTGCTGCGTGAGCGGGCGGGGCGGTTGCTGCGGAAATGAGCATCCAGGACGCACAAGAAGCACACGAGATTCCG
Organism: Spirillospora sp. NPDC048823; assembly: GCF_043198445.1. Classification (NCBI taxonomy): domain Bacteria; kingdom Bacillati; phylum Actinomycetota; class Actinomycetes; order Streptosporangiales; family Thermomonosporaceae; genus Spirillospora; species Spirillospora sp. NPDC048823. The sequence continues at coordinate 540,551 of NZ_JBICUT010000002.1, read as the reverse complement.
GAACGATCCGGCCAGAGCGCTGATGCGAACCGGCGGCAGGTCCTTTACTGGCGTCTCCTGGCGCGCGTGTTCGACGCGGAGGAACACCCGTCGCTGGAGTCGGCGAGCGTCGCGATCGTGGACGACCTGGACCTCCCTCCGGCGCTGCTCGACCCGGGCGTGTCGGTCGACAACCTCGTCCAGCGCTTCCCCGCCCTGGCCGCCGAATTCGAAGACCTGGCGAACCCCGCGGCGGACGCCGGCGCGGCAGACGCCGGGACGGCGGGCAGCGGCGCAGACAGTGGTGGCGCGGCCGGCGGCGGAGGCGAGGTGCGGCGGGCGGCGCTGATCTCGAAGCTGCTGCTCAACACGTTCCAGACCGGCAGCGGCAGCGTGACGGCGGGCCAGCTCGGGGCGTGGCAGAAGGACGCCGGCTGGCTGAAGCAGGCGCTCGGTGAGGAGGGCGCGGGCGAGGCGTCGGGCGTCCTGGCGGAACTGGAAGGTGATCTCGTCGGCCGGATGCGGCTCCGGGAAGTGCTGGCGGATCCGAAACTGGCGAGCCGGCTGACCCCGAGCATGTCGCTGATCGAGCAGCTGCTGCGGGACAAGGCGAACCTGTCGGGGGTCGCGCTCGCCAACGCCAAGTCGCTGATACGCAGGTACGTCGAAGAGGTCGCGGAGGTGCTGCGGACGCAGGTGCAGCAGACGAGCGCGGGCGTCGTCGACCGGTCCGTGCCGCCGAAGCGCGTGTTCCGCAACCTCGACCTGGATCGGACGATCTGGAAGAACCTCACGAACTGGAGCCCGGACGACGAGCGGCTCTACGTGGACAAGCTGTTCTACCGGCACACCGCCAAGCGCACCACGCCCGCGAAGCTGATCGTGGTCGTGGACCAGTCGGGGTCGATGGTCGACTCGATGGTGAACTGCACGATCCTCGCGTCCATCTTCGCGGGGCTGCCGAAGGTGGACGTCCATCTGATCGCCTTCGACACGCGCGCGGTCGACCTGACGCCGTGGGTGAACGACCCGTTCGAGGTGCTGCTGCGCACGAACCTCGGGGGCGGCAACGACGGCCCGGTCGCGATGCAGATGGCCCGGCCGAAGATCACCGACCCGCGCAACACGGTGATGGTGTGGATCTCCGACTTCTACGAGTTCGACCGATCGCAGGCGCTGTACGACGGGATCGAGGCGGTGCACCGGTCGGGCGTGAAGTTCATCCCGGTCGGCTCGGTGAACAGCTCCGGGAGGCAGATCGTCGAGCCGTGGTTCCGGCAGCGCTTCAAGAACCTGGGCACGCCCGTGATCTCCGGGAAGATCCAGAAGCTCGTGTTCGAGCTGAAGAACTTCCTCGCATAGCACTCTCCCCCAACCCCCATGGACCACGCTGCGGCCCATGCCGGCCGCATGCTGAAAGGCAGGCGACGATGACCGATGAGATGCTCCGCGCCCCGGCCGAGACGAAGTACGCCGAGGAACTGGACTGGCTGGAGTCGATCGACGACGGGCCCAAGCCGTTCGCGTGGCGGCTCAGCCCGAAGATGGTGCGGCTGTTCGTGCTCGGGTCGGAGCGGTCGGACGGCCTGGACCGGGAGATTCCGCAGAAGTGGTTCGGTGACCGCAGCTTCGTCGAGCGCAGCATCGTGACGCTGGCGTCCGACCGGGGCCTGCTGCTGATCGGCGACCCGGGCACCGGGAAGAGCTGGCTCGCCGAGCTGCTGTCCGCCGCGATCTGCCGGAACTCGACGCTGGTCGTGCAGGGCACGGCGGGCACCACCGAGGATCACATCAAGTACTCGTGGAACGTCTCCATGGTGATCGCCAAGGGGCAGTCCCGGGCGTCGATGATCCCTTCGCCGATCATGACGGCGATGGAGTCGGGGGTGATCGGCCGGTTCGAGGAGCTGACCCGCTCGACCAGCGACGTGCAGGACGCGCTGATCTCGATCCTGTCGGAGAAGTACGTGTCGATCCCCGAGCTCGACGACGACAACATCGTGTTCGCCCAGCCCGGATTCTCGATCATCGCGACGGCCAACAGCCGGGACCGGGGCGTCAACGACCTGTCGTCGGCGCTGAAGCGGCGGTTCAACTTCGTCCGCATCCCGGTGGTGACGAACAAGCGCAGCGAGGCGGAGATCGTCCGGTTCCGCACGTCGGAGCTGCTCCGCCGGCATCAGATCGAGCTGGAGCTGCCGCCGACGCTGCTGGACGTCCTGCTGCAGAGCTTCGCCGACCTGCGCGCCGCGGCCGCGTCCGCCACGAGCGACGACGAGAAGCTCGAGTCGGCGCTGTCGACGGCCGAGCAGATCGGTGTTCTGGAGGACGCCATCCTGCACAGCCAGTTCTTCGGTGACCGGACACTGCGGCCGGAGACGCTCGGCAGCTCCCTCGTCGGGTCGCTGGCGCGCCGCACCCCCGAGGACCTCGCCATCCTGAACAAGTTCTGGCACGGCGTCATCGAGCCGCGCAGCAAGAAGGACGGGGAGGACGGGCCATGGCAGGGGTTCCTGGAGGGCGGCCGCGACGCGATCTCGACCCTGTCGTGAGCGAGCCGACCGCACCCGCGGGTGTCTTCGGGGAGCTTCGGGACCAGCTGACGGGCGCCGCGCACGCGTTCGGCGGGGACGCGGTGTCGACCATCCTTTCGGGGCTGGTGGACGACGTCGACCGGGCGCTGCGGGAGGAGCTGGAGATCTTCCCGGTGTGCCATCATTCGCCGGCGTCGGCGCTGGCGATGGCGCGGCGGCTGCACGACAAGCGGCCGTCCGTCATCTACCTGGAGTTGTGCGAGGATCTGGCGCCGCTCCTCAATGAGCTGCGGAACTGCCGGCTGCCGGTGGCGTTGCAGGCGTTCGCGACCGAGCTGGACGGTTTTCCGGCGGCGTGGTCGCCGCTCAGCGTCGTCGCTCCGGTCACCGAGGCTTCGGCGGAGTACCAGGCCATCTCCTACGCGCTCGACACCCCCGGGGTCGAGCTGGTTCTCGTCGACCGCTCCACCGACCACGTCTTCCAGTGGGACCGGCGCGAGGACACCGAGGACACCGAGGACACCGAGCACACCGAGCACACCGAGGGCGACGCTGACGACGCCGGGAAGTCCGGCGGCGAGGCGGACGGCGAGGGGGCGCTGCACGGGGATTCCGTGGGCGTCGAGCTCGGTGACCTGCGTCCCCGGTTCGCCGAGCTGGAAGCGCATCTGCTGCATCACGGGAAGGTCCGGCACTGGTCGGAATGGTGGGACCAGTACGTCGAGCAGCCCCTCACCGGCGCCGGCTACGACACGTACCGGCAGGTCATGGTGCTGATCGGCAGCCTGTTCCGGCGGCTGCGGCCGAGCGGTGACAGGCGGCACGAGCTGGACGAGAACCGTGAGCGCTACATGTGGACGCGGATGCGCGAGCACCTGGCGGCGACCGGGACCGACCCGTCCGAATGCCTGTACGTCTGCGGGGCGTTCCATGCGGCCAGCCATGTCGAGCAGTTCGGGCTGGCGTCGGACGCGGAACCCTTCGAGATCACGCCCCGCACGTCCACACGCTGGCAGTACGGGCTGATCCCGTCCAGCCATTCGGCGATCGAGGCGCAGTTCGGGCTGGCGTCGGGTTCGGTGTCGATCGCGGCGGCGACGTGGGCGAAGGCCGTGAAACGGAGCGGCGTGAAGCCGTTCCGCCTCGACGGCCGGAAAGGCGCCGCGAAGCCGGCCGGGAGCAAGCAGCCGCCCAAGGGCCGCAAGCCGGTCGCCCCCGGCGAGGACCCGCCGGCCACGGACCGGCTGTCGGGGTTCCTGGCGAGCCCGCCCGCGCTGGACGACCTCGACGAGGCGGAGTTGCTCGGCTGGTGCGTCGACATCGTCCGGCTGGCGCGGCGCAACGGGTACATGGCGAGCACGGCCGACGCCATCGCCGTGTTCGAGACGTCCGTCCTGCTCGCGGGGATGCGGGGGCGGGCGCGCCCGACGCCGTACGACTTCCAGGACGCGGCGATCACCTGCATCGAGAAGGACGCGGTGCCGGGCCGCCGGGACGTGCGGCGGCTGTGCGAGATACTCCTCGGCGGCGACCGTATCGGCCAGGTCGGCTACGAGTCGCTGCCGCCGCTGGCCCGCGACGTCCTCGACCGGCTCGCTCCGCTGGGTCTCGACCTGGAGAAACGCACGATCCAGCGGGCCCTGCTCGATCTGAACGCCGACCCGCACCTGGTGCCGTGCTCGGAGCTGCTGTGGGTGCTGCGGCGGCTGCTGCCGGACGACACGGTCAGGCCGATCATGGGTTCGCGCAAGCTCGGCGAGCGGTCGATCCAGGAGAGCTGGGACCTCGCGATCGGCCGCAACCAGCGGGCGCTCGTCGAGCTGGGCTACGAGGGCGTCACCGTCGAGCAGGTGCTGGAGCAGCGGCTCCGCCGGGCGGTGTGGGATCCGAAGGCCACGGCCGCCATCGCGTTGCAGGCGGTCGAGGACGCCATCCTGTACCTGGGCGGACGCCGGTTCGTCGACGAGCTGGGCGCGCGGGCGGTGGAGCTGCTGGCCGCCGAACGGACCGTGGACGACGCGCCGGAGGTGCTGCGGCGGGTACGGCGGCTCCTGGCGCACTACCGGGCGACCGAGCCGGAACTGCCCGGTTGGTGCCAGTCGTTCGTCACGGCCGGGTACGCGCACTACTGCACGCTGCTGCCGACCGCGTTCCTGGACGAGGACACCGGTGTCCGGCAGGTCGCGGCGATGCTGGGCTTCCTGTTCGGGATGGAGAGCCTGGCCCTGTCGCTGGGCTGCGACCACGCCCAGCTCGAACTGGCCGTGAAGCAGTCGCATCCGGAGGCGCCGGCCAAGGTGGCGCTGCTGTGGGCGGCGATGTCGCAGCTCGGCCTGATGCCGCTCGCGGAGCTGCGGGAACGATGCGACGAGCTGCTGGCCAACCCGCTCGTCATCCCCGCGTTCCCGCACTACATGAGCGGGTTCGTCCAGGCGCTGGAGCCGGCGCCGACGCTGGCGCCGCTGGTGGTGGAGGTGATGTCGAAGGCGTTCGCGCGGCTGCCCGACTCCGTCCTGCTGCCGTGGCTGCCGCAGCTGATCACGACGCTGCGCAAGCATGCGCGGGAACTGGTCCCGGTGCTCGTCCGGGAGGCGGCGCGCACGTTCCCGGCCACGCTGGACGGTGTGGATTCGTGGGTGCCGCCGTGGGAGAGGTCCACCGCCGCACCGCCGGCGGCCCCCGCCGCGTCCGGCCCCGTCTCGGCCCTGCTGGCCGGGAACCCTGCCGCATGCGACGCGGTGGCGGCGCTGCTGGGCCTTCCCGCCGAGTGGGCCGCGTCCACCGGGCCTGGTGACGAGGAGGTGAACGCACTGCTCGGACGCCACCCCACGGCCGCCGACGCCGTGGCGGCACTGCTCACCGTCTGAACCGCCAAGCCCTCCTCGCCCTTCTCCCGCCGACCGAAGCCGGAGGGAAGGGCGGGGAGCCGCGGTAACGGCCGGTAACGGCCAAATCCGAGCAGGGCATGACGGAACCAGGTTCTCGGCGGGGGCATCCGATTCTGCGGCGGCCGGTCGATGGTTTCTGCGCACCCGCGTTCGCGGCAAGGCGGCGGCTACCGCTGTCCGTCGTCCGCCGTGCTCCCGTGGAAGGTGCCGCTTTGCCGCCAAAGCTTCTGAAGCCGCCGAAACTGCCGAAGCCATTGAAGCTGCCGAAGTCGACCAGGTCACGTGCTCTGGCGGCGGCGGGAGGGTTCCTCGCGGCTCTCCTACTGGTCTTCGGGGTGATCCGGGCATGCGGCGATGGCGGCTCGGACGCCGGGCCGCTTCCGCTGCCGGACGGGGAGAAGCAGCCGAAGGCGGTCTCGTTCAGCGACAAGGCGATGTGGAATGAGCACAGGCTCGGGATGTCCGAGGTCGCCGGTGTCGAACTGCGCGGTGATGTCGCGATCGTGGCCGGGGAGGTCGGTCTCGGTTCGGCGCGCCTAGCCGTCGTCGACGTCCGGACCGGGGCGCCGCGCTGGACCGTGGACGCCGGGTCCCCGCTGAGCAGCGGCGGCGGCGCCGTCGCCCGTCAAGGCAGCGGCTACCGGGCGAAGTACATGCGGAGCGTCACGGGAAACCCGGCCGTGTACGGCGAGGGTGACGACTGGACGGTCCTCGTCCAGTACACGGTGGGCCGGCAGAGGGATGAGACGGAGATCGGCGTGGCGGCCCTGTCGGGTGAGGACGGCGCCGTCCGGTGGAAGCATGCCCTCGTCCGGCCGCGTTCCGGTGCCAAGGGCGACGGCGACCGCGACCAGGAGACCCGGGTGCTCGCCGCAGATGCGCGGGTCGCCCTGGTGAGCGTGGAGGCGGAGGAGGGCGTCGATCCGAGGACCATCGCGCTGGACGCGGCGACGGGCCGGAAGCTGTGGGAGCACGAGGGCGGCTGGGCGTACCGCTTCGCCGGCGACCTGGTGCTCGGTGAGACGCGGGGTGACAGACCCCCGTCGGAGACGTGGGGGGACGAACGAAAGGGCGCGGACGTTTTCGCGCTGGACGTGAAAACCGGCAAGAAGCGGTGGGATCTGAGCGGGGCGTTCGACAGTTCCCATCTGGACGCGGTGGCCGGCGGTACGGCCGTCGTCAACGTGAGGAAGACGGATCCGACCGAGTTGTACCCGGACCTGCAGACGATCGTGCTCGACGCCGCCACCGGCCGCGAGATCCCCGCGGAGGGCGAAGGCGACGAGGGCGGCGGCGCGGCGCCGTACGAACGCCTTTTCGGCTGCGTCGATGACGGCCGGACCCTGATCGCGTGCCCGGGTTCCGACGGGCGGCTGGTGACGATCCGTTCCGGGCCGGGCGCGCAACGGTTCACCGCGGAGAGACCGCCGTTCGACGAGAGGACGACGCCCCACGTCGACATGGTCTGGCAGGACCGGATCTTCGTTCACGCATCGCCCGACGGGGACCGTCCCGCACGGCGCGCCGTGGTCGACCGGGCGGGGAACCGGATCGGCTCCGCGCCGCCCGGCGAGGTCGCCGCGGTGTCGGAGAAGGCCATCGCGTTCCGGGCGCCCCGGCAAGGGTCGTCGTCCTCGTCCAGGGTGGACGGGCTCGTCGTCCACGCGGCGGCCGCCGGCGCGAAACCACCCGGGCCGCGGCCGGGAAGGCCGTCGCTGAAGCCGCCCCGGATCGACGCGGCACCGCTGTGGACGGGTCACACCACCGAGGCCCCCGCGCCCGCCTCGGCATCGAAGTCGGCGAAGGACACGGGCCTGAGGTCGGTGCAGAGCATCCGGCTGGCCGGCGACGCGATCGTCTACACCGGCCGGGATGCCGGGGACCGCGACCTCGGCAAGCTGGTCGTCGCGGATGCCGGGACCGGGAAGGTGCGGTGGTCCGTCCGGAAGGACGCGTCCCTCGGCGGCGGCGCCGAGGCGAACATCACCGGCGTCCCCCACATTGTCGACACGGGTGAGAAGCGGCTGGCACTCGTCGAGTACTCGGGGCCCGGTGACGAGGAGGGCGTCGCGGCGCTCTCCCTCAAGGACGGAAGCGTCCAGTGGAAGAAACGGACAACGGGCTCGGACAGCCACGCGATCCTGAGAGCGGCCGACGGCAAGACGTTCGCGGTCGACGTGTCGAGATACGGCGGTTCCGCGAACTCGGAAGAGATGATCGTCCACGCGACAGGGACGGGGAAGGAACTGTGGCGCAAGCGCGGGGTGGAGCCGGAGAGCGTCGGAGCCGGTCTCGTCCTCGCCGCCGAGCTCGGCCCCGTCGAGGACGGGCGGCGGGAGCGGCGCGACCTCATCGCGTACGGGGCCTCGGACGGTGAGCGGCGCTGGCGGCTCGGCGACCGGTACCGCGAGCCGGAACTGCTGCACGACGAGGGCGGCAGAACGATCGTCGTCGGAACCGAGGACGGCGGGGCCGTCCTCGACCGGGCCACCGGACGCGAACTGGCCAGGACCTCTACGCCCCTCGCCCGATGCGACGGGGACGGCGACACGCTCATCGTGTGCCGAGGGGGGCCGGACAGGCAGGGAAGGGATGCCGGTGACCGCGCGGTGACGATCCAGACCCGCGGCGGCGCCACGAAGATCAACGACCTGCTGGAGACGGGGTTCCTCACCCGCTACGGGGCGATCGGGGACTGGTTCGTCGCCGTCCGGCCGGCCAGGACCGGGGCCCGCACCGAGGCCGAGCGGTTCCTGCTTCTCGACGGGGAGGGCCGGTTGATCTCCGACGACTTGCCGGGAAGGCCCAGGGCGATCGGCGGCGGTTTCGCGGTCCTGACCTCGTCCAAGATCGTTTACGCGCTCGGCGGCAGCGGCGCGGCGACCTTCAGCGTCCACCGTGTCCGCGAGTGAGCGGGCGAGGATGAGGGTCCGGCACGGATCGCGGACCCGGCGTGGGCTCGGGCCAGGGCTCGGGAAGAATTCGCGCCGGTTCTTTCCGGTGCCCTGCGATCCGGGCGGGATGCGAGTCCGAAGTAATGGCCGGGCGAATTTCTTCGCGGCTTTCTCCGCGACGACCCACTTTTTAGTTTATCGGTCAACTTTCGAACCGCTGAACCGAGTCCGTCGTTCTGGATCGTTTCGCGCGCAGGATCCGGACGTGTTCCCCGTGTGCGCCGACGCTCTGCCGGACGGGTTCGCCGTGCTCCGCGTCCGCCGCACCGTGGGCCCGTCCGGCCCTGGATGGCCTGGTCAGGCGGGAGGTGATCGCCGCCCGCCGCCCACGCGACCCGAGGCGGCGGCGGCGCCGCGTGGTGGATCACCGACGGACGGTGATGGTGCGCAGCGTGGAGCAGGGCCCTTGCATCCGCGCAAGCATCGGTGACTGGCTCATGCGCGCTGCGTAAGAGTGTGTGTTGTCTCACTTCCACGTCCGAATTCGACCAGGCCGAAGAACACATGTTCGCTTACAGCCCGACACGGAGACGTGAAGCCGAAGCCGCCATGAATGCATCAGACGCGTGGTCCGGAGCACCGGTGCTCGTACCGGCGCACGCACCCTCGCTGGAACTCGGAACTCCGTCCGCCTGGAACAACGGCAAGTCGGCCGGGCGTCTCATCGGCGAGATCGACCTCGCCGCGACGCCGGCCGCCGTGCGGCTCGCCAGGTCCTATGTCAGGGAACTCATCGGGCAGCACTTCGGTGCCGACCGGTCCGAACTCGGCGACCTCGAACTGCTGACCAGCGAGGCCGTGACGAACTCGGTGCTGCACGCCAGGCCGCGCCGGGACGGGACCGTCACGCTGTCGGTCCTGCACATCGACCGGTACGTCCGGGTCGAGGTCACCGACGGGGGCGCCGCGCCGGGCCAGCCGCGCGGGGCAGAGGAGCCGCTGCCGGTGCACGGGCGCGGTCTAGTCCTGCTGAAGGCGCTCGCCACCGACTTCGGTACCAGCCGGGGCAGGAACGGGACGGCCACCTTCTGGTTCGGGGTGGGCGTCCGGGAAGGATGGCGGCTGCCGTGACGCCGGGGCCGACGCTGAACCTGACCCGGTGGACGGAACTCCTTCTTCCGCAGGACGAGGAGGAGACCTCCGGACGGTTCAGCGGGCCGGTCCCCAGCAACGCCCGCGTCTACAACTACTACCTCGGCGGCAAGGACAACTACGCCGCCGACCGCGAACTCGCCGAATGGGCACTGCGCAGGTGCCCGGTCGTGGCGCGGCTCGTCCAGGCGAACAGGGGCTTCCTGGACCACGCCGCGGCGGTACTCGCCGGGGAGGCCGGGCTGCGGCAGTTCGTGGACATCGGCTGCGGGCTGCCCATGTCCGGCGGCATGGGCGGCATGGGCGGCGGTGTCGCCGACATCGTCCGGCGGGCCGACCCGTCCTGCCGGGTCGCCTACGTCGACAACGACCCGATGGTGGTCGCGCACGCGCGGGCTCTGCTCGCCGTGGACGCGGCCACCGCCGCGTTCGAGGCGGACGTCCGTGACCCCGCCGCGCTGCTCGCCGACCCGGGGCTTCGGCGGCTGATCGACTTCACCGAGCCCGTCGGGGTCCTGCTGACCGGCGTGCTCGACGCCATCGCCGACGAGGACGACCCGCGCGGCATCGTGGACGCGCTGGTGGACGCCCTGCCGCCCGGCAGCCACGTGGTGATCACCCACACGGAGCGGACACCGGAGCTGGAACCGGTCGCCGGGCTGCCGCAGAACCCCGCCCTGCCGTTCTGGCCGCGGAGCCGGGACGCGATCATCGAGATCTGCGGGAGCCTGGAGACGGCGGCGCCCTACCCGGCCGCCCTGCCGCTTCCGCACGCCGTGCACACCACGGGCCCGGTGCCGCTGATCGGCTGCATCGGGCGCACGCCCGCCCGCGAACCGGGATGACGGCCCGCCATGCCCTCCGCACCGTCCGCGACGCTCGCCCCCCTCGGTGACGGGACGGACACATCCGCAGATCGTCCGCACCCGATACCCGGTGTTTCGCTACGATCGAAACGTCAACAAGTGCCACATCTAGGGCGAGTGATGACAGCGGACGGTGAGCCGAAGTCCCTCTCCGAGATCACCAAGGGCATGGGGCTCAACATGTCCGACGTGGCGGCCTTCTCCGGGCTGGACGAGAGCACGGTCTTCCGGCTGTGGGACAACCCCGAATGGCTCGACCGGGTCACCGGGCGGTCCCTTCAGAGCCTCATGTCGTCCGTCCCCGGAATCGCCGAGTACTCGATGGCGCACGCCGTCCGGAAAAGGCGCGACGGGCTCGTCGGCGACCTGCACGGCGAAGGGCTCACCGTCGACCTGACCGCCCTGGAGCGTTCGGACATCGCGCAGCAGTACCTGCTCAACGCCCTTGAGGCGGCGCTGCACATCGTGCGCGGCGAGGCGACGCAGAAGACCTCGTCCTTCATCGCCCGGTTCTGGGGACGCGACCAGGACCGCGCGCTCGAGACGCTCTACTCCACCCGGCCCGGCAGCGGCCTGCTGAAGGACCCGCAGGCGCTCTTCGACTCGTCGATCGACCTGGCCCCCCGGCTGAACCGCAAGACCTACTCGTTCCACTCGATCCTGGCGCTCAACATCCTCACGCACCAGGTCAGCAAGGTGACCGGGGCCCTGGAGGCCGACCTGGGCTTCGAGGTCCCGGGACGGCAGACCGCGTTCATGATGCGCGGCGTCGTCATGGGCTCCCTCATCAGTTCCAACGACATCGAGCTCGCGGAGAGGTACCGCAAGGAGCTCGACGCCACGCCCGTGTACGCGGCGCTGGAGGAATGGTCGTTCCCGACCTACACCAGAGACGGCCGTATCAGCAGCGACTTCACTTTGCCGAGCTCCCTGTCGCTGCGCAATACGGCCACCGAGGTGCTGCGCGAGATAGCGGTGTACAACGACGCCTACGTGTACTACCTGGTGTCGACGTACATCCCGCTGGCACTGAAACGGGATCCCGCGTTCGGGGGAAAGATCACCGAGCTCATCCAGGCGATCGAGCTGCGCGGGGCCGAATGCCAGGACCGAAGGATCAGACAGACCTGCAACACTCTGGTGCGGCGGCTCAAGGGCATCGCCTGAACCAGGTCTTGGAGAATGGGGAGCCGGTGGAGGACACGGCGCAAGCCATCGCGAATCTGACACGGGAGAGATGGGAGGCCAACGCACAGTACTGGGTGAAGATCATCCGAGAGCGCCGCGACCGGTACCGGACCGACCTCACCGACGGCGCCGTCCTCGACGCCGTCGGTTCCTGCGAGGGACTGCGCGTCCTGGACGCCGGCTGCGGCGAGGGATACCTGGCCCGCACGCTCGCCTCCCAGGGAGCCGATGTCACCGGCGTCGACGTCTCCCAAGGGCTGATCGACGCGGCCGCCGCGCATCCGTCCCCGGACGGAACGGCCACGTTCACCCGCGCCGGCGTCGAGGATCTGCCGTTCGAGGACGCCGCTTTCGACCTCGTCGTCTGCAACCACCTGTTCAGCCACCTGCAGGACCCGACCGGCGCGTTCGGCGAGTTCTCCCGGGTCCTGAAGAGCGGCGGACGCCTGGTCCTGCTGACGCTCCACCCGTGCTTCTACGTGGAGAACTCCGAGCAGGGCGCGATGAACAGCGTCCCGGCGTCGCAGTACTTCGCCTCCCGCGGGATCGACCAGCGGTTCCTGGTGGACGGCCTGGAATCCCCTTCGATGATCACATCGTGGCTCCGGCCGCTGGAGTTCTACGCTGGAACGCTCCGAGACTCCGGTTTCGTCATCGCGGACCTGCGCGAGCCGCACCCGACGGAACAGCAGATGCGGGACGACCCCTGGTGGCGCAAGGGCTTCCCGACGGCGCTGTTCATGCTCCTGATCGCGGAGCGCCGCTGAGCCGCCGGTGACGCGGCGTCACCCGGCGAACCTGCGAGAGCGTGCCTTATCGTCGTCCGCATGGACGACACGTCACCGGAGCCGGTGCCGCCGGACTCGGCGCCGCCGGATCTGGCCGGGCACCCGGACAGGCTGCGGTGGAACGCCAAGTACGGGGACGCTCCGGCGTTGTCGCCCGTCCATCCGCTGGCGGAGCGGGCGCTGTCGCTCGGCCTGCCGGACGGCGGGGTGCTCGATCTCGCGTCCGGCCCGTCCGGCAGTGCCCTGCTCGCCGCCGGGGCCGGCCGGGACGTCACCGCCGTGGACGTCTCCGAGGTCGCCCTCGAACGGCTCGGCGCGGAGGCACGGCGGCGCGGGCTCGCGTCGCTGATCACGCTCGTCCAGGCGGATCTGAGCGGCTGGCGGCCACCACCGCCCGGATACGCGCTGGTGCTGTGCACCGGGTTCTGGGACCGGGCCGTGTTCGGGCGCGCGGCCGGGGCGGTCCTGCCGGGCGGGCTGCTGGCCTGGGAGGCCTTCACCGAGGACGCCCGCCGCGACCGGCCCGGCCTGCCCGCCGAATGGTGCCTGGGGCCCGGAGAACCCGCCTCGCTCCTGCCGGACGGCTTCACCGTCCTCCAGCCCCCACCCACCTCGGCCACCGGCAAACGCGGTCTGCTCGCCCGCCTCGGCGCCTGAACACGGTCGCCTGAACACGGTCGCCTGAACACGATCGCCTGAACACGATCGCCTGAACACGATCGCGCCTGCATGCGATCAGGCCTTAGTCGAGATCCACGACGACGGGGGCGTGGTCGGACGGGCCCTTCCCCTTGCGCGCCTCACGGTCGACGTAGGCGGAGCGGACACGCCCGGCGACGGCCTCGTTCGCGTAGAACAGGTCGATGCGCATGCCCATGTTCTTGTGGAACATTCCGGCCCGGTAGTCCCAGTACGTGTACGGGTGCGGTCCCTTCATGGGGGTCGGCACCACGTCGTGGAGGCCCAGATCCAGGAGGTCGGCGAGAGCCTGGCGTTCGGCCGGGGTGACGTGGGTGGAGTCGGCGAACACGGCCGGGTCCCACACGTCCTCGTCCGCGGGCGCCACGTTGTAGTCGCCGCACGCGGCCAGCGGCAGGCCCCGGGCCAGTTCGTCCGCCAGTGCCTCGCGGAGCGCCGCGAACCAGTCGAGTTTGTAGAGGTAGTGGGCGGAGCCGGGCGTGCGGCCGTTCGGCGCGTACAGGGACCACACCCGCACCCCGCCGCACGTCGCACCGATCGCGCGGGCCTCCGGCGTCAGCAGGACGGGCTCGGTCAGCTTCGTCTGGCTCTCCGCCTCCCCCTCGTACACGGGCTGTCCGGGAAAGCCGTTGGACACGTCCTCGATGCCGACCCTCGACAGGACGGCCACGCCGTTCCAGCGGCCGTCCCCGTGCGCCGCGGTGGCGTAGCCGAGTTCCTCCACTTCGGCGGCCGGGAACATGTCGGCGCGGCACTTGGTCTCCTGGAGGCACACGACGTCCGGCTCCGCCTCGTCCAGCCAGGACAGCAGACGCGGCAGGCGGGCCTTGACCGAGTTGACGTTCCATGTCGCGAGGCGCATCCCTCCAGATTGCCATTCGGCGGCGTTCACCGGCGCGGGCCGGGCGACGCGGCGGGCATCGGACGGCCGGTACATTGCAGGTGGGCCCGGTTACGCGCCGGACATTGTCACGCAGTGCCGCGTGACCGGTAGATTGCAGGTCGACCTGTCCCCCGCCAGACGGTGCCGCACAGGCCCGTGTGACCGGTGGATCGCGTCGGCCCGCCTTTCCGCAGGGCGCCACACCCGGCCGGGATGACCGGTAGATTGCGGGTCGGCCTCCTTTGCGCGGTTTTCACGCTGTGCTTAGCCCGGCCCTGGAAGGGTGGTCACGTTCGTGATGTCGTCAAACCCGGAGCAAGTGAGGAAACATGTCCGAGGATGACAAGCCCGGGGGCGAGCCGGCGATCAAGGCGAAGGCGAAGATCCCGAACGCCAAGAGCATCCGCAGCCCGGAATTCACCCCGCACGGCATCAGCGCCGGGCGCGGCAGCGGGCTCAACCGGCCGTCCGCGCTGACCGCCAAGCAGGCGCGCCGGCGGCGGATACTGGTGATCGTCACACTGGTCGTGGTCGGGGCGCTGCTCGGGGGCTTCATCTGGTGGTGGATCACCCGTCCGCCGCCCGAGATCGAGGTGACGGGCAAGTTCGCCTCCGAGCCCTCGGTGAAGATCCCCACCGATCTCGCGCCCGGCGGCAAGCGCAAGGTGACCACCCCGATGAAGGGCGATGGAACCAAGATCACCAAGGGCGACATCGTGTACGCCCAGTACGTCTTCTACCAGTGGTCCAAGGACAGCGACGAAGAGGACGGCTCCAAGAAGAGCAAGAGCAAGAAGCTCGCCTCCTCCTACGAGCAGGAGTCGCAGGGGCGGCCGACCCAGCCGCTCACCATCGGCGACAGCGGCATCAAGGGCTTCGACGAGGGCATGATCGGCCAGACGTCCGGCAGCCGTGTCGTGCTGCAGATCCCCCCGTCCCAGGGCTTCGGTCAACAGGGCTCGCAGCTCGGGCTCACCAAGTCCGACTGGGTGGTGTTCGTCGTGGACGTCCAGGCCGTCGTCCACAAGAACCAGGGACCGCAGGGCACGAAGAAGGAACTCGACGACGACAAACTGCCCAAGGTCGAGGACAAGGGCGCCGGCAAGGCGCCCGAGGTGAAGATCCCCGACACGAAGGCCCCGGAGAAGCTGCAGGTCAAGACCCTCGTGGAGGGCAACGGCCCGGCGCTGGCCAAGGGCGAGGACGCGGTCGTCAACTACCAGGGGACGATCTGGGACAGCGGCAAGGAGTTCGACTCCAGCTGGAAGTCCGGATCGCCGGCCAAGTTCCCGATCGGCACCGGCAAGACCGTCCCCGGCTTCGACAAGGGCCTCACCGGCGCGAAGGTCGGCAGCCGCGTGCTGCTCGTCCTGCCGCCGAAGGAGGGGTACGGCAAGGACGGCATGCCGCCGGACATCAAGGGCGACGACACCCTCGTGTTCGTCGTGGACATCCTCGCCAAGATCAAGAAGTGAGGCGGGCGCGGCACGGCGGCGCATGAGAGCGAGAGCGGCGGGGTACCCGGTCGGGGCCCTGCCGCTCGGCGTTTCACAAGTCCGCATTGCGACGTCCGTCACGACAACCGGACCGGCGCATTGCCCGTCCTCTTATCGGGAAGCCATGGGAGTGGTGCATTGGGCGTCCCACGGCACCGGATCCCCTCAGGTATCGTCGGTGACGCAATAATCACGGGGGGCTTGTGAGCAACGGCAGAAAGGGTCCGGAGGGCGAGGAGCCCACCGGTCCGGGCGAGGTGGACCAGCACGAGACCGAGACCGGGCCACCGGCCGGCGGAGACGGTCCCACGACCACCACACTGACCGTCGACGCCGAAGAATCCGCTCAGGACGCAGAATTCGGCCACGAGGAAGACATATCCGATAACGACGGAAAAGATCCCTCGGTCGCCGTCTCGGACGAGGACGAGAGCGAATCTCCCACCACCGATAAGCCCGCGAGCGGCACCTCTGACGAGCCCGAGAACGAAGCCCCGGACGAGCCCGCGAGTGACTCCGCGAATCAGTCCCCGGACGACTCCCCCAACGACTCCGCGGGCGACTCTCCGGCGGGCGACTCTCCGGCGGGCGACTCTCCGGCGGGCGACTCTCCGGCGGACGGCCCTCCTGTGGACGGCCCTCCTGTGGACGGCTCTGCCGGGGGCGAAGCCGACAAGGCGGCGTCCGAAAGTGTCGGAGGGGCGGTCGGCGGTGATACCAAGAGCATGCCGGCCACCTCGTCCACGCCCTCCTCGTCCAGCCGGGGAGGGCCGCCCGGACGCGGGTCCGGTGGCGGTGACGGAGACGGTGACGGCAAGGGGGCGGGCAAGCCCCGGAGCCGCCGGTCGCGGTTCCTGCGCCGGACGCTGTTCCTGCTGCTCGGCTTCATCGGGTTCTGCGTCGCCGCGTTCGCCGTCGCCTACCTGTTCACTCCGGTGCCGTCGCCGCTGGAGAAGGCGGTCGCGCAAGGGCCGACGTTCTACTACTCCGACGGCAAGACGCAGATCGCGAAGACCGGCGTCAACCGGGACGCCGTCGACCTGGACCGCATCCCCGAGAGCACCCGCAACGCGGTGATCGCGGCGGAGAACGGCAGCTTCTACGACGACCCGGGCGTGTCGGTACAGGGCACGACGCGGGCCTTCTGGTCCACGGTGACCGGCCGGCAACTGCAGGGCGGCTCGACGATCACGCAGC
The DNA here is from genome assembly GCF_043198445.1 of Spirillospora sp. NPDC048823. NCBI lineage: Bacteria > Bacillati > Actinomycetota > Actinomycetes > Streptosporangiales > Thermomonosporaceae > Spirillospora > Spirillospora sp. NPDC048823. Next base: position 523,987 of record NZ_JBICUT010000002.1, on the reverse strand, counting down.
AGATGGTCCGCAACTACTACGGCGGCATCGGCAAGGAACGTTCGATCACCCGCAAGCTCAAGGAGATCATGGTCGCCCTGAAGGTCGACCAGGAGAAGCCCAAGGACTGGATCCTCGAGCAGTACCTCAACACCATCTACTTCGGACGCAACGCCTACGGGGTGCAGTCGGCCGCCCAGGCCTACTACGACAAGGACGTCTCGGAGCTGACGCCCGCGGAGGGCGCCTACCTCGCCGCCGCGATCCAGCAGCCGAGCAACTTCGCCGACCCGACCGGTCCCGACCGCGCCATCGCCGAGCAGCGGTGGAACGCCGTCCTCGGCAACATGGTGCGGGACGGCCACCTGGCCTCCGGCGACGCGGCGTCGATGACGTTCCCCACCCCGGTCAAGCAGAAGATCACCGACGTCCTCAAAGGCCAGAAGGGCTACATGGTCAACGTGGCCAAGAAGGAGCTCACCGAGCGCCGCGGCTACAGCGAGGACGAGATCAACCGCAGCGGGCTGAAGATCACCACGACGTTCGACAAGCGGCTGATGGACGCGATGAAGCGGGCGGTGGAGCAGCACGAGCCGGAGGGGATGAGCAAGAAGATCCGGACGGGGGCCGTGTCGGTCGACCCGTCCACCGGGCAGGTCATGGCGTTCTACGGCGGCCGCGGCTACCTGGAGGAGGCGCTGAGCAGTTCCTTCGGCGACTGGGCGCAGGCCGGGTCCGGTTTCAAGCCGATCGCGCTGGCCGCCGCGCTGGAGAGCGGGGAGACGCTCAGTTCGACCTATGACGGCGGTTCACCGCAGTACTTCGACGGTTCGTCCATCAAGAACGACGGCGGCCGGAGCTTCGGGTCGGTGAACCTCGTCACCGCCACCCAGAACTCGATCAACACCGCGTACGTGAACCTCGGCCAGGACATCGGCAACGAGAAGATCGTCGAGATGGCCGAGAAGATGGGCATCCCGAAGTCGCAGATGAAGCCGGAGCAGCGCGCCGCCGCCACGTTCCCGCTCGGCATCGTGTCGCTGCATCCCGTCCAGCAGGCCGGCGTGTTCGCGACGTTCGCGTCGGAGGGCACGTACCGGGAGCCGTTCGTCGTCAAGTCCGTCACCGACAACGAGAACCACAAGCGCACGTTCACCGAGAAGGGCGAGCGGGCGCTCGGCAAGCAGAACGCGCGGGACGCCACGTACGCGATGGAGCAGGTCGTCCGGGGCGGCACCGGCACCGGCGCGCAGCTGCCCGACGGCCGCGACGTCGCCGGCAAGACCGGCACCACCGACAAGGGCCGCGCGATCTGGTTCAACGGCTTCATCCCGCAGATGGCCACGTCGGTCGCGATGTTCCGCAGCGACGGCAAGCCCCTGGAGATCCCCGGCTACGGCGCGTACGGCGGGGCGCTGCCCGCCCAGGTCTGGCGCTCGTACACGAGCGACGCCGTGGACATCAAGGACTTCGAGCCGAAGTCGTTCGGGTCTCCGTCGATCACGCCGGGCGGCGGCTGGAACGGCCCCTCGGACGGCGGTGGACCGGACGAGACGGCGCCGCCCACGACCCGCCCGGAGGAGCCGCCGTCGACCGAAGGACCCGACGAGCCGGAGATCCCGACACCGCCGACCGGGCTGCCGACGGTCATCCCGACCGAGCCCGGCGGGGGCGGCGGCGGTGACGACGGCGATCCCGGCGGAGGTGACGGCGGAGGCGGCGGTGACGGCGGAGGCGGTGACGGCGGCGGAACCGGTCCCGGCGGGGACGGCTGACCGGCGCTAGTCGCAGGCCTTGCCGATCCGGGCCGGTGTCTCCTTCATCACGGTGTTGAGCTGGGCCATGTCGCCGCCGCCGACGGCCGGCGCGGCGGCGCGGAGCCGGCCCGCCTCGGTCTTCAGTGCCTTCTTCAGGTCGTCGTCGTCGGCCTTCTCCGCCAGGGCGTCGAGGCGTCCGGCGAGCTTGTCGGTCGCCTGCCGCCACTGCGCCGGATCCGACGCCGGAACGCTCCTGACCTGGGTGATGTACTGCTGGAACGCCTTCTTCGTGTCGATGCACACCTCGCCGGGGCCGCCGCCCAGCGTCCCGCATCCGCCCAGCAGGCCGGACGCGCCGAGCGCCACCACGCCGCCGGCCAGCGCCCGAACCACCCCGTACCGCATCGCACCCTCCCACTCGTTCCCCCGGACCCGGGTCCGTTGATCCCGGACGGTTTCCGCACATACTTCCGCACCGGGTCATGAGCGCCTCAAGCCCCGCCTTGCCGCGGTGCTCGCCCGTTCCCCCATCACGCCTGCTGTGACGCCCGCCGACGGGGTCCGGGTTCGCGCGGTTCACGCATTATCGGCGCGGACGTCCCGGTGCCGCCGCGGAACGGCGGCCGCGTCCCCGCGCCGGCCTCGGCGACACGTCCGGCACCGCCCTCGCCGAGCTGACAGCGCGCTGACCTGCGGAGTCTCACGCGCGGTCAGGTGATTATGCTCTTTGGTCCTGTTCGCCCATGTAGCGTAGGCAGTCGCGCGGGGACGAGCACGGAAGAAACAGGGGGTGGCGACCGTGGCCGACGCGTGGCGACCCACGTCGGAACTGGAGCACCGACTGCAGGAGACCGTACGGGCCGGGGACCAGGAGAGCTATTTCCGCCTGATCGCGGACAGCGAGCTCGTCATCCCCGTCCCGCCCGACCTGGTAAACGGCATGCTCTCGGGCCGCACGCAGGCGTCCTGGCCGACCCAGGAAGAGGACGGCCGGGTCCATGTGCTGGTTTACACGTCGGCATCGGCGATGCGCGCCTGCCTCGGCCCGGCCTACCAGCACTTCATGACCGTCCGGTTCGGCGAGATCGCCGAGACGTGGCCCGACAACCGCTGGTGGCTGGCCATCGACGCGCCCGCCCACGGTGTCGGGACCGCGCTGCCCATCGAGGCGCGGCTGCCGTCCTGGTTCGTCCGCCAGGTGGCGCAGGGCGACGGCCGCCCGCCCCAGGTCGGCCGCGCGTCCGCCCCCTGGGAGGAACTCCGCGACCAGCACCGCGACCTCCCCCGCGAGTCGCCCCGGCAGGAGTTCCAGCCCGCCAACGACGTCGAACGCGAGCTGCTCCGGGCGGCCGCCAACAACGACCACGACCTCTTCCTGCAGACCCTCGCGGCCACCGACGTGCTGCTGCCCGTCCCGGACGACACCGACTACACGATGCGACCGGGCCGTCCGGGGTTCCCCTGGCAGACCAGGGACGTCGACGGCTCCACCGTCGTCCCGGTGTTCACCTCACCCGAACGTCTCATCGAGGCGGCCCGCGCCACCGGGGCCGGCACCGAGTACATCAAGCTGCCGTTCACCGTCGCGCTGCGCTACTGGCCGAACCACGACTGGCTGCTGGCCATCAACTCCGGCTCCCCCGCCGGCGGCACCGTCCTCGCCCAGCAGCTCCCCGGCCTCGCCACCTGGGCCGACCAGCGCGCCGCGCAGCGCATGACGGATGGTTTCGAGCCGCAGAACGACGTCGAGCAGCGCCTCTTCGACACCGCCCGCCGCCGCGACACCGACGGCTTCTTCAAGATTCTCCTCGGTGCCCAGGTCCTCGTCCCCGCCGACCCCGACACCCCCTGGGGCATCGCCCCCGGCGACCCCGGTTTCCCGTGGCGGCCCGTTCCCGTCCACGGCCGCACGGCCATCCAGATCTTCACGTCCCTCAAGTGGATGAACGAGGCCATCGGCTCCTCCCGCTTCATCATGCCGACCCTCCTGGACATGGTCGCCGCCTGGCCGGACACCGAGTGGACCCTCGCCATCAACCCGGGGACGCCCATCGACGCGGCCATGCCCGGCGACAAGGTCCGCTCCCTGGGCGACCTCCCGCGTCCGGAGGAGCCCGCGACACCGCCGGCCGCGTCCACGCCCTCGGACACGCCGCCGGACACGCCCGCCGTCCCCGCGACGCCGCCGGCCGCGTCCACGCCGCCTCCCCCGGACACGCCCGCCGTCCCCGTGGCGCCGCCGGTCCCCGTGGCGCCCGCCGTCCCGTCCGAGCCCGACACGCCTGCCCGGGACGCACCGGGCGCCCACGCCGGTCCGCCGACCCCGGCCCCGGCCGGCCGCGAGGACGACCGCCAACCATCGGCACCCGGCTCACCTCTGGAAGCCGCACAAGGGGGCGCCGGAGCATCGGCGTTCGACACCTCAGACCCACTCGGAGCCCCGGGCGGCCGCGCGGACATGAGCGCCCCCGGCGGACCTCATCCAGGACGCAGACCGACGTGGGAGGACGATGTAGCCGCGTCCGACACCCCGGGCGCACCGGCCGGACCTGGCGCGCAGGGGAATCCGGGCGTGTTCGGCGACCCCGGCGAGACGGCATCGGACGAGCACGCAGGCGGCCCCGCCGCCGGCGAGGCCGCCCCGGGCGAAACCGTCCCCGGCCAAACCGCGCGGCCTGGCGCGGGTGCACCGAGCTTCCCGGCCGACACGCCAGGGAGCGACACTGCCGAGGCCGGACGTGAGCCCACCCCGCCCGACTCCCCCGGTGAACCCGCAACGCCCGGCTTGAGCGCCGCCGGTGGCCCCGAACCCACCGCACACCATCCCGGCCCGGCGCCCGACGCCGTCCGGCCTCCGCAGGGCGCACACGCGGCGCCCGGCATGCCGGACGCACCCCGCGACCCCCACAGCGCCTCACCGGAGACCGGCCCGCAGGGCGGCGACACCGCTGGGCCCGGACCGGCCGGCCAGGACGGCTTCGCCGCGTTCGACGCTCCCGGTCCGGCGGCCGGCCCCGGCCTGCCGGTCGCGGCCGGCACGGAAAGCGGCCAGGACGCGCCGGGTGAACGGCCGCTGCGGGCGTTGGACGAGCCGGAGCCGGCGTTCGAGCCGGGCAACCGGATCGACCAGGAGCTCCACGAGGCGGCCCTGAGCGGCGACTCGGACGCGTTCCTGCGCGTCCTGCTGAACGCGAACGTCCTCGTGCCGATTCCGGACGACGCGCCCCTTGAGGTGACGCCCGTCCAGCGGGAGTTCCGGTGGGACGCGGCGCTGCGGACGGAGTCGGCGGTGCAGGTGTTCACGTCGCTGGTCCGGTTGCGCGAGGTGCTGCCGGAGTCCCGGTTCGTGTACGCCGACTTCCGGGAGCTGATCGGCGCGTGGCCCCGCGAAGACTGGATGATGCTGCTCAACCCGGGAACGCGCATCGGAGCGTCGCTGCGCGGCGACCAGGTGCGGGCGCTCAGCGAATGGGCGGTTCGGGTCGGGCTCGTCCAGGCGCGGCCGGAGGTGCCGCTGCCGCCGCCGCGGCCCGAGCCGGCGCCGCAGATGCCGCCCGACCTCGACGACCGCGTGTCGTCGCCGTCCATCATGCAGAAGGTCGTGCCGCACGAGCATGTCGCGTGGTATCTGGAGCAGGGCTACGACCGGGTCGGCGGGTTCGTCCACTCGACGGGCGATGTGGCGGAGTTGCAGACACCGGTCCAGCTGTACGAGGCGCTGGGGCTTCTATACGAGGGCTCTTCGTTCTCACCCGGCGATGAGGGCGTCTACGTCATCCGGTGGCCCGCCTACTGCCCCGACCTGTACCGGATCCCTTTCGGCGGCCGGGACGAGGAGGAGAGGGCCACCTGGGGCGAGGCCGGCTGGGTGATCGAGCGGCCGCCGTTCACGGGAAGCGGCTTCGCGCCCGGAAGCGCCGGTTCCATCCGCGAGTACAAGGTGGACAGCGTCCGCCTGCCGTACGGGGCGGAGATGTACGTCCTCGGGCGCGACCGGTCCGAACGGTTCGTCGCCATGTACGACCCCGACCGGCTCGCCTGGCTGCGGCCGGACGCGAACGCCGACGCATGGGACGGGCGGACGGAGGCCACGCAGTGATCCGGGACGGGTACGTCGCGCGGTGGCTCGGCCGCGACTTCGAGGCCGCGCCGGGCGCCGACGGTGAGATCAGGCTGTACGCGCCGGGGCCGACGGACGGGTTCGAGGAACTGCGTCCCGGACGCTACCGCCGCATCGTCCCCGCGTCCGAAGTCGAGGACCTCCGCTACGTCCGGACGACGTGCCGCTGGCGCGGCGAACGGTTCGTCATCGTCGGCGAGCATGAAACATGGCTGCGGGTCGAATACACCGGCGGACGGGCCCCGGTCGCGGAGAACCTCGGGCTCGACCGCATCGACCAGGGCATCTGGCAGACATGGGCTCCCGGGTCGGAGGTCGAGGACGTCCGCGAGGAGTTGATCTGATGACTCACGGGGTTGATTTGGCTCGCGGATCCGTGTTGGCATGATTCCCGAGGGGACCCCTCGGGTAGTTGCGGGCACAGCGTTCAAAGGCGATGCGACGGAGGTGCTGCGGCAGTGATCTGCCGATCAGCGGTGAAACCGATCTTTGTCGGGCTCGGCACGGCCGCCGTCCTGGCCGCCGGCGGCGCATCCGCCATGGCCGACGACGCACCGTCCCCCACGCCATCAGAGTCGGGCACGGCGTCCCCCGCCCCGGGCGAGCTCGCCGTGAGCGTCACCACGGCTCCCTCCGCGCCGGCCGCCGGGGAGACCGTGACCGTCGAAACGACCGTCAAGGCCGTCGGCGGCGAGGTGGCAGGCGTCAAGATCAAGAGCATCGCGGCGAGCCCCGAGGGGGTGACCCTGGACGGTGAATGCGAGAAGCCGTTCACCATGGAGAAATGCACCGCGGGAGACCTCTCCAGCGAGAGCAACCGCGTCTTCTCCTGGAATCTGACGGCTCCGGAGAAGACGAAGGAGGTCGGGATCACCGTCACGGTCAGCGCGACGGAACTCACCGACATCGTCAAGACGACCACAGTGAACTTCATCATTCCGACGCCAACGCCAACGCCAACGCCGACCAAGACAACGACGCCGCCCACGTCGCCTAGTGCGACACCGTCGAAGACGACGTCGAAGCCGTCGCCCACGAAGTCGTCGTCCGGCGGGGGTGGCGGTGACGGCTCCAGTGACGGCTCGAGTTCGAGCTCGGGTTCCGGATCCGGATCCGGTGATGGCGGACCGTCGGCTTCCATCAGCGGGGTCGAGCCGCCGAATCCGAACTCGTCGTTCGATCCGGAGAAGCCGGAGGTGGCGTTGCCGCCGATCCAGGCGCCGAGTCCGTCCGTCGCGCCCGGTCCGGGTGCGGTGACGCCGCAGAGCCGGTTGCAGGGGAACAAGGCGCCCGTCGCGCAGGACCTCACGTTCGAGCGGATGGCGAGCACCCAGATCGCGTGGCTGGCGGCGCTGCTGGTGGCGATCTCCCTGCTGCTGACGCAGCTGCGGCTGGGGCGGCGGCGGCTGCCTGCCGGTGCCGCGAAGCGGCTGAAGGGCACGCACCGCCGGCCCCGCAGGGGCATGTTCGGAAAGTGATCAGCGGGTGAGGCCGTAGCAGGCGATCGCTGCGGCGGCGACCACGTTCAGGGAGTCGACGCCGCGAGCGAGGGCCGTCTCGCTCATCGGGATGCGGACGCGGTGGTCGGCCTCGTGGAGCCATCGGGACGACAGGCCGTCCCCTTCGGAGCCGAGGAGCAGCGCCCGGCGGTCCGCCGTCCGCGCGTCGTCGATGGGTGTCGCGTCGGGCGCGGGGGTCAGGGCGAGGAGTTGGAAGCCGCGTTCGCGAAGCGCGGCCAGGCCGGTGCGCCAGTCGGTCATCCGGGCGTACGGCAGCGCGAACACCGCGCCCATGGAGACCTTGACCGAGCGCCGGTAGAGCGGGTCGGCGCAGCGGGGTGCCAGCACGGCGGCGTCCACGCCGAGAGCCGCCGCACACCGGAAGATGGCCCCGATGTTGGTGTGGTCGACGATGTCTTCGCAGACTATGACGCGGCGGGCGGTGCTGAGGACGGTGTCCACGGTGGGGAGGGGGAGGCGTTCGAGGGACGCCAGGGCGCCGCGGTGGACCTGGAAGCCGGTGATCGACTCCATGGTGGCGTCGTCGGCGACGTAGGCGGGGGCGTCGAGGGCGTCCAGGACGTCGGCGAGGGGTTCGGCCCAGCGGCGGGCCATCAGCAGGGAGCGGACGGGGTGGCCGGCGCCGATCGCACGGCGGATCACTTTCTCGCCCTCGGCGACGAACAGGCCGTGCTCGGCTTCCAGGCTCTTGCGGAGATTCACATCGCGGAGTCGCACGTAGTCTGCGATGCGGGGGTCTGCGGGGTCGGTGACGGAAACCAGGCTGGCCATGCCCCAAGTCTGCCGGTGGGCGGAGCGTGGAGCGTCCCGGATGCGAACGGGATCCAGGCGCGGCCACCGCAACGTACACCACGGTTCGCGCGAGGGGGGGCCGTCGCGTAGCGCCGCCGTCGCGGAGCGTGCCGACCGGGGGCAATGCCAGGATCGTTGAGACATACGCTCATGACCTGCGTCATTATCACTTTTGAGTTCTTTGTAACCTCTAGTTCGTACTACTACAGTGCCGTGGAACATCGGCGGGTTTCTGGTGAATCGAGGGCAGGCCATGAGCGGACGTCATCGCAATGACATCCCCGAGGGGATGGGCGAGGGCGGGTACGACCCGTCTCGGCCCGTCTTCGGTCCGGCCAACGACGGGTCATCCGACTGGTTCGGCGCACGGGACGCCCAGGGCCAGCCGCTCGCCCAGCCGCAGGCCGGTCCGCAGGGGGCTCCGCCCGGCGCGGCCGGCCCCGGGGCGTCAGGCGAGACTCCCGAGTGGTTCACGCCGCGGCAGACGGGTGAGCAGCCCGTCTACGGCTCCGGCGGGCATGGCGGTGGACGCCCCGGCGGGCCCCGTCCGGGAGACCCGATGAGAGGCCGCCAGGGGCCGCCGCCCGGGAGTTCCTCATCGCCGCTGGCCGGAACCGGCTACAGCGAGTATGACTCCATCCGCAGTTCCGACGGCGGTCCGTCGGGGTTCTTCGGCGGTGCCTCGGGGCCGGGTGACTCCGGCGGCTACGGCGGCGGTTCCGGTGGATCCGGCGGTTCAGGCGGGTCCGGGGGCTCGGGCGGGTCCGGTGGTTACGGCAGCGAGTCCGGCGGCTACGAGTACGGGCGCCGCAAGCGCAAGCGCAGTGCGACCGCGCTGATCGGGCCGATGGCCGGCGCCGTGGGCCTCGCGCTGCTGCTGGGCGTCGGCGTCTACGCGTTCGCCGAGAGCGGCGGCTGCACGGGCGACAACGCGATGAACCTGTCGGTGTCGGTCGCGCCCGACATCGCGCCGGTGGTCGAGAAGGCCGCCGAACGCTTCAACGACGGCAAGCACGAGACCGACGGCAAGTGCGTCAAGGCCACGGTGACGAAGGCCGAGCCGGCGTCGGTGTCGACGCTGCTGTCCGGGCAGGGCGTCGCGAACCCCGCCAACGAACGCCCGGACGTGTGGATCCCCGACTCCTCGCTGTGGATTTCGCTGGCCCAGGCGAGCAAGGACACCAAGGACGCCGTCCTGGCGACCAAGACGTCGGTGGCCAAGAGCCCGATCGTGGTGGGCCTGCCGCAGTCGCTCGCGGCGCAGCTGAAGAAGCAGGGCATCACCGCCAGCCCGTCCTGGGACAACCTCCTCAAGGCCGCCGGCGGTACCGCGGGCGGCGCGGTGACCAAGAACCAGATGATCCCGCCCGGCACGGTGCGGCTCGTGGTGCCCGACCCGATGCGGAACGCGGCCGGCATGGGCTCGCTGATGGTCACGAGCACGCTGCTGGCGAACGACCCCAACCGCGACTCGATCTTCACCGGCATCGTCCGGACCGTCCGGGAGAGCACCGTCCCGACGGTCGACGCGGAGTTCGAGGCCTTCCGCAAGAACAGCGGCGGCAAGCAGCCGATCTCCCTGTCGTCCGAGCAGGCTCTGTGGAGCTACAACCGGACCAAGCCGGAGGAGCCGGCGGTCGCGCTGTACCCGCTCGAGGGCACGCTGTCGATGGACTACCCGTTCACCGTCACCACCAAGGACGCCGGCAAGCAGAAGGCCGCCCGCCTGCTGGAGAAGGCGTTGGGCACCGAGGCGACCCGCAACGACGTCCACGCGGCGGGGTTCAGGACGCCGGACGGCAAGGCGCCCAAGGGCTTCGACCAGAAGACCGGCGTCAGCCCGGCCCGCCCGCGGCAGCTGCCCACGCCGAAGAGCGAGGACGTCGCGAAGGTCATGCAGGCGTGGTCGAAGCTGTCGCTCGGACTGCGGATCCTCTCTCTGCTGGACGTGTCCGGTTCGATGCTCGAGAAGGTCGGCCCGAACACCAACCGGCTGCAGGCCCTCGCGCAGGTGTCGCAGGGCGGCCTCAGCATGATGTCGGACGACACCGAGCTCGGCCAGTGGCTGTTCTCGACCAACATGGACGGGGATCTCCCCTACAAGAAGTCGGTGGAGATCGGCCCGCTCGGTGAGCGGATCGGGTCCACCACCCGGCGCGGTCTCGTCCTGTCGACGCTCAACCAGATGCGGCCGAAGCCGAACGGCGACACCGGGCTGTACCGGACGATGCTCGCCGCATACAAGATGATGAACGAGACCTACAAGCCGGAGTTCGGCAACTCCATCCTGCTGCTGACCGACGGGAAGAACGACGACGCCGGCGGCCCGTCGCTGAAGGAGACGCTGGAGCAGCTCAAGGGCATGCAGGACCCGAACAAGCCGATCCAGGTCAACATGATCGGGTTCGGCAAGGGCGTGGACCGCAACGAGCTGGAGCAGATCGCCGAGGCGACGAACGGCACGGTCCAGGTCGCGATGACGCCGCAGGAGATCAAGAAGATCTTCCTCAAGGCGCTGTCCCGGCGCATCCAGTGACCGGCATCCAGTGACCGGCACCCGGTGACCGGCATCCGGATGATCACCGGTCGGTGATCATCCGGATGCGGCAGGTAGTTCTTGATTTTTCCTGGCGATCGGTGTCAACCGGGCGCCGCAGCCGATCGTCAATCTAGGTGGAGGCCCGACGGGGAGCGGGGCCGTCGGGCCTCCGATCTACTTTCCCTCCCTGGCCCGCGAGGGAGCCGGTCGGGAGACCGGGGCCGGGAGAGTACGTCGGCTCCCCAGTGAATCTTCCAAGCCCGTTCCCGTCGACGCGGACGAGGATTCCGAACACAGCCCGCGGGAGGACCTCGTGTCCGGTTGGCCCAGTCTCGATCGCGCCGATGACGAGCGCCTGGCGCGGTCCCTGGCCGCGGGCGATCCCAGCGCCCTCATCCAGGTCATGGATCGCTACGCGGCCCGCCTGTACGACTACTGCCACGCACTGCTGCGCGACCAGGACCAGGCGGCCGGCGCGCTGCACGACGCGCTCATCGCCGCGTACGCGCACGTGTCCATCATGCGCGAGCCCGACCTGTTCCGCGGCTGGCTGTACGCGCTCGTCCGCAACGAGTGCATGCGGCGGCTCCGCGACCCGGACCGTCCGGCCGAGCGCCACGAGGCCCCAGAGGCCGAGGACGGCTTCCTGGACGCCGCGGAACTGGCGCAGCGGCTGGAGGCCCGCCAGCTCGCCCACAGCGCACTGGCGGGGCTGCGCGGGCGTGAACGTGAGGCGCTGGACCTCATGCTGCGGCACGGCCTGGACGCCGCGGAGGTCGGCGGCGTCCTCGGGATGGACGCGCGGGAGGCCGCCGGCATGACCGCCGGCGCGCAGGCCCGCCTGGACGACGCGCTCGCCGCCGCCCACATCGCGCGGAACGGGCCCGGCTGCCCCAGCGTCGCCGCGCTCACCGACGACGGAGGATGGCCGCTGCCGCCACCCGTCGTCCGCAAGCTCGTCCACCACATCGAGACCTGCCCGACCTGTGCCTCCCGGCGTGACCGGCCGGTGTCCGCGGCGCGGCTTCTGCAAGTGATGCCCGTCGCGATGACGCCGACGGACCTGCGCGGCCTGGTCATGGCCACCGCCACCGACCCGGCCCTGGCACCCGACCTGTCCGAGATCGCCTACCGGGCCGAGCCTTTCGACGACTGGGGCTGGCCTGTCCACGTCGACCGGAGGGCGAACGAACGGGTTTCTTCGGAACGGGGCGCCCCGCGCGCGCTGTGGCCGATACTCGCCGCCGTCGCCGCCGTGGTGCTGATCGTGGCGGGCGCGTTCTTCATCATGCCCGACTCGTCCGGTGGACGGACGGACGCCCAGGGCTCCCCAGGGCCGTCCACATCCGTTCCCGACTCGTCCCTGCCGAGCGAGGCCGAAGAGCCGTCAGAATCGCCCACGCCCACGGAGAGCGCCACTCCGACGCCCTCAGCCACACCGACCACGTCCACACCGGCGCCGACCCGGACGCGCCGCCAGTCCTCCGAGCCGAGACCGAGCCTCACCCAGCCGAGGAAGGGCACCCTGTCGGTGGGCGGCGGCTCATGCAATCTCAGTGGCACCGGGGACGTCTGCTCGTTCCCGGTGCATGCGGACGGCGGGTCGGTCACGTGGTCGGCATCGGCCGGGTCGCCTCTGAGCGCCAGCGGGGGCGGCACACTGTCCCACGGACAGTCGAGCGCTGCCACAGTCAGGCTCGCGAGTTGCGAAGTACCGGGTTCCGGGGCCGGTGCCGTCGTCTTCTCTCCGGGAGGCGCCAGCAGATCCGTCTCGTGGACGTGCCCCCCGAACGGCGAAGGTGGCGGTGGCGGTGGCGGCGGCCCACAGGGCTGATCACGAAACGTGACATAGATCACATTTTTTGGCATAAGGGCTGATCGACTAGGTCGGATGGCCACGGCGCGTACCGATTCCGTCACGGAGATTCGAGCACCGGGGAGAAATCTCAGCAACTTGGTGGCAAGATCGGGCAACCAGAGCGGGCCGACAGGCGTCGGGCGCTCACCGGGGGCACGATCGACAACACCGAATTCGACTGGGAGGGTTCCCGTGGCCGGTGAGCCAGGGCCCGAGCAGAACGATGACCTCAGGCTGGCGAACTCGCTGCGAGCCGGGGACGTCATCGCGCTGACCGAGGTTTACGACACCTATGCACCGTTCCTCTACGACTACTGTCACGGGCTGCTCCGTGACCGGGTGGAGGCGGCCGGTGCGCTGCGCAACTGCGTCGTCGCGGCCCGCGAGCACATCGACCGGCTCACCGAGCCGGACCGGCTGCGCGGCTGGCTGTACTCGATCGCCCGCAAGGAGTGCATGCGGCGCCGTGACAGCCCCAACCGGCACACCGGGCAGGAGGCGCCGGAGGCCGACGACGACCTGACCGACGAGCAGCTCGCCCGGCGTGAGGAACGCCGCCTGCTCGCGCACAGCGCGCTCGCCGCGCTCAACGGCCGGCAGCGCGAGGCGATCGACCTGTCGGTGCGGCACGAGCTGGACGAGGTCGATCTGTCCGGCATCTTCGGGATGCCGCTGGAGGAGACCCTCGCGCTCGTGGAGCGGGCCCGCGAGGACCTCGCCGCCGCGCTGCACGCCGCCCTCATCGCGCAGAACCACTGGAAGGACTGCCCCAGCGTCTCGGCGCTGACCGAGTCGTGGCCGCTGTCCCCGCAGACGGCGGCGTCGCTCGTCCGGCATGTGGCGAGCTGCCCGGTGTGCGGGGAGCGCGAGACGCCGCCGCTGCCGGCCGACCGGCTGCTGTCGGTGCTGCCGATCGCGGCGATCCCCGCGGAGCTGCGGCTGGACGTGCTGACCGCGACGACCGCCGAGGACCGCGCCGGGAACCGCCGCGCCATCGCCGCCTGGACCGAGCCGTTCGACGAGTACGGCTGGCCGCTCCCCTACGAGCCGACGCCCACCCGCGTCCGCGAGCGGTCGCCCCGGCGCCGCGGCCCCCTCATCGGGGCCGTCGCCGTGGCCGTGGGAGTCGTGGTGCTGTCCGTGGGAGCGATGTCGGCGCTCGGCGGCGGGGACGGTGAGAACACGTCGGCGACCGGACCGGCGGTCCCCGGTGACAGCGGCGGGCCGGTGGATTCGGGCCGGCCCGAGGCCACGCCGACCGATCCGTCCCCGACGGTCACGTCACCGTCCCCGACCGAGTCGAAGACGCCGTCGAAGAGCCCCTCGCCGTCCAAGACGCCGTCGAAGACTCCGACGACGCAGCCCCCGCCTCCGCAGAACACCGTGGAGCCCGACCCTCCGAGGAGCGGCCGCCTCAGTGTGGACGGGTGCCGGATGGGCAACGACGAGTCGTGCACCATCCGCATCACCGCGGTGGGCGGGGCGGTGACCTGGCGGGTGACCGGCGCGTCCGGCGAGCTGAGCGCGGGCGGGAGCGGCCGCCTGTCGTCGGGCGAGTCCGCCGGCGTGACCGTCCGCCGGACGAACGTCATCTGCTGGGGGGACAAGACCGGGTCGGTCTCGTTCTCGCCGGGTGGCTCCGCCCGGGTCTCGTACTGCTGATCCCGGGTCGAGTACCGCTGATCAGAGGGTGCCGGTGTCCAGGGTGCGGTGTGCGCGGTCCAGCAGGATCGGCACACCGTCACCGATCTGGTCGAAGCCCTCGCCGACGGTCGCCTTCTGCAGATAGCGGGCGTGGATGCCCTCCAGGATGACGGCGAGCTTGAAGCACGCGAACGCGACGTAGAAGTCGAGGTCGGCGAGGTCGAATCCGGTGAGCGCCGCGTACCGCTCGGTGAACTCGCGCCGGGTGAAGAAACCGGGCGCCGAGGTGATCGTGGCGCCGACGGGGAGGCGGTCGGCGTCGGCGGCCTCGGCCCAATAGACGAGCGTCAGCCCGAGGTCGGACAGCGGGTCACCGAGCGTCGACATCTCCCAGTCGACGACGGCGGCGATTTCGGGACGCGGCTCCAGCCGGGCGAGCGCGTTGTCGAGACGGAAGTCGCCGTGGACGAGGCGGGCGGGGGCATCGGCGGGCATCCGGTCCGCGAGCCTGGCCACAAGCCGGTCGTATTCGGGCAGGTCACGGGTGGCGCCGGTGGCGCGAACGGCTTCCTGGGAGCCGTCCCACTGCTTGCCCCACCGCTTCAGCTGACGCGCCATGTAGCCGCTCGGGCGCCCGAAGTCCTCCAGGCCGACGGCCTTCACGTCGACGGTGTGGATCGCGGCGAGCGCCCCGGCCAGTGCCTCGCTGAGGCCGTTCGCCTGCTCGGGGGTGAGGTCCTCGGCGTCCTCGCGGCTGCGCAGGACACGTCCCTCGACGTAGTCCATGAGGTAGAAGTTCGCGCCGATGACGTCGACGTCGTCGCAGAACGCGAGCGTCCTCGGCACCGGCACCGCCGTGCCGACGCCGAGCGCGGTCAGCACCCGGTATTCGCGGCCCATGTCGTGGGCCGTCGGCTGGACGTGCCCGAGCGGCGGCCTGCGCAGCACGATGCGGCGGCCGCCGTCCAGGGTGATCCCGTAGGTGAGGTTGGAGCGCCCGCCCGCGATCAGGTCGATCGCGCCGATGCGGCCCGATCCGGGCAGCTCGCGGTCCAGCCACTCCGCCAGGCGGGGGGCGTCGATGCCGGGGACCCCGGACGGAAGCTCTGCGTCAACGGTCATGACGACCTATTAGAACGTGGCTCGGTCTGGGCTGTGAACCCCACCCCGGTACCTTGTCGCTGCGGCCGGTGACGCGTCGGCCACTTCCGGCCGACTTGCAGCTCAGGTGCACCTGACGTTCAGCATCGTCCTGATCTGCGGAAACACGTCGGCGTTCGGGGCCGGGCGGCCGATTCGGCGCGACCTCCGGAGGAAAAATGCAACGCCAGGTGGATTAGGCGAAACCCCGGGGTACGCATCTGCGACGACACCCGAGCAGCATGGTCTCTACCCGGCGCGAAGGGTCATAGCCGTCATACCCGGCCCATGACGGCAGGCTGGACTTTATGGGTCCCGCTGGGCTATGAGAGTAGGACTAGACCATTCGGGACTAGACCGCCCGATTGGGGGGGACACACCGTGGCAGACGCATGGCTGCCGGGAGCCGGCCGCATGCCGGCGCGACAGGACGGCGGAGCTCTGCGAGGAGGTGCTCCCCGGGTCGTCTGGTGCGCCGGCGAACACGATCCACGCACCGTCTCCGCCCGCTCGGTGGCCGCCGACCTCATCAAGGACGACCGGCCGCCGCATCTGGTCTGGCATCCCGGCACCGGCGAGATCGTCCAGCTCCTGCCCGCCACCCGCGCCGCCCGGCACCTCGGCGGGCGCGTCGGCCATGAGGGACGCGTCTGCGTGCAGATCATGGTGATCGGCCAGTCCAGGACGCCGTTCACCGGCACGCCGCTCAGCGGCATCGACGCGATCGTCCAGTGGCTGGACTCGTGGGGAGTCCCGCGCCACTGGCCCGCCGGGCCGCCGCTGCCGTCGCCGCAGTCGTACCACGCGAACCGCGACCGCAAGGACTGGGCGCGCGGCGGACACTACGGGGCATCGCAGGTACCGCTCGTCGACCGTCCCGACCCGGGCGCCATCGACATCCGCCGCATCACCGGGCCCGACACCCCCGTCGCCCCCATCCCGAAGCCGCGCGCACCCCTCCCCGACGCCGCGACCGCGCCCCGCCTCCTCCCCAGGCCCCCGCGCAAGCCCGACCCCGTCCGCCCGCCACAGAAGGAGCCGCCGCCGGGACGTCCCCTTCAACCCGCCCCGGAGCCCGTGCCGGTCGCGCAGTCCGCCATGTCCAACTGACCCCCTCCGGCACGGCTCACCTCCCCCTCACCCCGCCCGCGTCCCCACCAGCTCATGGACGACCTCGCAGCCCTTGCGGAGTTCCGCGAGGTTCGCCGCCGAGCCGTAACCGATCACCAGCCCGGACGCCCGCCGCGCGCCCCCGTGGCAGTGGTCGAGCGTCTCCACCAGAACGCCCCGGTCCGCCGCCTCGCGGACGACCCGACCCGCCACCTGCGCCGGGACGTCCACCACCAGGTGCAGACCGGCCGTGTCGCCGCGCAGGGGCAGCCCGTCCAGCGCCCGGACGACCACGTCCCGCCGCCGCGCGTACTCCCCCCGCATCCGGCGGACGTGCCGGTCCAGGTCGCCGCGTTCCAGGAGCAGCCGCAGCGCGTCCTGCGGCACGACGGCCGTGCGGTCGTTCAGCTCCTCGCGGCGCAGCGCGATCCGTCCCACCAGGTCGGGACGGCCCACGAGCCAGCCGACCCCCATGTCCGCCGTGAGGATCTTGGCGGTCGTGCCGAGGTAGACCACCACGTCCGGGTCCAGCCCGTAGAGCGCGGGGAGCGGCGCGACGTCGTACCGGAACTCGCCGTCGTAGTCGTCCTCCGCGACGAGCGCCCCGTTGCGCCGCGCCCACGCCAGCAGGGCCTGGCGGCGCGGAACGGGCAGCACGCCGCCCATCGGGAACTGATGCGACGGCGTCGTGTAGACGAGGCGCAGATCGTCCGGGAGGCCGTCGACGACGAGGCCGTGCTCATCGACCGGGCAGGGCACCGGCTCGGCGCCGCGCCCCTCCAGCACCGCGCGTGCCCGCCGGTAGCCGGGCTCCTCCACCCCGACCCGGTCACCCGGACACAGCACGGTCGCCGCCAGCAGATCCAGCCCGTTCGTCGCGCCCCGCGTCACCAGCAGCCCGTCCACAGGACACCCCACGCCGCGGCTGCGCCTGATGTAGTCGGCCAAGGCGATGCGCAGGTCCGGCAGGCCGTGCGGGTCCTGGCGCTGCTGGGGCGGCATCCCGGACGCGAGGCGCCACGCACGCCGCCACGCGGGAGTGTCCAGCGCCCCGATCCAGGCGAGACCCGGTCGCAGATCGATCTCGTGAGGGGCCGCCGTCCTCCGCACGGTCTCGGTCCTCACCGGCCGTGTTCTCGGCACGGGCGGCGCGGCGACACCGTCGGTCACGTACGTCCCCGACCCGTGCCGGCCTTCCAGCCAGCCCTCCGCGTACAGCTGCTCGTACGCCTCGGTCACGACCGTGCGGCTCACACCCAGCAGCCCCGCCAGCGCCCTGCTCGCGGGAAGCCGCTCCCCGGCCGCCAGCCGCCCCTCCCCCATCGCCGCACGCAACTGGCCGACGAGCTGGGCGCTCATGGGCTCACCGGCATCCCGGTCGATGCCGAGAGGCAGGTCTATCGACAAAGTGGTCTCCGTCTAAAAGTGGTCTCCGTCTATACGCATCGATTGGCCCTACCGGCCAGGCCACTCGCTCCATAGCGTAAACGTCCATGACCGCACTCTCATCGACCGCCCGCACCCGGCTCGGCAGATACTCCGAACGGTCCAGCGCCGACCGCTCCGTCCTCTACGAAATCCTCGACGACGGCATGATCTGCCACTTCGGCGTCACCATGAACGGCTCACCGCGCGTCCTGCCCACCGCCTACGGGCGCCTGGACGACACCCTCTACCTGCACGGCTCCACGGGGGCGAGCAGCCTCATGGCGGGACCGTCCCAGGACATCTGCGTCACCGTCACCCACCTGGACGGAATCGTCCTCGCCCGGTCCCTGTTCCACCACTCCATCAACTACCGCAGCGCCGTCATCTACGGGACGCCCCGCCTCGTCACCGACGCCGACGAACAACTGGCCGGCCTCCGGGTCATCACCGAGCAACTGGCCCCCGGCCAATGGGACGTGGCACGCCGGCCCACCCGCAAGGAACTCGCCGCCGTCTCCGTACTGGCACTCCCCCTGGACGAGGCGTCCGTCAAGATCCGGCAGGCTCCCCCAAGCGACGACGACGAGGATTACGCACTCGACGTCTGGGCGGGCGTCCTCCCCGTCCACCAGACGTTCGGAGTCCCCTCCCCCGACCCCGCCCTGCGCCCCGGCATCCCCGTACCCGCCCATATCGCCCACCGCGTGACCTCCTAATCCGATCCGGCTCAGTGCCCCGCGCAGTCGCCCATGGCCGTAGGGTGAATCCATGAACGAGCGGCTGGTCTGGATTGACTGCGAGATGACTGGACTCGACCTGCGCAACGACGCGCTGATCGAGATAGCCGCGCTGGTCACCGACAGCGAGCTGAACATCCTCGACGACGGCGTCGACGTGATCATCAAGCCTCCCCAGGAGTCGGTCACGCAGATGACCCAGGTCGTCCGGGACATGCACACCACGTCCGGCCTCCTTGAGGCGCTTCCCGGTGGCGTCACCCTCGCCGAGGCCGAGGACGTCGTCCTCACCTACATCAAGCGCCACGTCAAGGAGGCCAAGAAGGCCCCCCTGTGCGGCAACTCCATCGCCACCGACCGCTCGTTCCTCGCCCGCGACATGCCGACCCTCGACGGCCACCTCCACTACCGCATGGTGGACGTCTCGTCCATCAAGGAGCTGGCCCGCCGCTGGTACCCGCGCGTCTACTTCGCCAGCCCCGAGAAGAAGGGCGGCCACCGGGCCCTCGCCGACATCACCGAGAGCATCCAGGAACTGCGCTACTACCGTGCCGCCGTCTTCGTCCCCCAGCCCGGCCCCGACTCCGAGACCGCCCGCGCCGTCGCCGCCAAGGTCGCCTCCGGCTGACCCACGCCCGCGGAGCCGCTACACTACTGGGAGCCGGGAGCGATCTCGGCCACGGTGGGTGTAGCTCAGTTGGCAGAGCACTTGGTTGTGGTCCAAGATGTCGGGGGTTCAAGTCCCCTCACTCACCCCACGCAAAGGGCTTGGTCGCCATGCGGCGACCAGGCCCTTTAGTCGTTGGTCGTCAGCTCGTCCGGTGTTGCCGGGAGCAGGACGCGGGTCATGCGGCGGCACGGGCACCCCGAGCCTGACCGGCGCGGTCCATCGACTCCCGAAGACCGGGCCGTTATGCTCCGACCCTATAAATGTCAACAACCCCCCAAGGGCGACGGATGAGTGTCGACGAGACGGCCCCCCTGCGCGTACTCGTGGTGGACGGTGACCCGCAGGTCCGAGCGGCCGTGACCTCCCTGCTCGACGCCAGCGACGAACTCCAGGTCGTCGCCGAGAGCCCCGATCCCGCCGCGGCGCTCTCCCTGGCCGAGCGCCTGCGTCCCGACATCGTCCTGCTGGACGCGGCCTCCGCCGAGCACGCCGCCCCCTTCAGCCACTCCGCCCGCGTCTTCGTCCTCGCCGCCGCCGGTCACCCGGCCGTGGAGGACGCCCTCCATGCCGGCGCCAGCGGCCACCTGGTCCCCGGCTCCTTCACCGTCCCGGACCTCATCCGCGGTGTCCGCCACGCCTCCCGCACCTCCCTCGGCCTGTCCGCCCGCGAGTCGGAGGTCATGGACCTCATCGCCACCGGCCGGTCCAACGGCGAGATCGCCCGCCAGCTCTTCCTCAGCGAGAAGACCGTCAAGAACCACGTCAACCGCATCTACGCCAAGCTCGGCGTCAGCTCCCGGGCCACCGCCATCGCCCTCTGGCGCGGCATGATGAGCGTCCTCCCCGTCCGGGACTAAACCGGTTCGCACTGGTCCACCGCTCCTGATACTGTTCTTCCTGTCGCCAGGGACCCCCGGCCAGGGCCGGTCCCCCGACATGCGCCGTTAGCTCAATTGGCAGAGCAGCAGACTCTTAATCTGCGGGTTCGGGGTTCAAGTCCCTGACGGCGCACCACAACCACCAGGGCGTACACCGATCATCGGCGTACGCCCTGTTCGTGTTCGTTGCAGTCGCCGTTGGGGTCAGTCCTTCGGAGACCCCCAGAGGTGTCTCGTTGCGCATCGCCCGTGGTCAGCGGGCCTGCACCTTGTTGGCGACCGATGCCGATTCCGCCGGGGTCTCCGTGTTCTGCTCGGCTCGGGGCAGGAGGCCGATCCACACGAGCGCGACGCTGGCGAGGGTGAAGGCCACGTTCACGGTAAGGGCCAGGTGGATACCGTTCAGGTCGGACGTCTGGGTGGCGGCGACGGCGCTCAGGATCGGGATGCCGATCGTGATGAGAACCACTAGGTCCGAGCGGCGCCCAACGAGATTCATGTCCGGCCGGCGTGCCCCGTGCGTTGGCCGGACATGCGTATCAAGGGCGGTACCCCGTCATCGCCTGGTGAGGCGGAGGGGGGCCGACTCGGGGCCGAACTCCAGCCAGTTGAACATCTTCACGGGCCCGTCCAGGGTGATCTCGGCGGCGCCGTCGAGCAGTGTCCGCAGGGCGGCGGCCATCTCCATGCGCGCCAGGGCGGTGCCGGGGCAGCGGTGGGCGCCGCGGCCGAACGCGAGGTGGCGGTTCGGGTGCCGGTCCAGGACGAGCTGGTCGGGGTCGGTGAAGACCTCTTCGTCGCGGTTGGCCGAGGGGTACAGCATCGTGACCGGTTCCCCGGCACGGATGGTACGGTCGCCGATCTCCACATCGCGGGTGGCGGTACGGGCGAACACCCGGTACGGGGCGTAGAGCCGCAGCAGTTCCTCGATGGCGTTCGCCAGCAGGTCGGGCCGGTCTCGCAGTCGTTCCTGAAGGTCGGGGTCGCGTGCCAGGTGGACGGCGGCACTGCCGAGGACGGCCTGGGGGGCGCCGATGCCCGCGACGATGGTCTGCCGCACGGTCCCGACCACCAGGTCATCGGGGATGGCGGGGTCCGCCTCCAGGAGGCTGGTGACCATATCGGTGTCCGGGTCGCGCGGGTGGCGGCGGCGCTCGTCGACGAGGGCGCGGGCGATGCCGTACAGCTCGTCGCTGGCGGCCATGATCCGCGGCTTGTCCATGTCCTGGATGGCGAAGCTGTACTCCACGCCGATGCGGCGGATGTCCAGCATCTGGGCCAGCGGCAGGTCGAGGAACAGGGCGAAGCACTGCGCGGCGAACGGCAGGGCGAACTCCTTGGAGAAGTCGCCGCCGCCGCGTGCCAGCAGCGGCCGGAGCAGTTCCTCCGCGGCCTCGGCGAACGCCGGCTCCAGGCGGCGTACCGCCGCGCGGCTCATCACCCGGTCCAGCGGGGCGCGGTAGATCCCGTGCTCGGGCGGGTCGAAGTGCAGCGGCGGCCGGCGGCGGGTGCGCGGTACGTGCGGGACGACGTTCTGCACGGCGGTGCTGAACGTTTCGCTGTCGCGGGCGATCCGTACGACGTCGTCGTAGCGGGTCGCGGCCCAGAAGCCGCCGAAGGCGTCGCTCCAGGGCACCGGGCAGCGCCGCCGCAGGTCGGCGTAGACGGCGTGGGAGCTGTCGAAGGTCTCCGGCTGGAGCGGGTCCCAGTCGGATGGGCGTTCGGTGGTCATGGTCTCCCCGATCATCGGTGGTCAGAGCAGATGGCGGCGAGCGAGGCGGGCGAGCGCCTCGATGCCGTAGACGACGACGGCGATCGCGATGACGATGGCGCTGGTGACGTCGTAGCGGAGGGTGGCGATGGACTCCTGCATCAGGTAGCCGATGCCGCCCGCGCCGACGATTCCCAGCACGATCGACTCGCGCAGCGCCAGGTCGGCGACGAACAGGCCGTTGCCGGTGAAGGACGGCACGAACTGCGGCCAGATTCCGCCCGCGAAGGACTGCGGCCGGGTGGCGCCGACGGAGGTCAGCGCCTCGTGCGGGACCGGGTCGAGCACTTCGAGGGAGTCGGTGAAGAACTTGGCGGCCAGCGCGGTGCAGGAGATCCACAGGGCCAGGAACCCCGCGAACGGGCCGAGCCCCAGGGCCGCGACGAACAGCAGCGCGTAGACCAGGTCGGGGATGCCGCGGATCACCACGACCAGCACGCGGACGGCCGCCGACAGCGGCCGCCAGGGTGCGACGTTCGTGGCGGTGAGCAGGGCCAGCACGAGCCCGCCGAAGGTGCCGGCCGACGCGGCGCCCAGGGCCATGAGCAGGCTCTCCAGTACGCCCATGAGGATCTCGGTCGAGAAGGCGGGCGGCCACATTCCGGTGAGGATGCCTCGCACGTTCGGCCAGGCGTCGGCGAGCCTGCCGAGGCTGAGGTCCAGCGACCACAGCGACGCCAGGAACACGGCGGCGACCGCGGCCGTGCCGCCGAACCGCAGCACGCGTTCGCGGTCCCAGCCGACGTCGGACGCGCGCTTCCCGGCGGGCAGCGCGGCGGCCGCGGCCGTCCGGTCGTTCCCGGAGCGGCGGCGGATCGCCACCGACAGCAGTTCCAGCAGGAGGATCAGGACGATGATCACGCAGATGATGCCGGCCGCGCGCGTGTAGTCCAGGCTGCCGAGGGCGGTCTGGAGCGCCACCCCGATGCCGCCGGCGCCGACGACGCCGAGCACCGCCGATGCCCGGATGTTGATGTCGAGCCGGTACAGGACGATCGCGACGAGCGCGGGCAGCACCCGCGGCAGGACGTTGGACACCGCGATCTGTGTCTCGCGGGCGCCGCAGGCGCGGGCGGCCTCGGCCGGAACCGGGTCGGCCTCCTCGATCGCGTCGGCCAGCAGCTTGGCGATCATGCCGACCGAGTGGACGGCGACGGCGAGCGCGCCCGCGAGCGGCCCGAGGCCGAACGCCCGCACGAACAGGATCGCGAAGACCAGCGTCGGCACCGCCCGGGTCAGCACGATGACCAGGCGGGCCACCGGGCCCGTCCAGCGGCGGACGGGGCGGGTGCGGGCGGCGATGAAGGCCAGCGGCACCGAGGCCAGCACCGACAGGCCGGTGCCCGCCACGGCGATCAGCAGTGTCTCCAGGACGAGGGAGGCGGTGTCACCGGCCGCGGGGAAGTCCGGCGGGAGCATCCGTTCCAGGAGCCGCAGCGTGTCGCCGAGCCCGGCGGCCAGCGAGAGCGGCGACAGGCCGATCCACCAGAACGTCGCCCAGGTGACCCCCACGGCGCCGAGGAGGAGTACGGCCGCGACGGCGGTCCGGGCCTCCAGCGGCGGGCGCAGCGGCCCGGGGTCGGGCTCGGGCTCGGTGCGCACGGCCGGTTCGGTGCTAGTCACGGTGCGCGCCCGCGGTCTGGTAGACGGCGCGCAGCCGGTCCTCCTTCAACGTGGCGGCGGGCTCGTCCAGCACGATCCGGCCCGAGCGCAGCGCCACCACCCGGTCGGCGGTGGACAGCGCCAGGTCGATCTGGTGCAGGCTGCACAGGACCGAGATGCCGTCCTCGGCGCTGATCCGTTTGAGGGTGTCGAGCACCAGGACGCTGGCGGCCGGGTCGAGCGAGGCGACCGGCTCGTCGGCCAGGACGAGCCGCGGCCGCTGCACCAGGGTGCGGGCGACGGCGACCCGCTGCTGCTGGCCGCCCGAAAGCGTGTCGCAGCGCTGGAACCGCTGGTCGGCCAGGCCGACGCGGTCGAGCTGCTCGACGGCCCGCTCACGCAGGGCGCGCGGGTAGGCCATCACGCCGTACCGCGGCCAGCGCAGCGTGGCGAGCGCGCCCATCAGCACGTTCTCCAGCGCCGACAACCGGCCGACCAGGCCGAACTGCTGGAACACGAACCCCACCCCGGCGCGCAGGTCGCGCAGCTCGCGGCGGGAGCAGGCGGCGGGGTCGGCGCCGAGCGTGCGGACGGTGCCCCGGTCCGGCCGGTGCATCCCGTTCACCAGCCGCAGCAGGGTGGACTTCCCCGCGCCGGACGGGCCGACCAGCGCGACGAACTCACCCTGCGGAACGGTCAGGTCGATCCCGTCGAGCACGGTCTTGCCGGCGAACCCCTTGGTCGTTCCGGCGAGGTCCAGCACGGCGCCCTCGCGGGTGTCCCTCATGGCGGGCTCCTCAGTCACCGGACGTGCACACCTCGGCCTTGGTGATGTCGCAGATTCGTGCGATCGGCTGGTAGGTCTTGTCGTCGGCGGCGGTGAACGTCCAGGCGTTCGACGACCCCAGCGGGCAGGCCGTCGCCTCGGCGTGCTCCTTCCACGTCGGCGGGCCCTTGATCTCCTTGCCCTTGCACAGTCCGGCCGATGCCGCCGCGGTGGCGGTCAGCCGGGTCACCGACCGGGTGATCTTGTCTTTGACGTCCTTGGGCAGCCAGGCCCCGACCACGATGGGCGGGCCGGGGATGAGCGGCGAGGTCCACACCTTGCGGACCTGGCCGGGCTTGAGCTGGCCGCGGGCGGGCAGCAGCTGGTCGATGAAGACGTCGCCGACGAACGCGATGTCGCAGTCCCCCGCCAGCAGCGAGGCCACCGCGGTGTCGTGGCCCTTGGTGAACACGATCTCGGCGTCCTTGGCGGCGTCCACCCCGGCCTCCTTGAGGGAGGCGAGCGGCTGGAGGTAGCCGGTGGTGGAGCCGGGGTCGGTGAAGCAGATGTCCTTCCCCTTGACGTCGGCGAGCGATGTGACGGAGGTGTCGTCGCCGCGCGTGACCCCGTAGCCGTAGGCGCCGGGGTCGCCCCCGGGCGCCTGCAGCGGGACGGCGACCGGCTCGACCTTGGCGCGGCTGCGCGCCAGGTAGTAGCTGAACGCCCCGTAGACGGCGACGTCCACGCGCTTGGCGACCTGCGCCTCGACGACGGCGGCGTTGCTGGCGACGGCCTGGAACTTGACCGGGATGCCCACGTCCTTCTCCAGCGCGGCGACGATCGGGGCGAACGCAGCCTGGAGGTTGTCGGTCTGCTCGGACGGGACGGCGGCGAAGACGAGCTGGTCGGGGCGGTCCCCGTCGGCCGCACCACGCGCTCCGGGACCGGAACCGCAGGCGGATACGAGGGCGGCCGCGGTGGCGACCGCGAGCACGCTGGTGGCTGTCTTCCGGAACATCGGCGACTCCCTTGACGCAGGGTGGTCGGCTCAAAGTAAGCAGGTGAATAGATATTGTCAACACTTCTGTGACGACCGTAGGATTCGTGCCTAGCATTATCAACGGCTCTACCAGGACGACCGTCCATCTACTGTCTCCTTTCTTCCGGGAGTCGGATCATGCACCTCCCCCACGTCCCCCTCCGGCGAGTGGCCACGGCCGCCGCGGCCGCCACGGCGCTCGCCCTCACCACGGCCTCACCCGCGAACGCGGCACCGGCCGCGGGTCACACCACGACCCGGCACGAGCCGCTCAGCCTCCGCGGCGTCCACCCCACCGGAGCGACCTACGCCATCGAGGTCCCCGCGGCCTGGAACGGCACGGTGCTGTCCTTCAGCCCGGGCTACGGCCAGGGCGCCGGCGACGATCAGCGGCCCGCCGGGCTCGCCGGCGACGCCGACGCCCAGCGCTGGCTGCTGGAGCGCGGCTACGCCCTGGCCGGGACCCGGCCGTACGGGGACGGCTGGGCCGTCGAGGAGACGCTGCGGGACTCCGCCGCGACCCTCGCCGTCCTCGCCCGCCAGGCCGGAAAGCCCAAGGCCACGCTGGCGTGGGGCCCCTCGATGGGCGGCAACATCGCGGCGGGCCTGGCCGAGCGCCGGGCCGACCTCGTGGACGGCGCGCTCCCCTACTGCGCCTCGGTCGCCGGTCCCGTGGCCATGCTCAACCAGTCGCTCGACGCCGCGTTCGCGTTCACCACCCTGCTGGCGCCCGGCGACCACGGCATCACGCTGGTGCGGCGCGGCTCGCCCGAGGCGGAGGCGCACGCCAACGCCGCCGCCAGGACCGTCCTGGACACGGCCCAGCAGACCCCCCGGGGCCGGGCGCGGATCGCACTGGCCGCCGCGTTCGCGCAGGTCTCGACCTGGTCGGTGCCCGGCACGCCCGAGCCCGCCGACGACGACTGGGAAGGGCAGCAGGAGCAGCAGTACGCGGCGTTCATGCCCACCGTCTTCTCGCCGCGGTTCCCCCTGGAGCAGCGGGCGGGCGGCAACATGTCCTGGAACACCGGCGTGGACTACCGCCGCCTGCTCCGGCGCTCCGAACGCGTACCGCAGGTAAGCGCCCTCTACAAGGCGGCCGGGCTCGACCTCGACGCCGACCTCGCGCGTCTCGCCGGGGCACCGCGCATCTCCGCCGACCGGGACGCGGTCGCCTACATGGAGCGCAACTTCACCCCCGGCGGCGAACTGAACGTCCCCGTTCTCACGCTGCACGAGCGCGGCGACAACTTCCCCACCGTCACGCAGGCCCGCGCGTACTCCGACGTCGTCCGCCGGGCGGGGGACGCGCGGATGCTGCGGCAGGCGTTCGTCGACCGCCCCGGGCACTGCCGCTACACCGGCGCCGAACTGGTCGCCACCGTCCTGACCCTGGAACGCCGCGTCAAGACCGGCCGCTGGGGCGACACCGCCACCGCGCCGGAACTGCGGCGGCTCGCCGGACGCCTCACCGCCGGGGACTCCGGGCTGGGCACCGCGCAGTTCGTCCGCTTCACCCCCGATCGGTTCCTGCGGCCGCACGTCCCCGGAGGCGCCGGATGACCTCGCCCGTGACCGGCTCCCTGCCCCGCGGCAGGCAGGGAGCCGAGCCGCAGCGCCTGCTGACGACGCTGCTGGGCGACTACTGGTTCTGGCGCGAGGAGCACATTTCGTCCGCCGCGCTGGTCCGGCTGCTGGAGGAGTTCGGCATAAGCGAGACCGGCGCCCGCGCCGCGCTCCGCCGGGTCGCCTCGCGGGGGCTGCTCACCAGCTGCCGTTCCGGCCGTACGACGGCGTACGGGCTGCCGC
Organism: Spirillospora sp. NPDC048823; assembly: GCF_043198445.1. Classification (NCBI taxonomy): domain Bacteria; kingdom Bacillati; phylum Actinomycetota; class Actinomycetes; order Streptosporangiales; family Thermomonosporaceae; genus Spirillospora; species Spirillospora sp. NPDC048823. The sequence continues at coordinate 496,828 of NZ_JBICUT010000002.1, read as the reverse complement.
CCCGCGCCCACGACGTCATCGTGGCGCACATGCTGCGGCTGCTGACGTTCGGCGCGTCCGTCCCGTCCTGGGACGGCGAGTGGACCGTGGTGATGTTCTCGGTGCCCGAGGACCGGCGCGACACCCGGCGGACCCTGCGCGACAACCTGCGGCTGCTGCACTTCGGCATGCTCTTCGACGCCGTCTGGGTCAGCCCCCACGACCGGACCGCCGACGTGGCCGCGCTCGTCCGCAGGCTGGAGGTCTCCGGGGTCACCGTCGTCCGCGCCCGCGAGATCGCCGAGGACGGCCTGGACGGCGTCCTGAACCGCGCGTTCGACATCACCTCCCTTCGCGAACGGTACGACCGGTTCATCGCCGCCTACCGTGAGCAGGGCGAACGCGTCACCGGTCCCGGCATCTCCCCCGCCGAGGCGCTGCGGGTGCGCACCGCGGTCATGACGGACTGGCGCGCGTTCCCCAACCTCGATCCCGACCTGCCCGCCGAGCTGCTGCCGCCGGACTGGCCCCGCGACGAGGCGCGGCGGCTGTGCGTGCACATCTACGACTCGCTGGGCACGCCCGCCGAGCAGCGGTTCCGGGAGATCCTGGCCGAGTACGATCCCGGCCTCGCCGAGCTGGCGTCCCACCACACGTTCGCCCAGGCGTCCACCCTGCGCGCCAGTCACGTGCGGCGGCGCACCGATTTCGACGAGAGCACCGAGCGCGACCGCCTGACGATGCTCACCTGAAACGTGCCGCCGGTGCGGCTGTGCGGCGACGAACGCGAACGGTCGGTGCCGGAGCGCAAGCTCGACGCCGTCGGCCGATCGCGCCGCGATCTTGCCGGGACCGCTGCGGGGGCCCGAGACTGGGACGTCCGAGGCGCCCCCCGAAGGAGAAGGACCGAGCGTGCCCTCCAAGCTCTTGGGTCTCCGTACCGTCGCGGGCCGTGTCCGCGCCCTGACCGCCCTGGCGCTGCTGGCGCTCGCCGTGCTGTTCACCGTCACGCAGACGGCCGCCGGTGACGCACGCGAGGGCATGCGGGCGCTGGGGCACCGCGAGGGTCCCATGGTGGTGGCCACCGCCGACATGTACCTCGCGCTCAGCGACATGGACGCGCAGGTCACCAACGTGCTGCTGACCGGGGCCGAGGAGGGCTGGCTGTGCGACCCCGACGCGGAGGCCTCGGACTGCGAGCGCAGCGGCTCCCGGTACACCTACGACATCCGCCGGGAGGACGCGCAGCAGGCCGCGTTGCAGGCCGCGCGGCTGGCGCAGGGCGACCCGGTGCGGCTGCGGAGCGTCCGGGCGGTCCTGGCCGGCCTGCACGCCTACGACCAGCGCGTGCAGGCGGCCATGGAGGCCGGGCGGCCGCAGGCCGGTCCCGCGGCGGAGCCGACGCCGGAGGCGGTCCGGCAGTACCGCGCCGCGACCGCCCTGATGGCGCGGGACCTGCTGCCGAAGGCGTACAACGTGACGCTGGACGGCGCGGCCGATGTCGACACCGCCTACCGCGAGGAGCGCTCGGCCGTGCAGGCGGGACGGCTCCGGGTGCTGGGGGCCGGGCTGGCGCTGGTGGCCGGGCTGGCGAGCCTGCAGGTCTACCTGGCGCGGCGGTTCCGGCGCCTGCTCAGCGTGCCGCTGGCCGCCGCGCTCGCGGGCACGGTGGCGCTGACGGCGGCCGGGGCGTCGCTGCTGGCCACCGAGGCGGACCACCTGCGGGCCGCCAAGACCGCGGGGTTCGACCCCGTCCTCCGGCTCACCCGCGCAAGGGCGATCAGCCACGGCCTGAACACCGACCGGACCCGCCTGATCCTCGACCCGGCGGACGCCGACCGCTACGACCAGATGTACCTGGAGAAGTCGCAGACGCTCCTCTACATACCGGGAGTGACCAATCTGGACGCCTACATGGAGGAACTGACGGAGCGGGTGGGCCCGGGTCAGGACGCGCGCGCTGCGGACATCGGCGGGTTCTATGGCTGGTGGGTGCACCAGGCCGCCACGCAGGGGCGAGCGGACGCCGCCGGCCCCCTGCTGCACCGGTACCGCGGCTACCAGGGCCACCAGTTCGCCGTCCGGGCGCTGGCCGCGGACGGTGACCGGAGCCGCGCCGTCCGCGCCCACCTGGACCCGCGCTGGCCGCACCTGCCCAGCCTGTCCTTCAGGCACTACGACCGGGAGTTCGACGGCCGGATCAGCCGCCACGAGTTCATCGGGGCCCGCGCCGTCGCGCGCGGCGACCGGGCCCTGGAGCCGTGGTCGTGGCTGCCTCCCGCCGCGGCACTGGCCATCGCGGGCCTCATCGTGGCCGGGGTCTGGCCGCGCCTGTCGGAATACCGCTGAGACACCGAGAACGGGGAGCCGACCGTGCACGCCGCCCGCAGCAACCGCACCCTCATCGCCACGGCCGCCCTGGCCGCCCTGTCCGTTGTGATCCTGGTGACGTCCCTGGCGGTGGCCCCGCTGCTCTACGGCGCCGACGACGGGCCGTCGTCGATCACGGACCTGGACGCTCTCGTGATCGGGGTCAAGGACGATCAGCCGGGCCTGTCCCTGCGGACAGGGGACGGCGAGCTGGAGGGCTTCGACATCGACGTCGCCACCTACGTCGGGGGCCGGCTCGGGATCTCGCCGGAGAAGCTGACCTTCCGGCCACTGTCGTCGGACGAACGGGAGAGCGCGCTGAGCCGCGGCACGGTCGACCTGGTGGTGGCGACGTACTCCATCACCCCGGAGCGCAAGCAGCGCGTCACCTTCGCCGGGCCGTACTACGTCGCGCATCAGGACATCCTCGTCCGGCCGCGGGAGACGTCCATCAAGACCGTGCGCGACCTGCGCGGCAAGCGGCTCTGCCAGGTGCCGGGATCGAACTCCTGGCGCCGTGTCACCGAGGAGCGCGGGGTGGCCGCCGAACTCGTGCCGGCGGGCTCCTACAGCGAGTGCGTGAAGGCGCTGGCCGGTGGACGCCTCGACGCCGTCTCCACCGACGACCTGATCCTCGCCGGGTTCGCCGCGGGCTCCGGCACCACACTGGTCAACGCGCCGTTCTCCGACGAGCGGTACGGGATCGGCCTGCGCAAGGGAGACCTCGGCGGCTGCCAGGCCGTCAACCGCATCCTGACCGGCATGTACCAGAACGGAACCGCGGAGACCCTGCTCGGCCAGTGGTTCACCGCGTCGGGCCTCGAAGTCACCACCACCGTCCCGGAGTTCGAAGGCTGCGCCTGAGCCACCGGGACGGCCGGGGCCTAGTCGTACGAGGCGATGGTGCGGGCGTGGGCGCCGAGAACGTGGGCGAACAGGGCAGGGGCGCGGGCGCCGCCGGCGGCGTCGGGGAGAACCTCCGGGGTGAGCGTCCAGTCCGCGCCCACCCACGCGTCGCCGATGGCGCCCTCGCTGGAGGAGAGGTTGTTGCAGGACTGCCGGATCCGCATGGCCCGCACCGACTCGGCCGCCGGGGTGTCGGTCTCCACCAGCACCACCGGGATCCCGACCAGCGGCCCGTCCTCCACCAGCCGCAGGAGCCGGTCCGCCTGCTCCCCGGCGACCGCGGCGCCGGCGTCGAGGATCACCACGAGCCGCACCGGGGGGCCGCCGGCACCGGACGGCAGGTCGTCGTCCTGGCCGCCGATCCTGCGCAGGTCCACCAGGTCGAGCAGGTACCGGAGCCGCTCGGCCGCCGCCGGCCCGGTGGCCACCCCGCCTCCCAGCAGCCGGGCGCTGGTGACCGGGTCGAACCCCTGCAGCCAGCCGGCGCCCGACAGTCCCGCCGCGTCGATCACCTCCAGCCCCGCCACACCGGGCGGGACGGCGGCCAGGAACCGGGTCGCCAGCGACCAGGCGAACGCGGCCGAGTCGCCGGGCATGATGCCGGTCGAGATCCACACGCCGCGCCGCCACGGCACCCGCAGGACGAGCGGTATCCGCAGGTCCGGTAGTTCGGCGGTGGACAGCCGGCCCACCAGCACCCCCTCGGCCAGGTCGGCGCGCGGCTGCCAGGTCAGCCAGGACGGCGCGTCGAACGGCGCGACCTCCGCGGTGACCTGCGGCTCCACCCGGGCCAGCTCGTCGCGGAGCTGCCCGGCGTCGGCCCGCAGGCGGTCGTTGGCCGCCGCCATGAGCTGCTCGAAGCGCCCGCCGGGCGCCCGCCCGGCGATCTCCTCGTTGCGGAGCGTGAGCGCGTGCTCGGTGGCGGCGCGGAACGAGGCCAGCGAGCGGCTGGCGTCCTCCCAGACCAGCCAGCACCGTTCCAGGTAGCCGACCTCCGTGCCGGACGGCGCCTGCTGAGGCGACGGCGTCTGCGGAGGCGGAGGGCTCTGCGGAGGCGGCGGCGTCCGTGGAGGAGGCGTCCGTGGAGGAGGCGGTGCCTGCGGGCCGGGAATCCCTGTCGGTGGGGGCGGCGCCCCGACGGCGGGGCCGGGCGGTGACGCGCCCACGACCCGCTGCGCGGCCTCGCCGGCCGGTTCGCCGGGGTCGTCCACCTCGACGCCGTGCGCCTCCAGCAGCTCGGCCAGCCCGCCGGCATAGCCCTGCCCGACGGCGCGCACCTTCCACCGGTCGTCCCGCCGGTAGATCTCCAGCCCGATGATCGCCTTCTCCGGTCCCAGCCCCGGGACGGTGAACAGGGCCGCGAGGCCGTCACCGTCCCCGGTGAGCCGGACCTGCGGCGGCGGCATCGACCCGAACGAACCGGTCCCCGACAGGCTGGCCGCGATCAGGACCGCCTGCGCGCCGGCGGGGACCGCGTCGAGGTCGAGTTCCACGCGCTGGCGTCCCCCGCCGTCGACCCAGCGCACGCCGGGCGCCTCCGGGGCGTTGAAGAACACCAGGTCGGCGTCGGAGCGCACCCGCAGGTCCGGGCCCACGAGCAGGGCGCTGACGTCCACGGGAACGGCGCAGGACACGGTGGCGGTCACCCGCCGGGCGGGCAGCGGGGCGTTGGCGCCGGGCGAGAGTTCGGTCATCGGCGGTCAGGCGAGCCCGGCGATCGTCGGCAGCATGTCCTGGAACGTGCGGCCATGGCACGGCTCACCGATCGCGTTCATCTTCCATGCGTCGCCGTGCCGGTAGATCCGGGCCATCACCATGGCGGTGTGGGTGCCGCCACCGGTCAGCGTGTACCGGGCCATCTCACCGCCGTCCATCTCGTTGACCAGCCGGCAGAAGGCGTTCTCCACCTCGTTGAACGTCTGCCCGTTGAAGGAGCTGACCGTGAACACCAGCGAGGTGACGTGCACCGGAAGCCTGCTCAGATCGACGATCACCGACTCGTCGTCGCCGTCGCCGGCCCCGGTCAGGTTGTCGCCGGTGTGCCGGACGGAGCCGTCGTCGCTGACCAGCTTGCCGAAGTAGACCACGTCGGCGATGGCGCCGTCGGCGAAGAGCACGCAGGACGCGTCGAGGTCGATGTCCCGCTCCCGGGAACCGAAGAAGCCCTTCTTCTTCACCGCGTCCCAGCCGAGCCCCATCCGGACCATGCTCAGCACACCGCCGGGCTTCTCCAGCGAGATCCGCTGGCCCTTCACCATCGAGACGGTCACAGCCGTCGCCTCCTTGATCTCCCCTGTGCCGTGCCGCACCCCAAAAGCGCACCGGCCTGAAGGCACCCGGTCACCGAGAAGAGGCGGCCCGGGTGCGAGGAAAGCCTTGCAGCCGATCCGCCCGTTGTCACCCCATTCGCAACCGAACGACGCCGCCCCGGCGCACCCGGCGCCCCCGGCCCGCCCCGGCGGGATGTTTCGGAGGCCGGTTACCGCGTCCCCCTCGTCACCGTACGTAGATCCGCGGCTGCGGCGGGGTGGGCATGCCGTCTCCCAGGAAGAAGCTCGGGTGCGGCGGCTGGTTGTAGGCGGTGTTCTGCCAGGCCAGCGCGGTCCGGTACTGGGTGTCGTGCAGGAGCGTGTACAGCTTGCGGCCGGTAACCTGCCGGGCGGTGTGGATGCGGAGGCGGGTGTTGTCGGTGGTGGGCCAGACGACCTCCTCCCGCCAGTCGCCGAGCAGGTCTCCGCTCAGTGACGGGACCGCCTTGGTGCCGTTGTTGGAGTGCACGCCCGAGGCCGTCAGCAGCCGGGTGTCGCCGGACGGGCCGTACTTGTCGATGTGGGTGCCGTCCAGCAGCTCGCGGACCGGGTCGGCGTCCCACCACACCAGGAAGTTGGCGGAGGACGGCTTGCGGCCGGCGTTGTTGCCGGTGACGCTGCGCAGTTCGGGGACCGACGCCGACCAGAACTCGGATGCGATCCGCCCCGTCCAGATGTCGCCGGCGACACCGCGGCCGTTGTCGCAGCAGGCGGACGTGGACCACAGGATCCGCCCGTCGCGGGCGTCGATGTACAGCGAGGACGGCCGGTTCGAGGACTCGCTGACCTTGAAGTACTCCAGCCCCGGCCGGGCGGGGTCGAAGTCGCCGAGGTGCTGGGCGTCGCCGTGGCCGGTGCGGGTCGTCCACAGGCCGCGGCCGTCGTCGTCCACGGTCATGGCGCCGTAGACGATCTCGTCGCGGCCGTCCTGGTCGACGTCGCCGACCGACAGGCTGTGCGAGCCCTGGCCGTCGTAGCCGCGGCCGGTGTTGGTGGAGCTCTTGGTGTCGAACGTCCAGCGGCGGGTGAAGCGGCCGTCCCGCCAGTCCCATGCGGCGATCACGCTGCGGGTGTAGTAGCCGCGGGCCATGATCAGGCTGGGGCGGACGCCGTCCAGGTAGGCGGTGCCGGCCAGGAAGCGGTCCACGCGGTTGCCGTACGAGTCGCCCCAGTCCGAGACGTCGCCGCGCGGCGGCACGTAGTCGACGGTCTGGAGCGCGGCGCCGGTACGGCCGTCGAACATGGTGAGGTATTCGGGGCCGTCGAGGATGTACCCGCCGGAGTTGCGGTGGTCGGCGGCGGCGTCGCCGATGACGCGGCCGGTGCCGTCGACGGTGGCGTCGGCGGTCTTCATGGCGACCTCGGCCCGGCCGTCGCCGTCGTAGTCGTACACCTGGAACTGGGTGTAGTGCTGCCCCGCGCGGATGTTGCGGCCCAGGTCGACGCGCCACAGCCGCGTGCCGTTCAGCCGGTAGGCGTCGATGTGGACGTTGCTCGTGAAGCCGCTCTGTGAGTTGTCCTTGGAGTTGGACGGGTCCCACTTGAGGACGATCTCCAGCCGCCCGTCGCCGTCGAGGTCGCCCACGCTCGCGTCGTTGGCGCTGTAGCCGGAGCCGGGTGACTGGATCGGCACGTCCAGGTATCCGTCGCCGAACCGGAGGGACGGCTCGGAGGACTGCCCCTCGGTGCCGTTCACGATCGGGCGGACGGTGTAGGAGGCGCCGGCCTGGGCGCCCTCGTCCCAGTGGTTGGTCGAGCCGGTGACGGTCGCGATGCGGTCCGTCCCGCGGTAGAGGGCGAAGACGGTGCCGGGCGGGTCGGTGCCGAGCAGCCGCCACCCGATGTAGTTGCCGCCGCCGGACCGGACGCTGATCAGGCCGCGGTCGAGCCGTTCGGCCTGGCGGGCCGCGGCGGCCCGGTGCGCCTCCGCGGGCACGGTGGTGAGCGAGGCGAGCAGGGTCGTCAGGACGATGATCGAGAGTGGCCGGCGCAGTTCGGGAGCCATGCGCTGTCCCCTATTCGAGGTAGAAGGTGGCGTCTATGCGAGGTAGAAGGTGGCGTCGCCGCGGGCGGTTCTGGATGGCCGTGGAACGGCGCAGGATGATCCGGTCGTACTCCGGCACGGTCGCCGTGTAGTAGTAGCGGCCGTCGGTGTGCCTGACGATGTGGGGGTCGGCGCTCCCGGCCTCGCCTGGAAAGCGCTTTCATGGGGAAGGTTCGGTGCTCACGGTGTGCTCATTGAGGGGGCTTGCTTCCTACTCGATGCAGCGAATGTTTGCGCTAACAACCCGCTGCTGTCAATACCCCTGTCACATCGTTCATGACCGGAGGGGCGGGTCAGCCGCTCGTCCCGCCGGTGAGCAGGGCGCGGTGCCGTTCCATCAGATCGGTGATGGGGCGGGCGGGACGGCCGGTGAGGCGCTGGACGGTGTCGGTCAGCGGCTCCCCGAAGCCGGCGCGGAGGGACACGCCGAAGGAGACGATCATGCCGCGCACCTCGTCGGGCACGCCCGCCGCGCGGAGCTGCCCGTCGAACTCCGCGTCGTCCACGCTGAGGTAGCCGACCGGGCGGCCGGACACCTTGGCGGCGAGCGCGGTGATGTCGGCGAAGCTGAGCAGCTCGGGACCCGTGACGTCGTAGGTCCTGCCCTCGTGACCGGACGACGTCAGCACCGCGGCGGCGACGGCGGCGCAGTCGTCGCGGTGCACGAAGGCCCCCCGGGCGTGATCGGTGTTGTCCACCAGCATGCCGCGGGCGATCGCCGGCGGCAGGATCTGGGTGACCGGGGTCTCGGCGAACAGGCCGTTGCGCAGGTACGTCACGTCGAGCCCGGAGGCGTCCAGCAGCTCGTGGGTGCGCAGGTGGTCGGGGACGACCGTGGACGGGCAGGCCGGATCGACCATGATGTAGGAGGTGTACACGAGGTGCCGCACCCCGGCGGCCGCGGCCGCGTCGACGGCGTTGCGGTGCTGGGTGACGCGGTGGCCGAGTTCGTGCAGGCTGACCAGGTAGAGCCGGTCGGCGCCCTCGAACGCCGCGGGCAGCGTCTCCGGCCGGTCGTAGTCGCCGTGCCGTACGGCCACCCCGCGATCCGCGAACTCGGCGAGCGCTTCCACATTCCTGCTGACCAGGATGACGTCATCGGGAGAGACCTTTTCCAGCACGTATTCCGCGGTGCGGCGTGCGAGCTGCCCGGATGCACTGGCTATGGCGATTCTCATCACGGTCCCCGATCGGCCGATTACGGGAGGCGACGTTCTTCCGGGACTTCTCTCCGGCAATGCCCGTCACGTTAAACTACCGCCCTCTGCCGCCGACAGAGTGGGAGTGACCGGAACGTGCCGACCCCGCGAGAAGAGAGAGCGCCGCTCCCCGGGAGCCCGGCGGAGTCCACGGCCGTGCGTCCGCTCGTCGATGCCGCCCATCCCTCCTCCGCGCGGGTATATGACTATCTACTGGGCGGTAAGGACAACTTCGCCACCGACAGGACCGCCGCGGCCAGAATCGCGGAGGCATTTCCGTCCATTCGGGTCGGCGCTCAGGAGAACCGCAGATTCCTGCTCCGCGGCGTCCGCTACCTCGCCGCCGAGGCCGGGATCCGGCAATTCCTCGACGTCGGCACCGGCATTCCGACGTCACCGAACGTGCACGAGGTCGCGCAGGAGGTCACGCCCGGCGCACGGATCGCCTATGTCGACAACGACCCCATCGTGCTGGTGCACGCCCGCGCCCTGCTGGTCTCCGATCCCCTCGGGCAGGTGGGCTACCTGGACGCCGACATCCGCGAGCCCCGGTCGATCGTCGACAGCGACCTCGTCCGCAGGATCCTGGATTTCGACGAGCCCATCGCGCTGATCTTGAGCGCGATTCTGCATTTCATCCCCGACGAGCAGCGGCCCGCCGAGATCGTCCGGACCTTCGTCGACGCCCTGCCGCCGGGCAGCCATGTGCTCGCCAGCCACGTCACGGCCGAGCACGAGCCGGCGCTGCGGTCGGCGTCGGCCGGATACCGTGACGACGGCGTGCGCACCCAGCCCCGGACCGCCCGCGAGTTCGAACGGCTCGTCTTCACCGACCAGGCGCTCGAACTCGTCCGGCCCGGCGTGGTCCTGGTGTCGCAGTGGCGCCGCGATCCCGGCGAGCCGCCCGCCCCCACACCGGCCCAGGTCTCCGCCTACGGCGGCCTCGCCAAGCTCTCCTGACCGGCGCGCCCCCTGACCGGCGTGGCCCTAACGGGGGGTGGTGAGGAGCGCGGCGAGGGCGGCCGTGAACCGGTCGGGGTCGATGTCGGCGGGGGGACGGCCGAAGAACTCGCGGGACAGGTGGTATCCGGTCAGCGCGGAGACCACGACCGCGAGGAGTGCGTGCGGGTCCTCATGGCCGGGCAGGGCCGGCAGGTCCGGTCAAGGCCACGCGCGAGCCCGGCTCGTCGTCGGCGCACCGGCTGCAGCTGACACCGGCCGGCGGCTCCGGGGCGGAGGTGCATTTCGCCCTCATCGTCGACACCACGGCCGGTTCACCGGTGACGCCCGCTCAGCTGGCCGCGGCCCGCGCCGAACTCTCCACCTGGGCGGCCGGCCGGTTCCCCGCCGGCTGACCCCCGGGAACGGCACGCCGAGCAGGCGGAGCCTTCAGCGCGCGTCGGTGAAGGGGGTGCCGTAGGTCTCGTCGTAGACGATCTCGCCGGCGGGGGCGCGGGTCAGGCGGGTGGGGAATCCGTGCTCGGGGTAGCCGACCGCGATGTGGGCGGCGGTGAGGACGCCGTCCGGGATGCCCAGCAGTTCCTTGACCCGCGGCTCGGCGTGGACGAGGAGGGTGGTCAGGGCGCTGGCGACGCCCTGGTCGCGCAGCGCGAGGCAGAAGTTCTGCGCGGTGGGGTAGATGGAGCCGCCGCCGACGACGCTGAACCGGTCGAGCTCCAGGTCGGTGGGGTGCAGGCCGTCGATCTCGGCGCACAGGACGACGATGGCCGGGACCTCGTGCAGGTGCTCGGCGAAGTGGTCGGCGTCGGTGACGGCCTTCGGGAGGGCGCCGACGCCGATGTCTCCGGTGCCGATGCCGCCGAGGTAGGCCTTCCAGGGCGCGAGGTACCACTCGGCGAGCTGCCGCTTGCGGTCCTTGTCGCGGACGACGACCCAGCGGACGGGTTGGCGGTTGCCGCCCTGCGGGGCGAACCGCGCGGCCTCGAACGCCGACATCAGGACCTCGTCCGGTACCGGGTCGCTGCGGAAGTAGCGGCACGTTCCCGTTGTCTTCATGGCCTCGATGACGTCCATGTCACCTCTCCGGGGGTCAGGTCGGGTCGGGCTGCGGATCTGCGTTAGCGGGCGGGCGGGCCTGGCCGGCTCAGGGTTTCCGGCCCACGGCGCCATACATCCAGATGAGATCGAGGTCTGGGGTGACCGGGCCGTCGGGGCGCCACAGGGGCGTCTGGACGATGCCGGGCTCCAGCACGTCGAAGCCGTCGAAGACGCGCTCGATCTCGGCTTTGCGGCGCGGCACGGCGGGGGCCTTGGCGCGGTTGTAGGTGCTGGCGACCTGGGTCGCCTGGCCGGCGCGGAAGTCCTGCGTGGGGTGCGACACGGCCAGGTAGCCGCCGGCCGGCATCACGTCCCGCAGCGGGGCGACGATGTCATGCGGCTCACGGTCGGGGACGAACTGGAGCACCGAGACGAGCATGACCGCGAGCGGCTCGTCGAAGTCGATCAGCGAGCGGACCTGGTCGTCGGCGATGATCGCCCCGGGGTCGCGGACATCGGCCTGGACGACGGCCGTCCGGCCCAGCCGGTGGGATCTCAGCAGCGCCCGCGCGTGCACGAGGACGATCGGGTCGTTGTCCACGTAGACGACGCGTGTCTCGGGCGCGATCTCCTGGGCGACCTCGTGGACGTTGCGCTGGGTGGGGAGCCCGGCGCCGATGTCGAGGAACTGCCTGACCCCGGAGTCCACCAGGTGGCGGACGGCGCGGCGCAGGAAGGCGCGGTTCTCCTGCGCGATGGCGCGCAGTTCGGGCGCGGCCTCCAGGGACGCTTCGGCGGCCACGCGGTCGGCCTCGTAGTTGTCTTTTCCGCCCAGGTAGTAGTCGTACATCCGGGCGGGGTGAGCGACGTCCGCGTTGAGGTCAACGTGGGCCTGCTCGTCGTTGGTCACAGTCCGGGCCCTCTCGTGCGCTCGCCGACCCACCACCGCGAGAGATCGCGGCCACCTGCGACAGAGCCTAAGCGTTCAGATCTTGTAGCGAAATATGCGGACTTTGCCGTGCCCGGCACCGATGTGATCGCCCGTTCCTCCCTCGAAATGTTTCGAACGACGGGCCGCGACCGCAAGCGTCCAGATCAGAGCGCTTTGCCTCAGACAAGGGTGAAAGAGGTGGTTGACGAAAGAGGTTCCTGGGGTTACTTTCCTGTCGGCTCTCGAAATGTATCGAAATATTTCGAAGCCGCATTGCTCCCGCAGTGAGGAGACAGCCGATGGGCAGACCGCATCGGACATGGACGTTGCTCCTGGCCCTGATACCGACCGCCATCGCCTTCGCCGCCCAGCCCGCCGCCGCGCTCCCCACCGCCCACGGAGGCCACGGCTGGGACAGGCCCGCCGACCCGTCCTCCTATATCTCGTTCCGGGACGGACGCGGATACTTCCCGCTCGTCGCCGGCGGAAAGGCCGCACCGCTGGTGGTCAGCGACGCCGACCACCCCGGCGTCGTACGGGCCGCCGGAGACCTGCGCGCCGACATCGAGCGGGTGACCGGCGAGCGCCCCGCGCTCTCCACCGGCGGCGACGTCCCGTCCGGACGGACCGCCGTCGTCATCGGCACGATCGGCGAGAGCCCGCTCATCGACCGGCTCATCGCCTCCGGGAAACTGGACGTGAAGGGCATCGCAGGCAAGTGGGAGACCACCCTCGAACAGGTGGTGGACCACCCCGTGCCGGGCGTACGCCGCGCGTTCGTCATCGCCGGCAGCGACCAGCGCGGCACCATCTACGGCGCCTACGACGTCTCCAGGAACATCGGAGTCTCCCCCTGGTACTTCTGGGACGACGTCCCGTCGCGGCACCGGGACGAGGTGTACGTGAAGCCGGGCCGCCACACCCAGGGCACACCGGCCGTGAAATACCGCGGCTTCTTCATCAACGACGAGAACCCCGCACTGAACCGGTGGGCGCCGAAGTTCTTCGGTGAGGGAAAGGCGCCCGGCCATCCCAACGGCTTCAACCACGAGTTCTACGCCAAGATCTTCGAGACGATGCTGCGGCTGAAGGCCAACTATCTGTGGCCGGCGGTCTGGGGACGGGCGTTCGCCGAGGACGACCCGCAGAACCACGCGACCGCGAAGAGGTACGGCGTCGTCATGGGGACGTCCCACGAGGCGCCGATGATGCGCGGCATCGAGGAGTGGAACCGGCACGCCGTCCCGGCGGAGCGCGACGAGGACGGGAACATCACCAAGCCGGGCCACGACCCGTACGGCGGGACGGGCGAGTGGAGTTTCCGCCGGAACTCCGAAGCCGTCAAGAAGTACTGGCGTGACGGCATCGAGCGGATGGTCGAGGACGACTTCGAGGGCGTCGTGACCATCGGCATGCGCGGCAACGGCGACGTCGGCCTGCCGGACGGCGACGGCATCGAACTGATGCAGAACATCATCGCCAATGAGCGCGACATTCTGGAGGAGGTCACCGGTAAGGAGGCGTCCGCCACCCCGCAGGTCTGGACCCTCTACAAGGAGGTGCAGCGGTACTGGGACCGGGGCATGCGCGTCCCCGATGACGTGACCGTCGTCTTCACCGACGACAACTGGGGGAACATGCGCAAGATGCCCGAGCGGGGGCTGCCGGAGCGCGCCGGCGGATACGGGCTCTACTACCACTTCGACTATGTGGGCGGCGGCCGCAACTACAAGTGGGTCGACACCGCGCAGCTCGGCAACACGTGGGAGCAGCTGCACCAGTCGTACCGGTACGGCATCCGGAACCTGTGGGTCGCGAACGTCGGCGACATGAAGGCGAATGAGCTGCCCTTGCAGTTCTTCCTCGACTACGCCTGGGACCCGGACCGCTGGCCGCTGCACAAGCTCGGCGAATGGGAACGGCTGTTCGCCGCGCAGAACTTCGGTTCCCGGCACGCGGACGAGATCGCCGAGGTGCTCAACGCCTACGGCGACCTCCAGGCGCTCCGCAAACCGGAACTGCTCAACCGCCGCATCACCGTCGACCCGGAGAAGGACCTGTCCACCGACCCGGCCGCGGTCGTCTACGACGACAAGGAAACGCCCTTCTACCTGAACCGGTACCGGGAGATGGACAGGGTCACCGCACGATGGCGGCGGCTCGCCGAGAAGGCCGAACGGATACGCCGGCGATTGCCGGAGGAATACCAGGACGCCTACTACCAGCTCGTCTACTACCGGGTGAAGGCGACGGCCAACCTGTACGAACTGCGTGAGGCCGAGTTCACGAACATCCTCTACGCGGAGCAGGGCCGGGCGGCCACCAACGACCAGGCCGAACTCGCCGAGGCCAGGTTCGACGAGGACCAGGCGATGTCGGACCACTACGACAACGGACTGGCCGGCGGTAAATGGAACGGCTTCCAGAGCCAGCCGAAGATCGGCTACGGGGACGTGGAGCGCTACGGCCCGAACGCGCCCTGGCAGCAGCCCGAGAAGGACTACATCGCCCTGCCGGACAAGATCTTCCCCGAGCTCAGGCGGATCGAGATACCGGACGGCTCCGAGATGGGCGTCGCCGTCGACGGCTCCGACAAGTGGTGGCCGAAGGAGGAGTCAGAGGCCGTCCTACCGGAATTCAGCCCGTACCAGTCGGCGCCCCGGCAGTACATCGAGGTGTTCAACCGAGGCTCCGATCCCTTCGACTACCGGATCTCGCCCGCCGAGCCGTGGGTGAAGGTCACCCGTGCGAGCGGCCGCGTCGACAAGCAGGTGCGGGCGACGGTGCGGGTCGACTGGCGGCAGGCGCCCAAGGGGACCAGCCGCGTGCCCATCGAAGTCTCCGGAGCCGACGGCCGCACCGTGACCGTCCAGGCCGTCGTCGACAACCCGGAATCGTTCAAGCCCCGCGGTTTCCTTGAGGCCGGCGGCTACGTCTCCATGGACGCCGACGGCTACACCCGCGCGACCCGCACGGGCGACGCCCACTGGAAACGCGTCCCGGGCGTCGGGCGGACGGGCGCCGGAATGGAGCCGTTCCCCGTCACCGCGCCCGGCCAGGAGCCCGGTGAGGGCCCGCGCCTCGAATACGACATGACGCTGACGACGACCGGACCGGTGAAGGTCTGGGCCTACCTGTCGCCGAGGAACAGCGTCCTGTCGGCCGGGGGCCTGAAGTACGCCGTCTCGATCGACGGCGACGAGCCGCAGGTCGTGAACATCACCGAGGCGACCGGCGCGAACGACACGACCATGAACAAGCAGTGGGAGAGGAACACCTCCGACAACGTCAACCGGACCGTCACCACGCACACCGTCACCGGACCGGGGACGCACACCCTGAAGTTCTGGATGGTCGACCCGACCGTCGTCCTGCAGAAGATCGTGGTCGACACCGGAGGACTCAGGACCTCCTATCTCGGGCCCCCCGAAAGCAGGCACCACCCCCAAGGAGGATCGAAACCATGAGAAGAGCACTCACCGCGGTGCTCGGAGCGGTCACACTGCTCCTGGCGATGCTGGTGGCCGGCGCGCTCCCCGCGTCGGCGGCTCCCACCACCCTGAAGGAGGCGGCCGCCGCCAAGGGCATCGTCTTCGGCACCGCCGCGGCTCAGAGCCACATGGGCGAGTCGGCGTACGTGAACACGCTCAACCGCGAGTTCAACCAGCTCACCCCCGAGAACGAGATGAAGTGGGAGACGACCGAGCCGTCCCGGAACTCGTTCAGCTACGGCGCGGCCGACCAGCTCGTCAGCCACGCCCGGTCGCAGGGCATGGCGGTGCGCGGGCACACCCTCGTCTGGCACAGCCAGCTCCCCGACTGGGTCGAGGGCATCTCCTCGCGCACCGAACTGCTCGACGTCATGAACAACCACATCTCGAACGTCGCGGGACACTTCCAGGGCGACATCGAGTACTGGGACGTCGTCAACGAAGCGTTCCAGGACGGGTCGGGCGCGCGGCGCGACACCGTCTTCCAGCGCGTCATCGGCGACGACTACATCGAGCAGGCCTTCCGGGCGGCCCGCCAGGCCGACCCCGGCGCCGAGCTCTGCTACAACGACTACAACATCGACGGCCGGAACGCGAAGAGCGACGCCGTCTACGCCATGGTCCAGGACTTCAAGGCCCGCGGCGTCCCGATCGACTGCGTCGGACTCCAGGCGCACCTGATCGTGGGCAGCCTCCCGGGTGACATCCAGGCCAACATCCAGCGCTTCGCGGACCTGGGCGTGAACGTCTACATCACGGAGTTGGACATCCGGATGCAGACCCCGCCGGACAGCTCCAAGCTCGCCCAGCAGGCCGCCGACTACCGCGCGGTGACCTCCGCGTGCCTGGCCGTGCCGCGCTGCAAGGGCATCACCGTCTGGGGCGTGACCGACAAGTACTCCTGGGTTCCGGACGTCTTCGAGGGCGAGGGCGCGGCGCTGCTCTTCGACGACGCCTACGCCAAGAAGCCGGCGTACGACGCGACGCTCGAAGCTCTGGGCGGCACCCCCGGTGACGGAGACGGCGACGGCGACGGCGACGGCGACAACGACGGCACCGTCACCTGCACCTACACCCGCACCGCGCAGTGGAACAACGGGTTCAACGGCCAGGTCACCATCACCGCCGGCAGCGGCGCGGTCAGCTCGTGGACGGCCATCCTGACCATGAACTCCGGCCAGGACCTGCAGGCGATCTGGAACGGCAGCCCGACGGAGAACGGCGACGTCATCACGGTGAAGCCGGTGGACTGGAACTCCAGCCTGGCACCGGGGGCGTCCGCCTCGTTCGGGTTCACCGTCAGCGCCCCGGGCGGGAACGTGGCCGACCCCGCACTCACCTGCAGCACGCCCTGACCCCGACCCCACCCCCTGACAACCGGCACGGCGGCAGCTCCCAGGTCGCCGTGCCGGTGCCTTTCTGCGGGAAGCGCCGACCGGCGCTACATACATCCACTATCACGGGTACTTCGCAGGAGTCGGATGGGACGAGAGCGGGGTTGCGCCTTGGCGTTGCGGATCGAGGACTACGGGCTGCTGGGGGACACGCAGACGGCGGCACTGGTGGGGCGGGACGGGTCGATCGACTGGCTGTGCCTGCCGAGCTTCGACTCCCCCGCGTGCTTCGCGTCCCTGCTGGACGACGAGAAGGCGGGGTTCTGGCGGCTCGCGCCCGCGGCGGGCGGGCTGTGCACGCGGCGCCGCTACCGGGACGACACGCTGATCCTGGAGTCGGAGTGGGAGACGCCGGAGGGCACCGTCCGGGTGATCGACTTCATGCCGCCGCGCGGGGAGGCGGCCGACCTCGTCCGGATCGTGGAGGGCGTCAGCGGGCGGGTCCCGATGCGCATGGCGCTGCGGCTGCGGTTCGACTACGGGCGGATCGTGCCATGGGTACGGCACCGCGAAGGGGAGCACAACGCGATCGCGGGCCCGGACGCCGTCTGGCTGAAGACGCCCGTCGAGCTGGAGGGGCGCGACCTGACCACGTACGGCGACTTCACCGTGGCGGCCGGCGACCGGGTCCCGTTCGTCCTGACGTACCAGCGGTCGCATGAGCGGCGTCCGCAGGCGGTCGAGGCCGAACGGGCGCTGGAGGAAACGGAGCTGTTCTGGTCGGAGTGGATGCGCGGCTACGACTACGACGGGCGGTGGGACGAGGCCGTCCGCCGGTCCCTGATCACGCTGAAGGCGCTCACCTACGCGCCCACGGGCGGCATCGTCGCCGCCGCGACCACGTCCCTGCCGGAGCAGCTCGGCGGGCCGCGCAACTGGGACTACCGGTTCTGCTGGCTGCGCGACGCGACGTTCACGCTGCAGGCCCTGCTCGGCACCGGGTTCGTCGCCGAGGCGAAGGCGTGGCGGGAGTGGCTGCTGCGCGCCGTCGCCGGCGACCCCGCCGAGCTGCAGATCATGTACGGCATCGACGGGACGCGCCGCCTCACCGAGTTCACCGTGGACTGGCTGGCCGGGTACGAGGGGTCGTCGCCGGTCCGGGTCGGCAACGCCGCGTCCGACCAGTTCCAGCTCGACACGTGGGGGGAGGTGCTGGACGGCCTGCATCTGGCGCGGGAGGCCGGCATCGGGGCGGACGAGAACGCCTGGGACATGCAGCTCGCCCTGATGGACTTCCTCGAAGGGCACTGGAGCGACCCCGACAACAGCCTGTGGGAGGTGCGGGGCGACCGGCGCCACTTCGTCCATTCCAAGGTGCTCGCGTGGACGGGCGTCGACCGGGCCGTCCAGGCGGTCGAGCGGTTCGGGCTGGACGGGCCCGTCGACACCTGGAGGGCGCTGCGCGAACGGATCCACGCCGACGTGTGCGAGCACGGCTACGACGCGGACCGCGGAACGTTCACCCAGTTCTACGGCTCCCGCGGCCTGGACGCGGCGCTGCTGCTCCTCCCGCAGGTCGGCTTCCTGCCGTGGAACGACCCGCGCGTCGTCGGGACGGTCGACGCGGTGCAGCGGGAGCTGTACAGCGACGGGTTCGTGCTGCGCTACGACACGGGCTCGGACGGCGGCGTCGACGGGCTGCCCGGAGACGAGGGCGCGTTCCTGGTGTGCACGTTCTGGCTCGCGGACGCCCTGCACGGCATCGGCCGGACCAAGCAGGCCACCGACCTGTTCGTCCGGCTGCTGGATCTGCGCAACGACCTGGGGCTGCTCAGCGAGGAGTACGACACGGCCGCGGGACGGCAGGTCGGCAACACCCCGCAGGCGTACTCCCATGTCGGGCTCGTCAACACCGCCCGGCATCTCAGCGGGACGCGCCCCGCCTGGCTGGAACGTGCTCAGGCATCACGCCCGTAGTCGTGGAAGGAGAGCGCCATGCGCGCCTTGACCGTCCTGCCGGGCAAGCCCGGCTCGCTCGCCGTCACGGACGCCCCCGACCCGGAGCCCGCCGAGCACGAGCTGCTCGTGGACGGGCTCGGCGTCGGGGTGTGCGGCACCGACAAGGAGATCGTCGCCGGCGAGTTCGGCTCCGCCCCGCCCGGCCGCGAGCGGCTGGTCATCGGGCATGAGTCGCTGGGCCGGGTGCGGCACGCCCCGTCCGGCAGCGGCTTCTCCCCCGGCGACCTCGTCGTCGGGGTCGTGCGGCGGCCGGACCCGGTGCCGTGCGGGGCGTGCGCGCACGGCGAGTTCGACATGTGCCGCAACGGCCGCTACACCGAGCGCGGCATCAAGGAACTCGACGGCTTCGCGAGCCGGGTGTGGACGGTGGAGGCGGACTACGCCGTCGCGCTCGATCCGCGGCTGGCGGAGGTGGGCGTGCTCATGGAGCCGGCCACGGTCGTCGCGAAGGCGTGGGACCAGATCGAGAAGGTCGGCGGGCGGGCCTGGTGGGAGCCGCGCAGGGCGCTGGTGACGGGCGCGGGCCCGATCGGGCTGCTGGCAGCGCTGCTGGGCGTGCAGCGCGGCCTGGACGTGCGCGTCCTCGACCAGGTCACCGACGGGCCGAAGCCGCGGCTGGTCGCCGATCTCGGCGCCGCCTACCATCACGACGGCCTGGAGAACGCCGTCGCCGGGTGGGTGCCGGACGTGGTCATCGAGGCGACCGGCGCGTCCGAGCTCGTGCTCGGGGCGGTGAGGTGCAACGCCGCCTACGGTGTCGTGTGCCTGACCGGGGTGTCGTCGGCCGGCCGCCACGTGGCCATGGACGCGGGCGGCCTCAACCGCGACATCGTCCTGGAGAACGACGCGATCATCGGGTCGGTCAACGCCGGCTTCGGCCACTACGAGGACGCGGCGCGGGCCCTGGCGCGGGCCGACCTGGACTGGCTCGGACGGCTGATCTCCCGCCGCGTTCCACTGGAGGACTTCGAGGACGCGTTCACGTCCAGGCCCGACGACGTCAAGGTCGTCATCACCCTGGACGAATGACCGATTTACACCTGTAGAGGCCGGGCCGTTAAGATTTCGGCCGGTGCGCCGGGAGCATTCGGTCCGCGGCACGTTCGCCGATCTGTGAAAGGGCCCGGTGATGACGAACCTCCTCCTGGTGTTCGCCGCTCTGCTGCTGCTGGCCGTGCTGGTGTCGAGCCTCGCGCACCGCACCGTCCTGTCGACCGCGGCGCTGTTCCTCATAGGCGGATTCCTGCTGGGCGACGGCGTCAGCGACGTCATCACGCTCAGCCCGGACGACGAGATCGTCAACACGCTGGCCGAGCTGGCGCTGTTCGCGGTGCTGTTCACCGACGGCATGCACGCGGGCTGGAAGGAAGTGCGGAGCGCCTGGCGGCTGCCGGGACGGGCACTGGCGGGGGGCCTGCCGCTCACACTGATCATCACGGCGGCTCTCGCGCACTACGTGGTGGGTCTCGGGTGGATCGAGTCGCTGCTGATCGGGGCGGTGCTCGCCCCGACCGACCCGGTGTTCGCGGCGGCGCTGATCGGCAACGAGAAGGTGCCGCCGCGGCTGCGCCGCCTGCTGAACGTGGAGTCCGGCGTCAACGACGGCCTCGCGCTTCCGTTCGTCATCGTGTTCCTGGCGATCGCCCAGGGTTCGGGCGATCTGCACATCGACGACCTGGCCCTCGAACTGGCTTTGGGGGTGGCCATCGGCGTGGTGATCCCGCTGGTCGCGCTCATGCTGGAACGCACCCGGCTGTTCGCGGTCGCACCGAAGTTCGAGCCGCTGAACGCCCTCGCGATCGGGCTGCTCGTGCTCGCGGTGGCGCAGGCCACGCACGGCAACCTCTACCTCGCCGCGTTCGCGGCCGGTGT
Source organism: Spirillospora sp. NPDC048823 (assembly GCF_043198445.1). Lineage (NCBI taxonomy): Bacteria > Bacillati > Actinomycetota > Actinomycetes > Streptosporangiales > Thermomonosporaceae > Spirillospora > Spirillospora sp. NPDC048823. Next base: position 476,376 of record NZ_JBICUT010000002.1, on the reverse strand, counting down.
GACGGTCGCGACGGTCGGCGACCACTACAAGGAGCAGTTCGAGGAGTTCGGCGAGTTGATCGCCGAGATGTTCAAGCTCGCGGCGCTCCTGGTGTTCGGCGCGCTGCTGTCCCCGGCGTTCCTCGGCGACGTCGGCTGGTCCGGCTGGGTGTTCGCGGTGCTGGCACTGGTCGTCGCGCGGCCGGTGGCGATCTGGGTGTCGTTCCTGCGGTCGAAGCTGACCGCCCGCGAGCAGGCCGCGGTGATGTGGTTCGGCCCCAAGGGGTTCGCCTCGGTCGTCTACGGGTTGATCGTCCTGAAATCGGGGATCTCGGCCGGCGACCAGATCTTCCACCTCGTCGCCGCGACGATCGCGCTGTCGATCTTGGCGCACTCGTCCACCGACGTCCTCGTGGCGCGCGGCTTCGACACCGAACGCGAGGTACCCGCGTGGTTCGATCATCCGGGTGACTCCGGCGGCGAGACGGACGACGGGCCGCCATCCGAAAAATCCGAACAATCCGAATCGTCCGAACCACCGAAATCGTCCGGGCGCTGAGCCGGCGGACGTCCCCGGCAAGAACGGACGTCGCACAAATCTCCTTTTCCGGTTAATTGCCGCGGGCGGTCGGCGGATCTCGCGAAAATCATGCGGGCATCCCGGCCGTCCGGCCAGGATGCGGGCATGACCTTCCCGCTGATGCACGGGTACGACTACATCAATGTGGTCGCCGAACTCGATCCCGTCGCGGCGGTGCGCGACCGGGAACTCGGTGAGCGAATTCTGCGGTACCCCAAGATTCTTCCCGCCGGCTCCCCCAGTTTTGGGCATGCAGTACAAATGGGAAAAGAGTGGCGAATTGGATCCCTGTGCTCCGATGATCCGTCCGCCGCCCGGTACGGCCTCGCCATGGACCTGCGGTCGGGAGCGGCCGAGGAGCAGGACCCGGAGACCGCCGAGGCCATGCTGGCGGCGGCCGCCCGGCTCGACCCCGAGGAGGGCGAGCAGCTCGCCAAGGACGAGTGGGAGATCGCCGACCGCCGGTACCGGATCATCCGGGTCGAGAAGTTCGTCCTGATCGGCGACCGGGTCATGGAGCCGCCCCGCTCCACCGACGCCGACCTCGCCGGAGACGACTTCCTCCGCGGCCACCTGCTCGACCCGCCGGCGCCGTGCGGGCAGTGGGAGGCGCAGCTCCGGCTGAACCTCGTCGCGCGCATGCCCGTCCCCGGCACCGTCCCCGACATGGTGCGCGCGGAGGCGCACCACGCGATCCAGACGCACCCCGGGGTCGTGCTGCTCCCGCCCACCTTCGTCGTCGTGGAGATCGACGGCGGCTCCTGGGCGCCCGTCACCGGCGGCGACGATCCCGCCGAGGCCCGCGACCGGCTGGCCCGGCACTTCACCGACCTTCTCCCCCGGCTCCGCGAGTTCCAGGGCGACCCCGCCACCCCCGCCGAACTCGCCGAGTGGACCGCGCTCGCCGCGGACATCCGGTCGGCGCCCGGCCACCACATCACCGCACGCGGCCGCGAGTTCCGCACCGTCCGCGTCTCCCGGATGCTGCGCCTCGGCCGCGACGGCCCCGAGGCTCCCCGCCCCTGCGACCAGGAACGCTACGGCCTCACGGGTGCCACCGAAGCCTGACCTCCCGCCCCCGAACCCGCGTCAGCCGAGGTTCACGTCTCCGTGCACGTCGCGGAGCTGAACGACCCGGCCCGCCTGGCCGTTGAGCACGTTGACCACGCCGTCGCCCGTCGCGGCGGCGTTGGTCTGCGCCTGGTTCCAGAGGCTGCGCGCCTCCGCCCCGAACCCTGGGTCGTCGGCCAGGAGGTGCTCGATGGCGGAGGCGAGGGTCGCGACCCTCTCGGGCGTCGGGTCGCCGGCGGCCCTCTCCAGGGCCTCCTCGTCGGACGGACGCCCCCGGAGACGCTCGCGGACCCGCCGGGACAGCTCGGCGACGGCGGCCCGGACCGGCTCGCCCGCCACCTCCACGGCCTTGCCGGCCATGGCGGTCGCGATGGCGACGGTCATCGGATCTGTCACCGCCATAGTTCATCACGCTGGGACAGGTGCGAACAATCTCCATTCTGACCCGTACCCCATAAATGGCATGGCCGAATTGCAATTACCATCTATGTGACTTGAACCGGACGTCCGGGTACGTTAACCGTAAAGCGGGCGATCAACGCGCCACCGAACCAATGGGATGGATAGAACGTGCAGTCTCCCGACGAGCGGGACCGGTGGACCAACGAGCTGACGGGGCGGATCGCGGGTTCCAGCGTTCAGGCCGGGTCCATCGCCGGCGGGGTGCACATCACCGCGCCCGCCGCGACGCGTCTTCCCGCCCCCGCGCAGCTGCCGCCGCCCGGACTGTTCGCCAACCGGCTCAGCGAGCTGCGGCAACTGTCGGCGCTCGCGGAACACCCGGGGCCCGTGGTCCTCACCGGGCCGGGCGGCGTCGGCAAGACCACGCTGGCATCGCGGTGGCTGCACGGCATCAAGGACCGCTACGAAGGCCAGCTGTTCGTCGACCTGCGCGGCTTCTCCGGCGCCGAGCCGCTCCCGCCCGACGAGCCGCTCGAACGCTTCCTGCGCGCCCTCGGCGCTGCGCCGGAGAGCATCCCGGCCGGCGCCGACGAGCAGTCCGCGCTGTACAGATCCATGACCACCGGGCGCCGCCTGGTCGTCATGCTCGACAACGCCGTCTCGGCGGCACAGGTCCGCCCGCTGCTGCCCGGTGCCGGAGCGTCGCTGGTCGTGGTCACCTCGCGCCACCGCCTGACCGGGCTCGTGGTGGACGGCGCGCGGTTCCTGGACGTCGCCCCGCTCGGCGAGCCGGGGGCACTGGAACTGCTGGAGCATCTGATCGGGGCGGACCGGATCGGAGCCGAACGCGATCACGCCCGATCACTGGTCGCGCTCTGCGGCACCCTGCCGCTGGCCGTCTGCGCGTCCGGCGCCCGCCTGGCGGCGCGGCGGCGCCGGCCGATCGCCCACGCGGTGGCCGAACTCGGCGACGAAGCGAGGCGGCTCTCCGCGCTGCGCACCGGCGAGGGCGACATCTCGGTGAGCGCCGTCTTCAACACCTCCTACCAGGCGCTCGACCCGGAGCACGCGACGGCCTACCGGCTGCTCGGCGTCCATCCGGGGCCCGATCTGTGCGCCGCCGCCGCGGCGGCCCTCATCGGGACAGGGGAGGAGCGCGCCGCCGAACTCCTGGACGGTCTGTTGGACGCCAGCCTGCTCCTCGAAGTCCCCGGCGACCGGTACGGCTTCCACGACCTGGTGCGCCTGCACGCGCGGGACGCGTCCCTCGCACCGGCCCCGGCACCGGACCGCGGGGCCGCGTTCGCGCGGCTCGCCGGCTGGTACCTGACGACCGCCGTCGCCGCCGACCTCACGCTGATGCCGGGACGGTGGCACCTCGGCGAACGGTACGCGGCGCCGCCGGGCGACCTGTTCGCGTCCCGCCCGGCGGCACTGGAGTGGCTCGAACGGGAACGGCCGAACCTGGAGGCGGTCGCACGGCAGGCACACGAGAACGGGCTGCACTCCATCACATGGCAGCTCTCCGAGGCGATGTGGCCGCTCTTCCTGCAACGCAGGCACTACCCGTCATGGATCCGGATGTACGAGCTGGGGCTCGCCGCCGCCGAGTCCGACGCCGACTTCAAAGCACAGGCACGGATGCTGGAGGGGCTCGGGGTCATCCGCCTCAACCTCCAGGAGCACGCCACGGCCGCCGGCCACTACGAGACCGCCCTCGCCATGGAGCGGCGGGCCGGCCACCGGCTCGGCGAGGCGTCGGCGCTCGAAGGACTCGGCGTCGTGGCGCTCGCCACCGGTGCCCCGTCCCGCGCGACCGAGCTGTTCGTCCTGGCGCGGGACGTGCACGCCGATCTCGGACGTCCGCGCGGGATCGCGCTGATGGACCGGCACATCGGCGAGGCGCTCAGTGCCGCCGGCCGGCACGCCGAGGCGGAGTCGACGCTGACCGGCGCGCTGGAGACGTTCACCCGTCTGGACGAGCCCTACCACCGGGCGCGGACGCTGACGTGCCTCGGCCAGGCCCGGCTGCGGTCCGGACACCCCGACGAGGCCGCCACCGCCCTCCACGAGGCGCGGGACGTCGCGCGGGAGATGGACGCACCGCATGTTGAGGCCGACACGCTGCGCGAACTGGCCCGGATCGCGCAGTACCGGGGTGATCCGGCGGCCGAGCGCCCGCTGCTGGAGCGGGCACTCGCCCTCTACACCGCGCTGGGGTCGCCGCAGGCGGCCCAGGTCACAGCGCGGCTCGCCGATCTTCCGGCCGCACCGCCCGGCGATGCCGGACCCTGACCATCGTGGCCGTGTTGCCGCGGACGAGGGTGAGCCGGGTGAGCGCGCCCACCGGCCGTCCGCCCGCCACGAGCCAGGCGTGGAGGGCGGACGCGTACAAGACCGCGTCGGCGGGTGGGCATATCCCGCCGAGCACCGGGTCGAGCCGCCCGTACAGACCGCCGGCCGCGACCAGGCAGCCCCGCCCGGTGACGGTCGCCGCGACGAGGCACCCCGGGTGGGCCGCCAGGAGGCGGGACGGGTCCCCCGCCCGGCCGACGATCACGTCCGCGCACGCCCGCCAGGCCCGCGAGGTCTCCTCCTGCCGTGCGACGAGGTGCTCGTCGCACGGCGGCGGCTCGCGCCCGTCGGCGGGCGAGCGCCGCAGTGCCAGCGTCCGCCCGCCGACGAGCACGCGCACCGGTCCCGGCTGATCGTCCCAGACTCTGACCAGCGTGACCATCACGCCGCCCTCGGAAGGCCGGGGACCGGGAGCGGGACGGGCTCGACGTCCGGCGGGCGGTCCCGGTCGGGCAGCCGCAGCAGCCTGTACATCTCCCCGCGGATGAGGCGGGCCGCCTCCCCCGGCCGGGAGCTGATGGCGCTCCGCATCGCGGCATGGACCCGTCCGGAGAAGGCGTGCACGGCCTCCTCCAGTTGCGGGGCCAGCGGCCGGTCCCAGTCGACGCGCGGCGCGAACGCGCCGAGCCCGGCGACATGGGTCCCGGGCGCCACGGCGTCCTCCGGGAAGGCGCCGAGCAGCACCGGTACCCCGATCGCGGCGCCATAGCAGGTGACGGACCCGTGATCACCGAGCAGCACGTCGGCGGCGACCAGCCCGGCGCGCCACCCCTCCTCCGGCGGGAACAGCCGGACACCGAGCCGCCGGCAGTCTGCGTTCCAGGCCATGACCTGGCGCTTTCCGTAGAAGGACCACACGTTCGGGTGCAGCGCGGCGACGACCTGGTACCTGTCACGCGGGAGCCCCGCCGCAACGCGCAGTAGCAGGTCGGGATGGCGGCCGAGCAGCGAGTCCTCGTTCCATGTGGAGCTGACGAACACCAGCCGCCGGCCGGGCCGCACGCCGAGCGCGCGGCGGTACTCCTTCCGGTAGGGCAGGCTCGCCACCAGCCGGTCCAGGCACGGGTCGCCGCCTGCGAACGCCACCGGACGCGCCTCGGGGCACTCCTGTTCGAGCATCTCCAGGTGCCGGTCGTGCGGCAGGACGATCGACGACGGCACGACCCGCCCGCCGACGACGAGCCGTTCCCTGATCAGGCCGCTGACCGAACGCGCGGCGGGCGGTCCGGAGCCGGCGTTGCGAGGATGGAGCTTGCCCGGACCGGCGCCGTGCGACACGGTCATGACCGGCCCGTGCAGCTTCTCCAGCATCCCGTGGCCCGCCGCAACGACGAGGTCCCACCTGGTGCTGATCGCCTGCCGCCAGGGCAGCACCAGCCCGCCGAGGTCGCGCAGATGCACGTCCAAGCCGCCGGTGTTTGCCGACGCCGGCGCGGCCGTGTACGCGACCGCGACCCGCCGGTCGGTCTCCAGCAGCGGCATGACGTCGGCAAGCCGGGTCGCCGCCGTCACGTGGTGCGCGACGGCGAGAACCGCCCGTCCCGCCTGCACCGTCGACCCCTTCAGGGCGTCCAGCCCGAACGGGCCCGGCACCCACCCGTCCCCCGGGAAGCTCACCTCAGCCTCCCCGGGTGAGGTGGCCGAGCGGCTCCCCGTCCCGGCAGCCGATGCGGAACGGCGGCGAGACCGGGTCCGCCACGGGGATCGTGGCGGGCTGCGGCAGCCGCATCAGCCCGTACATCAGGCTGCGGATGTTGCGGTCGAACCGTCCAGGCTCGGACGTGATCCGGCCGGCGACCGGCTGGACCCGCTCCGGCCGCCACCGCGCCGCCGCCTCGGCCAGCTGCGGGTGGACGGGCCGATGCGCCGTGAACCGGACGGCCAGCAGGCGCAGCGCGTCCCCGGGCGGCGGCCCGGTGATGAGCACCGGGACCCCGATGATCGTCCCGTATCTCGTCACCGGGCCCGGCGGCCCGATGATCCAGTCGGCGGCGACGAGGGCGGCGCGCCAGTCCGCATCGGGCGGCATGAGGCCCAGGCCGGCCCGCAGGTGGCCGACGAGCCCCGGCCCGCTCGGGCACCGGTCGCCGCCCGGCTCGGGAACGCCGAGAACGTGGTACCTGTCGGGCGGCAGTTCGGCGAGCAGGCGGCGCACGACGTCCAGGGACCCGCAGCGGGTGCACGGACCGGTGCCGCCGGCCGCGGGCAGGGCCACCACGACGAGCCCGCGCCGCCCGCCGACGCCCAGCGCGCGCCGGTAGAAGTCGCGCAGCGGCAGGCTCGCCACCAGCCTGTCGTGGTCGGAGTCGCCGACCACGACCGCATGACCGCCCCCGGCATCGGGGGGACGGTCCAGGTGGTGGGCATAGGTGTACACGGCGGGCGCGGGCCGGTGCGCGACCCCGGCCGGGATCGTTCCCGGCAGCGCGATGAGCGGCGCACCCGGCGGGCACGCGGGTATCCGCTGCGCGGCGACGACCAGGCCGACATCACCGTCCGCGATGTCGGACCAGCGCAGCGGTGCCGCGCCCGCGTCCCTGAGCATCATCTCCACGGCGGCCGAGGACGACCCGGGGGCCGCTGCGAAGAGCACGCGCAGCCGCGGGTCGGTTCCCGCGAGCCGCGCCACGTCCAGTGCGGGCTGCCCCGGTACGGGCGAGCCCACCACAACCAGCACTGTGCGCCGGTCCCCCAGCCGTCCCCACCAGCCGGGGTCGAACCCGGTCAGGGCCCGACGCCATTCGAAGCCGGTCATTGCCGTCAACGAACCCCCTTTGACCTTGGATGCGAACATCCGTCCCTCCGTCGCAGATCGAAATGACCTGCCTCCGGAATCGAGTGTCGATCGGAAATCTTGACGAAAGCTTGCAATCGTCCTGACTCGGTGAGTAGTGGGACACGGGGAAGCCGCGGGAAAAACGCCCGCGCTCTGGCCATTCGGTACGCATGATGCCAAAATCGGCTCAGGAGGATATTTTCACAAAGGGGAACCGGTGGAGTTCCGCATCATCGGCCCCGTCGAGCTGTGGATTGACGGCCGGCGGCGCGACCTCGGAACGCCCAAGGAACGGTGCGTGCTGGCCGTGCTGCTCCTCGGCCGGCGGCAGCCGGTGTCCACCGAGACCATCATCCGCCGGGTCTGGGACGACGCCCCGCCGGCCAAGGCCCGGCAGGGCCTGCAGGTCTACATGACGCGGCTGCGCCGTCGGCTGGAGGACGCGGAGGGCGCCGCGTTGATCTCCCGGCAGGGGTCTTATCTGCTCGATGTCGACGATGAATCGGTCGACCTGCACCGGTTCCGGCGGCTGCGCGACCAGGCCCGGGCGATCGCCGAAAGCGGCGACGACGAATACGCCCTCGACCACCATCGCCAGGCGGCGGAGCTGTGCCGGGCCGAACCGCTCGCCGACCTGTCCGGGGGCTGGGCTGAACGCGCCCGGCACACTCTGGAGCAGGAACTGCTGTCCGCCGCGTTCGCACGCATCGACCTGGAACTGAAGTACGGCAACCACACCGACGTCCTTCGCGAATTATCGGACCTCACCGATCGCCATTCGCTGGACGAACGGCCCGTCGAACGGCTCATGATGGCGCTCTACCGCTGCGGGCGGCAGGCTGAGGCACTGGAGGTCTACCGGCGCACGCACGACCTCTTCGCGGCGGAGTCGGGAACCGACCCGGGCCCCGGGCTGCGGCGGCTCCAGCAGCAGATCCTGCGCGGCGACCCGGAGCTGCTGCGGGTCCCCGGCACGCAGCTGAGCGTGGACCGGCGCCCGCACACCCTGCCGCACCACGCGCGGGTGTTCGTCGGACGCGACGACGAGATGCGGCAACTGATGGACACGGTGCCGGGCATCGCGGGTCCACCGGCCGGTGACGCGGTGACCGTCGTCGCCATCGACGGCATGGCCGGCGTCGGGAAGTCGGCGCTCGCCGTCCACCTCGCGCACCGGCTGGCCGAGCACTACCCCGACGGCGCCATGTACCTGGAACTGCACGCGCACGACGCCCGGCAGAAGCCCGTCGACCCGGCGGACGCGCTCGACATGCTGCTCCGCACGATCGGCGTCCCGGTAACGCGGGTACCGCGGGCGCTGGACGAGCGCGCCGCGCTCTGGCGGTCCGAGCTGGCGGGCAGCCGCGCGATCATCGTGCTGGACGACGCCGCAGGACGCGACCAGGTCGAACCGCTGCTCCCGGCCTCCCCCGGCTGCCTGGTGATCGTGACCAGCCGCCGCCGGCTGACCGGGCTGCACGACGCCTGGCCGCTGTCGCTGGAAATCCTGCCCGTCCGGGACGCGATCGTCCTGTTCACCGGCATCGCGGGCCCCGGCCGCGCGGAGGCCGACACCGACGTCGCCGCGGTGGTGGAACGCTGCGGACGGCTGCCGCTCGCGGTGAGCATGGCGGCGAGCCGCCTGCGCCACCGCCGCGCCTGGGACACCCGCGACCTGCTGGCCCGGCTGACCGCCGACGACCGGCGGCTGGACGAGCTGCGCGGCGAGGACCGCGAGATCACCACCGTGTTCGAGGTCTCCTACCGCGGCCTCCCGGCGGCACTGCGGGATGCGTTCCGCGCGTTCGCCCTGCACCCAGGCCCCGACCTGACGGCCCTCGTCGCGGCGGCCGCCCTGGGCCGTCCCGTCCGGGAGGCCGAGCGGATCCTGGAGGACCTCCTCGACCGCCATCTGATCACCGAGCCCGCCCGGGGCCGCTACCGCTTCCACGACCTCGTCCACGACTACGCCCGCCGCCTGGCCCGCGAGATCGACACCGACGAGGAGCGGCGCCGAACCGTCCACCGAATCCTCGACTTCTACCTCGCGGCGGCCGACCACGCGAACCACGTGCTGTCCCCGCACCGCCCGGACAGCATTGAGCCCGACCTACCGCCGGACTTGCCGCCCCTGGCTGACGAGGGGGAGGCCGCCAAATGGTTCGCCACCGAGCACGCCTGCCTCCTGAACGCTGCCGCCGAGGCCGACCGAATCGGCTCAGCGGCGCACACCGCCCGCTTCTCCCGCATACTCGCCGGACATCTGGAGTCGCGCGGCCACTGGGACGCCGCCGCGCGACTGCACAGCATGGCGGTCGAGGCGCTCCAGGGCCTGGACGACGATCCGGGCACCGCCCGCGCCTTGGCCGAGTTGAGCCATATCCGTTTCCGTGTCGGCGACTACGACACCGCGATGGAAGAGGCGGAAAAGGCGCTGGCAATCCAGCGTTCGACTGGTGACCGTCACGGAGAGGCCCATATTCTCGGCCGCATAAGCCTCATCCACTGGCACCGGTCCCGCTTCCCGGAGGCATTGGCCCGCGGCCGGGAGGCGCTGGAGATCCACCGCTCGCTCGGCAACCGGCACGGCGAGGCCGAGAGCCTCGACCGCATCGCGATCATCCTGGAGTTCACCGGCGGCTACCGGCAGGCCGAACGACTCCGCCTCGAAGCACTGGCGATCCTCACTGAGATCGACGCCCCGCACCTCCGGACGATGGCGCTCAACAACATGGGCGACCTGATGATCCGCATGGGCGACGTCGACCGCGCCGCCGAGTACTACGCACAGACCGCCGGCGTCGCCGAACTGAGCCGCCAGCACGAGGCCATCGTGCTCATCAACACAGCCAACGTCCACCGCCGGTACGGCGCTTACGAAACAGCTCTGATCAATTACCGCGCGGCACTCGCGATAGCGATGGAATTAGGCGATCGGCGAACCCAGGTCGACACTCTCATCGGCATCGGCGCCGCCTTCCACGACACCGGGCACTACGGTGAGGCCATCATTCACCACGAACGCGCTCTGGCCATTTCGCGCTCCATCAGCGAGCGTTATGAGGAGACAGTTGCCCTCCGCCATCTAGGCGAAGCACTCACCGCCTCCGGCCGCTACCCAGCCGCTGTTGAGCACCTCCGGCAGGCTTATGCCCTATCCACCGAAATAGATGTTCCCGACGAGATGGCAAGAACCTTGGCAAGCCTGGGCGCAGCTCTCCTCCACGTCCAGGGCAGCGAGGCCACCCGCCGCCCGTGGGAGGAGGCTCTCCGGCTCTTCACCACCCTGAACCTCCCGGAGGCGCAGGATCTGAGAGCCCGGCTCCAGTCCCTCGACCACGCCACCGGAACCTGACCCTGCACTGGAACCGATTTCATTTTCCGCCGGACACATCCCTCGAACACCTTGCCGTACAGCGCCGAACATCAGATAGGAAACCGGTTCTAATCTGCAGCGCACCGCGCGCATGCGTGCCACCGAACCGGACGTGCCGGCTCCGCCCTCCCGCACAATGCAGCATCTCGGTCTGCCGACTACGAGATTCGCGGATGTTGCCACACAGAACCATCCGGGCTTATAGGCTCTCTCACCAGAAATCCGGACGGACCGGGTTGTTTGCCGTCTAGTGGATGGGGTTTACATGACCCGTCTTTTGTATAGAGCCCTGGGCCCCGCCCTGGTGGTCGCCGTGGCGCCGATCGTCCTGGTGGTGTGCATTCACATGACCGGGTGAGGTCGTGATAAGGGGTCAGGTGGGCCAAAGGAGGCCCAGCCGACCCGCCGCTCGCAGAGGCGCCGCATCAGCGGCGCCTCTGTCGCGTTGTCGACCGGGAACAACAGGGCGCCCGGTGCTCTTGGCGGTGGAGTGACTTTGACACCGGGTCGAGCTGGTCGCCGCCCGCCCTGCGGGCGTTGGGAAACCCACCGCGCTGGGGGAGCCGGTGGGGAGGCGCTCCGCAGGGCGGGGGCAGTCTATGCGTGCAACTGCGCGCCTGGCCTGTTCACGTGACGAAGGGGCCCGACGATCGGACAGCCCGCCCTACGTGCGGCACCCAACATGTATCCGTGGTCGATCGCGATCCGCGCCCACACGACTTTGCCCTCGTACAGCTCGAACCACCCGCAGCCGCCGGACGCGAACGCCTGGACGAGGATCAGACCGCGTCCGGACGTGCAGAACTGGTGGGGCTGCTGGATCACGGGCCGGCCGGGGTGGTCGTCCCACACGCACATTTCGACACCCTGGTCGATCCGGCTGATCCATACGCGGATGTGCCTGCCCTCGCAGAGCCGGGCCGCGTTGGACGCGATCTCGCTCATGATCTGCACGGCGTCACCCTCGAAGGCGCCGAGCCCCCAGGAGGCGAGTGCGCTCTTCACGAGTTCGCGTGCGAGATAGACGGTTTCGGGATAAGCCCGAAAGGTCTCACTGAATATATTCTGTGGGTTTGTGTCCATTATGGGTGTCGCGAACATCGGCTGGCCTCTCGCGGTCTGCGTTTTCTATCCACAGCGTGAGCGCCGGCGACTACACTTGTCTCCTTTCGTTCATGAATATCAAGGTTAAGGATCTTGAATGGCGAAGGCCGACCGACTCGACCCGGACAACAACCCATGGCATTGGCTAGCTGTTGATCTGCGGATATGGCGCATCGAACGCAACCTTTCACAGGCGCAGCTAGCCGAGATCTTGAGGGTCGACAACTCTACGGTTTCGAACTACGAATCGGGCACCTCAAAAGTGCCCGAAAGCAAGACCGAAACTCTTGACCAGCTTTGGCGTACTCGCGGCCACTTCTCCCGAATTCGCCGGTATGCCGAGTCAGCTCATGACCCGGACTGGCGCCATCAGAACGTGGAGAACGAAGCAAAGGCGTCTGTCATCAGGGCCTACGAGAGTTTGTGGGTTCCTGGCCTCATCCAGACGGAGGGATACGCGCGGGCCGGGTTCAGCTCCGCGGGCATCAGCAGCACGGAAGCGGACGAGCTATGGGAACAGCGGTCGGCGCGCCAGGCGATCCTGAATCGCCCCGGCCCACCACAGCTTTACGTATTGCTTGATCAGGCAGTGATCGCCCGCCGTGTCGGCGGGCCGGACGTCATGCGTGAGCAGCTCGCCCGACTCCTGGAGGTTGCCGACTGGCCGCACGCCATGGTGCGCATCATCCCTTGGGAAGCCGGGGCGCATATGGGACAAGACGGCTCGTTCAAGCTGATGACAGTCAGAGCGAGCGACGTGGTCTACATCGAGGCTGCGATCGAGGGAAGATTGATCACTGACCCGGCAAAGGTCGCTGATGTAGGGCTACGGTGGGAACGGATCGGGGCGCGGGCGCTGCCCGAGCCCCTGACCCGTAGGTTAATCGCCGATTAGATGGAGACCACGCGATGACCGAACCCGCCTGGCGTAAGGCGAGCCGCTCCAGTTCCACGGGCGGTGACTGCGTCGAGGTCGCGAGCCTCAACACCGTGATCGGTGTGCGTGATAGCAAGGCCCCCGGCGCCGGACACCTCGCGCTCTCCCCGGAGGGTTTCGCCCGGCTCGTCACCGCTGTGAAGCGGGGAGAGCTGCACCTGTAGTCCCTGCCCCCACGAGAACGGATCGGCCTCGCCTTCGGGCGGGGCCGTCACCACGTCTCCGGGGAGGGCGGGGGCCGCCGCAGGCCCGGGAGGAGGCGGAGGGACCCGAAGGCCAGTCCGGAGACCAGCACCACGTGGACCGCGAGGTGCACCGCCACGAAGTAGGCGGTGAACGCGGGCCCGCGGTGCCGGTGGACGAAGCGCAGCAGGCCCGGGTCGGCGGCGGCGAAGCAGACCAGCAGGGCGAAGGGCAGCGCGACGAGTGCCGGGTGCAGCAGGCCCAGCGGCAGGGAGGCCATCGCCAGCGCGCACGCGAGGATGCCGGCGGGACGGTTGGCGTGCTCCGGCTGCCCGCCGCCGCGCCTGGACGCGGTGAGCGCGAGCGGAATGAGCGGGACTGCCCGGCGCCACTGCTCGGCGAGGATCGGCAGCAGGCGGCTCGCGTCGTCGTGGCGCCCCCGCACCTCGTCGGTGAGGACGACGCGGCACGTGCCCGCGAGCCGGCCGCCGTATTCGACGTCCTCGCAGTCGCGCAGCGTCTCGTCGAACCCGCCCACGGCGCGCAGCACGTCGCGGCGGATGGCGGCGAGCGCGAACACGACGCCGGTGACGTCGCCGAGATGGCGGCGGCGCCAGTACGCGGCGTGCAGGACGCGGTACCACTCGGCCGGCCCGTCGTCGATGAGAGGCTCGGGTTCGTAGACGCCCTGGACGCATCCGCATTCCGCATCGCCTTCCAGGATCCGCAGCGCGTTCGCCACCGCGTCGGGGCGCAGCTCCACGTCGGAGTCGAGGAAGAACACGACGTCCCCCGTGGTGGCGCCGACGCCCGCGTTCCGGGCGGCCGAGACGCCGCGGTTCACGGGCAGCCGCACGACACGGCAGCCGAGCCCCGCCGCGATCGCGGCGGAGTCGTCGCCGCTCGCGTCGTCGACCACGACGATCTCGTCCGGGCGGCGCGTCTGGGCCAGCACCGCCTCCAGGCACGGCCGCAGCGTCTTCGCCGCGTTGTAGCAGGGGACGATCAGCGCGACGGTCGTCATGGCCGGCCGCCCAGCGCCGCGCGGTAGACGTCGAGGGTCTCGCGGGCCGTCCGCGCCCAGCTCAGCCGTTCCCGGACGAGCCGTTCCCCATGCTCGGCGAGCGCCGCCCGGAGCTCCGGGCCGGTCAGCACACCGGTGACGGCGTCGGCGATGGCGTCCGGGCCGGTGCCGTCGATGAAGCGTGCCGCGGACCGGTCGGCGTCGCCGAGGAAGACCCGGGAGAACCCGGCGCCGAGGACCGTCGGCTTGCCCATCGCCATCGATTCGGTCGCGACCAGGCCGAACGGCTCGAAGAGGGAGGGGAACACGCAGGCGTCGGCCATCTCGTAGTACTCCAGCAGCGCCCGCCCGCCGACGAACCCGCCGGAGGTGAGGACGTGCCCGTCCAGTCCCGTCTCGGCGACGATGCGCGCGACCCCCGCGTCGTCTCCCTCCCCGACGAGCACCAGGCGCACCCCGGGGACGTCCTTGCGGATGCTCCGCATCGCCTCCAGCAGCTCGTAGATCCCCTTCTGCCGTTCGAGGCGTCCGACGAAGAGGAGAACCGGGTCCTGCGCCGGGATCGCGAGGCGTGCCCGCAGGGCGGCGGCGCCGAGGCGCAGTTCGTCCCGGTCGAGCGCGGTGTCGGCGAGGATCTGCTCGAACGTGCCGCCCAGGCACACGACGTCGATCGGCGTGCGGTCCCAGCCGGCGGCGGTCAACTGGTCGCGCACCTCCGGGGTGGGGACGACGACACGCCGCGCGACCCGGGCCAGCCACCGCTCGACCGCCGCGAACACGTTCAGCGGATCGGTGATGCTGCGCTGCGGGGCCACCCCGTACTCGGTGGTGTGGACGTGGAGCACGACCGGCAGCCGCAGCACGTAGTGGCAGAGCAGCCCGCACAGGAAGTTCGTCGTGTCGTGGACGGCGACCAGGTCGGGCCGCTCGTCCGGGCCGAGGCGCCGCAACCGCAGGAAGTACCGCCAGTTGCTCACCACGACGTTCAGGGTGAGCAGCAGGAACTCGATCCCGCGGGTGCGGTTGAGCCGCCGCCGGCGGCCGACCGCGCCGAGGACGCGGCCGGACGGCCGGTACACGGTGACCGTTCCGCTCCCGTGGTGCACGGGCTGCCGGCCGTCGTTCAGCGTGCACACGGCGAGCCGGTGCTCGCGCGCCAGATGCGGCGTGATCAGCTCGGCGTACCGGCCGAGCCCGGTGGCGACGCTCGGCGGGAACTGGTTGACGATGTACGCGATCCTCACCGCTGCGCCTCCACGCGTTCGGTTTCCGCCGCTTGCGCGGCGTGCCGCCGGGACGGGCCCGGCGGCCGGTACGTCCTGGCCGCGGCGGCGCCCACCACCGCCACGAGGACCGCGTTGCCCAGCGCGAAGCCGGCCAGCGCCCCGGTCAGCCCCCACCAGGCGGTGCACGCCGCCAGGCAGGCGAGCGCGGCGGGCGTGCCGGCCGCGAGGCAGCGGACCAGGAGCCGCGCGCCCCGCACTCCGTCCATGGACAGGGCGACGGAGTACAGGTTGAAGACGGTGTGCACGCCGATGCCCGCCGATGACAGCGCCATCAGCCCGAGCGAGTACGGGTACCCGCCGCCCAGCAGGACGAAGAACACGGTGCTCGCCGCGAACGACACGGCCGCCGTCCCCGCCGCGACCAGCGGCGCGATCCGCGCGATGCGCCGCATCACGGCCGGTTTCTCCGCCACCGCCAGGGCCGGCAGCAGCACCAGTCCGATCCCGTCGGTGAACAGCACGCCGAGCAGCCGTTTGGGGAAGCCGTTGTAGACGGAGTACACGCCGACGTCCCCCTTCCCCGCCCAGTGGTTCAGGAAGATCACGTCGATCCCGAAAAGGACGCCGGTCAGCGCGGCGATCACGGTCATGTAGGCGCCGAGCCGGTACTGCGAGCGCGCCGGCGTCCACGACCACGAACGCGGGACGATCCCCAGGCTCGGCACCGCCACCAGGACGAAGACGACGTTCGTGGCGATCAGCGCGAGAAGGTAGACCTCGGCGTCGCGGATGCCGAGGACCAGCAGGCAGAACGACGAACCGGCCAGGTACGCCACGGCGACGGCCAGCTTCAGGGTGGCCACGAACGCGTACCGCTTCAGGCCGCGCAGGAGGCCGTCGGTCAGCTGGTTCAACGCCAGAGACAGCCCGAGCGCGAACGAGAAGCACAGCGTCCGGGCGTCGACGCCCACCGGAACGGCGAGGACCGGGGAGAGCAGGGCCCCGGCCGCGGTGAGGCCGCCGCCGAGCGCCAGCGTGGACAGGAACGCCGTCGCCACCAGGGCCGGACGGTCCGCGGGCTCGGCGCGCGGCAACTCCTGGAGCATCACGTAGTGCAGGCTCATCAGCATGCCCACGGCGACGATCAGCGCGATCGTCAGGACCAGGGTGAAGTGCCCGAACTCCCGCGGGCCCGCGCCCCGGGCGATGACGAGCGTGGTGCCCGCGGCCGTGCCGCTGGCCAGGCCGCTCAGCAGCGTCGGCCCGGCCGCCCATCCGTGCCCGCCGAGCAGCGACCCCGCCCGCGCGAACTTCACCCCGCACGCCCCGCGTGGACCCGCCGGGCGAACGCCAGGTCCTCCGCGGTGTTGATGCCGCGCGCTTCGTCCGGATCGTCCACGTGCACCGGGTTGACGTCGCGGCCGCGGACCTGCGACAGGTAGGCGAGGAACGGCAGGAAGTTGACCTCTCCGGTCACCGTGCCCCGGGCGGCGCCGGCGAGGTAGTCCCGCCAGGCCGTTTCGAGCCCGTCCGTTCCCAGGCAGAACACGCCGACGTCGCTGAGCCCGCCGGGACGGCAGTCGTCGCCCTCGCGGGACTGCCGTACCCGCAGCAGCCGGCCGCCCGCGAGCTCGTACTCGACGTACGGATCGGGCATCGGCACGAGCGGAACGGTGAGGCCCGGCGCCCGCAGGTGGGCGTCCACGACGCGGCGCACCGTCGTCTCGGACAGGTTCGCCTGGTCGCCCCAGACCACCAGGATCCCGTCATGGGACTCCCAGTACCCGGAGGCCCCGAAAACGGCGTCGCCCATACCGGTCGGCTCGTGCTGGACGCTCACGGACACGGTGCCGCGGCCGATGTCGCCGGCGGCCAGGCGCCGGAACGGCCCCTCCGCCTCGGGCGCCACGATCACGTGGACGTGGCCGGTGGACGGCCGCAGCCGGCGGTGCAGCAGATGCCACACGGTGACGCCGTCGGCGACCTCCAGCATGATCTTCGGAACGTCCAGTCCGAGGCGCGTCCCGCGTCCCGCCGCCGGGATCACCGCGCAGACCGAGCCGGTCACCGCCGGGCCGCCATGTCGGCGAGGGCCGCGAGGTCGTCGAGTCCGCCCACGGAGACGGCGCCCGGGGCGGCCTCGGCCGCGTGCACCTGGTACGTCACCAGCCCGGCTCCGACTGCGGAGGCGACCCCGTGGACGGAGTCCTCCACGGCCGCCGCATCGGCCCGCCCGATGCCCCACCGTTCGCAGGCGTGCAGGTAGAACGCCGGATCCGGTTTGCTCACCGGGACGTCGTCGCCGGTGAGGACGCCGCGGAAGCACCCGTCCAGCGAGCAGGCCGCCAGCACCCGCTCCACCGAGCCGCGGCTGCCGCTCGTCACCAGGTACACGGGGTCACCGCGCCGGGCCAGCACCGCGAGGAACCGGTGCGCCCCCGGGAACACCACCACCTTCCCCGCGTCGACGTGGGCGCGGTAGTGCCGCCGCTTGCTCCGGATCAGCCGCCCGGCGTCATCGGCGCCGAGCCCCAGGACGGCCGCGACCTCGTCGGTGCCCGCCCCCGCATGGTCGTCGTACCGGAACGAGCCCAGCAGGTCGGGGGCGATCTCCGCGAGTGCGGCGCGGAAGGCCGCGTCGTGGGCGGGGGCGGAGTCGACGAGCGTCCCGTCCAGGTCACAGAGCCAGATCATCCGGCCTCCTCCAGCGGCGTTTCGGCGGGAATGCCCGCCAGGGCGGTGAGGACGTCCACGGTGCGCCGCCCGCTGTGCGTCCCCGGACGCGCGGAATCCTCCAGGTCCGCGCTGATCCACCGGGCCCTCGCCCGCGCGCCGCCCTCCGGAACGTCCACCGGCACCGCCGGGACGCCCGCCGCCGCGTTCTCATGGCACAGGACATGGGTGACGGTCCGCCGCTCGTTGAACGGGTCGCCGAGATGGAGCAGTGCGCGGCCGACATGCCCCGACGCGCTCAGCCCCCGGACGTCGTGGTCCTCCCGGATGTTGACGACCAGCACCTTCGCCGCGGCGCGGCTCGCCGCGACGGCGTCCGCGACGCCCGGCGTCAGGTAGCTCGGAAACAGCGACGAATGCGGGGTGCCGGGCCCGTACACGATCAGGCGGGCGTCCCGGATCGCCTCCAGCGCCTCCGGGTTCGGCGACACCTCGGCGCGGCGTCCGGCCAGGACCCGCCGCAGCCGCCCGGTGGGCATCGCCTCCAGCTCGTCCCGGTCGCGGACCGGCTCGCGGAGCAGGAACAGGCCGGTGATCGGCGACGGGTCCTGCGGCGCGACGATCTCCGCCTCGTCCGCCAGCAGCCGCCCGTCCTCCTTGAGCGCCACCAGGTGGGCGTTCTCACCGCCGGTCACGTTCAGCATCCGCACCGGGGACCCGAACGTCCGGGCGCACGAGCGGACCGCCGCGTTGAAGTCCTCCCCCAGCCGCAGGTAGGCGCCGGCGAACACCAGGTTGCCGAGCGCGCAGTCGGCGAGGTCGAAGCGTCCGGCGCCGGCGCCGAGGCGGTCCAGGAAGACCGCCAGGTCCCGGGCGATCGCCAGGCGCGGCCGCCGGGGCAGCGCATGGCATCCCTCGACGAGGTCGACGGCGAGCCCGTCGACGAGCTCGGCGAGATCGCGGGGCGTCGTCCCGTCCGGGAGGCGGTGCTCCAGGACGGAGGCCAGCGCCGCCTGCTCCGGATGGCGGGGGTCCAGATGCAGCAGGAGGTTCTTGCGGAAGTCCGACGGCCCGAGCATCCCCGGCAGGTAGCGGCGGAGCGCGCCGGTGGACATCCCGTTGTCATAGCCGTTGATCAGCAGGGACAGCCGGATGCCGGGCGTGCGCAGCAGCCGGCGGGCGATCGCGGCGCCGCCCCGCCCGCCGCTGAACATCGCGACCGCGGTGGTCACCGGGCCTCCCCGGCGGCCCGCCGCTCCGGCTCGACGGCGGACGGGGCGCGCAGCACGCCCCGCCGCTGCAGCCAGTGCCGGTAGCCGAGGTAGCCGACGAGCAGCGCCCGGTCGCGGGCGCCGCGCCAGTACCGCCAGCCGCGTCCGCCGCCGGCCCGCGCCCGGTGCTCGATCGGGATCTCCACCCAGGTGCGGCCGAGTTCGACGACCCGGGCGGTGATCTCGGTCGAGCAGTTCATCCCGCCGGCCTCCAGCGGCAGCGCGCGCAGCAGCGGGCCGTGCACCAGCTTGAAGATCGAGTTGAAGTCGCGGTAGCGGGTGCGGTGCAGCACGTTGCTGACCGCGCCGCTCGCCGCCGAGCCCCACCGGTAGGCGGCGCCGTCGGCCTTCCGGATCCGGGCGCCGGAGAAGGCCGTCCCCTCCCCGGCCCGGACGGGTCCGAGGAACCGGTCGAGGTTGGCGATCGGGAACTGGCCGTCTGAGTCCAGGAGCAGCACCCACTCCATCCGCGTGTGCGCGATCGCGGCGCGGATCGCGGCGCCCGCCCCCCGGTTGCGGTCGAACCGCACGACGACCAGTTCGGGGCAGTCCCGGCGCAGCTCCTCCAGGATGTCCCCGGTCGCGTCGGTGCTGCCGTCGTCGCAGACGACGATCTCCCATGCGGCGATCGCCGTGTCGCGTTCCAGGTAGGTCCGCCATTCGGTCACCGCCGCGGCGATGTTCTCCGCCTCGTTGTAGGCGGGCGCCGCCACGGAGATCTCGATGGCGGCGGACGCGTCCCCGTACGTAGGCATGGTGTCCCTTCCCGCTCAGGTACGGACCCGTCCGGTGCCGAGCAGGCGCCCGATCCAGCGGTCCAGAGGCAGCAGGTTGAACCCGGCGATGATCGGAAGATGGGCCAGTGCGAAGACGACCGTCGCGCCGAACGAGATCGGGCCGCCGGTGATCAGGTTGATGTGCGGGGCGTCGATCTCCTGCGGGATGCCGATCGGGTTGACGACGTACCACATGAGGTCGAGGAAGCCGGAGAAGATGATGAGGATTCCGGTGAAGACGACCTTCAGGCACCGTCCGGGCGTCCCGCCGCCGAGCCGGTACGCGGCGGCGATGGTGAGTACGACGCCCGGATAGAGCAGCAGGTAGAGATGGGTGTAGAAACTGTCGCCGTGTGCCCGTTCGCCGTCCAGATAGTAGAAGCCGCTGATCCGCGGAACGAGGTAGCCGGTAAAGAAGAGGAACGGCGCGTACAGCACCCAATGGGGAAGCTTGGACGGCCAGGGGAACAGCGCGATTCCGCAGGCCAGGCAAGCGAAGACGAGCAGCTTGACCGGCAGTTCCCACACCGCCCCGATGTCGCGGCCATGGGGCAGGAACAGCCACACGGCCGATGCGCCGGTCACTCCGGCGGCAAAGGCGATCCACCACAGGTGAGCGCCCCACCGGCCCGGTGGGGCCTGCACCTCGTCATCGCCCGCCGAGCCCGGCCCACCGTCGCCGGATGGCGCCTCAGAGAGCGACGCCCCGCCACTTACGGTCATTGCCCGACACCTTTCCCACGGCATCACGCGAAGGCGGACACCGAGCCCAGTGATCCCATTTTCAACTAGTCATGGGAGCGCTCCCATACTGCACGAACGTGACGGCGGCCATTATTTTTGGGAGCGCTTCCAGTAGATTGGACGGCGTCTATTCATGTCAAGGCGAAACCCGAAAACAGGGCCCCAGGGCCCAGGCCCGCCCGGCGGCCGGATGCGGGCACGGCGTCCCGGCCGTACCGGATCGGCCCTCTCACTCCCGACGAGGCGTCAGAATGGTGCGGTGACGGATCTGGACTCGGGGGCTGACGGACCGCAGCCGTTCGCCCATCTCAGCACTCCGAACGCGGCGCTCTACCGGACGGTGCTGCTGTCGTTCGCGAGGGCCAAGGAGCGGTTCATCGTCCATCTGCGTCCCGAGGACGTGGCCGCCGAGCTGCGCCGCGACAGCGACGAGCAGCTCGCGCAGACGCTGGACAAGCTGGTCGAGTGGGGCAACCTGCGGGCCGACGCCGACACCGGGCGCGTCACCACCGTCGAGGACTTCCACCGCAAGCGGTTCCTGTTCCAGCTCACCGCGGCGGGGCAGGCGGCCGAGCAGGCCATCGCGTTCTACGAGGAGGCGATCGGGCGCCGGGGCGTGCTGCAGTCGGTGGCACTCACCGACATCGCCGGGCATCTCGCGGCCCTGTCGGCGCTGGCGGACGAGGACGACCCCGACCCGGGCAAGGTCCATCTGCTGCTGCTGACGCTGGCCGAGCGGTTCTCCTCGCTCGCCGACAACGCGCAGGCGTTCATGGCATCGCTGCGCAGGGCGATCGACTTCTCCGACGGCGACGTCGAGGGCTTCATCGCCTACAAGGAACGCCTGATCGACTACATCAACCGGTTCATCGCCGACCTCGCCAACTCGGGGGCGCGGATCGCGGCGCTGCTGGACGAGGTGGAGTCGCGGGGCCATGAGCGGCTGCTGACCCTCGCCGCCCGGCGGGAGGCGTCCGACGCGGTCCCGGCGGGGACCGACGCCGCCGAGGCGTTCGCGCGTGCCGAGGCGGGCGCGCTGGAGTCGTGGCGCAACCGGTGGCGGGGGCTGCGGGACTGGTTCGTGTCCGCGGGGACCGGGCGCCCGTCGCAGGCGAGGCTGCTGCGGCAGTCGGCGGTGACGGCGATCAAGCAGCTCGTCGACACGGTCGGGCTGCTCAACGAGCGTCGTTCGGGCCGTTCGGACCGGTCGGCCGACTTCCGGGCGCTGGCCCGCTGGTTCTCCGAGGCCCCGGACGACGCGGCGATGCACCGGCTGTGGCGGGCGGCGTTCGGGCTGACCCCGGCGCGGCACCTCACCGTCACCGCCGCGACCGTGGCGGCCTGGGAGGACGAGGCGCCGCAGGGCGTGCCGTGGGCGGAGGCGCCGCCGGTGCGGATCTCCCCGCAGCTGCGCCGCACCGGCTCCTACGAGCGGCGCGGCAAGCCGAACCGGGTGCGGGACCGGACGGAGATGCGCCGGCTGCTGCGCGAGCAGACCGACCGGGAGGCGGCCGAGACGGCGGCGGCGCGGGCGCGGCTGCGCACCGGCGGCCCCGTCCTGCTGTCCGAGCTGGGCGTCCTGGACCCGAAGGCGTTCCGGCTGTTCCTGGCACTGCTGGGCGACGCGCTCGCGGCGCGGCTGCCGGGCGACACCGAGGTGAAGGCCATCACGGGCGACGGGTCGATGGAGGTGCGGCTGTCGCTCGTCCCGGACGGCGGTGAGGTGCGGATCGTGACCGAGGACGGCGTCCTCACGGGACCCGAGCACCTCATCGAGATCACCGACCTGGTGGGGAGCCTGTGAACGACGAGGATGCGGCGCGGCGGCGGGCCGCGTTGCGGACGTTGCTGCGGCGCCCGCTGCTGACCGCCGAGTCCGACCCGCAGGACCTCGTGCTCGTCCGCCGGCACCAGGCGGAGCTGCGCGACTGGCTGAGCCGGGAGACGGGATGGCGGCTGCAGGTGGACGCCGAGACGGCCCGGCTGTTCAAGACGGCGCCGACGCTGGACGACGGGACGCATCCGGCGCGCGGCAAGGCCGGGGAGCCGTTCGGCCGCCGCCGCTACGTCGTGCTGTGCCTGGCGCTGGCGGTGCTGGAACGCGCCGACGCGCAGACCACGCTCGGCAGGCTGGCCGAGGAGGTCCTGAACGCGGCCGCCGAACCCGACCTGGCTTTCCCGTTCACACTGGACGGCCGGGCCGAGCGCGCCGACCTCGTCGCGGTGGTGCGGATGCTGCTCGGCTGGGGTGTGCTGCGGCGGGTGTCGGGTGACGAGGAGTCCTACTTGTCGGCGACCGGGGACGTCCTGTACGACGTGCGCCGGGTCGTCCTCGCGGCGTTGCTCACCGGGGTGCGCGGCCCGTCGACGGTGACCGCGGCGGGGTTCGAGGACAGGCTCGCCGAACTCACCGACGAACCCGTGCCCGACACCGACGACCTGCGCAACCGGGCGCTGCGGCGCAGCCTGACCCGGCGGCTGCTGGACGACCCGGTCGTCTACTACGAGGACCTCGACGACACCGAACGCGCCTATCTGGTATCGCAGCGCGCCGCGATCACCCGCCGGATCGAAGAGGCGGCCGGCCTGGTCCCCGAGCTGCGGGCCGAGGGCGTCGCGATGGTCGACCCGGACGACGAGCTGACCGATGTGCGGATGCCCGAGCAGCGCACCGACGGGCATGTGACACTGCTGGTCGCCGAGTACCTGGCCGGCCGGGCCGAGGCCGGATGGGACGAGCTGGCCGCTTTCGTCCGGGACGCGGCGGCGCGGCACACGTCGTACTGGCGCAAGGGCGTCACGGAGCCGGGCGCCGAGAAGGAGCTTCTGGCCGTCGCGCTCGGGAAGCTGGCGGCGCTGCGGCTGGTGGAGGTGCTGCCGGACCGGGTCCGGGCACGTCCGGCGATCGCGCGCTATGCCGTGGAGGAACCGACCATCCGCGAGACGAGGAAGGCCGTGCAGTGAGCCGGGAGTCGACTTCGGTGCCCGTTCCGACGTCCGAGCGCTGGAAGCCGCTGCGCGCCGGGCTCGTCGACATGTTCTACTACGACGTCGAGGAGTTCCGGTTCCATGACGGGCGGCTGCTGCTGCGCGGCAACAACGGCACCGGGAAGTCGAAGGTGCTGGCGCTGACGCTGCCGTTCCTGCTGGACGGCGAGCTGTCCCCGCACCGGGTCGAGCCGGACGGCGACCGGCAGAAGCGGATGGAGTGGAACCTGCTGCTCGGCGGCAAGCACCCGCATCCGGAGAGGCTCGGCTACACGTGGCTGGAGTTCGGGCGCGTCCACCCGGATGGGACGCACGAGTACCGGACGCTGGGCTGCGGGCTGAAGGCGGTGAAGGACCGCGGCATCGTCCGGCACTGGTTCTTCGTCACCACGCGCCGCATCGGCGTCGACCTCGCCCTGGTCTCGGAGGGCGGCGTGTCGCTGACGAGGGAGAAGCTGCGTGAGGCCGTGGACGGCCACGGCATGGTCTACGACCGGGCGACCGACTACCGGCGGGCCGTGGACGAGGCGCTGTTCGGGCTGGGCGAGCACCGCTACGAGGCCCTGGTCAACCTGCTGATCCAGCTCAGGCAGCCGCAGCTGTCGAAGAAGCCGGACGAGCGGCTGCTGTCGCGTGCGCTGACCGAGGCGCTGCCGCCGCTCAGCCCCGCCCTGATCACGACGGTGGCGGAGGCGTTCCGGGGCCTGGACGAGGAACGGGACGCGCTGCGTGCCCTGGAGGAGGCGCACAAGGCCGCCACCGACTTCCTCGGGCACTACGTCCGGTATGCCCGGATCGCCGCGAAAAGGAAGGCCGCCGGGCCGCGCCTCACGCAGAGCAAGTACGAGCATCTGAACCGGGACCTCACCGAGGCGGAGGCGCGGTTCGCCGCAGCGGAGACCGACCTCGCGGAGACCGGCCGGCTGCTGGCCGATCTGGCTGCGGACAAGATCCGGCTTGACGCGCGCCGGCAAGCCCTGGAGGCCAGCCCGGAGATGCGCGACGCCAAGCGCATCGAGGAGATGGGCGAGGAGGCGCGACGCCGCGACGCGTACGCGACGCGCCTCGAACGCGACCGCGACGGCCTGTCCGGCGAGGCCGCGCGCAAGCAGTCCCGGGCCGAGACGACACGGACGCGGGCGGATGAGGCCGATGCGTCCTTCGGCACCGTCCGGGACCGTTCGGCGGCACTGGCGTCGGCCGCCGGATGCGGGTCCGCCCACGCGGAGGCCATGGCGGGCTGGGAGACCGATCCCGCCGGGGCGCGCCGCGTCACCGGTGCGCTGGCCGACGACCGGTCCCGCGCCCTCGCCGAACTGGACCGGCTGATGGCCGCGGTCACCGCCGCGCGGGCCCGGCTGGAGACCGCGACCGCCGAAGCGGAACGCCTGCGCGGCGAGTTGCAGGCGGCGGCCGAGCGGATCAGCGCGGCAGAGGCGCAGACCCGGGCCGGCGCGGCGGAACTGCTGGAGGAATACGTCGCCTACCTGGCGGGTCTGGACGAGATCCGGATGGACGACCCGGACGCGGTGCTGGCGAAGCTGGACGAATGGGCCCAGACCGCCGAGGGACGCAACCCGGCCGCGACCGCCGTGGACGACGCCGCCCGCGAGGCCACGGCGGCGCTCGGCGGCCGGGTCGCCGACGCGGAGTCGCGGCTGCGGGCCGAACACGCGGCCGAGACCTCGCTGCTGGAGGAGATCGAGCGGCTGGAGTCGGGCGGGCACGACGTCCCGCCCGCCCCGTACACGCGCATCGCCTCCCGCGAAGGCCGGCCGGGCGCTCCGCTGTGGAAGGTCGTCGACTTCACCGACGCCGTGCCGGACGACCACCGGGCCGGGCTGGAGGCCGCGCTGGAGGCGTCCGGCGTCCTGGACGCCTGGGTGACGCCGGACGGCACGCTCCTCAGCGCGGACGACACGTTCGTACTGACCGGCGAGCCCGTCCAGGGGCCGGCGTGCACGCTGCTGCTGCGTCCCGCGATCGACCGCGCCGACCCCGGAGCCGCCGCACTGTCCGACGACGCGGTGCACGCCGTCCTCGCCGGGCTGGGCCTCGGCCCGGGGGCGCGGACCTGGGTCGCGGTGGACGGCCGCTGGGCGAACGGCGTCCTCGGCGGCTCCTGGCACAAGGTCAGCGCCGACTTCATCGGGGAGGGCGCCCGCGAGGCGGCCCGCCGCACCCGCATCGCCCGGCTCCGCGCCGACCTCGCCGAGACCCGGTCCCGGATCGCGGCACTCGGCACGGAACTGGACGGGCTGGCGGAACGCCGGAAGGCGCTGACCGGCGAGCACCGGGCCGTCCCCCGCGACACCGCACTGCGCGAGGCCCACGTCCGGCTCGCCGGGGAGCACCGCAGGAGGCGGGAACTGGACGGTGAGCACACGAGCGCGCAGGAGATCGTGACACGCCGCCGCGCCGAGGTCACGGACGCGGCGGAACGGGCCGCCGAGTTCGCCTCCGACGTCGGCCTTCCGGACGGCGAACCAGAACTCGCGCGCGTGCGCGAGGCGGTCGGCGGCTACCGGCTGGCACTGGCCGAGCTATGGCCCGCCGCGCAGTCCCTGCTGTCGGCGCGGGAGGCGGCCCGGGACGCGGCCGAGGAGCTGACGCACGTCCGGGAGCGGCTCGGCGAGGCGGCGGAACGGGCCGCGGAGGCGCGCGGGCAGGCCGACGCCGCCGCCGAGGAGCACCGGGCGCTGCTGGAGACGGCGGGAGCCGCCGTCGACGAGCTGTTCCGGCGGCTGGAGGAGGTCAAGCAGTCGCTCGACGACCGGGACGGCGCCGAATCCCGGGCACGCGACCGGGAACGGTCGGCGCTGGAAGAGCGCGGCAAGGCCGAAGGGGCCCGCGACGGGCTGCACGAGCAGATCACCGAGGCGGCCGAGGTCCGGGACAAGGCGGTGGCGGAGTTCCGCGCGTTCGCCGCCACCGGCCTGCTGCCCGTCGCGCTGCCGGATCTCGACGTCCCCGACCCGTCCGAGGAGTGGGCGGCCAGCCGCGCCGTCCTCCTGGCCCGCGCCGTCAACACCGAACTCGACACGGTCGACGACGGCGACGGCCCGTGGGACCGCGTCCAGAAGAAGGTCACCGAGGAGCACAAGCTGCTGTCGGACGCGATGTCCCGGCATGGGCACTCGGTCGGCCTCACCCTCCGCGAAGGGATCATGGTCGTGGACGTGCTGTTCCAGGGCCGTACCCGCGACGTCCCCGGCCTGGCGGACGCGCTCGATGCGGAGACCGGGCACCGGGCGCACCTGCTGTCGGCCCGCGAACGGGAGATCCTGGAGAACCACCTGCTGAACGAGGTCGCCGGCACCCTCCAGGAGCTCATCGCCGCAGCCGAGGACGAGGTGCGCGAGATGAACACCGAACTGACGTCCCGCCCCACCTCCACCGGTATGCGGCTGCGGCTCGTCTGGAAGCCCGCGCGGGACGCTCCCGAGGGGCTCGACCGCGTCCGGGAGAAGCTGCGGCAGACCATCGACGCCTGGTCGGTCGACGACCGCGCCGCCGTCGGCCGGTTCCTGCAGGAGCAGATCGCCCGCGAGCACGCCGACAACCCGGCGTCCGGCTGGACCGAGCAGCTCACCCGCGCGCTGGACTACCGGTCCTGGCACGCGTTCACGATCCAGCGCCTCCAGGACGGCCAGTGGCGTCCCGCGACCGGCCCGGCGTCCGGCGGCGAACGCGTCCTCGCGGCCTCGGTCCCCCTGTTCGCCGCCGCGTCCGCGCACTACAAGTCGGCGGGCAACCCTCACGCGCCCCGCCTGGTCGCCCTGGACGAGGCGTTCGCGGGGGTGGACGACGACTCCCGCGCCAAATGCCTCGGCCTCCTCGCCACCTTCGACATGGACGTCGTCATGACGAGCGAACGCGAATGGGGCTGCTACCCGCAGGTGCCGGGCCTGTCCATCTGCCAGCTGTCGCGCCGGGACGGCATCGACGCCGTCCTGGTGACCCCGTGGCGATGGGACGGCCGCGAACGCACCCGCGCCGACCTGCCCGAACCCGAGCCCGCGTCCGGGCAGGCGGACATCTTCGGATGACGGACGACCGCCTGCGGCGCCTGCTGGGCGGGCCGGACACCGCCTGGCTCGTCCAGCGCGTCCGCTCCCGCCTGGAACGTGGCGGCTCCCCCACCGGCAAGGTCACCCTGCCCGAGGCGACCCCGTCCCAGCGGCGCGCGATCGAACTCCTCCTGGGCCGCCGCGCCGGTACCGGGACGTCCCTGTCGGTGTCGCTGGACGAGGTCGACCGCGTCCTGCGCACCAGCGGCGCGTCCCCGCACGGCCTCGCCGCAGCCGTCGAGTTCTTGGACGGCCCCGTCCGCGACCTGACCCGGGAGAACGCCGAGACCGCCGCCGCCTGGGCCTCGGCCTTCACCCCACTGGACGAGGCCGTCGCCTCCCGTCCCGAACTGGCCGAGTGGCGCGCCTGGCTGGACGCGACCGGCCTGGTCCGCCGCCTGACTTCCGGCCCCGCCGAAGCGGCCGAGATCCTCCATCACCTCGCAGCCGTGGTGAGGCGCCTCCCCTCCCCCGACATCCCCCTCGGCCGGTTCGCCGCGGAAACCGGCGGACACGCCCACGCCCTGGACGACGGCCCGCTCGCCACCCTCGCCCTCTCGTCCGCCCGCGCCCTCACCGGGCTCCCTTTCCCCTCTGACGGGGGCGCCGAGTCACGCCGCGAAACCTGGGCCATGGTCGGCGTGCATCTGGACGAACTGTCCTCCACCGTCCTGTGCCTCGGCCTCCTCGGCGATGCGGACACCCCCACCGGCAGAATGCTCGCCGCGATGCACGGCGAACCCGTGTCGCTCACCCTGCGCCAACTGCGCCGGCACGCCGCCCCCATGCGAAGCACCTTGGTCCGCATCTGCGAGAACCCCGTCGTAGTGGCCGCCGCAGCCGACGCCCTGGGACGGGACTGCCCTCCCCTGGTCTGCTGCAATGGCCGTCCATCCACAGCCGTGTGGCGCCTCCTGGAACTCCTCGCCGAAGGCGGCGCCGAGTTCGCCTACCACGGCGACTTCGACTGGGGCGGCGTGGCGATCGCCGCCGCCGTCCACGACCGCATCGGCTGGCGCTCCTGGCGCTACGACGCGGCCGCCTACCGCAAGGCGACCTCGGACACCCCCCTCACCGGCCGCCCGACCCCCACCCCCTGGGACCCGCCCCTGGCCACGGCGATGAAGGACCGCGCAGTCCGCGTGGAGGAAGAACAGGTCCTCACCGACCTCCTCACCGACCTGGCCTCCTGACTACGGAGCTCGACGTTGCGCCGGGACCGGTCCCGGGCGGGATGCGCGACATTGGCCTTGTCAACGGAAAGGAATCCCATGGCCCGGCCACCGCTCCTCGCCACCCTTGCCCTGCTCCCCGCTGCCGCGATGACGCTCGCGGCGTGCGGGAGCGACGACGCGAACCCCTCGGCGGCCAGGACGACTGCGTCCGCCAGTGCCACGCCGGCGGCCACGACCTCCGCGCCGCCCCCACCCCCCGCGGCCGAACCGCCGTCGATCGCCACGGCAGCGGACGGGAGGAAGCTGTCCGCCTGCAAGGACGGCGAATGCGAGGTCATCGTCGAGGAAGGGGACGTGCTCCGGTTCGGCGACGCGGTTCAGGCCGAGCCGGAGATCGACCGGCTGACGGTCGTCGGCATGGGCGAGGCAGGCCCGGTACTCGCGCTCCCCTCCGGCATGACCACCACCGCCAACGGCGGCATCGAGATCAACGGCGGGCTCAGCATCGAAAGCGGCGTGCCTGAGAAGGGCCGTGTCGCGATCAGGATCTCCCGGATCGGCTAGCCGGTTCAGGCGGTGAGGGTCAGGGACTCCAGGTCGCGGGCGTGGTGGGCGTGGCGGGTGGTCATGGTGCGGAACATCTCGTCGCCGCGGTCGGTTCGTTCGACGATCATGGAGGCGCCGATCGCCATGACGATGCCGTGGAAGGCGTGGCGGCGGTAGGCGTTCCAGCAGTCGTCCCAGGTGAGGGTGACGCCGCGGGCGGTGAGGGCCCGGTGGTAGCGCTCGACGAGTGCGTGTTCGTGGGTGCGGCGGGACTCGGTGGGGAGGCTGGAGCCGAGGAGGTAGGCGAGGTCGGCCGGACCCGGGCCGTAGGCGCAGGTCTGCCAGTCCAGGACGGCGGTGCGCGGCCCGCCGAACAGGAGGTTGTCGGCGCGGAAGTCGCCGTGGAAGAGGGTGGACGGGCCTTCCCGGTCGGCCAGGTAGGCGCCGATCGAGGGGAGGAAGTCCTCGATCAGGGTGAGGACGCCGGGGTCCAGGTCGGCGGCGTAGCGTTCCTTGAAGCCGTCGTACAGGCCGGTGACCATCGCGGCGGTGAAGGCGGCCGAGTCGGCGTCGTGGCGGTTGAGCCAGGGCAGGGCGGCGAGCGCGGGGTCGTTCCAGCCGGCGGCGTGCAGCGCGGCCATCTCGTCGATCGCGCCGGCGGCGTCCTCGGGGGTGATGCCGGCGAGCTGGTCGCCCGGCAGCGCGGGCGCGAGGTCCTCCAGGAGGACGGCGTACTCGTCCGGTTCGGGGTCGTAGGCGGCGAAGTAGCAGGCAGGGATGCCCGCGTCGAGACGGCCGGCGATCTCGGCGTAGAAGCTCGACTCGACCTCGTAGGTGCGGATGGCGCGGGCGGCGGCGCGGCTGGACGGGTCGGCGGCGGGGACCTTGGCGACCATGGTGGCCGGGAGGTCCGTGGGGCCGGCGTAGGTGAGGAAGAGGCGGAGGCTGTCGGACACCTGGCCGGTGCCGACGGGCTCGGTGCGGACGGCGGTGACCTTCGTGGCGAGGGCGTCGCTCAGCCAGGACGCCGTCAGGTCGCCGGCGCCGGAGACCGGTCGGGTCATGGGTTCTCCTGGACGAGATGGGACCAGCCGTGGTCCTGCCAGCCGGGGGGTTGGTGCCATTCCGTCCAGCCGTGGCCGGTGCGGCCGTCCTCGGTGTCGAAGCGGCACAGGGCGCGGGGAAAACGGGCGGGGCGGCCGTCGGGCGAGGTGACCGCGACGGGCGCGAAGGCCACCGGGGTCACGGTCGTGGGGGCGCCGGGGAAGCGCAGGCCGGAGCGGGCGGGCAGGCCGCCGGCGAAGGTCGTCTCGGCGGAGAAGCCGTCGCGGTGCTCGATCTCGCCGCCCGGCGGGACGGCGAAGCACGGCCAGGGGATCGGGAAGCCGATGTTGGCCTGCATGCCGTGGACGAAGGTGCCGTCGCCGAGGCGGCCGGACGTCCAGAGCCAGGACACCTTCCACCAGTCGCGTTCGCCCCAGCTGTGGTCGCGTTCCCCGTGGGCGTCGATCGCGAAGGTCTCTCCGCCGGCCGTGACGGTGCCGGAGACGGTGCACGGGATCTCGTAGCGCGGGATGTCCTTGTAGGGGTAGGCACCGCTGACCGTGTCCCATCGCAGGTCGAAGGTGAGGGGGGTCGTTTCGGCGGCGCCGTGCTCGCCGTAGGCGGCCGCGGGGTCGGGGAGTACCGAGGCCGTCGCGTCCAGGGTGATGAGGGCCGGGCCGAAGGGCTCGGTGATCCGCTGGGTCGCCGTGTAGGCGTCGGCGCGGACGTCGGCCGTGCCGGGCCCGGGGAGCGGTGCGTCGTTGTCGGCGACGAGGATGAGCGGACGGCCGGGGCGGACCAGCGCGGCCCAGTACCAGGCGCGGTCCCAGTTCGGGTACAGGCCGAGCCGCACGTAGCCCGCGATGGAGCCGTCCGGCGCGGCGAAGTCGAAGTAGTACGACTCGTTCCACAGCAGTTCCGGGCCAGGGTCGTGCAGGTCCTCGTCGACGGGTTCCAGGTGCCAGGTGCCGTGCTCGATGATCTTCGCCATGACCCCTCCGGCACACCCGAATCGGATTCTAGATCGCGATCCTAGCCCCGGTCCGGCCGCTTCGGCAGGGGTGCCGGCCGGAAGACTGCGCATCCGACGGAAAGTCAGCACGGCGGAAAGTATGATCACCCACAGACCGCGACAATCTCGGCATTGGAGGGTCCCATGGCCGGGCAGCCACAGATCGACTCGTCCGTCCCGCATTCGGCGCGCATCTGGAACTACTGGTTGGACGGCAAGGAGAACTACCCCGTCGACCGGGAGGTCGGCGACGAGTTCCTGCGGATCTTCCCGGGGCAGGCGGACATCGCCCGGCACTCGCGGGCCTTCCTCGGCCGCGCCGTCCGGTATCTGGCGGGCGAGGCCGGTATCCGGCAGTTCCTCGATGTGGGCACCGGGCTGCCGACGGTCGACAACACGCACGAGGTCGCGCAGCGGGCCGCGCCGGACGCGCGGATCGTGTACGTCGACAACGACCCGCTCGTCCTCACCCATGCCCGCGCGCTGCTCACCTCCTCGCCGGAGGGCGCCACCTCCTACATCGACGCCGACATCCGCGAGCCGGACGTGATCCTGGCCAAGGCCGCCGAGACGCTCGACTTCGGCCGCCCGGTCGCGCTGCTGCTGCTCGGCATCCTCGGGCACCTCACCGACGAGGAGGACCCGGAGGGCGTCCTCGCCCGGCTGGTGGCGCCGCTCGCGCCGGGCAGCCACGTGGTGATCAACGACGGCACCAACGTCTTCGGGATGCCGGGGGGGGACGGTGTGGACGACACCGCCCGCGCCCGCGCGATCGCCCGCTACGTCGAGGCGGGCGGCGTCGCCTACAACCTGCGCTCCCCCGACCGGATCGCCGGCTTCTTCACCGGCATGGACCTGGTGGAGCCGGGGGTCGTCACCGTGTCCCGATGGCGCACCGAGCCGTCCCCGTTCGCCGAACCACCCGAGCTCGACGCCTTCTGCGGCGTGGCGAGGATCCGCTAGCCCCCGAGCGGACGATCACGAAAGTCACTACATCGACGGCCACGGCCGCGCCGGTGACGGCACCGTGGACGTCCCGTCCACCCATCGGGAGGCGGTCGCGGTCGCCTCGGCGCGGTGATCGGGCGCGGCAGGTGACGCCGCATTCCCGGGGAACGCCGGCGGATCCGACTGGGCGGGACGCCGTGGCGGCGGCGGGCGGGAGAACCGTTACTCTACCAAACAGTTGTTAGAAAGAAGGGAGGCGAGATGGATCTCGAGTTCGGGCCGGCGGACGAGGCGTTCCGCGCCGAGGTGCGGGCATGGCTGCGCGAGCACGTCCCGGCGGAACCGCTGCCGTCGCTGGAGACCGAGGAGGGCTTCGCCGCGCACCGGGAGTGGGAGCGGGCGCTCGGCGCGGCACGGCTCGGGGTGGTCTCGTGGCCCGAGGAGTACGGCGGGCGCGGCGTCTCCGTCCTGCAGTGGCTGGTCTTCGAGGAGGAGTACTACGCGGCGGGCGCGCCGGGGCGGGTCAGCCAGAACGGCATCAACCTCCTCGCGCCGACGCTGCTGAAGCACGGCACGCCGGAGCAGCTCACCCGGATCCTGCCGCCGATGGCCGCCGGGGAGGTCATCTGGGCGCAGGCGTGGTCGGAGCCCGGCGCGGGCAGCGACCTGGCGGCGCTGCGCTCGACCGCCACCCGGACGGACGGCGGCTGGCTGCTGAACGGGCAGAAGACGTGGAGTTCCCGGGCGGCGTTCGCCGACCGCGGTTTCGGGCTGTTCCGCTCCGACCCGGAGTCGGCGCGGCACAAGGGGCTGACGTACCTGATGTTCCCGCTGGACGCGGAGGGCGTGACGGTCCGTCCGATCGGGCGGCTGGACGGCAAGCCCGCGTTCGCCGAACTGTTCCTCGACAAGGTGTTCGTCCCCGACGAGGACGTCATCGGGGCGGCCGGGGACGGGTGGCGCGTCGCGATGGCCACCGCCGGCAACGAGCGCGGCCTCACGCTGCGCAGCCCCGGCCGGTTCACGGCCGCGGCCGGGCGGCTCGTCGAGCTGTGGCGGGAGCGCGCCGACCCGTCCGACACGGCGCTGCGCGACCGGGTCGCCGACATCTGGATCAGGTCGCGGGCCTACCGGCTCAAGGGCTTCGAGACGATCTCGCGGAGCGAGGACGTCGGGTCCGAGTCGAGCCTCAACAAGATCTACTGGTCGGAGCTGGACGTGGCGCTGCACGAGACGGCCCTCGACCTGCTCGGCGCGGACGGCGAGCTGGAGTCGGAGTGGCTGGAGAACTACGTGTTCTCGCTCGCCGGCCCGATCTACGCGGGCACCAACGAGATCCAGCGCAACGTGATCGCCGAGCGGCTGCTCGGCCTGCCGAGGGGGTCCCGGTGAAGTTCGTTCTCTCCGCCGAGCAGCGGATGTTCGGCGAGACCCTGCGCAAGCTCCTCGCCGAGACCGGCACCGCCAAGATCGTCCGCGCCTGGGCCGCGGGGGACACCGGTCCGGGGCGCGCGCTGTGGTCGTCGGTCGCCGAGGCCGGCGTGTTCGCGGTGGCCGTCCCCGAGACGCACGGCGGCGCCGGCCTCCTGCCGGTCGAGCTGGTCGTCGCCGTCGAGGAGCTGGGACGCGCCGCCGCGCCCGGCCCCTACGTCGAGACACTCGCCGCCGCCGAACTGCTGGGCGACTCCCCCTGGCTCTCCCGGATCGCGGAAGGGGAGGCGATCGTGTCGATGGCCGTCCCGCACGCGCTGGACGCCGACGTCGCCGACCTGGTCCTCACCGCGGACGGCACCGAACGCGAGACCGGAGAGCGCCTCACCTCCCTCGACCCGGCCCGGCGGCTCTTCCGCGTCGAGGGCGGCGGCGGGTTCACCGGATTCGGTGCGCTGCTGTGCGCGGCGCAGCAGGTCGGGGTCGGGCAGGCGCTGCTGGACGTGTCCGTGGAATACGCCAAGACGCGTGAGCAGTTCGGCCGCCCGATCGGCGAATACCAGGCGATCAAGCACCATCTGGCGAGCGCGCTGGTCGAGCTGGAGTTCGCCCGCCCGCTCCTGTACGGGGCGGCGCTGTCATACGGGACGCCGGACTTCGCGCGGGACGTGTCGGCCGCGAAGGCCGCCGCGTCCGAGGCGTCCTACGGGCTGGCGAAGACCGCCCTGCAGGTGCACGGCGCGATCGGCTACACCGACGAGTACGACCCGTCGCTGTGGATCCGCAAGGCGCGGGCCCTGTACTCGGCGTGGGGCTCACCGTCCGAGCACAGGGCGCGCGTCATGTCCGGTCTGTGAGTTCCGCCGCGTCTTTGAGCTCGACGCGGCGGACCTTGCCGGACGCGGTCTTCGGGAGGTCGTCCACGAAGACGATCTCCCGGGGGACCTTGAAGTTGGCGAGCAGTTCCCGGCAGTGCGCGATGAGGTCCTCGGCCGTGGCCTCCCGCTCCGGGCGCAGCCGGACGTAGGCGCGGCCCACCTCGCCCATCCGGGCGTCGGGGACGCCGACGACACCGGACTCGGCGACGGCGTCGTGGCGTGCGAGGACGTCCTCGACCTCGGCCGGGTACACGTTGAACCCGCCGACGACGAACATCTCCTTCGTCCGGCCGGTGATGGCGAGGTTGCCGCGCTCGTCCAGGCGTCCGCGGTCGCCGGTGTCGAGCCAGCCGTCGCGGACGGCCTCGGCCGTGGCCTCCGGGTCGTCCAGGTACCCGGCCATCACGTTGTAGCCGCGGACGAGGACCTCGCCGTCCGTGCCCGCCGGGACCCGCTCGCCCTTCTCGTCGACGATGGCGACCTCGACGTCCGCGATCGGCCTGCCGCAGGTGGTGGCTATGGTCTCGGCGTCGTCGTCCAGCGAGCACGCGGTCACCGTGCCGGACGACTCCGTCAGCCCGTACGCGGTGACGACCTGCGGGAACAGTTCGGCCTTGATCCGCTGCACCAGCGCGACGGGCACGTCCGCCGCGCCGGTCACGGCCAGCCGCAGGGACGACAGGTCGCGCTCGTCGCGGCCGGGGGCGTCCAGCAGCGACGTGTAGATCGTCGGCGGGCCGGGCAGGACGGTGATCTTCTCCTGCTCGATCAGCCGCAGTGTCTCCGGGACGTCGAAGGTCCGCTGGAGCACCATCGTGGCGCCTTTCAGCACGCACGCCAGCACGCCCGCCTTGTAGCCGAACGAGTGGAACATCGGGTTGACGATGAGGTACCGGTCGCCGGCCCTGACGCCCGTCCGTCCCGTCCACGCGTTGTAGGTGCGGACGTTCTGCTCGTGGGTGCACATGACGCCCTTGGGACGCCCGGTCGTCCCGGACGTGAACAGGATGTCGGCGACGTCCCCGGGCTTGACGGCCGCCGCCCGGGCGTCGGCCTCCTCTTCCGAGGCGGCCCTGCCCGCGAACTCGTCCCAGGTGATGACGCCCGGCCGCGCCGCCCCGTTGAACGTGACGACCGCCTCCAGTTCGGGCAACCCGGGGATCGTGCCCGCCTCGTCCAGGCCGAGCATGGCCGGGTAGTCGATGCCGAGGAACCCGTCCTCGACGAACAGCATCTTCACCTGCGCCTTGGACAGCGGCCACCGGGCCTCGTCCCCCTTGAACCGGGTGTTGAGCGGCACGAGCGTCGCCCCCGCACCCAGGGCGCCCAGCACGGTGACGATCCACGACAGGCTGTTCGGCGCCCAGATCGCGATGCGGTCCCCCGGCCCGACGCCGGCGCCGATGAACGCGCCCGTCGCCTCGCGCACCCGATTCCGCAACTCCGCGTAGGTCACCCGGACGTCTCCGTCCACGACGGCCTCCATGTCCGGAGACTCCTCGGCGGCCCGCGCCAGCACTCCCGCGATCGTCAGCTCGCTCATAACCCTCCATAGTGGCCACCGCGCGCCCGTATGGGCCACACCGTCCCGCTCATCGGTACCGCCCCGGCGGACCATCCGGCGGCTGGGGCCGGACCCGGACGAATAACGTGAAGTTCGTTCAGTTTCAGGCGGGACCGGGCATATAGCAGGCACCTCAGCCCCCGACGACCGCTCCCCCCGCGCGAGGTGCCGGATGTCCCTCCCCCACCCCCTCCGGCGTTCGGCATCACTGCCGCTCGTCCTCCTCCTCATCGCCTCCTTCCTGACACCCGCCGCACACGCGGCGGCACCCTCCGGTGCCCCGCCCACCCCGACGGCCACCGACGGCGAGGTACGCGGCTATATCGACGCGCACACCCACCTGATGTCGTACGAGGCGTTCGGCGGGCAGCTGATGTGCGGCAAGCCGTTCGACCCGCGCGGGATCCAGGAGGCGCTGCGCGACTGCCCCGACCACGCGGGCAACGGGGTGCTCGCCTGGTTCGAGAACTTCACCAGGCACGGCACACCGTTCGGCACCCACGACCCCACCGGCTGGCCCACGTTCAAGGACTGGCCCGCATGGGACTCCCGCACCCACCAGCAGGCCCACTACACCTGGCTGGAACGCTCCTGGCGCGCCGGCCAGCGCATCCTCGTCAACCACCTGGTGGCGAACCGGCAGCTCTGCGACATCTACCCGCTCAAGCGCAACCCGTGCGACGAGATGGACGTCATCCGGCTCCAAGCGCAGCGGATGCGGGAGATGGAAGAGGGCATCGACCGGCGCAGCGGCGGACCCGGCGAGGGCTGGTTCCGGATCGTGCGCGACTCCGCGGAGGCCCGCCGGGTGATCGAGGCGGGCAAGCTCGCCGTCGTCCTCGGCGTCGAGACCTCCGAGCCGTTCGGCTGCCGTGTGATCAACGGTGAGCCGCAGTGCACCCGCAAGGACATCAACCGGGGCCTGGACGAGATGAAGCGCCTGGGCGTGTCGTCCATGTTCGTGTGCCACAAGTACGACAACGCGCTGTGCGGCGTCCGCTTCGACGGCGGCACCACGGGCGCGTTCGTCAACGCGGGCAACTTCCTGGGGACGGGACGCTTCTGGCAGGCCGAGACCTGCACCGGTCGCGCCCACGACCACACCATCGAACCGGCCGGCGCGGTCAACGACCAGGTCGCGCGGCTCCTGCGCCTGCTCGGGCAGGCGGGCATCACCCTGCCGCTGTATCCGGAGGCGCCGCACTGCAACGTCAACGGACTCAGCGACCTCGGCGAGCACATGGTGCGCGGCATGATGGAACGCCACATGATCGTCGAGATCGACCACATGAGCGTCA
The DNA here is from genome assembly GCF_043198445.1 of Spirillospora sp. NPDC048823. Classification (NCBI taxonomy): domain Bacteria; kingdom Bacillati; phylum Actinomycetota; class Actinomycetes; order Streptosporangiales; family Thermomonosporaceae; genus Spirillospora; species Spirillospora sp. NPDC048823. The sequence goes on along the minus strand of NZ_JBICUT010000002.1, from coordinate 438,945 downwards.
AGGCCGCCGACGAGACCCTGGGCCTGCTGGAGGAGGCGCGCTACCCGGGCGTCATCTCGTCCCACAGCTGGATGGACGACACCTACAAGCCGCGCGTCTACGCCCTCGGCGGCATGATCACCGGCTACGGGCACGCGGCGGACGGCTTCGTCCAGCAGTGGAGGCGTAACAAGGCCCACCACGCCCCGGGAACCGCCTTCGGCTACGGCTACGGCCTCGACGCCAACGGCATGGGCGCCCTTCCTCCCCCGCGCGGCGACGCCGACGACCCGCTGCGCTACCCGTACACCTCACCGTTCGACCCGGCCGTGAAGCTCGACCGCCTGCGCACCGGGACGCGGACCTGGGACCTCAACACCGACGGCGTCGCCAACTACGGCCTCGTCCCCGACTGGCTCGCCGACGTCGGCACCGTAGGCGGCCAGGAGATCATCGACGACCTGGCCCGGGGCGCCGAGACCTACCTCCGGATGTGGCACCGCACCGAAACCGGATCGGGGTGACAGGGCAGGCCGGCCGCAGCCCGGAGGTGCATGTCATCCGCGTTCGCGCAGGTAGGCGTCCAGCTCGGCGGCCCCGGCCAGCATCGCGCGCCCGCGGGCGGACAGCCGGCCGTGCCAGTCGCGCAGGGCGGCCTCCAGCGGCTCCAGCCCGCCGGCCGCCCGCACCTGGGCGATCAGCGGGGCGATCTGCTCCAGCAGGTAGCCGCCCCTCCTCAGCTGGTGGGCCAGCCGGGCGTCCCGCACGTCGGATTCGTCGTAGACGCGGTAGCCGGTCCGCGGGTCGCGGCGCGGGCGCACCAGCCCGGCACCCTCCCACTTGCGCAGCGTCGCGGGCCGGATTCCGAGCCGGTCCGCCAGCGGCCCGATGAAGGTGCCACCGGGTTCGGACGCCGCGTCGCCGGGCCCGGACGCCGTGGTCCGCTCGGACGCCGTGGTGCGCCCGGACGCCGCGCCGGGCTCCAGGTCGCGGAGGGCGCTCTCCACGGCCCGGAGGGTCCGGCGGTCGTCGAGGAGCTGGGCGTGACTCATGTCGATGAGGCGGAACGCCTCCTCGGCCGCGTCCTCGTTCACCGCCCGCATGATCGACGTCGCCGTCTGGTGGCCATGGCCGGGCACCAGGGCGAGGAACGCGCTCAGGGCCTGCGCGTGCAGCGGCGTATAGGTGCGGTAGCCGTGGGCCGTGCGAGCGGCGGCGGGGAGGATGCCGGCCTCCTCGTAGTTCCGGATCGCCTGCGTGGACAGACCGTGCCCGCGCGCCAGGTCGATCGGCCTGAGCCGCACACCGTTTTGAAGGTTTCGTCCCATCATCCTGCCGATATCGCGGTGAAGTTCAACCCGAAGGTTCAACGATACCGTTGAAGGCATGGCAATCGGTATCAAGGACAGCACCCACCCCGTCGAAGCCGCCGCCGTCATGAGGCTGCTTCCGGCCCGGCCGCGGCTCCTCGCCCTGGGCGAGCCCGCCCACCGCGAGGACACCCTGCTCGACCTGCGCAACGAGCTCTTCCGGCAGCTCGTCGAGCAGGAGGGCTACCGGTCGATCTCCATCGAGAGCGACTGCATGATGGGCCTGGTCGTGGACGACTACGTCACCTCGGGCACCGGCACCCTCGACGAGGTCATGGAGCACGGCTTCAGCCACGAGTGGGGCGAGCAGGCGGGCAACCGCGAGCTCGTGCGCTGGATGCGAGCCCACAACGACGGCCGGCCCGCGTCCGAGCACGTGCGCTTCGCGGGCATCGACGGCCCGCTGGAGTACTGGGCCGCGAGCCCCAGGCAGGCACTCACCGCACTCCACGGCTACCTCGCCGCCCAGGTGGAGCCGGACCTGCTCCCCTGCACCGCGGAAACGCTCGACCGCCTCCTCGGCGGCGACGACCAATGGTCCAACCCCGCCACGGTGATGGACCCGTCCCAGTCCATGGGCCGGTCGACCGAGGCCAGGCAACTGCGGGTACTCGCCGACGACCTGGTGGCGCTGCTGGACGCGCAGACGCCGCACCTGATCGCGTCGACCTCGCGGCACGACTGGGACCGGGCGCGCCTGTACGGCCGCACCGCCACCGGCCTGCTCGGCTACCACTTCTGGATGGCCGACACGTCCCCGGCCCGCGTGACGCGGATGTGCGCCCAGCGGGATTCGATGATGGCCGCCAACCTCCTCGCCGTCACCGAGTGGGGCCCGGCGCTGGTCCACGCCCACAACAGCCATCTCCAGCGGGACAAGAGCTCCATGCGGATGGGCGACCTGCCGCTGGAATGGTGGAGCGCCGGCGCGATCGTCAACTCGCACCTGGGCGAGGAGTACGCGTTCGTCGCCACGGCCCTCGGCACGATCCGGCACCAAGGCGTGGACGCCCCGCCACCGGACACCCTCGAAGGGCTCCTGTACGCGCTCCCGGAGGACCGCTACGTCGTCGACGCCGGCCGTCTGGCCGCCGCCCTCGGCGACACACTCCCCGCCGCCCGCGTGTCGCCCTGGTTCGGCTACGCCTCACTGGACCCGGCCCACCTGACCGAGATCGACGGGCTCGTGTTCATCAAGGACGTCCGGCAGAGCCAGACCCCTCAGCGGCACAGCGGGGCCGGGTGACGACCCGGCAGCGCTTCATGAACCGTCAGCCGACGGGGATGGTCGCCTGGAGGACGGCGTCGCTCAGCGCCTCCGTGCGGAAGTGCGCGACGGCCTGGAAATCGGGATCGGCGACCATCTGGGAGAACACCTCCCGAGACGGGTAGCGCACGAGGAGGACGGCGTCCCAGCCCCGCCCGTCCTCCGCGACGAGCGCCGTCGAGCCCTTGCCGTAGAACAGCACCTCGGAGCCGTACCGCTTGAGAATCGTCTCGCTGAGCACCCGGGAGTACCGGGCATAGCTCGCCTGCCCGCCCTCACGGAAGCGCAGCAGGTTCAGCATCACCACCGGGCCCCCGGGGTCTTCGGCGAGATACCGCTTCATCCCGTCACCGGTCGGATCGACCGCCATCCGGCCACCTCCCCTTCGCAAGCGTGGCCCCCGACTCTAGGGCCCGCCCGGCAGGCCATCGAGAGAAAGAGCCATCGCCTCGCCCCGACCACCGGAACGCTGTGCGGCTCGACACTCAGCCCTTATGCCGACTGTCGACTAACACAATCCTTAGCCTCGTGCCCCACTATTCGCCGCAGCTCGACGGGGTGTTCGCCACCCTCGGCGACCCGACGCGCCGCACGGTCGTCCGGCCGCCGTCCTCCGGACCCGCCGATGGCCGCTGACCGGCGCGGGCACCCCGGCCGGCCTCCGCCTGCTCCACCACGAGGCCACACCGAACGGCCTGCTCCTTCTGGAATACGGCTTTGACCGGCGACGCCCGCCAAGCCGAAGACCGAGGCGTCGCCGCCGTCATATGAGCAACGCTGCCGGGACCCGGCGGCCTCAAGTGTCAGGTGAAGATCTCGTCGAGGGATGAGGCGGTCGCCGCGTGCCGGGCCCAGGTGTGGATCTGTTCCAGGTCCTGGCAGGAAGTGACACGGCGGCGAAGGTCATCGTCGATCGTGAAGCCGCGCGACTCCAGGACGATGAGGAGCAGCTCGATCTCTCCCTCGACCTTTCCTTCGACCTTGCCCTCGATCTTGCCTTCGGCGATGTGCTTGAGGGCGAAGTCGCTCTGCCATTCGTAGACGCCTGCTTGCATGATCTCCTCCAGGCAGTGTCGTGCGGCTTGGGGGGTGAAAGCTATCGGCAATCGTTCAGTCACGGAGGGTCAAAGACGTTACGTCAGACTATGACTGAGGTGTTCGGATTGTCTGCATACCGACCCTCAAGGCGTCGATGCCGCACCGTTGTGCGGCCCTTTTGCCTGTTAATAACGGTGCACGTTCTCCCAAATCACCCTTAAAGAGGCAGTTGATCCGGGTTTGCACCCTCCCTGCAAAGGGGGAGCTTTCGGTCACCGAGTTGGCGGCCCAGGCCGCCAAGAGGGGGGTTTCGATGACGACAAAGATGGCCCACGGCTCTGCCTCAACGCGGCAGCGCCACCGCACCTCGGGGTGGCTGGCCTTCGCCGGCACGCTCGCCCTGGTGGTCGGCGCGTTCAACGTCATCGCCGGACTGGTTGCGCTGTTCAACGACGACTATTACCTCGTCGGCGAGAACCAGATCCTGGTGTTCGACTTCACGGCCTGGGGCTGGATCTGGCTCATGCTGGGCATCGTCCAGATCGCGGTCGGCGCGGGCGTTGTGGCGGGCCAGATGTGGGCCCGCGCGGCCGGCGTGCTCTTGGCCGTCCTGGCGGCGATCGGGCACCTGGCCTTTCTCCAGGCGTTTCCCATGTGGTCGGTGCTCACCATCGCCCTGTGCGTGCTGCTGATCTACGCGCTCACCGCTCCGCCGGCCGGGGCGAGGGGCGACTGAATTCATCGGTAGCTCCAGAGGCGGGTTGCTCCGCTTCCGGAGCCCGCGGCGGCGGCGAGCATCGTGCCGTCGGGCGCGAACGCGACTGTGGAGACTTCGGTGGTGTGGCCGCTCAGGGTGCCGATGGGCTCGGCCGTCCGCGTGTTCCACAGGCGGACGGAGTTGTCTTTCGAGCCGCTGGCCAGGACCCGCCCGTCCGGGCTGAACGCCAGGCTCAGGACGGCGCCTTCGTGGCCCTCGAGAACGGTGGGCGACTGTCCGGCTTCCACGTTCCAGAGATGGACGGCCCAGTTGCCGTCGTCGACGCCCGCGGCCAGCGAGCCGTCCGGGGAGAACGTCACGGTTTCCGTCGTGCCGCCCGACAGCGTGCCCGCCGGCCGGCCGGACGCCGTGTCCCAGAGGTTCGCGACACCGCCGCTGTAGCGGTTTCCGGTCGCGATGAGCCGTCCGTCCGGGCTGAATTCCAGGAAGGTGGGGTCGGACTCTCCGTAGGCGATCTCGCGGACGGCCCGGCCCGTGCGGGCATCGAGGATCCGGATCTTGCCCGCGCCCGCCGTGCCGACCCTTCCGGCGTCGTGGCTGAGGCCGAGGGCGTGGAAACCGGCGCCGACCTTGATGACGCCGGTGACGCGGCCGGTCGCGGCGTCCCGGAGTTCGATGCCGGCGTCGCTCTTGACGGCGACGACCCGTGCGTCCCCGCTCAGCCCCGCGTAGTCGCGTCCCCTGAGCGCTTCGCCGACCTCGGTGGAGCCGCCCTTTCCGGTGGTGAGGTCCCAGCGCCAGAGGCTCTCGAACCCGACTCCGACGAGCGTCCGGCTGTCCGGGGTGAAAGCGATGTCGAACATGTCCACCGGGCCGCCCGGCAGGAGGCGGGACGCGCCGGGGACGTCGAGGGGCGTGGGCGGGAAGGTCTTCGCCTTGCTCTCGCCGGACGGCCACAGCAGCACGGCCGCCGGGGCGGCGATGGCGGCCACCGCGGCTCCGGCGGCCCCCGCGATGACCGCGCGGCGGGGGACGCGGCGGGGCGCGGCGGTGAGGCCGGCGCCGATCTGCGGGAGGGGCGGGCGTGCGGCCGGATCCTTGGCCAGGCACGGGACGATCGCGCCCTGGAGGCCGGTGTCCATGCCGCCCAGGTCGGGTGGGGAGGACGTGATGCGGTGCACGATCGCGGGGATGGAGCCGGCGTCGAACGGGCCGCGGCCGGTCGCGGCGAACACGAGGACGCAGCCGAGCGCGAACACGTCCGCGGGCGGGCCGGCCTCGTCGGCGCGGATCTGCTCGGGCGCCATGTACGCGAAGGTGCCGACGGCCGCGCCGGTGGCGGTGAGCGTCGAGGCGTCGGCGGCGCGGGCGATGCCGAAGTCGATGATGCGGGGACCGTCCGGCGACATGATCACGTTGCCGGGTTTGAGGTCGCGGTGCACCAGCCCGCACGCGTGGATCGCCGCCAGGCCCTCCACCAGGCCCCGGCCCAGCGACCGGACGCCGCCGGGGTCGAGCGGTCCCTCGCGGGTGACGAGTTCCCGCAGGGACGGGCCGGGGACGAACGCCGTCACCATCCAGGGCTCGTCGGCCGCCGGGTCGGCGTCCACGACCTGCGCGGTGTAGAAGCCGCCGACCTTGCGGGCGGCGTCGACCTCCCGCGCGAACCGGGCCCGGAACTGCGGGTTGCCGGCGTGTTCGGCGCGTATCAGCTTCACCGCCACCTGCCGGCCGCCGGGCGTCGAGCCGAGGAACACCTGCCCCATGCCGCCCTCGCCGAGCCGCGCCTCCAGCCGGTACGGGCCGACCTGCCGGGGATCTCCCCGTCGCAGCGTCTCCATCAGGGCAGCCTCCACAGTCGCACGGTCGTTTCACCGGAGACGCCGCTGCCGGCCGCCACGGTCGTGCCGTCGCCGCTGATCGCGACCGACGAGACGAGGCCGTTGAGCCCGCTCAGGACGGCGGTCGCGCGGCGGGCGGCGACGTCCCACACCCGGATCTCCCGGTCCTGGCTGCCGCTGACGAGCGTGCCGTCCGCGCTGAACGCGACCTGGGTGATCCTGGCGGCGTGGCCGGGGAGGGAGGCCACGATCTTGCCGGACGCCACATTCCACACCGTGACCTCCGCGCTCTTGCAGCTGGTGGCGACGGTCCTGCCGTCCGGGGCGAACGCGAGCGACGACATGGCGCCCTCGGGGCTGCGGAGCACGCCGATGCGGCGGCGGGTCGCGGCGTTCCACATCCACACGGCACCGCGGTTGCCGGAATCCCCGGCCCCGTCGCAGGCGGCGGCGACGATCTTCCCGTCGCGGCTGAACCGCACGCAGCGGACGCCGGACGCCTCCCTGTCGAACCCGGCGACGAGCCGGCCGGTCCGGACGTCCCAGAGCCTGACGTCGGGGTTGCCCGCGGCGAGGATCCGCCCGTCCGGGCTGAAGTCGACCGAGCCGACGTTGAACGCCTCGACCGGAAACGTGCGGATCCGGCGGCCGGTCGCGACGTCCCACACCGTGGCGCTCGCGCTCATGTTCCCGGTGGCGAGCCGCCGCCCGTCCCGGCTGAACGCGACCGCGGCGGCCCCGCCCTCGACCCGCAGCGTCCGGTGCCGGGCGCGGCGCCCCACGTCCCAGATGAACACCTTCTCGTCGTTGAGGGAGACGCTGGCGGCGAACCGGCCGTCCCGGCTGATCGCCACCTCCTCGATGCCCGCCTCATGGCCGCTGAGCGTGGCGAACGGCGCCAGCGGCGCGTCCGGGGCGGGGGCGGCGGCGTTCGCGGGCGGGGGCTCCTCGTCGCCGTCGCCGCGCAGCAGGAGGACGGCGGGGACGGCGGTCATGGCGGCGGCGGCCGCGCCGGCGGCGCCGAGGACGACGGCGCGCCGCGACACCCGGCTGCCGGGCGTGCTCGGGGACGTCACGTCGCCGGCGCCCTCCGCCTTGGTCACGGCCATCGTCCCGCGGAGCCGCGTCGGCGCGTCGGGAGCGGCGGGCGGTGCCGGGACGGCGGCGTGCGCCGTGGCGTCCGGCAGCGGGTTCCCGGCGGGATCGGCGAGGTGCTCCAGGATCGCGGACGTCGCCGGGCGGGCCGCCGGGTCCTTGGCGAGACACGCGGTGACGAGCGTCCGCAGATCGTCGGCCACTCCGTCGAGCCGCGGTTCCTCCTCCAGGACGCGGTGCACGATCGCCGGGATCGTCGTCGCGTCGAACGGGCTCCTCCCGGTGGCGGCGAACGCCAGCACGCAGCCCAGCGCGAACACGTCGCACGGCGATTCCGCCTGGTCCCCGAGGACCTGCTCGGGCGCCATGAACGCGTACGTGCCGATGACCGCGCCGTCCGACGTCATGGGCGCCGCGTCGGCGGCGCGGGCGATGCCGAAGTCGATGATGCGGGGGCCGTCCGGCGAAATGATCACGTTGCCGGGTTTGAGGTCGCGGTGCACCAGCCCGCACGCGTGGATCGCGGCCAGGCCCTCGGCGAGCGCGGCGCCCAGCGTCCGCACCCGGTCCGGGGGGAGGGGGCCGCCGCGGATCACCTCGTCGCGCAGGGACGCGCCCGGGACGAACGCGGTCGCCATCCAGGGCGTCGCGGCTGCGGGATCGGCGTCGACGACCTGGGCGGTGTGGAAACCGCCGACCCTTCGCGCGGCCTCCACCTCCCGCGCGAACCGTTCCCGGAAGCGGGCGTCGCCTGCGTGCTCGGGGCGGATCAGCTTCACCGCCACCTGGCGTCCGCCGGGCGACTCCCCCAGGAACACCTGGCCCATGCCGCCCTCGCCGAGGCGGGCGCCGAGCCGGTAGGGGCCGATCGTGCGGGGGTCGTCGGGACGCAGAGGGGTCATGTGTCACCTGTTCGTCGGGAGCCGGGGAGTCAGGGAGTCAGGGCTGGAGCGACCGCCAGATGCGGGGCGGGAGGACGTCGGCGGCCTCGTCCAGGTCGATGGCGGGGTCGCACGACAGCCAGCGGCGGGCGGTCTCGGCGACGGGGCCGATGAGGAGCATCTCCATCGTCGCGGGCGAGAGCGGGGCCACCTCACCCGCCTTGATGTGCGGGACCATCCATGCGACGAGACGCGCGATGCGGGGTGCCTTCAAGCGTCGAGGACCCGGGCGACGGTCTCGTCCGTGCCCTGGTGCCTACGCGACATCGACGGCCTTCACGGCGTCGTCCCAGAGCCGCCGGGCGAGGGCGGTGTCGCGGGCGACGGGCTTGAGCCGCTGCTCCTTGCGCCCGTGGAAGTACCGGCCGGTGCCTTCGGCGGTCAGCAGGTTCACCACGGGCTCGGCGCCTGCCTCGGCGGACTTGAGCGTCCGCTTGACGGTCCGCAGCAGCAGTCCTTGGAATCCGCCGCGTTCGCCCAGGCCGGTCCGCAGGACGCCCGGGTGCACGGCATCGATCGTCACACCGGCATCTTTCCACCTCTCCGCGAACAGCGGCACCATCAGCAGGTTGGCGAGCTTGGTGTTGGCGTAGGTCCTGGTGGCGCTGAAGTCCGCGCCGGCCGGGGTCCGCTCCGGATCTGCCCTCCCCATGACGTACAGGCCGGCGCTGACCTGCACGACGCGCCGCAGCTGCCGCTCCAGCAGCCGGTTCAGCAGGAACGGCGCGAGATGGTTGGTGAAGAACGCCTGCTCGTATCCGTCCTCGTTGACGTCGCGGCGGCTGGGCCAGACCGCCGCGTTGTGGACGAGCGCGTCGATCGCGGGGACCGCCGCGGCGATCTCCCCGGCGGCGGCCCGCGCCGTGCGGAGGCTCGACAGGTCCCCGACGACGAGTTCCGCGCCGATCTCCCGCGCGGCGGCCCGTCCCTCGTCCGGCCGCCGCGCCATGATCGTCACCCGGTGGCCGCGCCGGACGGCCTCCGCCGCCACGGCCCGCCCCACCCCGCGGTTCCCACCCGTCACCACCACGTTCAGCGCCTCGTCCACGGCACGGGAGCGTAGCGTCCCACGAGAAGCTCTCTAGAGAGTTTCTCTAGAATTCACCGAGCGGCGGGCAGCGCGGCCGTCATGTCGGGACGGACCCGCCGCCCCGCCCGCGTGGGAACGGGGCGGCGGTGTCCGCACTCAGCAGGTGCCGAGCATCCCCGAGAGGGCGCTCTTCTCGGCACTGTCGACGGTGAGGTCGTAGTACCACTTCACCTGGATCCAGGCGCGGGCGTAGGTGCAGCGGAACGCGGAACGCGGCGGCTGCCATTCGGCGGGGTCCTTGTGCCCCTTGGCCTGGTTGACGTTGTCGGTGACGGCCCACAGCTCGGGGCCGCCGAGGTCGTTGGCGTAGGTCTGGCGGCGGGACGTCGACCAGGCCCAGGCGCCCGACGCCCACGCCTCTGCGAGGGGCACCATGTGGTCGATGTCCACGTCGGACGCCGCGTACCACGTGGCGCCGTCGAACGGCGAGTACCAGGAGCCGGACGTCGGGTAGCAGGAGGAGTTGGTGGAGACGTTCCGGCCGTCCCGCTTGAGGACGGTCTCGCGGGTGTTGCACGACCCGGAGATCGTGATCCAGTGCGGGAACAGGTCGCGGTCGTAGCTGCCGGCGTGCGACTCGGCGGCGACGGTGAGCGCGGCCAGCCGGGACGCGGCGGTGGAGGCGGACGGGATGTTGGGCGGGGTCGCGGACGCCGGCGCGGCGGGAACGCCGATCAGCGCCGCGGCCAGCACGGCGGGTAGCAGGAGCAGGAACGGTCGTCGCATCGGGGGGAGCCCTTCTGCGGCCGTTCCCTGCCAGGGCCGGGAGCGCCCTGAGCGGGGCGGGAACGGCGGCACTGCGACGGTGACATTTGGAACAAATCCCAATAAATGTCACGCATTGCCCAGCCGCGCCCCCGCCTTTGGTCGGAAGCTGCCGTCCGACCCCGCCCCACCCCCCTCTGGCCTGCCATGACGGCGCGGGCGGCGGACCCGTCGCGGCAGATGAAAACTCACTGAACCCCGTCCGGACCCGAGGAGTCGCACCTCCGAACGCCCGGGCCGGGCCGGGCCGGCCCGGGCGTGTCCGGGTTCAGGCGTCCGCGCCCACGGTCAGGACACCGGGCGGGACACCCGTTCGGGCGGTGACGAGGGCAGGGCGGACGCGGCCCGTCCGGCAGGCCCCACCCCCACCGCGCCCGGCGCCCGGCGTGCCTCCCGCGCGTGGTGCGCGACCACGGCGAGAGCGGCGGCCAGGAAGATCACCTGCATCGCGGTCCTGGGGGCCAGGCGGTCGTCCCACGGGATGTCCGTCCCATTGAGGGCCAGGTGCACGTTCGCCGGGAACATCCCGACCAGCATCAGGCCGAGCCCGCCCGCGGCCCACGGCGCGGTCCGCCCCCAGAGGAGCCCCGCCGCGCCGGCGAGCTCCAGCACGCCGGTCACGGTCACCAGGAACCCCGGTGCGGGCAGCGCGGGCGGAACCATGTCGATCAGCTCTTGGCGCATGCCGACGAAGTGCGCGATCCCGGTCACCGTGAACATCAGGGCGAGCCCGGCGCGCAGCGGCACCGGCCACCGCCGCAGCCGCCGCACGCCCAGACGGCCCGCCACCAGCCCGGCCAGCGTGCCCCCGATCAAGAACATCAGTGGTGCCATGTCGATCCCCCTTGAACTTGTCACTGTCAAGTTTCGCCCCGCACGGCCATCTTGTCAATGACTAGTTTCGATCCGGCCGGAAGTCGGCGTGGCCGCGCCGGCACGTACGTGGTTTCCCGGATACCGGCCGCAGACCCTCCGAGCACACAATGCAGTCGTTTGACCACTCAGAGTAATCAGGGAGGAATCGTGAGAATCAGGAAAGCCGCCCTCGCCGCCGTGGTCGCGGGCTCCGCACTGACCGTCGGCGCGACCGCCACCCCGGCGCTCGCCGCGTCGTGGCACAACACCGGCCAGACCTTCTACTGGTACTCCAGCTGCGCCGCGGCGGGCAAGGCCGGGGTGGCGTCCGGCTGGCAGGCCTACGACTGCAAGGGCAGCTCCGCACCGTGGGCCACCTACGAGCTGTGGGGCCTGTACTGATCAAGCACTGATCGAGTACCGGACGAGTCCGGACGGCACGACACCGCCCCCGCCCACCGCGGCGGGGGCGGTTTCCATGCTCCGCCAGGGCCTCGTTGGCCTCCGGTCACGCGTCGGCGCCGAGGAGCAGGCCGCTGGTCGGGACGCCCGTGCCCGCCGTGACGAGGACGTTGTGGACGTCGCCCGGCTGGTTCACCGACGTTCCCCGCACGAGGCGGACGCCCTCGGCGATGCCGTTCATGCCGTGGATGTACGCCTCGCCCAGCTGACCGCCGTGGGTGTTGAACGGGAGGCGTCCGCCGAGTTCGAGGTTGCCGTCCGCGACGAAGTCCTTGGCCTCGCCCCTGGCGCAGAAGCCGAGTTCTTCGAGCTGCGGCAGGACGAGCGGCGTGAAGTGGTCGTAGAGGATCGCGGCCTGAACATCGGCGGGGGTGAGGCGTGACTGTGCGTAGAGCTGCCGTCCCACCAGGCCCATCTCCGGGATGCCGCTGATCTCCGAGCGGTAGTAGCTCGTCATCATGTGCTGGTCGTTGCCGGATCCCTGCGCGGCGCCCCAGATCAGGGCGGGGTGGTGCGGGAGGTCGCGGGCCCGTTCGGCGGAGACGATGACCAGGGCCTGGCCGCCGTCGCTCTCCTGGCAGCAGTCCAGGAGGCGGAGGGGTTCGGCGATCCAGCGGGACGCCTGGTGGTCCTCCAGGGTGATGGGGCGGCCGTAGAACCACGCGGCGGGGTTCTTCGCGGCGTGCGCCCGGTCGACGACGGCGACGCGGCCGAAGTCTTCGCTCGTCGCGCCGTACTCGTGCATGTAGCGGCGGGCGAACATCGCGACCCACTGGGCGGGGGTGGCCAGGCCGAACGGTGTCATCCACGAGTAGGCGGCGCGGTCGGCGCTGACGTCCATCGGGCGGTCCGCCTGGCCGAGGCCGTAGCGGACGCCGGAGCGCTCGTTGAACGCGCGGTAGCAGACGACGACGTCGGCGACGCCGGTCGCGACGGCCATCGCGGCCTGCTGGACGGTGGCGCAGGCGGCGCCGCCGCCGTGGCCGATGCGGGAGAAGAACGTCAGCTCGCCGATGCCGAGGTTGCGGGCGATGTGGATCTCGGAGCTGGTGTCGGCGGTGAACGTCACCATGCCGTCCACGTCGGACGGCTGGAGCCCGGCGTCGGTGATGGCGGCGAGGACCGCCTCGCAGGCCAGCCGCAGTTCGCTGCGGCCCGACTCCTTGGAGAACTCGGTGGCGCCGATCCCGGCGATCGCGGCGGCCCCTGGGAGCACGCTCATGAGTCCCCTCCATGCGGTTGGAGAACGGGCAGTTGGACGACGACCGTGCCCGTCACGTGCGGGCCGAGGGCGTTGACGCCGCGCACCGAGATCTCGACGCGGCCGTCGTCGTGCTTGGCCTTGACGGTGCCGGTGAGGACCATCGTGTCGCCCGGGTAGTTCGGCGCCCCGAGCCGGATCTTGATCGCCTTCACCACGGCGGCGGGCCCGGCCCAGCCGGTGACGTACCGGTCGACGAGCCCGTTGGTCGTCAGGATGTTCATGAAGACGTCCTTGGAGCCGCGCTCGACGGCGAGCGACGGGTCGTGGTGGACGTCCTGGTAGTCGCGGCTGGCGAGGGCGGTCGCGACGATCATCGTGCGGGTGAGCGGGATGCTCAGCTCGGGGAGCTCCTCCCCCACCGCCACGTCGTCATGGTTCACAGTCTCGCTCCGAGGAGGTCGAGGTCGAAGGAGGCACCGCCGAGCGTCCCGGAGATCTGCTTGCCCCACAGGAAGTGGCGGTGCACCGGGTAGTCGACGTCCACGCCGATGCCGCCGTGCAGGTGCTGGACGCGGTGGACGACGTTCAGCCCGCCCTGGTCCGACCACCATTTGGCGACCAGGACGGCGCTCTCGGCGTCCTCCCCTGCGGCGATCAGGGAGATCGCGTGCCAGAGGCAGACGCGGAGCGCGTCGATCTCGATGTAGCAGTCGGCGAGCTGGTGCTGCACGGCCTGGAACGTGGCGAGCGGCCGTCCGAACTGCTCGCGTCCGGTGAGGTGGTCGGCGGCCAGGCGGAGGGCGCCTTCGGCCACGCCGATCTGGACGGCCGCCAAGGAGACGCGGGCGAGCCGGAGCGCGGTCGCCAGGGCCCCGTCTCCGAGGGGCCGGCCGGGGGCGCCGTCGAGGGTGAGGTGCCCGGCCTTGTCGCGGGTGGTGGTCTCGGCGCGTTCCCAGGACGTCCCGGCCGCTGAGGTCTCGACCAGGAACAGGCCGGGGCCGTCCGGGGAGGAGGCCGCCACCAGGACGTGGCTCGTCCCGGACGGCGCCGGGACGACGGCCTTCGTGCCGGTCAGCAGCCAGCCGTCCCCGTCGCGGACGGCGGTGCAGCGCGGCGCGGCGGGGTCGGCCGCCCCGAACTCCTCCAGCGCGACGGTCAGCCGGGCCGGCCCGGCCAGGACGTCCCGCTGGGCGGGCGTCCCGTGCTCGGCGATCGTCAGGGCGGCGACGACGGACGGCCAGATCGGGACGGGCGCGACCGTGCGGCCCTGTTCCTCCAGCAGGACGGCCAGCCCGGCGGCGCCGAGCCCGGCCCCGCCGGCGTCCTCCGGGAGCGCGACGCCGAGCAGGCCCGTCTCCCCCAGCTCGGCCCACAGGCTCTCGTCGAACCCCGCCTCCGACTCCTCGGCGGCCTTGATCCGCGCCTGCGTGGCCCGGTCGGCGAAGATCTGCCGGGCCAGATCGCGGACGGCCTCCAGCTCTTCGCCCAGTGTGAAGTCCATCAGCGCTCCTTGGCCTCGGCCGGGCGGAACGCCGGCAGCGACAGGTCGGGGTCCGGGTCGATCCAGTCGAGGACGACGGGCATGCCGACCTCGACGTCCTCGGGCGCGACCCCGGTCATGTTCGTGATCAGCCGGGTGCCCTCGGTCAGCTCGATCAGCGCGACGACCAGCGGGTAGTCGAACGCCGGGTGGCGCGGGTGGTGGTTGACCACGTAGCTGTGGACGTGCCCCTCGCCCTGTGCCTCGATCGTGTCCCAGTCGAACGAGCCGCACTGCGGGCAGCACGGGCCGGGCGGATGCCGCAGCGACTTGCAGTCGGCGCACCGCTGGATGACGAGCCGGTGCTCGCGGGCCGCGTCGAACCAGAACGCGTTGTCGGGGTTGATCGCGGGCCTCGGCCGCAGGGCCTTCGGCGCGGGTTTCCCGGCGGGACGGAAGCGGAGCAGCCGCCACCTCTGGGTGGCGACGATCTCGCCGGACGCGTCCCGGTACGTCTTGACCGTGCTGACGAAACGTCCCGCGCCGAGCGCCGTCCGCTTCTCCGGGGAGATCGACTCGACGGTCTCCTCGACGCTGACGTGGTCGCCCGGCACCAGCTCGCGGTGGAACTCGAACTCCGAGTCGGTGGCGACGACGGAGGTGTACCCGCCCTCGGCGAGCAGCGCGGTCAGCTCGTCGGGGCCGGCGGGATCCTCGTCCGCGCCGACGGACGCGGCGTACCCGCGCATCACCCACGCCTGCATCATCGACGCGGGCGCCACGACGCCGTCGCGCCCGTTCGCCCTGGCGGCCTCGTCGTCCAGGTAGACCGGGTTGCCGTCCGCCATCGCCTCGACCCAGTGGCGGATCATGGGGACGTTGACCGGGTCCGGTCCAGGACGGCGCCCGACCAGCTCCCGTCCCGCCCAGGCCCGCAGCCTCGCCTCATAGTCGTCCGGGAGTGCGGAGTCGTCCGGGAGTGCGGAGTCGTCCGGGAGTGCGTCGCTCATGATCGCCTCGACCTCGGCAGTCCCAGCCCCTGGACGGCGACCATGTCGCGCAGCACCTCGTTGACGCCGCCGCCGAAGGTGTTCACGATGCCCTGCCGCGACAGCTGCTCGATCTGCCCGTACAGCACCGCGCCCGGCGACTCGGGACGGATCCGCCCCGCCGCGCCGAGGATGCCGGTCAGCGTGCGCTGCACGTCGATGTGCGTCTCCGTCCCGTAGGACTTCGCGGCCCCGGCCTGCGCGCCGGTCAGCGTCCCCGCGTCGACGGCCATGGTCATCTTCCAGTTCATCAGCCGCATCGCCTCCAGCCTGGCGTGCGTGCGGGCGAGGTCGGCGCGCACCCACGGCAGGTCGATGGCGCCGTTGTCGCGGGCCCAGTCCCGCACGTCCTCCC
The DNA here is from genome assembly GCF_043198445.1 of Spirillospora sp. NPDC048823. Taxonomy (NCBI): domain Bacteria; kingdom Bacillati; phylum Actinomycetota; class Actinomycetes; order Streptosporangiales; family Thermomonosporaceae; genus Spirillospora; species Spirillospora sp. NPDC048823. Next base: position 423,436 of record NZ_JBICUT010000002.1, on the reverse strand, counting down.
ACAGCCGGATCATCCGGCCGCCGAGCGCGGCGAGCCCGATGCGCTCGTGGTTGAGCTGGGTGGTGATCAGGCCCCAGCCGCCGTCGACGTCCCCGACGACCGCGGACGCGGGCACCCGGACGCCGTTGTAGTACGTCGTCGTCACGACCATCCCGCCGACGGTCTGGATCGGGCTCCAGGAGAACCCGTCGGCGTCGGTCGGGACGATCAGGATCGAGATGCCCTTGTGCTTCGGCGCGTCCGGGTTCGTGCGGGCGGCGAGCCAGACGTGGTCGGCGGTGTTGGCGCCGCTGGTGAAGACCTTGCTGCCGTCGACGACGAACGTGTCGCCGTCCCGGACGGCCTTGGTCCGCAGCGACGCGAGGTCGGTGCCGGCGTCGGGTTCGGTGTAGCCGATCGCGAACACGATGTCGCCGGACAGGATGCCCGGGAGGAACCGCTTCTTCTGCTCGTCCGTCCCGAAGCGCATCAGCGTCGGGCCGACCGTGTTGACGGTGACGAACGGGAACGGCAGCCCGGCCCGCTGCACCTCGTCGAAGAACACGTACTGCTCGGCGATCGACCTGCCCTGCCCGCCGTACTCCTCCGGCCAGCCGTAGCCGAGCCAGCCGTCGTTGCCGAGCATCTTGACGATCTCGCGGAACCGGTCGCCGCCCACGCCCTGCTCACCGGCGCGGCGCCGCACGTCCTCGGGCAGCAGGCCCGCGAAGTACGCCCTCAGTTCCGCGCGCAGCCTGCGATGCGCGTCGGACTCACGCAGATCCATACATGCCCTTTCCTTGTCAAGGGAGGAAGCGGATTCATGGGAGGAAGCGGATGCGGCCGGCGGCGGCGAACTCCTCGCGGAGCGCCGCCTTGTCCGCCTCGGTCATCAGGACGTACTCGGGTGCGCCCCGCACCGCGCGGCCCGCCCACCGGTACACGGGGTCGGTGGTCCGCCAGCCTTCGAGCTGCATCTCCTTCTTCCTGAGCTTGCCCGAACCGGTCGTCGGCAGCGCGTGCGAGACGCGCACGAAGCGCGGCGCGCCCTTGGTGCCGAGATCGTCCTGGGCGGCGAGGAACGCCGGGAGGCCGAGGTCCTCGAACGTGACGCCCGCGGGGGTCTCGATCGCCGCCATCACCTGGTCGCCGGAGCGCGGGTCGGGGACGCCGAACGCGACCGCGTCCACGATCTTCGGATGGCGGCGGACGACGTTCTGGGTGAGCAGCGCGGAGATGTTCTCCGAGTCGACCCGGATCCAGTCGCCGGACCGGCCGCCGAAGTACAGGAACCCGTCGACGTCGACGTAGCCGAGGTCGCCCGTCCAGTACCAGCCGTGCCTGACCCGCTCGGCGTCGGCGCCGGGGTCGTTGTAGTAGCCCTCGAACTTCGCGGCGCCGTGCACGTCGACGATCTCGCCGACGGCGGCCTCGGCGTTGGTGACGCGGCCGTGCTCGTCCAGGATCGCGGGGGCACAGGTCTCCCGGGTGTCCGGGTGGACGATCCGGACGCCGTCGTGGGCGGGGCGCCCGAACGCGGTCGGCGGTGCCTCCGGGTCGCGTTCGATCATGCCGGCGCTCTCGCTGGAGCCGTAGCCCTCGACGAGCTCCGCACCGAAGCGTCGCAGGAACCCGGCCTTGTCCTCCGGGGACGCCTCCGTCCCGAAGCCGTGCGTGAGCGTGTTGTCGCCGTCGTCCGGCCGCTCCGGCGTGGCGAGGACGTAGCCGATCGCCTTGCCGACGTAGGTGAAGAACGTCGCGCCGTAGAACCGCACGTCCGGCAGGAACCCGGACGCGGAGAACTTCGGCGCCAGCACGACGGTCGCTCCGGCGGCGAGCGCCGGCGCCCACAGCGCCATCAGCGCGTTGCCGTGGAACAGCGGCATCGGGCAGTAGCAGACGTCGTCGCGTTTCACGTCGTACTTCGCGCTGTTGTTGCGGCCCAGCTCGGCGAGCCTGCCCTGCGAGCAGCGCGCCACCTTCGACTTCCCGGTCGTCCCGGACGTGAACAGCAGGAGCATCTGCGTGACCGGGGTGATCGACTCATCGGGTTTCGGCTCGCACACGCGGTCCGCGACCTGTGCCGCGTAGCCGTCGTCGTCGATCAGGAGGAACCGGTCGCGCGGGACGCCGATGTCGAGACCGTCCAGCAGTTCCAGCCCGGCCCGATCGGTGACGAGAAGCTGAAGGTCGGTGTGCCGGACCTCCTGCTCCAGGTAGGCGCCGGTCCGGGTCGAGTTGACGCCGACGATCGTCGCGCCGCTCAGCGCCGCCGCCCCCAGCCACAGGACGTACTCCGGGACGTTCTCCAGCAGCACGCCGATGTGGAACGGCCCGTCCCGGCGCAGGTCGCGCGCCAGCGACGCGCGGGCGGCGCTCTCCCGGACGACCTCGTCCCACGTCCAGGTCCGTTCGCGGCTGCGCAGGCCCGGACGGTCGTCGTTCAGCCGCGCCAGCAGCAGACCGGCGATCGTCTCGTCACGCCCGCGCGCATCAGGCACCGGCGCTTCCCCAGGGCGGTTCGGTGGACAGGACGCAGTGGGTGCCGCCGTAGATCGCGGTCATGCACTTGTTGCAGTGGATGCACAGCGACCCGGTCGCGGGCTCGTCCTTGATCCGGTTGATCAGGTCGGGCTCGCGCAGCAGGGCGCGGGCCATCGCGACGAACTCGAAGCCCTCCGCCATGGCGGTGTCCATGCCGGCCTTGTCGGTGACGCCGCCGAGCAGGATCATCGGCAGCTTCACCGCGGCGCGGATCTGCCGGGCGTCCCTGAGCAGGTAGAGGTCCTCGTAGGGGTAGGACTTCAGGAAGTGCCTGCCGACGAGTTTGATCCCGAGCTTCGTCGGCTGCTTCATGACGGCGGCGAACTCGTGCAGCGGCGCGTCACCCTTGAACAGGTACATGGGGTTGAGGAGTGAACTGCCGGCGGTCATCTGGAGGGCGTCGACCGAGCCGTCGGCCTCCAGCCACCGCGCGACCTGGACCGCCTCGTCCACCCAGAAGCCGCCGGGCACGCCGTCGTCCATGTTCAGCTTCGCGGTGACCGCGAGGCGGTCGCCGACGGCGTCGCGGACGGCGCGGCCGATGTCGCGCGCCAGCCGGGCGCGGTTCTCCAGCGACCCGCCGTACTCGTCCTTGCGGTGGTTGACCTTCGGGCTGAGGAACGCGCTCGTCAGGTAGTTGTGCCCCATGTGGATCTCGATGGAGTCGAAACCGGCCTCGATCGCCATCCGGCCCGCCTGGCCGTGCGCCTCGACGACGCGCGCCAGGTCCGCGTGCGTGGCGGCCCTGGCGACGGTCTGCGTGGTGAGGTGGAAGCGGCGGCTGGGCGCGAGCGCGGGCAGCTTGTTGCTCTTGGGGTTGGCGACCGGGCCGGCGTGCCCGATCTGCGCCTGGACGGCGGCCCCCTCGGCGTGCACGGCGTCGGTCAGCTTGCGCAGGCCGGGCATCGCCTCGTCCCGCCAGTAGATCTGCCTGCGGTCGGTTCGGCCCTCCGGCGCGACCGCGCAGTACGCGACGGTCGTCATCCCGGCGCCGCCGCGCGCGTGCCGGACGTGGAAGTCGATCAGCGCGTCGGTGACCTGGCCGTTCTTGGTCAGCCCCTCGTACGTCGCCGCCTTGATGATGCGGTTCCGCAGTGTGACCGGCCCCAGCCTGCCCGGGGCGAACACGTCGGGCTTCTCGTTGCTCATTCGAAGTCCTCCATCATGACCAGACGTTAATCAGCGGGATGCCCGGGCACTCCGGACATCCCGCTGACCGGGAGCACCCCACCGCGTTGATCTGCGGCGTATCGCCCTTTCGAGGGGCGGGCCTCCGCCGTCCCGCTGAGCGGAATGTGCTGGTGGCGCCCTCGATGGGCCGCGGAGAATGGGCCGTCGGCGACGAGGAGGGGTTCGATGGACATCGAGAAGCTCACCGGCCCGGGCGGCGACTTCGAGTTGCGGGAGGAGAACGTGCTGGGCACCCGGCTTCCCGTGTTCGCCAACCGCGCCCGCAGCCTCGGCGAGGTGCTCGCCCGCTCGGCGTCCCACGGCGACCGCGACTACATCGTCACCGCGTCCCGCCGCATGAGCTTCACCGGGCACGCCGCCGCCGCCGCGTCCATGGCGAAGGCGCTGCGGGACGACCTGGGCGTGCGGCCCGGCGACCGCATCGCGATCAACGCGGCGAACTCCCCCGAATGGATCGTGTCGTTCTGGGCGGCGGTCGCGGCCGGGGCCGTCCCGGTCGGCTACAACGCCTGGTGGGCGCCGCAGGAGATCGAGTACGCGCTCGGCCACACCGACCCGAAGATCGTCATCGCGGACGAGAGGCGGGCCGCGCTGATCTCCGAGGACGTGCTGACGGCCGAGAAGGACGTCCCGTCCCTGATGGGGCGCTACCCGGGCGCCGAACTGGACATCCCGGACGTCGCCGAGGACGACCCGGCGGTCATCCTCTACACGAGCGGCACGTCGGGACGCCCCAAGGGCGCCGTCCACTCCCACCGCAACCTGACCTCGGTGATCGAGTACCACCGGTTCAACGACGCGATGATGGAGATGTTCGGCATCGATCCGTCGACGCGCCGGTACCTGCTCGCGCTGCCGCTGTTCCACATCGCGTCCCTGCACAACCTGGCCGTCCCGCGGCTCGCCACCGGCACCGCCGTGATCATGACCGAGGGCGCGTTCGACGTGGACAAGGTGCTCACCCTGGTCGAGAGGGAACGGGTGACGAACTGGGGCGCCGTCCCGACGATGGCGAACCGCATCATGGAGCACGGCGACCTGGCGAAGTACGACGTGTCGTCCCTCACCGCGTTCGCGCTGGCCTCCGCGCCGTCGTCGCCCGCGTTCAAGGAGCGGCTCCGGTCGGTGTTCCCGCCCGCGCGCGGCGCCCTCGTCGACAGCTACGGGCTGACGGAGTCGTGCACCGCCATCTCCGTCGCCACCCCCATGGACCTCGCCGAGGCGCCGGGGACGCTCGGCCGCCCCAACCTCGGCGTCCAGGTGGAGATCCGCGACCCCGAGGGCAGGCCGGTCCCGGAGGGCGTCGAGGGCGAGGTGTGCGCCCGCAGCGCCTACAACATGACGGGCTACTGGCGGGACCCCGAGGCCACCGCCCGCACCATCGGCGACCGCTGGCTGCACACCGGCGACATCGGCGTCATGGAGCAGGGGCGGCTGCGGCTCACCACCCGCCGCTCCGACCTGATCATCCGCGGCGGCGAGAACATCTACCCGATCGAGATCGAGAACGTCCTCGCCGAGTATCCGGGGCTCCGGGAATGCGCCGTCGTCGGCGTCGCCCACCCGGATCTGGGCCAGGAGGTCGCGGCGGTCGCCGTGTTCGCGGGCACGCCGCCCTCCGCCGAGGAGCTGACGGCGTACGCCCAGGAACGGCTCGCCTACTTCAAGGTCCCGTCACGCTGGCATGTGACGACCGACCCGCTTCCCCGGAACGCGACCGGCAAGGTGCTGCGCAGGCAGGTCGAGACCGAGATCTCCTAACGCGCGCCCCCCTCAGGCGGTGGACGGGCGTTCCCGGACGTGAACGAGCCCCGGCCACGACCGGGGCTCGATGAGCGGGTGGGGTTCAGCCGCTGCCGGGCGACAGGCTGTGGGCCGGCGCTCGTGTACTCCCCGCCTGCCCGAGCCGCTCGTCCAGGAAGTCCTCCCAGGTCCGGGTCCCGTGGTCGGCGCCGTCCAGGGCCAGGTTGTCACCGGCGCGGTAGGCGCGACCGGCCTTTCCCGGTATGCGGACGGGCACCATCGGGCGGCGCCTGCCGCGCGCCCCGAGGTATCCGCGGACCAGCTCGTCCATCCCGTAGACCTTCGGGCCGGCGAGGTCGGGGACCCGCCCGGCCGGCTCACCGAGCGCCAGTCCCGCGATCCGCGCGGCGACGTCGCGCGCGTCGACCGGCTGGAACCGCAGACCGCCCGGGTTCGGGACGACCGGGAACTTCGCCATGCTCTGCACGGCCTTCAGGACGAGGTCATGGAACTGGGCGGCACGCAGGATCGTCCACGGCACGCCCGAGTCGATCACGGCCTGCTCCGCGTCCGACTGCGTCCTGAGCCAGGACAGCGGGACCCTGTCGGAGCCGATCACCGAGATGAACACCAGGTGCTTCACGTCCGCCCGCGCCGCGGCCCGCACCAGGTTCCGGGCGGCCTCGTCATCGCCCTTGGCGCCGCCCGCGAGATGGACGACGATCCCGGCGCCCCCGATCGCCTCCTCGATCCCCTCGTTCTTGAGCAGATCACCGGTCACGTACTCGACACCGTCCGCGGGCTCACGACCGCGCCGGCTGAGCACCCGCACGTCACGTCCGGCCTCGCGCAGCAGCGGGACGACGTGCCGCCCGAGCGTGCCCGTACCGCCGGTGACCAGGATGGGTGATGCCATGACTCCTCCAAACGCGCCCGGCCCGAAAGCCGCATGAGCTTGTTTCCGCATGTGCCCTCACGACTCCCGGGACGCCTGGAACGTGACATCGCCGGCGCGGCCGCCGCGGAATCAGTCGTGGACGAGGGTCTCCACGCCGGGCGGGAGGTTGCCGGCCAGGCCCGCTTCCACGAGGAAGGTCTCCAAGGTGTCCTGGAAGGCGCGGGCGGCGTGGGTCAGTTCGACGTCCTTGCGGTGGGCGAGGGCGATCGTGCGGAGCAGGCCGGGGCCGTGGCGGCCGCGGCGCGCCTCGTCGTCGGCCAGGACGAGCGGGGTTCCGCGCAGGCCGGGCCGTCCTGCGAGAACCATGCTCGGGACGACCGCGATGCCGAGACCGACCTCGACGAAGCGCAGGACGGCGTCCATTTCGCCGCCCTCGACCGCGAACCTGGGCTCGAACCCGGCGGCCCGGCATGCGCTGATGGTCGCCTCACGCAGGTCGTAGCCGGGACGGAACATCACCAGCGGGCGGTTCCGCAGGTCCTCGATGCGCAGGTACGAACGGCGCGGCAGCTTCGCCGGCTTCAGGGAACCCTCCGGGACGGCCGGGTCGGCGCCCGTCGGGGAGGCCACCACCAGGAACTCGCGCAGTATCGGGGTCGTGTCCAGCGGCGGGTCGCCCTGAAGCGGGAGGATGACCAGGGCCATGTCCAGGGAGCCGCGGGTCAGCTCCCGGACGAGGTCGCGCGAGCCGCCTTCTTCGACGAGGAGCTGAATCCCCGGGTACGCGTCGTGGAAGCGGCGCAGGACGTCCGCCAGCAGGCCGGCGCAGAGGGACGGTGTAGCGCCGAGCCGTACCCGGCCGCGTCTGAGCCCGGCGAGCTCCTGCACTTCCAGGCGGGCGGTGTCGACGTCGGCCAGTATGCGTTTGGCCAGTGGCAGCAGGGCCTCACCCGCGGGTGTCATGGTGATGTTCCCCCGGGCGCGGCTGAACAGGGAGACGTTCAGCTCCGCTTCCAGCGCGCGGATCTGCTTCGACAGCGAAGGCTGCGCCACCCGCAGAATCTCGGCGGCCTGCGTGAAGTGGCGTACCTCCGCGACCGCGACGAAGTAGGCGAGCTGCTGCAACTGCATCCTGCACAGGGTACGCATCACCGTTCTGCGCGCTCGCACGCGCCCGCCCGGTCAGCGGGCGTGGCGGCGGAGAGCCTGCAGGTCGTGGACGATCAGGCGCCGCCGTCCCGTCTCGATCCAGCCGTGCGCACGCAACGTCCGCAGCGCCTTGCTGACCGCCTCACGGGACGCGCCGACCCAGCCGGCCAGCTCCTCCTGCGACAGGTTCAGCGTGATGCGGACGCTCTGGCTCTCCTCCCCCGTGCCCGTCCGGCGGTCGTACGGCACCCCGAACCGCTCGGCCAGCTCGACGAGGCGCTGCGCGACGCGGCCGGTGGCGTCGAACATGCCGAACTCGGCGCGTTTGCGGTCGGCGTCACGCCAGCGCTGGCACAGCATCCGCATGATGATGATGGAGACGCGGCCGTGGGCCTGCAGGAACGCCATGAACTCGTCCGCCGTGACCGCGATCGCCCGCACCGGTTCGAGGGCGGCGACCGACGCCGAGCGCGGCAGCCCGTCGATCGCGGCGACCTCCCCGAGGAGCGCCCCCGGCCCGCGCACCGCCAGCAGCGCCTCACCGCCCTGCTCGCGGTAGGAGAACGCCTTGACCCGGCCCTTCAGCAGGACGGCGACCCAGCCGGGCTGCTCCCCTTCGACGAAGAGCGTGTCCCCCCGTTCGAAGTCGCGGACGCGGCCACGGGACTCCAGGTCCGCACGTTCCGCCGGGGTGAGATCGGCAAGGAACGAACCCTGTTCGAGGGCGCTCATGTCCACCACGCTAAAGGGCCCCGGGCTTTACGGGGCCCCGGGAAACAATCACGAATCCATCACGCGTTGTGTGCACTATTCCCTGTTCGCATGGCGGGGAGTGCATGAGTGTTGGTCGCGGCGTGTGCGGTCGGCAGGCCGTCCAGCGTCCACGGCGTTCATGGGAACGGCGGAACGGCGGGCGGCGGTCCGGGGGCACGCCGCCCGCCGTGTTCGGGGAGCGCCGCTTGCCAGAGCGCCGTTTCCACGGCGGAACGTGAACGTCCCCCACCGCGCGGGGCGGTGGGGGACGTTCACGAAAGCGCCGGGGCCGGCCGGGGCCGGGAGCCCGTCAGGCAGACGGGGTGTCCTGGCCCTTCTTGACGATGCCGAGCTTGCTGCCGAGCCACACCACCGGGTCGTACTTGCGGCCCGCGACCCGCTCCTTCATCGGAATCAGGGCGTTGTCGGTGATCTTGATGTGCTCGGGGCAGACCTCGGTGCAGCACTTGGTGATGTTGCAGAAGCCGAGGCCATGGTCGTCCTGCGCGATGTTGCGCCGGTCGGCCACGTCCGCCGGGTGCATCTCCAGCTCGCTGATCCGCATCAGGAAACGCGGGCCGGCGTAGTTCTCCTTGTTCTCGTCGTGGTCACGGATGACGTGGCAGACGTCCTGGCACAGGAAGCACTCGATGCACTTGCGGAACTCCTGCGAACGCTCCACGTCCACCTGCTGCATGCGCAGCTCACCGGGCTTGACATCGCCCGGGTCGAACGACGGGATCTCCCGCGCCTTCTGGTAGTTGTACGACACGTCCGTGACCAGGTCGCGGATGACCGGGAACGTCAGGACCGGCGTGACCGTGACCGTCTCGTCCGGGTCGAACGTCGACATCCGGGTCATGCACAGCAGCCGCGGCCTGCCGTTGATCTCCGCGGAGCACGAGCCGCACTTGCCCGCCTTGCAGTTCCACCGGACGGCGAGGTCGGGGGCCTGCGTGGCCTGCAGCCGGTGGATGATGTCGAGGACGACCTCGCCCTCGTTCACCTCGACGGTGTAGTCGACGAGTTCCCCGTCGCCGTCGTCACCGCGCCAGACCTTGAACTTGGCCTCATAGCTCATCGGTCGCCCTCCTCGTCCTTCTCCTCGGTGGCGTCCGCGGCGGTCGCGGCGGTCGCGCCGGACCCGGCCGCGGCCTCCGCCTCCTCCGTCTTGACCTCATCGGCCAGGGCGGCCGGCAGCTCCTCGGCGGTCAGGTACTTCTTCAGTTCGTCGTTCTCGAACAGTTCGAGCAGGTCGTCGCGCATCGGCATCATCGGCTGCCGCTTCAGCTCGACGTGCGGGGAGGACGGGTCGCCGGCCAGCGAGCAGACCAGGTTGACCTTCCGCCAGTCCGCCGACATCTGCGGGTAGTCGTCGCGGGTGTGGCCGCCGCGGCTCTCCTGCCGCTCCAGCGCCGCCTTGGCGACCGCCTCCGACACCAGGAGCATGTTGCGCAGGTCCAGCGCGAGGTGCCAGCCCGGGTGGTAGCCGCGCCCGTCGTTCACCGCGACGGGGTCGACGCTGACGTTCGCGACCCGCTCACGGAGCTTGCCGAGCGCCTCGAGCGCCTGCTTCAGCTCCTCTTCCTTGCGGATGATGCCGACCAGCTCGTTCATCGTCTGCTGGAGCTCGGCGTGGACGGCGTAGGGGTTCTCGCCGCCCTCCCGCTCGAACGGCGCGAGCGCCTCCGCCGCGGCCGCCTCGATCTCGGCGTCGGAGGCGGCGGGACGCGCCGGCAGCCCGTCCACGTACTCGGCCGCGCCGAGCCCCGCCCGCCGGCCGAACACCAGCAGGTCCGACAGCGAGTTGCCGCCGAGCCGGTTCGAGCCGTGCATGCCGCCGGAGACCTCGCCCGCGGCGAACAGCCCCGGCACCAGCGCCGCCCCCGTGTCGGGGTCGACCTCCACGCCGCCCATCACGTAGTGGCAGGTCGGGCCGACCTCCATCGCCTCCTTGGTGATGTCGACGTCCGCCAGCTCCTTGAACTGGTGGTACATCGACGGGAGCCGCTTGACGATCTCGGCGGCGCCGCCCGGCATCCGGTCGACGACGGTGAGGAACACCCCGCCGTGCGGCGAACCCCGCCCGGCCTTCACCTCCGAGTTGATCGCGCGGGCCACCTCGTCACGCGGCAGGAGCTCGGGGGGGCGCTTGTTGTTCGCGGGGTCGTCGTACCAGCGGTCACCCTCCTCCTCGGTGGTGGCGTACTGGTCCTTGAACACCTCGGGGATGTAGTCGAACATGAACCGCTTGCCCTCGGAGTTCCGCAGGACGCCGCGGTCACCGCGCACCGACTCGGTCACCAGGATGCCCTTGACGGACGGCGGCCAGACCATGCCGGTCGGGTGGAACTGCACGAACTCCATGTTCAGCAGCGTCCCGCCCGCCAGCAGGGCCAGCGCGTGGCCGTCCCCGGTGTACTCCCACGAGTTGGACGTGACCTTGAACGCCTTGCCGATGCCGCCGGTCGCCAGCACCACGGCGGGCGCCTCGAACACGACGAACTTGCCGGTCTCGCGGACGTAGCCGAACGCGCCGCAGATCTTGCCGTCGTCGTCCTTCAGCAGGCGGGTGACCGTCGTCTCGGCCCACACCTTGAGGTTGGCCTCGTAGTCGCCGTGCTCGGCGTGGTCCTCCTGCTGGAGGGCGACGATCTTCTGCTGGGCGGTGCGGATCAGCTCCAGGCCCGTCCGGTCGCCGACATGCGCCAGCCGCGGATACTCGTGCCCGCCGAAGTTGCGCTGGCTGATCTTGCCGTCCTTGGTGCGGTCGAACAGCGCGCCCCACAGCTCCAGCTCCCACACCCGGTCCGGAGACTCCTTGGCGTGCAGCTCGGCCATCCGCCAGCTGTTCATGAACTTGCCGCCGCGCATCGTGTCGCGGAAGTGAACCATCCAGTTGTCGTTGGAGTTCACGTTGCCCATCGCGGCCGCGGCGCCGCCCTCGGCCATCACCGTGTGCGCCTTGCCGAACAGCGACTTGGAGATGATCGCGGTCTTCTTGCCCTGGAGGCGCGCCTCGATCGCCGCGCGCAGCCCGGCACCGCCGGCGCCGATCACCACGACGTCGTACGAGTGCCTCTCGATCTCAGTCATGATTCCTTGGCCTCAGTTGAAGATACGCAGGTCGGAGATGGTCTCGCTGGCGACCAGCATCACGTAGAGGTCGGCCACCACCAGCGAGCCCAGGGTGATCAGCGCGTAGGTGCCGTGCCGCTCGTTCATCTTGGACACCCAGCCCCACATCCGGTACCGGAACGGGTGCTTGGAGAAGTTCTTCAGCCGCCCGCCGACGATGTGCCGGCACGAGTGGCACGACAGGGTGTACATCCAGAGCAGGATCACGTTCCCGACCAGGATGAGCGTGCCGAGCCCGATGCCGAACCCGCCGTCCTTGCCGTGGAAGGCGAGGATCGCGTCGTAGGTGTTGATGAGGGAGATCAGCACGGCCGCCATGAAGAAGTAGCGGTGCAGGTTCTGCCCGATCAGCGGGAAGCGCCGCTCACCGGTGTACTTGCTGTGCGGCTCCCGCACGGCGCAGGCGGACGGCGACGCCCAGAACGAGCGGTAGTACGCCTTGCGGTAGTAGTAGCAGGTCAGCCGGAACAGCAGCAGGAAGGGCAGCGAGATCGCCGCGAACGGGATCCAGCCTCGGGTGCCCGCCGGGAGGAACGTCCCGAACTCCGCGGCGCTGCCGGTGTGGCCGTTCACCGTGACGTTGTTGCAGATCTCGTTCAGGCACGGCGAGTAGAACGGCGTCAGATAGTGGAACTCCGGCACGTAGAACGCGGCCCCCCAGAAGGCCCGGACGGTCGCGTACACCACCCACGCGGTGAAGATCACGAAGATCGACACCGGATACAGGCGCCAGTTGTCCTTGCGGAGCGTACGTTCCTTGAACTGGGCGCGCGATTTCGCCGGCGCCTCCACAGTGCTCATCGATCGCTCTCCTGAGCTCGGGTCGTCGTGGCCCCGTACCACGGTCTGAGCGCACTCGTTCGGCCGTCGCGCCCGACCGCCGACCTCATGCGCGTGAGCCGCCGGCCCATGCGCCAGAGCCGATGGCCATGCGTCCGGCCCGGGCCACCCACCGGCGGCCGGAAGCCGTGCCGCATGCGGGCGGTGACGCCTCGTGTGCGCTTCTAGCGAAGCGACCCTACGCCACCTTCAAGCAGCTGTGACATACACAACAGCAAGACCCGCATGTGAGCCTGACCACAGACTTTAGCCCCCGGACCGCCCGGTGGCACCGTCCGCCATCCATAACCAGTTGTTATGGCCCAGCGGAATCGAGACGAGTGCACTGCGGCATGACCGCCCCCTACCGCCGATCACCACCATCCCGACCGGCGAGCTCCGGTCACGGATCGTGTGGAGCGGGCGTCCGGGACTACACCTGGCCGAGGATCGTCCGGACGAAGTGGGCCTCGGCCTCGCTCGCACGGCCGTTGCCGTACACGCGCAGCACCTCCGCGAGATCCGGGTAGCGCTCGGCGATCAGCGCGGCGGCGGCCTCGATCTCGGCCGCGGAGGCGACCTCCCGCAGGACGGTCTGGACGAGCCGGGCCGACTCGGCGGGCCTCCGGGCGCCCGCGGCAGGGTCGCCCGCCGCCCCCTCGCCGGAGGCGCGGGGACGCTCGCCGGAGGCCGGGGGGTGCTCGCCGGTGCCGGGACCGGACGGGACGCGCTCGGGAGTGGTGAGTCGCAGCCCGGTGGTGGTGGCCGCGGACTCGCCACGGATCTCCTCCAGGCGCTCCTTGATCTCGGCGGCGGTCATCGCGCCGAACGCGGGCCCGGCGACCAGCTCTTCGACCGCCATCAGCCGGTGCAGCACGGCAGGGTTGCTGATCTTCGCCCGCTGGCCGGACATCAACTGGGAGAGCATCGGCGCGGACAGGCCGAGCACGCCTGCCAGACCGGACTGCGAGAGCGCGAGCCGGTCGAGGAGCGGGCGGACGCGGTCGCCGAGCGGCTCGCCGTACCACTCGGTCTGCAGCGCGCGGTTCCGGACCACGGTGTCCTCGGCGACGGCCAACCTTCATCAACCCCCTTGACGATTCACAAGTGCAAACACTATATTCGCGAACGCACACACGTTGCGGTGGTCACTGCCATGGTGCCACGGAAGATAACGTTTGCATATGCGACAAACCAGGAAGGACCGAACATGCGCCTCTCCCATCGCCTGGCGACCGCCGCGGCCGCGGCACTGCTCGTCACCGGGCTGACCGGCTGCTCCGTGCTGGAGGGCGGCTCCGACTCCACGTCCGCCGGAGGGCAGGCCGAAAGTAAGGCGGACGAGACCGTCGAGGGCGGCAAACCCGGCTTCGACGCCGCCGGCGAGCCGGTGACCAAGGCCACCTTCGACTCCCCGATCGCGGCCGGGGCCAAGGTCGACATCGCGATCATGGGCATCAAGGTCAGGGGCAGGCTGGCGACCCTCACCGCGCAGTTCACCCCGCACATCCCGCCCGGCGGCGAGGACAATCCCAACCCGTACGAACTGAACGGCAGGAACGCTCTCGGCACCTCGCTGATCGACCCGGTGAACCTCAAGCGGTACGTGGTCGTGAAGGACTCCAGCGGCGACGAGATGGAGACCGACGACATCTTCACCCACATCGCCAACAACCAGACCGGCAGCTTCTTCTTCAACTTCGCCGCCCCGCCGGAGAACGTGAAGTCCGTGGACGTGCAGATCGGTTCATGGCCCACCTTCCGCAACATCCCGGTCGAGCGGTGACCGGTATGCGGCGAACGATCCTCGTCGCCGGCGTCCTCGGCCTGGTGCTCGCCGTCCCGGCGGTGGCCGGAGCGGCCCCGGACGTCCCCGACTCCAACATCGCCAAGTCCGTGCGCACCGTCGATACGGCCAAGTCCGTGCGCGACATCGACCTGGCCAAGGCGGTCATCCCGCTGGAGACCGAGGAGGAGGACGGCCGGCACGTCACCGTGCGCATTTCGGCGGACGTCCTGTTCGACTTCGGCAAGGCGACCCTCACCGACGCCGCCGAACGGCGCGTCACCGAACTCGCGAAACGGTTGCGCGACGTCAGCGGCACCGTCCAGGTGTCCGGCCACACCGACTCGGTCGGTTCCGACGACTACAACATGACCCTCTCGAAGCAGCGCGCCGAGGCGGTCAAGGCCGGGCTGCAGCGCGCTCTGAAGGGGGCCGGCCCGCGCATCGAGGCCGAGGGCCGCGGCGAGACCGAACCCGTCGCGGACAACCAGAAGGGCGGCAAGGACGACCCCGCAGGCCGCGCGAAGAACCGCCGGGTCGACATCACCTACGAAAAGGGCTGACCAACGTGAAGCGCGTGTCACGAATCCTCGTCGCGGCGGTGGCGGCCGGCCTGGCCGTCTCCGCGTGCGGCCTCGGGGACGGTGGCGATCCGAAGAACACGGCGGGCGGCGCGTCCACGGGCACCGCGCAGGTCTCCACGCCACCGCCCTCCCCCGGGCCTGAGCCGACGAGTTGCCCGAACGGCGGCCGACTGATCGAGGCCGTCGACATCCCCGCCGTCCACGCCGACCCCGTGCACATCCCCGCAGCGACGGTCGGCGGCCAGAAGATCCCGGCCGTGACGATCCCGGGCGTCGACATCCCGGCCGACCACATCCCGGCGCAGTGCGTCGAGCGCAAGCCGGCTCCCGGCGGCTGCCTCGGCGCGGTCTCCATCCCGGGGACGTCGATCCCGGGCACGGCCATCCCGGCGGCGCGGATCCCCGGCGTCCAGGGCGCGAGCATCAATGCCGAGCCGGTGGAGGAACCGGCGGTGACACAGGCGGCGGTCACCCAGGCGGCGGTCGCGCAAGCGGAGGTCTGTCAGGGCAAGCCCTCCGAAGAGGGGCAGTACGTCGCCTCCGTGTACCGCCCCTCCGTCTACCGGCCGTCGCTCTACCGGCCATCCCTTTACCGGCCCGCGCTGTACCGTCCGCGCACCTGCAACGACAAGGGGGAATGCATCCCGTCCATCTCCGTCCCCTCCGTGTCGGTCCCGCCGGTCAGCGTCCGCTCGGTGAGCGTCCCGTCCGCATCCCTCAAGTCGTACGTCGCCGGCCCGGGCCAGGTCATCAAGGGAGGGGACAAGATCGCCTACAACATCGAAGCGGACGTCCTGTTCGACTTCGGCAAGGCCGGCATCAAGCCCGACGCCGCCGACGGGCTCGCCGAGGTGGCCCGGTCGATCCGCAAGGAGGTTCCGTCCGGCGCCCCGGTCCAGGTGGACGGCCACACCGACTCCAAGGGCGACCCCGCGTCCAACAGGACGCTCTCCGAACGCCGCGCGCAGGCCATCGTCGACTGGCTGGCCACCAAGGGCGGCATCGACCGCTCCCGCCTGAAGGCCACCGGCTACGGCGAGACCAAACCGGCCGCTCCCAACACCAGACCGGACGGCTCCGACGACCCGGAAGGCCGCGCGAAGAACCGCCGCGTGGTCATCTCTGCCGCCCACTCCTGACCCCGCCCCGCCACGGGCTCGACGAGCGCAACACCCACCGCCGGCACCGGCCGGCGGCTCAGCAGAGCGACGGGTCAGCGCGGTGGCGGGTCAGCGCGGTGGCGGCTCAGCGCGGTCGCTGCTCCAGCGCGACGAGTCAGCGCGGTGGCGGGCCCAGATGGTCGAAGATCTGCAGGCGCTCCCCGTCCAGCGTGCGGACGGGGAACTGCAACTGGAGGCCGCATGCGGCCAGCGGCCGGCGCGCGGCGTCGGCGTCCGCGGGACGCTGGGCCGGGTCGGCGGCGCACAGATGCGCGACGACCGCCCACAGCCTGGGCGGAACCCCGGCGGGCGGCGCCCCCACCCGCTGCCGCGGTTCGGGGTCGCCCGCACCGGTCAGCATCCGCCAGCAGACCATGCCGGCGGCGTACAGGTCCTGCCGTGGCCCCGGACGGTTCCAGTCGAGCACCTCGGGCGCCAGGTATCCCGGCGTGCCCACGGTGAAGCCCGTCGTGGTGAACCGCATCCCGTCGTTCCCCAGCGCGATCCCGAAGTCCGCCAGCCGGACATGCGGTGCCCCGACCGGGCTGGGCTCCAGTAGCAGGTTCGCGGGCTTCACATCCCTGTGCACGACGCCCGCCCCGTGGATGTGACTCAGGGCGGCCAGCAACTGGTCCAGAACCTCCGCCGCGTACGCCGGGGGAAGCCGGCCGTAGTCCCCGAGGAGCGTCTCCAGCGAGCCGCCGCTCACCAGGTCCATCGCCAGGAGCACGTCGTCGTCCGCCATGCATGACGCGTACGGTGTCAGCACATGCGGATGCGCCAGCCGCAGCGCCCGTTCGCGGACGACCCGCAGCATCGACGTGGGACCCCGCTCCCGGACGAGCTTGGCCGCGCAGTAGCGCCCCGCCCCGTGGTCGTACGCTCGCCACACACGGCTCGTCCCCCCCATCCCGATCCGGTCGAGCATGGTGAACCGACCACCGATCACCCACCCCGCGTTCACGGCAACGATCGTACGGAAATCCTCCGGCCGGCACCGCCCCCGCTGTCCAGTTTCCGCCTCTATGTGAACACATTGGGGGTGTCGCGTGTCCAATACGTGAAGGTGCACGCCCTCGTGGATCCCGCCGCCTTCATAGACTGACGAACCACGCAAACCACGCGCCCTGGACAGGGGCCCGCGCCGAGACGGGACCGATGAGCGACAACGAACCCGGCCGCGACGATCTCGCGGGGGACAAGGCCGCCCACACCACTCCCGGCGGCTCCCCGGCGGACTCCCCTCTCCCCGAATCACCGGCCGCCGACGACACGCCCCCGTCCGACCGTGACACCCCGGATCCGGAAAAGGGGAGCCCACAGCAGACCGACGAGAACGCTTTCCCGGACGGTGACGGTGAAAGCGCGCAGGAGCTGGGCGGTGATGCGGGGGCGAGCCCGGGGAGCAGCGAGGAGGCCGCCATCGGGAACTCGTCCGATCGGGGTGGCAGTGTCGGGGGGGCGGGGAACGGTGCCGGGTCGGTCGATGCGGCGCGGGCCGGTGACGCCGGGCCTGAGGACGGTGACGCCGGGCCTGAGGACGGTGACGCCGGGCCCGAGGGCGGCGGGAAAGGGAAGCGGAGGTCGCGGCGGCGGAAGGTGCTGCGGCGGACCGCGCTCGGCTTGGCCGTCGTCATGCTGCTGGGAGGGGCGGGGGCCGCGTGGCTCTACCGCGATCTCATGGGCGGGATCGAGCAGAAGGACGTCAGCGACCAGCTCGGCGATGACCGGCCGGTGAAGCTGAACAAGTCGCTCAACATCCTGCTGCTCGGGTCCGACAGCCGGGAGGGCGACAACGCGGAGTACGCGACGGCCGGGATGTCGGGGGCGCGGTCGGACACGGCGATCCTGCTGCATCTGTCGCCGAACCGGGACCAGGCGGTCGGGATCAGCTTCCCGCGCGACTCGATGGTGAAGATCCCCGAGTGCAGGAAGGAGAAGGACGGGACCGTTCCAGCGAGGTTCGGAATGCTGAACTCCGCGTTCGCGTACGCTGGCCCCACCTGCACGTGGAAGACGCTGGAGTCGCTGACCGGCATCCACATCGACCATTTCGTGCAGATCGACTTCTCCGGGTTCAAGCGAATGGTGGACGCGCTGGGGGGCGTCGAAATCTGCGTCGACAAGCCGGTGAACGACCCGAGGGCCGAGCTTCATCTGAAGGCGGGCAAGCAGACCGTCAAGGGCGACCAGGCCCTCGGCTACGTGCGGGCCCGCTACTCGCTGGGGAACGGGTCCGACCTTGAGCGGATCGAGCGCCAGCAGAAGTTCATGGCCGCGGTCGTCGAGAAGGCCACCGATTCCGTTCTCGGTGATCCTGCGAAGACGTACAAGTTCCTCAAGGCCGCGACCAAGTCGATTACGACCGATGACGAACTCGACCTGTCGGCGATGCGGAAACTGGCCGACGGGCTCCGCGGGATGAGCGCGGGACAGGTGCGGTTCGTGACCGTCCCGGTCGAGCGGTACGCGCCGGACCCCAACCGCGTCCAGTGGAACCGGGAGCGGGCGAAGCCGCTGTTCGAGGCGCTCCGGCACGACAACGACCTGCCGGCGGAGCCGGTCGCACCCGTCCAGGCCAAGCAGGCGCCGCCCTCACCGGACGGGGTGAACGTCACCGTCGTCGCCGCCGGGGGTAAGGACGCGCTGGTCAAGCGGGTCGTGAAGCAGCTTGGACGGCGCGGTTACAAGGTGGCGAAGAAGGTCGAGAAGGCGGCGGCGGTGCCCGAGAGCCGCATCGTGTACGCGGGGCCGGCCGAGGCGCAGGCGTCCACGCTCGCGCGCGACGTCCCCAACGCTCTGCTGACTGCCGACGCCAAGGCCCCCGCGGGCGGTGTGCGGCTCGTCATCGGCGAGAACGGGCTCCGTCTCTCCCCACCGCCCATCAACAAGATCGGCGGGGGCGTCAAGGCCGGAGAGGACCTCTGCGACTGAACGTCTCAGCCAGCGGAGAACGAGAGAACGGCGATGAGCGCGCCGGCGAGCATGTAGGGGCCGAACGGGAACTCGCCCTTCCGGGTGCGGCGGACGATCATGATGCCGACGGCGACGAGTCCGCCGAAGAAATAGGTGGCCAGGAGGCCCAGCACCCAGGCGTCCTGGCCGAACCAGCCGAGGTAGAGGCCGAGGACTCCGGAGAGCTTCACGTCCCCCATCCCGATGCCGGAGGGGGCTATGAACGCCTGGACGAAGTAGAGGACGAACAGCAGCGCCATCCCGATGAGCGCGTGCTGGAAATGCCGCAGGCCATCGTCGGTGAAGGGGGCGGCCGCGGCCAGCAGCGCCGCCGCGATGCCGTACGAGGGCAGCGTGAAGCGGTCGGGCAGCCGTTTGACCTCGACGTCGATGAAGCCGAGCAGGGTCCCGATCGACGCGAGGTACAGCAGCGCCACCAGGACGGGCTCCGGCCCGACCCGCCATCCGAGGATGCCGTAGACGGCCGCGGTGACCAGGCCCATCAGGATCCGGCGGCGGCGCGGGACGTCGCCGACGAACGGTGCCGCCATCGGCGCCAGGAGCAGGCCGACAACGAGCCCCACGGGGAGCAACACCAACCCGACCATCGAACCTCGCCTTGATCCGGCACTGACTCCGGCACCATAACCCGGCCGGACCCGTACGGCGGGTCGCGATCCGATGGGCCGATCGTGCGACCGTCACAGATCACGTCGGGCTGCACAATCTCCGGCGTGGACTGTACCTGCGGATTCGTAGTAGAGCCAAGGGTCCTGGGACCCAGTTCGAGGCCCCCGAGTTGACGTGGGCCGGGTTGCGAACTCGCGCCGGCCACCCTTTTCGAAAAATGATCGCACCATATTCAGCCGACAATAGAACTTGGATATGGTGATGGCGTGGGCTCCACAATTCTGCTGATCTCGGCCGAGCAGCCCGATCCCGAGACGTTTCTCGACCTGATCGACGATCTAGGCGGGGAGCGGCGTCCCAACGAATGGGTGAACGGGCATATTCGCCGGGACGACGCGCATATCTGGGTCACCGTCGATCCCGATTCGGTGCCCGAGATCGAGGCGGAGCACCGGCTGGAGTACGAGGAGAAGCTGGGGGTCACACCGCACGGGGTGGTGGAGCTGCGGATGTCGGGGGGCGTCCGGGCCGACGCCATCGCCATGGAGATCATCGAGGCGGCGGCGCGGCGTTGGCGTCTGATCGTCGATGACGATCACGGCGGGCTGCACACCGTGGCGGAACTGCGCGGATATCCCGAGGGCAAGCTGCCGTTCGGCGGTAAGTGACGCTCGGCTCGATAGTCGGCGGATCAGTTCAGGGCCGTGCACAGGAGAACGATTCCGAGGGCGGCGAAACCGACATCGCGTCAGCGCACCTTGATGTCCCATCCACCCGGGGCACATGGGCCCCAGGGCCCACTTGGAGCCGCTCCCCGGTTCGCCTGAGCGACCCGGCACCGGTGGGCCCAGGTCGGGGCGGCGGGGCCAGGCAGGGTCCGCGCTGGGTCTCCGGGCCCACCGAGAAGCCCGGCCCCCCGAATGCCACGAGGATTTCGAGCCCGAATGACTGGGCCTTTGATTTAGGTCTCCGTGCCCTGGCCCCTCCACCGGCCGGCGTCGTATCTTCGCACCTTCTCGACTGAATTATCGGTGAAGGGTGGCCGCGGTGGAACTCCCGCGCGAGCGACGTTCTGACGCCGGTGCGAGCGCCAAAGAGTACGCCGCACTCATCGCCATCGGGGCGCTGATGCTAGGCGTACTGTTCAGTGTCGTCTCGCCCGGCACGTTCGGGGCCGATGTCGAGTACGCGCTGTGCAAGTTGTTCACGACGGACGACAGCCAGTGCGAGTCGCGGCACGATCTGGCGCTCAAGCCGAAGTGCCTGGCCGGCCTGTCCAGTGACAGCTACGGCGGCTCCATCGATGTGGCCATCTTCTCGGTCGGCCGCGACTACGGGTTCTTGAAATACACCACGATCGGCCCCGACGGGAAGAAGACCATCAAGGTCATCGCCGTCAAGGGCGTCAGCGGCGGTGTGGGCACCGGAGTCGGCGTCGGCATCAACGCCGGGAAGGTCTTCAATGTCGGCGCGGACGCCAGCGTGGACGCCACACTCCGGGTCGGCGCGGGCGACGGCTGGGTGTTCGAGGGCCCGAACGCCGAGGACGACGCCAACGCTTTCATGAGCGACATCAAGGAGCAGTACTCCATCGATGCCGTGAAGGAGAACGGCGGTCTTCTCGGCTCGATCGGCGGCAACATCTACGACACGTTCGCCGGACCCGACATCCCCGAGTCGGAAATCGAGCGTTACGAGGGCCAGCTCGACGTCAGCGGCTCGCTCACCGCCGGCCTCGGCATCGGCCCCAAGGACAAGCCGGAGTACCAGGGCAGGCACCGCAAGGAGACCTGGCAGGACAAGGTCCCCGACTCCCGCGGCAGCAACGGGGTCACCCCCAACTTGAACGCCTACGTCGGCATCAGCGGCACCGAGAAGGTCATCTACGAGGACAACAAGAAGACCGGCGACACGTCCATGACCTTCATGCTGACGGGCGAGGTCAACTACGGCGAGAACCACCTGGTGCCCGGCGCGCAGGGCAGGGCGAACGCCACCGGCGCGATGACCATCACCAAGGACAAGAACGGCAAGATCAAGAGCGCCTCGTTCACCCAGGTCCACATCGTGAACGGCAAGGCCACCTCGATCACCACCACTCTGCCGATCACCAATGACGCCGAGCGCGCGGTCCTGGCCGAGTATCTGCTCAACCCGTTCAACACCGGCGGTCCCGGCGGCCAGGCGCTCAGCCTCACCTGGGACGACATGGCCCCGACGGACCCGCCGGGCGAGGGCGCCCACCCGTTGCAGCAACTGCTGTACGAGAACGGCAAGACGTCCAAGGTGACCTACGACTACGACCAGTCCGACGCCTCGTACGGGGCGAACGTCAAGCTGGGCCTCAAACTGGGCGCCAACTACGCCATCTCCAACTCCAACAGGGACGTCACCGACGCCGAGTATCTGGGCGCCGAAGGTCCGGGGGGAACGAGAGAGTGGAAGGATTTCGAGGAGTGCCACTGACGCGCACGGCCACCGGCCGCACCCCACCGGAAGGTGAGAACGATGGGCAACCTGATCGGCGTCCTTCTCGGAGTCGCGCTCGTTGGCGGCGGCGTCTACGAAGTGGTGAAGCGGCTGCGGCTGCAGAGCCGGATGCTCCGGGCCGCCGGCGTCTTCGTCGGGCGGGACGATGTGCTGGGCCCGGGCGGTCCGAGCACCACGAGCCGCGTGGGGCGGTTTCGGTTCACCACCGCGCAGGGGCGGCCCGTCGAGGCCGGCAGCTCGCTGTACTCCTTTCCCGGCCCCAAGCCGGGGAGGTCCGTGACGGTGGTCTACGATCCCGCCCAACCCGAGGAAACAGCCGAGCGCCTCGGCGTGCACTACCTGCAACTGGTCGCGATCGGGCCGCTCCTCATGGCTGTCGGCGTCGCCGTGGCGGCGGTGAACGCGGCCGCTCTGTGACGATCGCGGTCTCCGGGTGCATGAGCTTCAGCCGTCGGGAACGACCATGAGAAAGCGGGCAAGGATGAACTCGGGTTCGGGCCGGCGAGCCGGCGGGCGGCGGGGGCCGTGCGTCGTACTGGCGGCCCTCCTCGCGACGACCGCTGCCGCCGGGTGCGCAGGCGGCGAGTCAAAGGACTCCGCGAAACCGCCGGCGTCCTCCTCCAAGACCGCGCAGGCGCAGGTTCCCCCCGGGTTCACCCGGGCCGCCTCGGGCGCGGTCAGGCTCGCCCACCCGTCCGCCTGGAAGCCGGCGAAGCCGCCGAAGGGCTGGTCGTTCCTGGCCGAGCTCACCGCCGAAGGCGAGGTCGAGGCCCGGATCGGCGTGATCACCGACGTGCCGCAGATTCCGAACGCCAAGCTGGTCACCGAGTCGGCGATCACCGTCGTCCAGATCAACCTGGGCAAGGTGCAGCGCGGCCCGAACCAGAAGATCGACGTCCCGGGGGCCGACGAGGCGTACCGCGTCGACTACTCCTACCCCAACCCCCAGGCCGTCGCCGGGACCGCCGCCGACGCGCCGGTCAGGGGCATCGACATCGGTCTGGTCATCGGCGACCGCCAGGCGGCCGTCGTGCGGCTCACCGGGCTGCAGAGCAAACTCCCCCCGGCGCTGGTGGACCAGATCGTGCGCAGCGTCGCGGTCAAGGCCTGACCCCGAACGACGGAGACGGACATGGATCTTGTGAAAGCGTGGACCGCGGCCATCCTGGTCTTCGTCGTCGGCAGCATCGGCACCGCCGGAATCGCCGTCAGCGCGATCGTGTCCGAGGACGACCTGGAGTCGGTCACGGGCACGCTCCTGTGGACGGCCTTGCCGACCTTCATCGTTTTCGCGCTGATGGCCCTCGTCAGCGCGATCCTGCACCCCCTCCCGCAGCGGGAGAACACCGGCCGGCATGCCCTCGCCGTGCTGCTCGTCCCCGGCCTCGCGACGCTCCTCGGCATCGTCCTGGGTGTCGTCCAGAGCTCCCCCGCCCAGACCACCGCGGCCGGCGCGGCCGCCGGCCTCCTCGGCGCGATCCCGACGTGGTGGCTCCTCACCCGCCGCCGTGCGGGCAGCACCGCCAAGAACAGCTACACCGGCTACTGATCAACGCCACGACCTCGTCCTCGACTCGCCGCCAGGTGGGCCGGACGGGGTGTTGTGTCGTGCGGGTTCTCGCCGATCAGGCCCACGTCGACGCTCCCGCCAGGCACCCGCCCAAAAGCGTTGGACGACTACGCGCCCGCGCAGCCGACGACCCCGTGTTGAACGCCGCGCCCTGGACAAGGTCGAGCCCGCCCAGCGGCGACCCCCCGCATTGAGCGACGCCCCCCGAACGACTTGGCCTCCCCGTCCCAGCGGCGGCCCCTCGCGTGGAGCGCCCCGGGGTTTATCGGCCGTTCCGGGACGTGCCACGGGCCGGGGGCGCGCAGGTTCGATGGGCGACGTCCCGTCAGCCGAATCTCCGGGCGGCGTCCACTGTCCGCAGCGGGGAGATCTTCACGACGTCGCCGGTCTGCGGGGCCTCGACCATCTTGTTGTCGCCGTAATAGATGGCGACGTGGTGTGTCGGATTACCGAAGAACAGCAGGTCGCCCGGCTTGAGCTGGTCTGTCGGGACCGCCGTGCCCCGCGGGTCGGCGATCTGGTTGCCGGTGTAGTGCCCGAGCGCGATCCGTCCCCTGGACGCCTGGTAGACGGCGTACAGCGTCAGGCCACTGCAGTCGAAGCCGAAGTAGTTCCGTCCGTCATATCCGCCGGGTGAGCAGCAGATGCCTTGCGTGGGCCCGCTGTAGTTGCCGCCGCCCCACGCGTAGGGGGTCCCGAGCCAGCACAGCGACCAGGCGACCACCGCGGCGCCGAAGCTCAGATCCTCCGTCGGGGTCTTGCTCTCGTCCTTGGCGCAGTGGTTGACGACCGCGCCGCTGCCCCCGGACGTGAGCCCGTTCGGTGCCCCGTTGTAGGCGATCGGGTCCTCGTCGTCGACGAGCCGGATCTTGAACAGCCGGGTGACGCGGGCGCGGTCGCCGCTCGGGAAGACCTGCACGCCGTCGCAGACGACCCGGCGGACGGGGCCGAGGCCGGTCGCCTGCTCGACGGGGTCCCAGTAGTAGACGACGCAGTCCGGCGCGAACATCTTCGCGACGGCGGTCGCCGTCCCCGAGCGGCCGATGCCCTCTTCGCCGGTGCTGTCGGTGCACAGGTTGCGCCTGTTGCGAAGGTCCTCCTTCTCCTTCGCGGTCAGCTCGTCCTCGTTCTTGAGCTGGCACCATTTCGTGGCGGCCTTCACCATCGCGGTGTTGCCGGTCATGCCGCTGAGCCGGGCCTTGGTCACGCGTACGTTGTTCTCGTCGGCGAACTTCTTCGCGGCCGCCTCGGGGGGCGCGCCGACCGACCAGTAGCCCGCCGCCGACGGGTCGATGCCGCTCAGCGCCAGGTTGACGGCCTGGTCGCGCAGGGGGGCGAGGGTGCCGAGTGCCGCCGCGTCCGCGCCGATCTGGGCCTGGTTGCGCATGTCGCCGGCCTGGGCGATCCGGCCGAACGCCAGAAAGCCCGCGGCGAGGACCACGGCCATGCCCATGACCAGGACGGACGTGGCGACCCCCGCGTCGCCTCCGTACCTGCCGGCGGATCTGATCCGTTGCAGCATCTACGCCCCATCGTCACGAGATCGCGAATTTTCCCCGAATGAGGATTCTAAGGATCACTTGAATCAAGTGACAGGGCCCTGAGACCCAATTGAAAAATGGCGTTGTCAGCCGTAGGCCCACGTGGAGGTATGCGCCTTGGGTGTGATGCGCTTTCGATGCAGGACGACGGCGAAGCCGCCGCCGAGCGCGGCCTGAGCCGTCCACACCGGCAGTCCCAGAACGTCGCCGAGGCTGAATGCGGCGTCACCGCCGAGTGCGGCGAGCATGACCATCAATGATAGGAACAACACGTATCCCACGGCGCCGGCGATTGCTCCGGCACCGGCCACCCGGCCTCTGCCGCCCGTCCGGACGCTCATGCGCGCGGCCGCATAGCCGCCGACCGCCCGGATGATCGTTCCGAGAGTCCACGAGAGCGCCTCGGCGGCGCCGCCCGGTTCGGTCTCGGGGTCCTGCGCGAGGCCGAAGGCGACGATGAGCAGCAGCGTTCCCACGAATGTGACCGCGGCCCCGACCAGAATCGCCTTCCGCGGGATCACGAGCCGCCCCCGGAAATCCTCGCGGACGAGATGATGCGCTGCGCTCCCGCCTCGTCGAAGGCGGACTGGAGTCCTCCGTAACGAATGGTGTACTGGGGCCCGGCCGCCGTGCCGATGACGACATCGAACTGCTTGGAGGAAGCCCCTGGGTAGAGCGTCTCCATCACCACGGCCTCGGCCGCCCCCTTGATCTCGACCTCGCGTTTGGTGATCAGGGCGTCAGGCGCGTCGGCCTTGATCCGGCCTTCGATGAGCCCGACTCTGATGCTCACGTTGGCGAGATCCCGTCCGCCCTGGAACACCTGGACTCCGGGCGGCGGGACGTCCTGCCCCGGGTTCTCCGTCGCTCCGCCGACGGACATCTCCAGGACCACGTCCGCCTCCGTCGGCTCGATGCGGGCCATGCGGTCGGGCGGCACGAACGAGAGGGTCCCGACGGTCACCGCCCCCGGCTGCTGCGAACCCCGCGAGGCGTGCGCGCTCGCCGCCGGCTTCTCCGCCGCGGGCTCGCCACCTCCTCCGCAGCCCGCCGTCATCAGGACGGCTGTCACGAGGGCCGGCACGAACGCCTTGCGGCCCAGGATCACGCCAATGGAAGCCATTTCTGTGCCTTTCGGTCAGCCCTGGGGGCAGTTCGCCAAGGTCTGCCAGCCCATCTGCGGCGCCCTGTTGTCCCGGTACTTCCCGGAACGGTATTTCGCCCATGTCCGCTCATGGGTCACACCGACGCCGAAGCCTTTCCTTTTGAAACCGGTCTCATCGTTGGCGCCCGCGCCCTCGATGGTGTTGCCGCTCGTGTCGTACTCGAAATGAGCGATCTGCCCGTTCTTGGCGAACGCCCGGCCGTACTGATCAGCGGCGTCGCTCAAGTTCCCCGGAGTCTGCGGCCTGGGCACCGCCACCAACCCGCCGATGGTCATGTACATGCGGTCGAAGGCCGCACGATTCTCGGGCTGGTTGAGATCCAGGCTGTACAACGTGCTGGTCTTGTGCCCTTGCACCGCCTTGCCCTTCACCTTTCCCCCCTGGTTCTCCTTCCTGTTGCCCCCCACCGTGGTGGACAGACCGCCCTTCCATTCCTTGTCGAGCTGGATGGTGAACCGGATGGGTTTGCCGTTCCGGTCGAAGGTCACCGTCTGCGTCCCGGCGATGCCCGCACCGCCCTCCGCGGCGAGTTTGGGTCCGCCCTCCCACTCGCGGGGAAGCATCCTCTTGAGATCGAGACCGCCCTGAATCTTCCCGTTCGCGTCGAGCGTGAACTTCTGGGTGAAGATGCGCATGCCATTGTTCTCGGGCTTCTTCTTGTCGTCGACAACGATCGTGACATCGCCGGACGTGGTGGCCTTCCCCTCCGCGCCGACCTCGAGCCCCAGGTCGGCCTTGGGCTTGTTCGGGTTCTTGTCGTCGAGCCCCTTCCTGCCGCTCCACTTCCCGCCGACCATCGCCTCGCCCCCGACACGGAGGGTCACCGCCGAGGGCGTCAGGCCCTCCTTGTCGAGCTCCTTCGAGTCCTTGCCGCGCAGCCAGTTCCATCCCCGCTTGACGCCGTTGACCGCCGTGGCGATGCCGTTCTCCGCCGCTTGGCCCTGCGTCCCGCCGAGGCCTGCCAGCGGGCGCTTCCAGAGCCCTCCGCGCCGGCCGTCGAGGAACTTCTCCGCCCGGCGGTAGGGGTCGCCGCCCTCGGACTCATTGAAGTCGTACCGGAAGCCGAGTTCGTTGTTGAACCCCGCGAAGGCCGACATGTCGACCTTGCCGTTCTGACCGACCTTGAGCTTGTCGTTGAGGCCTTTGATGTTCCGGTCACCGGTCTCGACTCCCAACCCGCCCTTGCCGGTCAGAGTCACCTGTGCGCTCTTCTCACCCGTGGCCGGATTGATCTGGGTGACGATCTGGTCCTTCCCCCCCAGGTCACCCCTGATCCCGCGGAACACGGCGTTGAACCCCATGGAACTGTTCGCGTCGTTGACGTTGCATTTCGTCCAGTCGAGCGGTCTGGCCGTCTGCGCGGGCTGGCAGTCCCCGCCGAAAAGGCGGCACAGTCCGGTCTTTACTCCGTTATCGAACGTGCCGAGAACGGAGACCGCCAGAATGGCGGCCACGAGGGCCCCTACCGCGATCGCCGCACCGTACTCTACGCCCGACGCTCCACAGTCACCCCGTAAGCGAGAAAAGCGCCTTGTCATGGCCTTGAACCGTAGAACGCCCCCAATCCCGGTAACAGGGTCTCAGGACCTAAAAGGGGTCTCAGGACCTAAGAACGAACCACCAGAGGACGAAGGCGGCTGCGGCAGGGGCGAACAGCAGCATGAGCACCGCCAGGCCGGCCCCGCTCCCGCGGAACCCGGTCAGCCGGAAGTGCTCAGGCTGGGCCGGGTTGTACTTGACCTGGGCAGACTCTCCCATTTTCAAGATCAGGCCGGTCGACCAGTCTCCAAGGAGGTCATGGATCCGGCGACCGTCATGTGTCCAGAATTCAATAACCGGCGAATAGAGGATGTCGCGGCGGCCGTCCCGGTAGCGCGACTTCTCTCTGATCTCCACGGCAGTACCAGTCGTCTCCGGCCAGCGGCGCGATGGCCACATCCGTACGAAACCCACTAGGCAACTGACCCAGCCGGCCATGAACGCCGCCGCGATGAGGAACGCTAGTACCTTGAGCACAACCACAACCGGTTCCTTCCACAGAGGGCCGTGACGTCTCTGTGTACACCGTTCAGGATCAGAGTGTGTAGGGGACGGGGAGGTCGGGCACCAGAGTCTTCACGTCGTCCTCCACGGCGCCGTTCGGGGAGATCTTGATGACGTGGCGCTGAAGGGCCTCGCCCTTCACCGAGTAGACGGTCGCCGTGAAGCCCTTCCCGCCCGCGACGGCGGTGGGAGCCTTGATGCGCGGACGGTACTCGGCCACGATCGCGTCGCGCTGCCGGGCGTCGTCGCCGGTGATGCCGGGCCGGAACTTGATGTCCTCCACCCGCCCGACCACGTACGTAAGGATGCCGCTGGGACGGGTCGTCTCGACGTAGACGCGCGCCAGCGCCGCCGCGGCGGCGGCGTCCTCGACCGTTCCCCCGTCTGCGGCCATCACCTTTCCGAACGCCTTCGGTGAGCCGGTCAGCAACTCGACCTGGCCATGTGCGGTGGCGACGTGCAGCAGGACCGGATGGGAACTCTGCCGGTACACCACGCGGTAGATCTTCCAGTTCCCCAGGAAGGGCGCCTCGACCCGGCTCAGTCTGCTGCCGCCCAGCTTGACGATCCGCGCCTCCTCGCGCTTGCCGCTCTTCAGCAGACCCTCGCTGATCGTCTGGCGGGTCCCCTCGTCCGGCCGCGTGTTGCGCTCGGGCGTGCCGCCCGTTCCGGAGGCCGACGCGCACCCGGTGAGGAGCAGCGCCACGAGCGCCAGCGCCACGCCCATGGCGACGCGGCGAGAACGACGCCGGTCAGCAGAAGATCCACAGGAAACAGTCATGTGCGTCATCCCATGCCTCCCCATAGTTGTCGCCGTAGGTGTTGCCATCGACGGACGAAACGACCTCTCCGTTCTCGAATGCCTGCTCGACCCTCTCACGCCCCGCACGCTCGCCGACCTCGCGCGCGGCCTCGGCATCCAGCGCGGGAAGCCCGGCGGCGGAACGTGCGCGGTTCGCATCTGCGATGGCACTGTCATAGGCATCTTCGTACTCCTGCTGCAGCAGGGTATCGGGGGGGTTGTTCCCGCCCCTGTTCTGCTGCAGTTGCTGATTGTTCAAAATCGCCTCGACCGTTCCCTCGACCTCTTCGTCGATGGACTGCTCGATGAAGTCCTCGCGGCTGAGGTCGTCGATATCGGGCTCATCGCGGTGTTCGGCGTGGTTGACCTCGTGCACGAAGGTGTTCGCGCGCTCTTCCGGGGACTGGTTCGTGTCAACGTAGAAGACATTGGCGTCGCCGTCGTAGTAGGACCCGCCGCCGGCCCGGTAGACGACCCGGACACCGTGATCCTCCACCCATTCCAGCGCATCCCGGCCGAGCTGCGTCTCATTGAGCGCGGCCTCGGTCTCGAGTTCCTCCTGGGACGGCTCCGGCTGCGGGACGGGCGGCCCCGGGCTGGGACTCGGCTCCCTCGGCTGCGACTCCTCGCCGCCGCCGGCCGTGTTCCGGGTCTCGTCCCCGCACTCCGAGCCGAACAGACCGCATATCGCGCTCTGAATACGCCCCTCGGCGGTCGTGGAGATGAGCGACCCGAGCACGCCCACGGCAAGCGCCGCGACAACGACAAGGGCAGCGTATTCCAGGCTGCCCGCACCTCGGTCCCGACGTCTGCGGGCTTTCAGCGCGAGTCGTGAACGGTCGATCAGCATTTCTTGAAATTAAGGGCGCGCTGACCGCCGCGCCCAGAGTCCCAGGTCCCGCACCAGGCCTAATCTGTGGCCAATCGCCGATTGGGCCCCCACGCGGCATGGCGCCCGTGATTGGGCCCCTGGGCCAAGGCATGAGGGCCCATGGGCTCAAAGGAGACCCGGGCCCGCCGCGAATGCGCATTTCCATCAGCGGTTCTTCCGCCATTCGCCCCGTTCCCTGGCTTCGGCGCCTCCCGCGTCCCATCGCTGGGAGAGGGCCTTGGAAAGGGCCAGTCCGAGGATGATGCCGAGCACGGCCTCGATCAGGTGGAGGATCAGGCCCACCGGAGTGTCCGACGACGGGACGCCGACGAAGGCCGCGGCGAAGCTGCCGAGCACGGGGGCCGGGAACGCCACGAGGGCGAGCCCGAGTCCGCCGATCCGGTCCCGGACGTAACTTCCCGCGGCGACGGTCATGAGGACGCAGAACACCAGCCAGGGCAGATGGACGCGCATGACCTGCGCATACTCGTCGACCGGCCCGCCCCGTCCCTCCGCCGGCGCGAGCGCCTTCAGCGCGAGGAGGGCCATGACGGCGAGGGCGCCCGATGTCAGCCAGGCCGAGAACACAGCACGCATGGCCCAGCACGGTAGGTTTTGTGTCCGGAATTACCCAGGGTCCCCGGACCCCGGCCGAACCGCGTTCTCATCACGCACGATGGGTCCCTTCCTGGGCCTTAAGACCCATATCGGACGCCACTTGCCGCACCCTGCGGGCCTGGATAACGTCGACCGCATGACTTCGGCGGATACGGACGATGCCGCACTCCCCGGCCGCCAGGTCGGCCCTTACCGGCTGCTGCGCGAGCTGGGCAGAGGCGGAATGGGGACGGTCCATCTGGCCGAGGCCCCGGACGGCCGCCGCGTGGCGATCAAGATCATTAACCGGGAGATGACGGGTACCCCCGATTTCCGTGAGCGTTTTCGCCGGGAAGTGACCGCGGCACGCCAGGTCCGCCCGTTCTGCACGGCCCCCGTCCTGGACGCGAACATGGACGGCGAGCCTTTCTACGTGGTCACGGAGTACATTCAGGGCCCCACCCTGGAACGCGTCGTCTCCTCCCACGGACCCCTCAGCGGATCGGACCTGGACGGCCTGGCCGTCGGCGTGGCGACCGCACTGGCCGCCATCCACAGCGCGGGCGTCGTCCACCGCGACCTCAAGCCGGAGAACATCCTGCTGTCGCCGTTCGGGCCGCGCGTCATCGACTTCGGGATCGCGCGGAGGCTCGGCACCGACCACCGCATCACCCGCGCGGGCCAGAGCATGGGGACGCCCGCGTTCATGGCACCGGAAGGGCTCGTCGACGAACCGATCACGGCCGCGGCCGACGTGTTCTCCTGGGGCAGCGTCATGGCCTACGCGGGAACCGGGCGGCTTCCGTTCAACGGCGAGAACGTGGGCGAGGTCCTCTACAAGACCGTCTACGGGGAACCCCGCCTCGACGGCCTGAAGCCGCCTCTGCGCGACGTCGTCGCCCGCGCGCTGGCCAAAGACCCGGCGGCGCGTCCCACGTCGTCGCAACTGCTGCAGGACCTGACCGGCCAGACCGACACCGAGCAGGCCGCCCAGTCCGTGGGAATGGTCGGGCCGACGCTCCCGGAGTTCCCCAGGAGTGGGCCGACCCCGCCGTCGGACGGCCTCACCCGCCGCCTGAGACGCCTGCACGGGACCCGTTACCGGCTGGCCCTCGTGGGCGCCGTGGCGGCGCTGGCCGTCGCCGGAGGCCTGACCGCCGTCCTCTGGTCCGGCCAGGACGGTGCCTCGGGCGGCCTGCTGAAGGACGACTTCTCCGACCCGCAGTCAGGTTGGAAGACCGGCCACGTGAACGAAGAATACGAAGAATACAAAAACGGATCCTTCGCCGTTTCGCAGGTCGCGCACGGATACCACCAGGTTCAGCGGGCGCCCGTGTCGAAACCGCCGGAGAACGTCCAGGTCGCGGCCACGGTGCGCGTCGAGTCGCAGGACCCCGCCGACGAGGCCGGCGTGTTCTGCAGGAATGCCGGGCGGAGGCGCTACGACGTGCTGCTCATGCGGAACGGGCTGGTGAGGATCAGGAAAGGGGACGCGCGCTCCGGCACCGAACTGGCGAGGACCACGTCGCCGGCCGTCCCGGACGCCGGCTCCGGCGCGCGGATCACCGCGGTCTGCACGACGTCCGGATCGGGGGTCGAGATCAAGGCGCTGGTCGGTGGAGCGCAGGTGGCCGCGGCGACGGACGGCGATGACCCGCTGCCGTCCGGCGATGTGGGAATCGTGGCCGGCCGTGAAGGACGCCTGTCCACCGAACCGGCCACCCTGGCGACGTTCGACGACTTCAGCCTCGGCCGGCCCTGACCTCGTCCGCGCCGCTCGCCGCGCCGCTCGCCGGGCCGCTCGCCGGGCCCGCCCACAGCCTGCGGATCGAAACGGCGAGCGCGGCGATCAGGACGAGGTCGCGCACCGTCACGATGCCGATCGCCAGCGGATCACCGTCGCGGGCCGCGTGCCAGGCGATCGGGAACTCCAGATGGGTGATCGCGACCGCGGCCAGCACGAGCACCGCGACGGGACGCTGCCGGGTGTCGCGGTGAACGAGGCAGACGGCGGCGACACCGATGATCCAGATCATGTACTGCGGCGACAGGACACGGCTCGTGACCGTCACGATGAGCGTCGCGGCGAGCGCCAGGTCACAGCCGAACGCCGGGGTCCAGGCGTCCGGACGGCGCCGCCAGGCGATGACGGCGGCGAACGCCAGGCCGGCCAGCGTCAGTCCCATGCTGACTTCCCCGGCCGTCCGGACACCGGGGCCGAGCAGTTCCCAGGACCCGTACCGGTATTCGATCGACCCCGACCAGCCGAAGAGCCTCGCCACGTGGAACGGGACCGCCGGGACGGCCTCGATCTCGATCCCGCGGCCGCTCTGCCCTTGCAGAAAGCCCCACTGCCCGTCCGCGACCAGAGAAACCGCGCCCACGATGCCCGCGGCCGTCAACGCTGACGCGATGACGGCACGGAACCCGGACCTGTCACGTGGAAGGGACATGAGCAGGATCGCAGGCCAGACCTTGATCAGCACTCCCACCGCGACCACCGCGCCGAAGACCCGCGATCGCGCGATGACCAGCAGTGCGCACACCGCGACCGCCGTGACCAGCAGATCGAAGCGGAAGTAGCCGACGGGGCCGAGGAGGAACAGGCCGGCGGTCCAGTACCAGGCGCCCTTCGCGGCCCGGCCGCCACGGAGCAGAAGCCGCAGGACCAGCAGGTCGAGCAGCACGGCGAACAGCATGAACCAGAACGCGTAGGCGGTCCCGGGCAGATGCGGCGGGACGATCATCAGCGCGGCCAGCGGCGGGTACTGCCAGCGGTCGTCGTCCACGGGGAACTGCCCCGTGACCATCTGCTCGGCCCACTGCCGGTACAGCGTCGTGTCGCCGGTGACCGGGTCGGCCGGGTAGGCGGGCAGCAGGAGGATCACGAACATGGACAGGCGCGTGAGCGCCCAGACGATCGTGACCTGCCGCGGATGCGCATCGTCGAGCCAGGCCGGCGCCCGGCGTGCCCGTGTCAGCACCCGGCGTGCCCGTGTCAGCGCTTGACGAACACGGTCGCCTGCCGATCGCGGTAGATCCGGCGCCATCCCGGGTCCTGCGAGACCAACTCCGTCAACGGGGTCCCCGTCTCCCACATCACCACGGTCACCCGATACCGGTCGAACATCCCCCGCCACTCCGGACCCCCATCACGAACCTTCATGTACTCCTTGGTGAACGCCACCGGATACATGTCGTAGCGGTCGTCCATGAAGACTTTCTGACGCGGCCAATAGGCATGGATCACGTAAGCGTTCCATGTGTGCGTGGTGAACAGCCGCTGCCCCAGAAGGCCGTGCCGCTCGATCGCCTGCATGGCCCGGACCGGATATTCGTCGAAGGCGAACGCCGGTTTCGACAGGGTCGTACTGGAGAAGAGCGCCACCACCGTGAGAACCGCAGCGATGATGGTCAGATCGGTTCTTCCGCGCCGCGCCTCCCGCTCGTCCGGAACCGCGAGCAGGCGGGCGGCGATCGGCAACCCGACCAGCGGCGCGAGCGCGATGTTCCGCAGCGCCCAGAAACCGAGCAGCAGGAACGGGACGGCCACGACCAGGTCCCGCCGGGACGCCCTGCCGGGCGCCCGTGCGAGAACCGCGACGAACACCGCTATCCAGACGGCGAAGGTGACGCCGAGGGTGGACCTGAAGTCGGGTGACTGCCATTCCTGGACGTTCCTGAGGACCTCGCCCCTCGACAGCAACTCCACCGGGAAGAGCAGCAGGCGGTATCCGTAAGGATTGATGAGACAAGCCGCGACCCCCAGTACCGCGGCCAGGGTCAGATGACGTTCCCTGCCTTTCCACGGCGCCGCGCCGTCCAGCCGCCTACCGATCAGGTGCAGCGCGATATAGGTGAACCCCAGCGCGAAAGAGCCGTGGACGTTCACCCAGAGACACATCAGGACGGGCACGGCGACCAGTGGACGCCGCCCTGCCCAGGAATCGGGGACTTCGACGATCCACAGCAGGACGAGCATCGCCAGAACACCGAAGAGCAGCGGACGCTCGACCCAGAAATGCAGCGACACCGTGAGCGCCGGCAGCACGATGTGAGCGGTCCGCCCGCCGCCGCGCAACCGGTCGGCCAGCGCGAACGCCAGGTAGGCGAGGGCGGCGTTCACAAGGCCGTCCAGCACCAGAATGCCCGCCGGCCCGGTGACGTTGTCGAGCACCGCATAGAGCACCTCGACCAGCCAGGACTGGGCGATCCACGACGTGCCGGACGCGGTGTAGGAGTAGACATCCTCCCGCGGGATCCCGTGGTCGAGAATCCAGTGCCCGGTCCGCAGGTGCGTCAGGAAGGAATTGTCGTCGAGCGGATCCAGGCCGCTCATGAAAGCGAGCGCCATCCAGAGGACCGCGGAGCGGGTACGCGCGGACGGCAGCCGCAGACGCGGCCTCCACGCGCGCTCGTGACCACCGCCGGCGTCCTGCCGTTCGTCCTCCGAGACAAGCACATTCACCGCTCGCGCCTCTCACGCGGCCGGACAAAGAGCGGGCCAGTGAGTCAGCCCCCGCATGGCCACCGAAACTAACAACAGCGCTTCCGGCGGGAACAGGGCCCTGGGACCCAGGACGGGGCCCGACCTGCCCGTTTACCGGCGAATGAACACCGTGGCCTTCCCGTCCGCGTGCAAGGACCGCCAACCCGGGTCTGCGCGAAGAGTCTGCGTGAGCGGCTCATTCGTCGGCCAGACGACCACGTCGATCCGATACCGGTCCTGGAGAGAACGCCATTTCCCGGGCTGTTCCCGCGCCTGCAGATAATCCTCGATCAACGCTGTGGGGTACATGTCGTAACGGTCGTCCAGGAACACCTTCTGCCGATGCCGGTAGGCGTGGATGACATAGCCGGCCCACTGATCGGTGGTGAACAACCGGCGCCCGAGCAGTCCGTTGTCCGCGACCGCACGCATCGCGGCGACGGGATAGTCGTCCACGTTGTACGCCGGGCGTGTCAGATGACCCACCGTCCATTGCGCCGCGACGAGAAGCGCCACGGCCGCGAGCGCGAGAGAGAGGCGGCTCCGCGCGTCCTCGCGCCGCTCGGTCTGGAACATCCGGGCGGCGATCGGCAGGCCGATCAGCGGCGCGACCGCGATGTTCCGCATCGCCCACAACGAGATCAGCAGCGAGAACCCGAGGAGCAGGACGTCACGGCGGGACGGGCGGGTCCGCGCGAGGCCGAGCGCCGCCACGATCACGGCGATCCAGATGGCGAACGTGATGCCGAGCGGAGTGTGGAAGTCCGGGGACCTCCATTCGACGAGCTGCCCGAGGATGTCGCCCCTGCCGAGGAGCTCGACGGGGAAGAGCACGAGCGCGGGCCCATAGGGATTCACGAAAGCGGCCGCCGATCCGAGAACGGCCCCCTGCGTCAGACGCAACTCCCGGCCGCGCCACGGCGGATGGCCGTCCAGCCACCGTCCGGCGAGATGGACGAACACGTACGCGAGCCCCAGCATGAATGATCCGTGCACGTTCGCCCACACCCACATCAGGGGCGGCAGGAACGGCAGCGGCCGGCGACCGGCACGCGAGTCGGGGATCTCCACGATCCAGACGAGCGCGAGCATCGCGAGGACGCCGAAGAACAGCGGGCGTTCCACCCACAGCCGCGTCGCCGGCGCCAAGGCGGCGATGACGAGAAATGCCGACGCCCCGCGATCCCGCTGCACGCGATAGGCGAGGCGGTAGGCCAGCAGCGCAATCAGCCCGCCGGTCGCCATGTCCAGCAACTGGACGCCGTGCGGGCCCACCGACCGGTCGATGGCGGCGTAGACGGCCTCCGCGAGCCACGACTGGGCCACCCACGAAACACCTGGGGCGGTGAAGGAGTAGAGGTCCTCCCGCGGCACCCCGTGGTCGAGAATCCAATGCCCGGTCGCCAGGTGCACCATGAAGGAGTTGTCGCTCAACTCGCTGAACCCGAGCATCCATCCGAGGATGAGGAACAGCACGGAGAACAGCCCCGCCACGCCGGGAAGAAAGCGAGTGTCCACCTCTACTTGATCGTGAGTCCCTTCACGACGGCGTCGGCGCCCCGGTCCCACGGAACCTGCATTTCGAGGTTGGCCGCGTTCGCCGGCGGTTTATAGGCGTTCCAGTAGACGATGCTCTCCCCCGGCCCGATCACCTTCCGCGCCTCGTCCTCGCCCACGATGCTGCAGACGCAGGGACCGGTCTGAATGCTCAGCGAGTTGTAGCGGACCTGGTTGGCGGAGTCGAAAAGCATCACGCCACCGGAGCTGCCCAGCCTTCTCGGCTGCGGATCGGCGCCGTGAACGGGGGCGGTCTTCTCGAACTTCTGGCCGACGTCCGGCTTGCCCTGCCCGGTGTTGCGCAGCGTCCACACCAGGATCGTCAACCCGGACGAGTCGCGGTGCAGGCTGTTGACCTCGACCTTGAGGCCCTTGGCCTCGGCCGCCTGGAACGTCGCGGAGCCCAGCACGGCCGAGGAGCCTCGCTTGTACGGCTCACCCGTGGCGGGCGGCGGCGCGGGCGCCGGAGGGCGCGCGAACGTGACCGTGACCCGCCGGTTCTTGCGGCGCCCCTCTTCGGTGCCGTTGCTCGCGACCGGCTCCTTCGAGCCGTGCCCCGCCGGCTCATAGGTCACGCCCTGCCGGGTCACCAGGCTCTTCAGCCGGTCGGCGACCGCCTTCGCGCGGCGCTCCGAGAGCGGCTGGTTGATCGCGTCGTTCCCGGTCTTGTCCGCATGCCCGTCGACCTTGACCGTGGTGCCCTTGGAGGCGTCGATCTGCTTCGCGACCTCCTGGAGAAGCTGACCCGCCCGCGGGGTGAGGTCGGCCTTGTTGATGGCGAACAGGACGTCGGCGGACAACCGCACCGACCGGTCGTTCGGGTCGTCGTCCACCGACTTCTCGGTGCCCTCGGTGAGACTGCGCACGTTGAGGGCCCTCGGCTGCTTCAGTTCGACCTTGGTCGGGTCGGTCTGGGTCTTGAGCGGCTCGACGGGAGCGTCGGTGATCGGCACATCCGTGAAGGGAACGGAGAGCGGGACGATCAGCGTGGCCTTCTGGACGTTCGCTGGAGGCGACGGGAACGTCGCGTAGACGTTGATGTACCCGCCCGGCTTCACCGGGTTGTTGTGCAGCCGCGTGCAGACGCAGTTGTCCGAGTTCCCGTTCTTCTGCAGCGGGAAGTACATCTTCTCATTCCGGGCGTCCAGCAGCCCGATCCCGCTGGCCGACAGCGAGTCGCCGAGATTCGGGTCGTCGGACGGCCCGGGTTCGTTGAGGCTCGTCGTCAGGTCGATCGGGTTGTCCCCGTCATTGACGATCTTGAGCCGGGCGGTGACCGTGTTCCCCCCGGTCCGGCTCAGCGCGAGCAGATCGA
The DNA here is from genome assembly GCF_043198445.1 of Spirillospora sp. NPDC048823. Classification (NCBI taxonomy): domain Bacteria; kingdom Bacillati; phylum Actinomycetota; class Actinomycetes; order Streptosporangiales; family Thermomonosporaceae; genus Spirillospora; species Spirillospora sp. NPDC048823. The sequence goes on along the minus strand of NZ_JBICUT010000002.1, from coordinate 385,666 downwards.
CATGCGCGGGACCGTCCTTGTCCTGCAATGGCATCGAGGCGATCGGCTTGAGTTCGCCGCCCGGCGTCGTCTTTCCCGGCGGCGGCGTCGATTTCCCGGCCTTGGGCTTGTCGTCGCCGCCGCAGCCGGAGAGGGCGAGAATGAGAGCGAGCGGCACCGCAGCATAACGAGCGGTGCGCCTTCCCGCGGTCATGCGATAAATCATGATTCCTCTCTAACAACGTGGACATGCGTCAACGCCCGATGGGGAGAACCGCAGTGGCTGCGGTTCTCCCCATCGGGCGTTGACGGATCGCTTCAGGCCGGTCCAGGCTCGCGGCCCCTCCAGGATCAGCTGGAGCCGCCACCCGGGTTGAACAGGTCGGAGATCGCCGTGGAGACCTTCTCCTTGACGGTGTCGTTGATGAGGCCGTACAGGATGCCGACGACCAGCGCGGCGACCACGATGAGGGCGCCGTACTCCAGCGCGCTGACACCCCGGTCGTGCCGGTCCTTGAGCTGCTGGGCGCGGTCCTGAACGAAAGTCTGGAGGGTGATGTAGAGAGGGATCAGCGAGTTCATCTGGGGCCTCCCGGCTGTTTCTGTCTCGCCCTGACACAGACAACATTAGGGAATCCAGATCGCCTTCCCCAGGGCCCAGCGGCCCAATTATGGCCACCTCTCGGACCCAACCGCGATGGGGTCTCTGGGCCCAAGATGACCGGCCCATTCCGATCGCGGCGACGGCCGGCATCACCCGTCCCCCTCTTCCGACGTGCCCATCCATTGGGCGATCGCCGCGGCCCGCGAGGTGACGCCGAGCTTGGCATAAATGCGGTTCACATGATTCTTGACGGTCTTCTCGGCGAGGAACAACTGCTGGGCGATCTGGCCGTTGGAGCGTCCCCGCGCGATGAGGCGCATGACATCGGCCTCACGGGCGGACAATCCGAAGTCGCCGGCTTTTCTCACCGCCGGAACGAACCTCTCGCGTGTCGGCGCATCCGGCGTCTGCCCAGGCCGCGAATCCTGCCCCGCCCGGGAGGGATCCCGGGCGCTCTCGGAGTCGCGGGCGCTCTCGGAATCGCGGCGGACCGCGCCGACCAATGCCGAGACCGCGGCCGGGGAGAGCGGGTTCGAGCCGTCCACCACGCCGTGGACGGCGGCCGTCAGTTCCTCGGGCGTGAAGGAGCCGTGCACCAGATAGCCGACGGCGCCGTTCCCGATGGCGGCCCTGACGACCTTCGGGTCTTCGGTGTAGGTGAGCATGATGACCCGCGTCTTGGCGCTGAGGACCTGGGCCGCGGCCACCCCGTCCATCAGCGGCATCTGCACGTCCAGCAGCACCAGGTCCGGATTCAGCCGGTCGACCAGCTCGATGGCCGTGCGCCCGTCCCCCGCCTCGCCGACGACCTCGGCGCCGGACGCCTCCACCAGGGAGACCAGGCCCGAGCGGACGACCACGTTGTCGTCGACCACCACCACGCGCGGAACTCCCATGTCAGCTCACCTCCGCCAGACGAACATCGCCGGACACGTCCACGGGAAGCCGGACGGAGACGGTGGTACCGGCCCCCGGCTCGGAGGAGATCGTCACCGTGCCGCCGACACGCTGGGCGCGTTCGTGCAGGCCGATCAGGCCGTAGTGACCTTCCCTCGCCAGGTCCGTCAGCTGCCGGGGCCGGAAACCCGCGCCGTCGTCGACGATCGTCAGCACGAGGTCATCCTGTTCCTTCACGAGCCTCACCTTCACCGAAGCCGCTTTCGCGTGCCGCTCGACATTGGTCAGCACTTCACGGAGAATCGCGACCGCCTCATGGCGCATGCGCAGCTCCGGCTCGACGCCGGCGTCGAGATCGCAGGTCACCGTGGTCCCGGACTCCTCCGCCCAGCGGTCCGCGGCCTCCCGCAGGGCCTCGTGCAGGGACCGTGTGATGGCATCGTCCCGCAGTTCCGTGAGCAGATCGCGCGCCTCATGGGACGCGACCGCCGCGGCGGTCGCGATCTGCTCGGCCTCCAACGCGGCGCGCGCCTGGTCCCGGGACGCCCACACCGGCAGCGCGGACGCCGCGAGCGCGATGCCGCGGAGCGTTTTGGCCAGGGAGTCGTGCATTTCGCGGGCGAGCCTGGCCCTCTCCTGGGACGCCGCCGCGAGGACCTGGGCCTGTCGCAGCGCGGCGTCCTTGGCCGCGTAATCGTCCAGCAGACGGCGAAGCGCAACCCCGGCGAATCCCGCGAGCGGGTAATAAAGGGGCTGGCCCAGCAGCGCCTGGAAGGTCATCTCTCCCACCTGGGACGCGGTCAGCGCGTACGTCAGGTAGTAGACCAGAATCTGGAGACCGGCCACGGCCAGCATTCCCTGCCACCGGTAAAGAAGCCCGGCCACGGTCGCCGTGGCGACGGTGGACAGGAAGTACGGGCCCGCTATCCCGCCGACGCTCAGGACCGCGAAGGAAAGGAACATGTCGAGCGTGTAGAGGGAAGGGTGGGCGGCGACGCGCGGGGCGACGACACGCCACTGCCGCGCCGTCCCCCAGGACAGCAGGACCATCGCGAACATGAGGACGAACACGCCGGCCGACAGGTTCTCACGTGGCAGCAGCAGCATGCTGAGCGCCGTGATGAGCATCCGGATCTCCATGAGCATCCGGAAGGCCGATCCGACGCGTTCAGGGAACACCCCGCCCCCGCTATCCGAGGATCCCACCTGCACCACCCATTCCCGAGCCGATGAACAGGGCACCGAGAACGACCATCATCAGTGCCGGGAGCGTCATCGACATCGTGATGGCGGTGATCTTCGGTGTGGTCCGCTGCGCCTTGCGCTTGGCCCACTGGGCGGCCTCGCGCCGCATGTCGCCGCCGATGTCGACCAGCGCGGTACCGAGGGGCGCGCCGAGTTCCTCCGCCTGCAGGATCGCCGTGACGAACAGGTTCACCGCCTCGGAGCTGTTGCGGTTCCGCAGGTCCTCGAACGCCTCCCGCCGTGGCGTGCCCAGTTCCATCTGCCGCAGCGCCACCATGAACTCCTCCGACAGCGGCCCCGGCATGCTCTCCGCGACGCGTGCCAGCGCCAGGCGGAAGCTCAGGCCCGCGCTGACCGTGACCGCCAGCACGTCCAGGAAGTCCGGCATCGACCGCTGGATGTTGTCCTGCCGCGCCACCCGCTTGCTGTAGAGGATCAGTTCCGTCTGCAGGCAGCCGAGGAAGGCGAGGATCCCGAACGGGACCTGGCCGTTGGCGATGAGCCCGAGGCCGAGCAGCCCGAACAGCATCGCGTAGCCCGCGGTCCGGCGGGCGTAGGTCTCCACGGTCATCCCGCCGGGGCGGCCCGCCGCGTCGATCCGCTTGCGGATCTTCAGCCGCCACGGGCCCAGCAGCTCCATCGTCATCCGGGCGAACGGGTTGCCCAGGAAGTCGGCGATGACGTCCAGGATGAACGTCTCGTCCTTGTCGGGCTTCTTGGCCAGCGGCACCGCGGACGTGGCGACCCGGTCCCCGGCGGTCAGCTGGGCCAGCCCGACGACGCCCATGAGCACGCACAGCGCCCCGCCGGCCGCCATTGCGTAGATGGCCACGTTCACCTCACACGTCGATCCGGGTCATCCTGCGGATGATCAGCAGGCTGGTGATGAACAGGCCGGCGGCGACGCCCAGGATGATCTGGCCCACGGGTTTGCCGCTCATCACCCGCAGCGCGTCCGGCATGATCACGTTGACCATCGCCAGCCCCGCGATCCCGAGCAGCCCGATCGCCCAGTTGGTGACGACCGCCTCACCCATGATCGTCTTGACCTCGCGGCGGATCTCCTTGCGTTCCTCCAGCGTGGCCGCGATCGTGCGCAGCGCGGTGACCAGGGAGCCGCCCGCCCGCGCGGACACCAGCAGGGTGCTGATCAGCACCCCGAGCTCCCGGGACGGGAGGCGATCGCCGAGGTCGCGGAGCGCGTCGTCCACGGGCTGGCCGAGCCGCAGCGCGTCCGCGGTGCGGCGCAGCTCCTCGCCGGCGGGGTCCGCGAGCTCGTCCGCGGCGATCTCGATGGCGGTGCGCATGACCAGGCCGGCATGGGTGGCGTTGGACAGCACCCGGGCCAGCTCCGGCAGCTGGGCGATGAACTCCTCCCGGCGCCGTTCCTCCCGCCGCCGGACATAGGACAGGAACGCGAAGGCGACACCGATCGCGGCGGCGATCCCGAAGATCGGCGCCATCCACCGGCCGATCAGGAAGATCGCGGCGACGCCGGTCGCCGTCATCAGCGTGAGGAACGTCGACACCCGGATCCGCATACCGGAGGCGGTGAGGCGCCGCGCGAGCGTCTTGCCCAGGGACGTCCGGCGGATCACGACGTCCAGCCGCCACATCAGGCCGCTCATGCTGTCGTCGGAGACCAGCGCGGAACGGGCGACCAGGCGGCTGCGCTGCCCCCACCCGATCATCAGGTCGCCGACGCCCCAGACGGCCAGCGCCAGGGTCGCCACCAGCATCAGCAGAATCACCGGCAGTGGCAGGCTCACAGCGGACACCCCCTCGTCTCCTCGTCGATGCGGCTCATGGGCCCACCCGCGGCCCGTGGCCGTTCGTCCCGCCGCCGCTCACGCGATGGGCGAACGCCGGCGGGACGCTCTCGCCCGCGTGGAACAGCCTGGTGAGCAGCGCGTCCGGCAGCGGCAGCGGCCGGAACACGCCCCGGACCTCGCGGTTCGGGCCGATCGGCTCCGACTCGAACCGCATGACGGGGCACAGCGCGGACGCCTCCCGCCGGGCCGGGTCCACCACCGCGACCTCCGTGATCCGGCGGGACCCGTCCGGGCCCCGGCTCAGCTGGACCACCGCGTCGACGGCGCTCGCGATCTGGTCGCGGATCGCCTCGAACGGCAGCTTGACGTCGCTCATGCTCGCCAGCGTCTGGAGGCGGTGCACGGTGTCCTCGGTCGAGTTGGCGTGCACCGTCACCAGCGAACCGTCATGGCCGGTGTTCATCGCCTGGAGCATGTCGAGCGTCTCGCCACCGCGGACCTCACCGACGATGATGCGGTCCGGACGCATGCGCAGCGCGTTGCGGACCAGGTCGCGGATCGTGATCGCGCCCTTGCCCTCGATGTTGGCCGGGCGCGATTCGAGCGGGATGATGTGCTCCTGCTTCAGCTGGAGCTCCGCGGAGTCCTCGATCGTGATGATGCGCTCGTGGTCCGGAACGAACGCCGACAGCGCGTTCAGCATCGTCGTCTTCCCCGTGCCCGTACCGCCCGAGATGACCAGGTTGAGCCGGGCCCGGACGAACGCGGCCAGCAGCATGCCGCTGGCCTGGTCCATCGACCCCATGCCGACCAGTTCCTCGACCGAGTACGCGCGGGGGAAGCGCCGGATCGTCAGGATCGGGCCGACGAGCGACAGCGGCGGCACGATGACGTTGACCCGCTCGCCGGTCGGCAGGCGCGCGTCCACCATCGGGCTCGACTCGTCCACACGCCGGTTGACCTGCGCGACGATCCGGTCGATGGTCTGGTAGAGCTGCTCCTCGCTGGCGAACCCGGTGTCCAGCCGGTGCACCCGGCCGGCCCGCTCCACGAAGATCGAGTCGGGGCCGTTCACCATGATCTCGGTGACGTTCGGGTCGGCGAGCAGCGGTTCCAGCACGCCGAGGCCGAGCGCCTCGTCCACCACCCGGCGGATCAGGTTGGCCCGCTCCCCGGCGGCGAGGACGGGCCCCTCCCGCGTCACCAGCAGCCCGACGACCTTCTCCAGCCGGGCACGCCGCTGCGCCATCGTCAGGCGCGCCATCTCGTCGAGGTTGATCTCCTCCAGCAGCCGCTGGCGCCAGTGCTGGACGGTGTTCTTACTGGTCCGGTCGTTGGCCGACCGGTCGTCTTCGAGGCGATCCTTGAGTGCCATCGCTCACCCCAGCGGCATCGTGACGGTGCGCTTCACGGTGTAGTCCAAGGGCACGCCCTTGAAGAGGAGCGGGAGCTTCGCCTCCACGTGGCAGTAGACGGCGTCGGCGCCGTCCACCGTGGTGGTTCCGCCCTCGATCTTGTAATCGTTCAGCCATGCGGGCCGGACGCTGTTGGCGTACGCGACGCACAGTCCCGGCTCGTACCGCTGGCTGGCCTCGCGGGCCCCGGTGCGGGCGATGTTCTCCACGCGCGACACCGTGGTGAAGGAGATGTAGGCCTGGAAGGAGAGGAAGATGATGAAGAACGCGATGGGCACCGAGCCCGCGAACTCCAGCGCCACCGCTCCCCTGTCGCGCCGGCGCCGGGAACCGCGCGCCGCCATGCCCCTCACTCCGAACCCTCGTCAACGATCTTGGTTCTGGTCTCGATCCCCCACGAGCTGCGCAGCCCCGGGATGAGGATCGGGGTGTCGATGGTGACGACGGCGTAGCCGTTCACGACATTGATCGTCAGATGCTCGCGGTCCTTCCAGTCGCCCTTGATACGGCTGATCGCGCGGCGCCGCACCTCCTCCCGGTTGGCCCTGGCCTCCGGGGTGTCGCGCTGGTCGTAGCCGATCACCGCCACCGCGCGGGCCGCCTCGTTCGCGGCGTGGCTGGAGTAGGTGGAGGTCAGCCCGATCAGGACGACCTGCCACACCAGCAGGAAGACGAGCGCGATGAGCGGGAGGATCCCGGCGAACTCCACCGCGACCGCGCCCGCGTCGCCCTGCTTCTGCGGGGGCGGTTGCGGAACGGCCTCCGGCTGCGGCACTGTGCCGAGCAGGCCCAGGTCGGCGGCGGCCCTGCCGACCGCCTTGCGGAAGTCGGAGTTCTTCACCGCCGTCGGCGAGCCGGTGTTCGCGGCCTCCTCCAGCGCCCGGAACACCGCCGGCACCACCACGCCGCGCAGCGGGGAGCCGACCATCTTGCGCGCCAGGTCGGGCTGGATCTCGTTGCGCTTGTCGTGCCGCGTGAGCAGGACGCTCATGTCCTCCTCCTTGCGGATCGCGAGCCGCGCGAACATCCGCGCCAGCCGCCGCGCGGACCGCAGCGACGGCACGTCCGGCGTGGCGACGATGACCGCCTCGTCCGCGAGTTCCACCGCCATCGCGTTGGCGTCGGCGACGTGCGTGCCGCCGTCCACGATCACCACGTCGTACCGGGACCGGACGACCGTGAGGATCTGCCGCACGGCCCGCGCGGAGATCTCCTCGGCGTCCTCGCCCTGCCCGGGCGCCAGCAGCAGGTGCGGTCCCGACGGGTGGACGAACAGCGCCTCGGCGACCACCGCCCCGTCCAGGTCGCCGGCCGCCGCGGCGAGGTCGGCGATGCTGTGCCGGTGCTGGACGTCCAGATAGCCCGGGATGTCGCCGTTCTGCAGGTCCATGTCGATCAGGCAGACCGTCTGCCCCGCGCTGGACGCCGCGATCGCGAGGTGGATCGCCAGGGTGGTCGTGCCGACGCCGCCCTTCGCCCCGCACAGGGTCACCAGCCGCGCCAGCCGGCCGCCCTGCCCCGGCGCCTCCGCGGAGGTGAAATGCCGCCGCATGGTGCGCGACCACTCCGACGCCTGGTGGACGCGGTTCTGCAGCTCCGACAGGGTCGGCTCGTTCGAGATGACCCCGCGGGCGCCGGCCGCCATCGCCCCCGACAGCGTCTCCGCGGTCGCCTCGTCGGCGATCAGGATGACGGCGAGCTGCGGCTGGCGGACCACCATGTCGCGGATCAGGTCGAGCGCCGGCAGCGGCCCGAGGCCCTGATGCACCAGCACGACGTCCAGTTGCGGGACGGTCGTGACCGTGCTCGCCAGATGGCTGGACGTCGTCTCCACCGCGATGACCTTGATGTCGGCCAGCTCGCGGAACTGGCCGGTCAGTGAGGCGGCGAGGTCGCGGTCCTCGATGCCGAGCAGGACTTGGATGGTCATCGCGGGTTCACCTCGCCGGGATCGTCTCGCAGACCGGGGGCAGCTTGACGCCGTCCACGCCGGTCCCCGATCCGCCGATGAGCGCGAGCCTGATCTTGTTCGCGAAGCTCTCCTCGCGGGTGAGCTTCAGGCTGTCCGCGGCGCTGAGCGCGAACGTCATCGGCACCTGCGACTGGGTCGCGGAGGAGTTCCGGTCGTCCTTGACCTTGGTCTCCTGGCCGATCTGGATGACCCGGGCCGCCCGGACGATCCGCGCCGCGCAGGACTGCTGCTTGTTGCCGTCCTGCTTCTGGTAGGTCGCGTAGATGTCGACGGGCATGCCCTCGTGGACCTTGCCGGCCACCCCCGTCTCGGCGTCGATCATGATGGCGATCTCGCGCTGGCCGGGCTGCAGCGTGGGGCCGGGGACGAGCATGCCGGTCTGCAGGTGGGACCCGGCCGGGAGGTCGGCCGCGGCGACCTTGCCCTCGAGTTGCGCGACATCGGTGACCATCGTGTCCGGTGACCACTTCTTCGGTACCCGGATGCGTTCGAGATCGTCCCCGGTGATCGGGGTGAACGCCTCGATAGGCCGTTTGAGCTTGAGCACGTCGGTCTTCACGCCGACCTCGGCCCGAACGGACCCGACGTAACCGATGATGCTGACGAATACGGCAACGGCGCCGAGCGCAGCCAAGATCATCAGCAGAACTCCACGACGCTGGCGCGGGTTCATGGGACTCCGTTTCTCTGGTCCGGGGGTCGGGAGGCTTAGCGGGGGTGCTGCGGACGGAACGTGACGGTGTCGGCGCGCGGCCAGTCGTCGTCGTCCGGCGCCGTCCGGGACATCCGCTCGGGGTCGGGTGGTTCCGCCTGCCTGGAGGCGGCACCGTTGAGGAGGCGCCCGATGGACGACGCGCCCTCGGACGGGGGCGCCTCGCCGGTGTCGGCCTCGGCATCGGCGGGTTCGGCGGGTTCGGCGGGTTCGGGAGTGTCCGTGGGGTCTTCGGGTTCGGAGGGACCGGCGGACGGGACCTCGTCGCCGGTCCGGCGGGATTCGGGCGTGGCGGGGTGATCCGGCGGGGCCGGATGGTCGGGTGAGGCGTTGCCCCATGAGTTCGGCGGTGTCTGTGCGCGCGTCCGGACCGGTGCCGCCAGGACGGGTTCCCGGCGCGTCGGCGGCGCCGGCGCCTCCTCCGCCTCCGAGACGGGCGTGACCGTGTGCGGGTCGTGCGGGTGCAGGGAACGCGGCCACTGGGGCCGCTGGGGCGCGCCCTCCTGTGGCTGCGGGATCTGCGGTCGCGTCGGCGGGGCCTCCGGGTACTCCGGCCGGGTGCCTTCCCGCGGGGGGACCTGCGGCGCGGGCGGCTGAGGCCGGGCGGCCGGCGCCTGAACAGGCTGCGGTTGCACGGCCGGCGCCTGAACGGGCTGCGGCTGGACGGGGTGGGAGTGCGGGCCCGGCTGCTGAGGACCCGGCTGCTGAGGGCTCGGCGGCTGAGGGCTCGGCGGCTGCGGCCGGCCACGGGAGGGCTGGGCGGCGGACGCGTGATCGTCGCCCCGCTGGACCATGAAGCAGAACGGGCACTCGGGGAGGGCGGTCGGCTCGCCGCACCATCCGCAGGGCCGGTAGTCGGCTCCGGCGAGCAGCCCCTGCAGCGCCTGCGGGTGCCCGCTGAAGGCCACGAACTCGGCGTATTTCTTGGCGCCCCAGTATTCGGCGCTCATCGGCTGCGCGGCGACCGGGGTCATCGAAACCGCCGCGATCGCCGGACTCAGCTTGTGCTGAAGCCAGTCGACATCGCCGTTCTCGTGGCTGAACAGCATCAGCACGGGATCGGCCGGGCGCGAGGGCGGCTCGGGGGCGGGCTTGGCCGAGGTGATGCGGTGGACCGCGGGCCGGGGCCCCGCCGACACCGAGAAACCGTTGCCCGGCAGATAGGACGACACATGCGCCGCGAGTCCGGTCTTGATGTGCTCCAGGCGGGCGACACTGTTCACCCAGGCCCCGGCGTAGACGCTCTCGCACAGTCGCGGGGCGAGGCTCGCGAGAACTCCGGGCCGGGCGTAGGAGGACGCGAACGTCAGCTGGTCGGCTATCAGCGAGAGTGCGAGCGGGGGAACGTCGAGCGGCATGCCGGCGATGCGGTCGGTGAGCAGGGCGGAGCGGGCCAGCCTGACCAGCCGGCGCGCCTCCGCGCCCTTCCACGACGGGTAGATCACCAGGACCGCGTCCCGGTGGCCGAGCGCGTACGCCATGTGATCGATGAAGGCGGGCGGCACGTCGCCGCCGCCCCCCAGGCCGAACCGCTGGGCCTCGGTGGCCTGCAGGATGCCCGTGCTCGGAAAGTCACCGGCGAGTACGACCGCTGTCACGGGCGCCTCGGCTCATTCTCGGGCCTCACCGGGCCGCCCCCTCCTGTTCTCCACAGCGGACGATCACCCGCGACCGCTTTCCGGTTGCGGGTACGCTGACGTTAGTCACCGCGGTTGTCACGACTCAAGCGATTACCCCTTCCGCGGGCGAATCGCAATTGAACCGTGGCACCGCATTCTTCGATGGCGTCCGCATTCCCCCGGTTCCACTCGCCCGGCAACAAGTTCGAGGAATCTCGATGCGGCCACGTGGCCTGGGGAGATGCCGGGCGCGGGACAGGCCGGAGCAGTCGGGGGACGGCGTCCGCGGGCTCTCTCGGTCACCAGCGGCAGGTACCTGACGTCCACGGTCACCTCCCGGGAGTGACACAACCCCAGAGCATTGTCCCGGAACGGGCGGAAATGATCAACATTCAGGCAGAAGTCCACAGTCGGCCAAGAAAATAGGTCCCAGGGCCCTGGACGTGAGCACACAGCGAAGTTCTCGCCACAATTAATTGAATAGTGGACCACTATGGTGCAGGTGGGGCGGTCGCGTCCCGCCGTGTGCCAGTGACAGAGCGTGCGGGGTGTGCGGCTGGGGCTCTTGATGCGGGGGCCGGGAACCCCGGTCTCCGTGGACGCCGTCGCCGCGCGGCTCGTTCCGGCGCGGGGCCGGGCGCAGGCTCTAGAGTCTCCTTGTAGGCGGCCCCAGACTGGAGCGACGGAGATGACGAACCCACCCGACCCCGGTTACCCACAGCGCCCGCCGGCGCCCGAGCAGCCGGGGGGCCCGGGTGGCCAGTACGGCCCGCCGCCCCAGCCGCAGCAGCCGGGCGGGATCCCCGGCCCCCGGCCGCCCGGCCCGGCGTACGGGCCGCAGGACCAGCAGCAGGGCTGGACGCCTCCCCCGCGTGATCCGACGGACAAGGGCGTGTTCGCGGCGTTGTTCGACATGAATTTCGACCACATGATCACCACCAGGCTCATCAAGATCGTCTACGTGATCGCGCTGGCCCTGATCACCCTGGTGGCGCTCTCCGTGGCGGGGTACGGGCTGGCGTGGCTCGCACAGGGCGCGACGTTCCTCGCGCTCCTGCTGCTCGTCGCGGCTCCGTTCCTGTGGGTGCTCCAGCTGCTGGCGGTCCGGATCTTCATGGAGTTCATGATCAACCAGTTCAAGATCAGCGAGTATCTGCGGGCCATCAAGGACAAGGACTAGACGGAGCCGACGGTGGGCGAGTTCGACGGGACCGGGCCCGGTGGCGGTCCCCCACCACGGGACACGCGGCGCGACGCCGGAGCGACGCGGCGCGAGTCGCGCGTGCCCGGGCCGCGCCCGGCCTCGGAGACGTGGCGGGACGGGGAGGCCGCCGGCGGTTCGCTGATGCGGCTCCCCGCGGTGCTCGGCGAGCGCTACGAGGCGGTCGCGGAGCTGCCGGTGCAGGGCGCCGAGTCGGATCTGCTGCTGGTGCGGGACGCGCGGGGCGACGAGTACGTGGCGAAGATCTTCCGCCGCGGGTACAACGCCGACCGGGAGGTGTGGGCCAAGCTGCCCGCGCTGGAATCACCGCACGTGCTGCGGATCCTGGAGACCGGGCATGCGGACGGGCGCGACTACGAGGTCGCCGCGTACGCGCCGGACGGCAATCTGCGGGCGCTGATGCAGGAGGGGCCGCTGCCGGCAGGGACGGCCGGTGAGATCGCGGCGCAGCTCGCGGCGGGGCTGACGGCGCTGCACCGGGCGGGCATCGTCCATCGTGACCTGAAACCGGAGAACGTCCTGGTGCTGGGCACCGAGCCGGTGCGGCTGGCGATCGCCGACTTCGGGCTGAGCAAGGTGCTCGACCAGAGCGTGGTGTTCGCGTCGTCGTCGCGGACGCTGGCCTACGCGGCGCCCGAGTCGCTGTCGGGCCAGGTGTCGCCCGCCCGTGACTGGTGGTCGCTCGGCATGATCGTCCGGGAGCTGGCCACGGGCCGGGCGCCCTTCGAGGGCCTGAGCGAGACCGTCGTGGTCGACCATCTGGCGACGCGTCCGGTGAGCGCGGACGACGTCGGCGACCCGAGGCTGCGGCTGCTGTGCCGGGGCCTGCTGGCCCGCGACCCGCGCAGAAGGTGGACGGGCGAGCAGGTCGGCGAGTGGCTGGACGGCGGTTCGCCGCACGTCGCCGAGGAGAGCGTCCAAGCGGAGGCGGGCAGCGGCCTCCCGTTCAGGGGACACCGCTACACCCGCCGGGACGAGCTGGCCCGCGCGCTCGTCGAGCACTGGGACCACGCCGCACAGTACTTCTTCGGCCGCGGAGAGTCGGGCGAGGCGTGGCGGAGCCTGCGCGAGTGGCTCGCGGAGATTCCGGACGACGGCCGCATCGGGCTCGTCGACGGCTACCTCATGACGGCTCTGCCCCCGGACGTGAAACTGCTGCATCTGGTGCGGTGGCTGGATCCGGCACTCCCCCCGCATTTCCTCGGGCGGCGGCTGACCGCCGGCGACCTGTCCGGCCTCGCCGTCCTCGCCGACGATCGCCGCCATGCCGACCATCGCACCGCCTGCCTCATCGGGCGGGCGCTCTGGGAGCACCACCTCCTGCACGTCCTGGCCGGGTTCGAGACCGGGGAGGACCTGGCCCGGGTCGACGACCAGTGGCGCGCCCATGTGTCGGCCTGGAACGATCTGGCGCGCTGGCTGCGCGACCAGGACTCGATGCCGCAGGGCCTCGCGAGGCGGCTGCCCGACGCCGGGTCCGAGGAGCCGCCCGCCGTCCTGCTCACGCTGCTCGCCCTGGCCGCGCGTCCCGCCGAGACGCACCGGCTCCTCGCCGAGGGCGCGGCGCGGGCGCGCGAGTCGATCGCCGAGCCGGTGCCGTGGTTCACGTGGCTGGCGGACGGCGCGGGCGACGATCCGCTGCGGCTGCTCGCGGTGACGCTCGCCGCGGCCGAGGCCGCCGTGGAGACCGAGGCGCGGGCACGCGAGCGGAGTGCCGCGCGGCAGCGGGACGAGGCGCTCCGCGCGCATTGGGAGGAGCGGGAACGGCAGCGGCTCGCCGGACGCGGTTCGGCGGTGACGCGGGCCGTGCTCTGGACGGTGCCGTTCCTGTTCCTCTGGCTACTCGGAAGCTGGGTGGTGGGCTCCCTGTTCGGCGGCGGCGGCGATGAGGGAACGGCCTCCGTCGGACTGCAGAAATCGTCCTCGGGCGTCTCGTTCGGCGTCCTGGCCGTCTTCTCCGTGCTCGCCTGGGCGGTCCACTGCGGCAGCGAAGTCTTCTTGGCGCGCGCGCAGGGCACGGACTATCTGCCCCAGGGGCCGTGGTCCATGATCTCCGGTTTCCTCGGCGCGAGCGGCCGCGGCCTGTCGAAGGCGTCTCAGACGATGACGGGCGCGGCGCAGAGCACCGGGCGGCGCGGTTGCGGGTTCCTGCTGCTCGCCGGGACGATTCCGCTGCTGCTGCTCTTGCTCCTGTTCGGGGCGCTGTCGTCCATCGCGAGCATGCTGTGGCTTCTCCTGCTCATCGTGGGGCCCGCCGCACACGCCGTGGGGGCGGGCGTCCGGCTGCACCAATGGCGCCAGGCGCGGACGACCGGAGGGACCTCGTGAGCAGCGGGATCGAAGCGGAGGTCGTCCTGGACGCCGCGGTGGTGCTCAGCCTGGGCATGAACCGTGTTCTCGGCGGCGGGGCGGGGCTGGCGGGGCGGGGCGCCGAGGCGCTCGCCGCGCTCGCCGCGGGACGCGCCGAGGCGCGGGCGGCGGCCCTGGCCGAGGTCGAGACCCACGAGCGGGCCCTGCGCGAGGTCGTGGAGCGCAACGCCCGCATCGCGGCGCTCGCCGAGACCGGTGCGAAGATCGGCGCGGAGGTGGCGCTTCCCGGGCGGCTCCAGCCCGGCGAGCAGTCCGCCGAGGAGCTGACCGCCTGGTGCGCCGCCACGGACCCCGTCCTGGACGCGGCCGAACGGAGCCTGTCGGAGCATCTCGCCGCCCAGGTCACCGCGCAGATCTTCACGGCCCCCGCCGAAGGCCTCCGGGCCGACACGGAGCGGAGCGCGCCGCCGCCGTCCCCAGAGGACGACGTCCGGGCGGACGACATCCGGACCGACCTCGAAAGGATCATGACGCGGCTGCTGCCCGACGTGGCCGAGGCGGAGCGGCGGGCGGTCGCGGAGGCCGCGGGGCTGCTCGCCGGGATCGGGACGGCGGAGGAGGCCGAGGGCGTCCTGCAAGAGGTGCGGCTGCGGATCCAGGCCGCCAACCGCCGCACCGAGGAGCACCGGGAGCAGGAGCGGCGCCGGGCCGCCGAACGCGACGCCGCCGAGCAGGCGGAGGCCGAGCGCCGCTACGTCCTCGACTCGATCACCACGGCGTTCGAGGACATGGGGTACGAGGTCCAGGCCGGGTTCGAGACGTTGACGGCGGAGGACGGCACCCTGACCCTGACGAAGGGCGGCTGGCCCGACCACAGCGTGCGGATGCGGGTCGACGACGCCGCGCACGTGCGGGCGTCGATGGTGCGCGAGCGGCCCGCGGAGAGCGAGGACGACCGGCGGGTGGACGTGGAGCGGGAGCAGGAGTGGTGTGAGGCGTTCGAGGCCGCCAGGGGCCGGCTGGCGGACGCCGGGGTCCGCTCGGACGTGGCGTGGCGGCTGGAGCCCGGGGTCCGCGAGCTGCCCGTTTCGGCCGGGCCGGGGCAGACTAGGGGCCGTGCGGGCCAACGCGAACGCCACCGGGAGCGTCACAAGTGAAGTGCCGGAACACGCCCGGGGGCGTGATCGGAGCGGAGCGGAGTTTCGGATGAGCGGTGTGAACCGGGGGGTGCGGGGGTTCGTCACCCCGCGAGGGAGTGTGCATGAGCATTGAATCGCCGACGCTCGGGGGGCGGCTGCAGGGCTGGCCGCCGTTCATCCGGGAGCTGGACGCGACCCTTTCGGTGCACTCCCAGTACGTCCTGTCGGGCAACCTGTACGACAGCTTCCTCGCGCCGCCGCTGGAGGGCGGCGGGGTGGCGCGGCTGCTGCCGCTGCGCATGCTTCTGTGGGAGACGCTGCGGTCCAGCGGCGCGGACTGCATGATCGTGTACGACCCGGTGGACGGCCTGCAGGTCTATCCGGGTGGCGGCGACGTGGGCGCGGACGATGCGGCCCAGGCGGCCGAGCGGCTGCTCGGCAAGATCAAGGCCGATGACAAGCCGTCGCTGGAGGGGCTGACCCGGCATCTGGCCGCGGTGGCCCGGCCGAAGGAGAACATCCGCGCCGCGTTCGTGATCGACTCGGCGTCCCGGATCGCCCGGAGCCCGACGGATCTGGAGCCCGCCGAACGCGACTTCTTCCGCGTCTGCGCGAAGCTGTCGCGCAGCGCCCGGCCCGTCCGGGTGACGGGGCCGCGGCCGAAGCCGCTCTACAACCCGATCGTGTGGCTGGTGGAGCGGCCCGGTGACCTGCCGCCGTGGCTGACGACCGACAACGAGTCCATCCGCGAGATCACGATCCCGCGCCCGCATCTCGGTGACCGGCAGGAGACCGCGCGGCTGCTGGCCCGTGCGTTCGGGGTGAGCGACGTCGGGGCGGACGAGGTGGCCGCGGCGGCGTGTGACGCGTTCGCCGAGCAGGCCGACGGGCTCACCCTCCAGTCGATGATCGAGGTGACCCGGCTGGCCAAGGAGCGGAACGTCGACCTGGCCGATCTGCCGGACGCGGTCCGCACCTACAAGCTCGGCGTGCTCGACAACCCGTGGAGCCGCGGCCACCTGCGGCGCCGCGTGCTGGAGGGCGAGAAGCGCGTTCCGGATCGGGTGATCGGGCAGCCGCAGGCGGTCACCAAGACCCTCGACATACTGAAGCGGGCGGTGCTCGGGCTGTCGGGCGCGCAGGCGACCCGGTCCGGCAGCCGTCCGCGCGGGGTGCTGTTCTTCGCGGGCCCGACCGGTACCGGCAAGACGGAGCTGGCCAAGGCGATCACCGAGCTGGTCTTCGGGGACGAGTCGGCCTATCTCCGGTTCGACATGAGCGAGTTCTCCGGCGAGGGCTCCGGCGACCGGCTGATCGGGTCGCCGCCCGGGTACGTGGGCCACGAGGCGGGCGGGGAGCTGACCAACGCCGTCCGCGAGGACCCGTTCCGGGTGATCCTCTTCGACGAGATCGAGAAGGCGCACCCGCGGATCCTGGACAAGTTCCTGCAGATCCTGGAGGACGGCAGGCTCACCGACGGGCGCGGCAACACCGTGCACTTCTCCGAGTCGATCCTGATCTTCACCTCGAACCTCGGGATGTTCGTCCCCGGCCGCGACCTGACGACCCGCGACGCGCCGGCGCACGGTGCGGCCGACAGGTTCTCGGTGGACAGAGTGCAGAACATCACACCGGGAATGTCGTACGAGGAGGTCGAGCAGCGCATCAAGAGCGCCGTCGCCGACCATTTCACCGAGGTGCTCAACCGGCCGGAGCTGCTCAACCGGTTCGGCGACAACATCGTGGTGTTCGACTTCATCTCCGGCGAGGCGGCACAGAAGATCTTCGACCTGCAGTTCGCGAACATCTGCAGGCGGGTGACCGACGAGCACCGGCTCGTCCTCGCCGTGAA
This sequence comes from Spirillospora sp. NPDC048823, assembly GCF_043198445.1. Classification (NCBI taxonomy): domain Bacteria; kingdom Bacillati; phylum Actinomycetota; class Actinomycetes; order Streptosporangiales; family Thermomonosporaceae; genus Spirillospora; species Spirillospora sp. NPDC048823. The sequence goes on along the minus strand of NZ_JBICUT010000002.1, from coordinate 368,928 downwards.
GAGCGAGCCGCTGGAGACGCTCCGGGGGTGGTGCACCGAGGAGCTGGCCAAGGGCGGCCGCGGCATCGGCATGGCGCTGGAGTCGCACTTCGTCAACCCGCTGGCGCGCGCGCTGTTCGACCGTGAGCTCGTACCGGACGAGAAGGTCACCGTGACGGGAATCCGGCGCGAGGGCAGCATCGTCCATCTGGATCTCCAGTGACGTCCGGCCGTCCGGTGGCCGGAGGCGGCCCGGAGGAGACGCTGCTTCTCGCCAAGGCGCACTATCCGGTGACCACACTCGGCCCGGGTACCCGCGCGGGCATCTGGACGCAGGGGTGCACGCTGCACTGCCATGGCTGCCTGTCGCGGGACACGTGGGACGCCGACCCGGGCAGGGCCGTCCCCGTCGAGGCGGTGCTCGGCTGGCTGGACTCCCTGCCGGGACCGGTCGATGGGGTCACCGTCTCCGGTGGTGAGCCGTTCCAGCAGCCGGGCGCGCTGGCGGCTCTGCTGAGGGGGATCCGCGCGTGGCGAGACGACCGCGACCGTGAGACGATTGAGGTGGACATATTGGTTTACAGCGGATATGTCTACTCTCGGCTCGCCCGCATCGGAGAGACGCGCGAGATCCTGGGCATGTGCGATGCCGTGATCACGGGCCCGTACGTCGACCGGCTCAACCCTGGGGGGCGACACCCCGAGGGTGGCTCTCTACTCTGGAGAGGGTCGGCTAACCAGCGCGTCGTACCGCTGTCCTCACTGGGACGCGAACGGTACGGGGCACTGGCCGACATCGGGAAGACTGGAGATGAAACAGGGCCCCGAGTACAGGTGTCCGTGGACGAAGGGCCGGAGGGAAGGCGGGTGTACTACATCGGGATCCCGCGAAGGGGTGACATGGAGCACCTCACGTCGAGGCTCGACCGCGCCGGGGTGCGCTCGGGGGATGTGTCATGGCGACCTTGAACTGTCCTGTCTGTGACGAGCCGTTCCAGCAGGGAGACCTGCTGTGCATGAGCTGCGGGGCCAACCTGGCCCGCGCCGGCGGCGGCGCCCACCGGCAGGCACCGGGCGGGTACGACGACCAGCAGCGGCAGGGCTACCCGCCGCAGGGGGCGCAGGGCGGCCAGCCGTACGGAGCCCCGCCGCAGCACGGCCAGCCGTACCAGCAGGCGCCCCAGCACGACCCCTACCAGCAGCAGGCGCCCCAGCAGCAGGCCCCTCACCAGCCGCCGGGCCCGCCCGGCCAGTCGCAGGACCCGTGGGGGCCGCCGCAGCAACAGCAGCCGCAGCAGGACCCGTGGGGAGCGCCGCCCGTGCCCCAGGCTCCCGATCAGCACGGGCAGCCCCAGCACGGTCAGGCTCAGCACGGTCAGGCTCAGCACGGTCAGGCTCAGCACGGTCAGCCCCAGTACGGTCAGGCTCAGCACGGCCAGCCCCAGAACCAGCAGCACGGGGGTCAGCCGCAGCATGGCGGCGGCCAGCCGCCGATGCCGCAGCAGCAGGCGCCCGGGGACCCGTGGGGAATGCCCCAGCAGCAACCGCAGCAGCAAGACCCGTGGGGGCCTCCGCAGGGGCAGCAACAGCAGCCTCCGATGCCCGACCAGTACCAGCAGCCGGAGCAGCAGTACCCCCCGCAGGACCAGCAGTTCCCACCGCCCCAGGACCAGTACCAGCAGCGAGAGCCGCAGTACCCGCCGCAGGACCAGTACCAGCAGCAGGACCAGTACGGTGTGCCGCAGCCCGGCCCGGCCGACCACCAGTTCGGCCAGCCGCCTCAGCAGCACGGCGGCGGACAGCCGCCGATGCCGCCACCGCACGGCCGTGAGGCGACGCTGCTGCCGCCCGACCACAACCAGGGCCAGCAGCGTCCACCGGCCCCGGACAGCACGGCGTTCATGTGCCCCTACTGCGAGGCGGTGCTGAGCAACCCCGGCGCCGCGCAGTGCGACTCGTGCCTGCGCCCGCTGCCGCAGAAGGGCACGCCCATCCTGCGTGTGATGTTCCCCACGGGCGAGCTGAAGGTCTCCGTCGGGCAGCACCTGGTGCTCGGCCGGGACGCGGGCCAGTCGCCGGTGGCGGCCACGTTCACGCAGTACGACAACGTGTCGCGCCGCCACTCCACCGTGTGGCTCGACCCGTCCGGGACTGCGTGGGTGCGTGACGAGGGCTCCACCAACGGGACGTTCGTCAACGGCGAACGGCTCCCGCGCGGCGTGGAGGCCCCCCTCCGCAACGGGGACCAGCTTCGCCTGGCCGCCGACGTCACCGGGACCGTCCAGCTGAACTGAGCAGCACGGCAAAGGGCGGCCCCGCGGTTCTCACGACCGCGGGGCCGCCCTTTGTCTTCCGCCTGCCCGTCGCCTCGCCGGACCGCCGTGCTGCGCGACCGCCGCGCCGAGGGACGCCGCGCCGAGGGACGGAGACGAACTAGCCGGCGCGCTTGGTGCGGGCGCGCGTGCGCTCGCGCTCCTTCGCGGCCAGCACGACCTTGCGGATGCGGACGGCGCCCGGGGTGACCTCGACGCACTCGTCCTCGCGGCAGAACTCCAGGGCCTCCTCCAGCGACAGCAGCCGCGGCGGGGTGAGCCGCTCCAGCTCGTCACCGGTGGACGACCGCATGTTCGTGAGCTTCTTCTCCTTGGTGATGTTGACGTCCATGTCGTCGGCCCGGGAGTTCTCCCCGACGATCATGCCCTCGTACACCTCGGTCGTCGGCCCGACGAAGAACGTGCCGCGGTCCTGCAGGTTCGTGATCGCGTACGCGGTGGCGGCGCCGGAGCGGTCGGCGACGAGGGAACCCGACGGACGGGTGCGCAGCTCGCCGAACCAGGGCTCGTACGCCTCGAACACGTGGTGCGCCATGCCGGTGCCGCGGGTCTCGGTCATGAACTCGGTGCGGAACCCGATCAGGGCGCGCGCCGGAACCAGGAACTCCAGCCGGATCCAGCCGGTGCCGTGGTTGGTCATCTGCTCCATGCGGCCCTTGCGGACCGCCAGCAGCTGGGTCACGGCGCCGAGGTGCTCCTCGGGAATGTCGATGGTGAGCCGCTCGACCGGCTCGTGCTTCTTGCCGTCGACGACCTTGACGACCACCTGCGGCTTGCCGACGGTCAGCTCGTAGCCCTCGCGGCGCATGTTCTCGACCAGGATCGCCAGGGCCAGCTCGCCGCGGCCCTGCACCTCCCACGCGTCCGGACGCTCGGTCGGCAGCACCTTGATGGACACGTTGCCCACCAGTTCGCGCTCCAGCCGGTCCTTGACCATCCGGGCGGTGACCTTGGTGCCCTTCTCCCGTCCCGCCATCGGCCCGGTGTTGGTGCCGACCGTCATGGAGATCGCGGGCTCGTCCACGGTGATCAGCGGCAGCGGGCGCGGGTCGTCCGGGTCGGCGATGGTGTCGCCGATCATGATGTCGGGGATGCCGGCGATCGCGATGATGTCGCCGGGCCCCGCCTCCTGCGCGGGCTTGCGGGTGAGCGCGTCGGTCATCAGCAGCTCGGTGATCTTCACCCGCTCGATGCTGCCGTCGTGCCGGCACCAGGCGACCTGCTGGCCCTTCTTGATCGTCCCGGCGTGCACCCGGCACAGCGCGATGCGGCCGAGGTAACTGGAGGCGTCCAGGTTGGTGACGTGCGCCCGCAGCGGGACGTCCGGGTCGAAGGACGGCGCCGGGATCGTCTCGGTGATGACCTTGAACAGCGGCTCCAGGTCGTCGCTGCCGGGCATGGCGCCGTCGGCGGGCTTGTCCAGCGACGCCCGCCCGGCGCGGCCCGACGCGTACACGATCGGGAAGTCGATCTGCTCCTCGTCGGCGTCGAGGTCCATGAACAGCTCGTACGTCTCGTCCACGACCTCGTCGATGCGGGCGTCGGGACGGTCGGTCTTGTTCACGACCAGGATCACCGGCAGCCGCGCGGCGAGCGCCTTGCGCAGCACGAACCGCGTCTGCGGGAGCGGGCCCTCGCTGGCGTCCACCAGCAGGACGACGCCGTCCACCATGGACAGCCCGCGCTCCACCTCACCGCCGAAGTCCGCGTGCCCCGGGGTGTCGATGATGTTGATCGTCAGCCCGTTGTGCCGCACGGCGGTGTTCTTGGCGAGAATGGTGATCCCCTTCTCGCGCTCCAGATCGTCGGAGTCCATCACGCGGTCGTCGACGGTCTGGTTCTCCCGGAAGGCCCCGGACTGCCAGAGCATGGCGTCGACCAGCGTCGTCTTTCCGTGGTCGACGTGGGCGACGATCGCGACGTTCCGGAGGTCATCGCGCGTGGTGATGGGCATGCGGGGCTCGCCTTGGGGTGAGAGTTCGGGATCCGCCGCAGAACACGGCATCGGCCATTCTACTTGCCCGTGCCCGCAACCCGTTCGGCGAAGGCCTCCCCACCGGTCACAGGGACCCCGATTCGCCAACTTTGCTCGTTCTTTGTAATCTTTCCGAGATCCGGTCGTCCGAGGCCCCCTCTCCCCGGGGCTGCGACCGGAGCGCCGAATCTCCCGCGAACGGGAGAGCCGGGGACCCAGGTCCCTGGGGTGAATCGACACACGTCGTAGGGCGACTCCTGGCCCGAACCCGTCAGCTAACCCGGTAGGCGCGCGAGGAGAGGAGAACACCGGCTTGGCACCGGCCCCCCGACGGTGGCGGCGCGTCACGCCCGCCGCCACGGCCACGATGCTCCTGATCGGCCTCGGCGCCACCGCGCCCGTCGCCGCCCACGCCACGTCGCCGTTCCAGCTCGCCGCCGCGACCTCCCCGACCCCCACTCCGACGACGGAGGAGGGGCTGCGCAAAAGCCTCGACGCGCTGAACGAAGAGGCCGAGATCCTCACCGAGAAGTACAACAAGACCCGCGTCGACCTGGGCAAGGCCAAGAAGGCCGAGCAGGCCGCCGCCAAGGAGGCCGCGGCGTTGCGCGCCCAGGCCACCCCCGCCCGCGAGCGGCTCGGACGGATGGCGGCCGCGAACTACATGACCGGCGCCCCCGACGTGATCTTCGGTGCCGACGGCTCGGCCGAAGGGCTGGCCGAACGCGCCTACCTGACCCAGAGCCAGATCACCACCGTCCAGGCGCTGCAGAAGCAGATCGAGCAGGCCGAGACCGCGCAGCGCACCGCCGAGGCGAAGAAGGCGCAGGTCGAGAAGGCCGCCGCGGACGCCGAGAAGGCCCGCGAAGCGGCCAGGCAGAAGGTCGCCGAGGTCACGAAGCGGCTGGACAAGCTGACCACCACCCGGGTCAGCGACCCCCGCAGCGGCCTGCGCGCGACCGTGAAGGGATCGGGTGCGCCGGCCGACATGGCCCGCAAGGCGCTCACCAAACTCGGCTCGCCGTACGTGTGGGCCGCCGCCGGGCCGAACAGCTTCGACTGCTCAGGGCTCGTCGTCTGGGCGTACGCCCAGATCGGCAAGCGCGGGCTGCCGCACTACACCGGCGCCCTGTACGGACTCGGTTCCAAGGTCCCCCGGAACCAGCTCCGCTCCGGCGACCTGGTCTACTTCGGCGGCAGCCTCCACCACATGGGCATCTACCTCAGCGACGGCAAGTACCTGCACGCCCCGCAGACCGGTGATGTGGTGAAGATCTCCAAGATGTCCGACCGCTCCGACTACGCCGGCGCGAATCGCATCTCCTGAGAACGTCGGGGGCTTCCCGCGGCGCGGCGGGAAGCCCTCGTCCTTTTTTTGCAGTGCCCTTGGCGGTCGGGCCCTGGAGGGCCCTCCCTTCGGCGGGCACTGCGTGCGATCGCTGCATCGCTCCGGCTCGCCTTGCGGCTCGCTGCGCGATCAGGTTTCTTGCTTCGCTCGAAGCCTGCCTTCGGACGCGATCGCGACGGTTTGGGTCGTCGCGGGGTCGGGGTGGGGGCCGGGGTCGTCCGCCCCTTCGGACGGCGGGCGTCTTGCTTCTGCGGCGGGCCGTCTCAGGTGAGGCCCTGGTGGGCGAGGGCGTCGATTACGGGGAGGTCGCCGGGGAGCCAGGCGACGTCGTACAGCTCGTCCGGGGACAGCCAGCGGAGCGCCAGGTGTTCCAGGGCCTGCGGTTCGCCCTCGGTGATCTGCGCCGTCCACACCCGGAGCACGGCCTGCCCGCTGAGCCGCCAGTCGCCGCCGATCCGGTCTTTCAACCGGATCTTGATGGCGAGCTCCTCGTGGCACTCGCGCACCAGCGCGTCCTCGTCCGTCTCGCCCGGGTCGACCTTCCCGCCGGGCAGCTCCCAGCCGCCCGCCATGTGCGGCGGCTCGGCACGCTGGGCGCTCAGCAACCGCCCGTCGGAAATGATCGCCGCCCCGACCACCACGAGATCGTTCGCCACCGGCTCCTCTTCCCTGTCGTCCCCATCGGCGTCAGACGGCGCTTCCGGCCCGTCCGGTCTCCCGGATGGACTCGACCTGGCGTGTCGCGTCACGGACGATCTCCTCCAGGTGGCCGCCGTGCGCGCCGCGCCAGTAGAGCTGACCGCAGTCGGCGCAGCGGCCGTAGACGTCGTAGCTGCGGCGCGTGCCCAGCTCAAGGTCGCCTTCGATCTCCTGCTTGTCGACCGGGACGAGTTCACCGTTGCAGGCGGTGCAGCGCGTCCACGGGCGGAGCACGGGCGCGAACCGGTCCAGGAGGTCGCGGAGCTGGTCGTCCGGGCGTGAGCCGCGGACGTACGCGCCGAACCACAGTGCGCGGCGGCGGAGGAGCCCGCGGTCCTGGGTGAGCAGGACGCGGCGTTCCTCATTGGCCTGGACGACCAGCGCCGGGTCGTCCATGTCGTTGTGGTAGGCGGTGTCGAGGCCGAGGAGGCGCATCCGCCGGGCCAGCGTGCCCAGGTGCACGTCGAGCAGGAAGCGCGGGGCGGCCTGGCCCGGCTCCAGCGGGACGGGCTGCGGGCGCGGCACCGCCTCCACCCCCACCTCGGCGCCGGGGTCCGGGCGGGCGGCGGGACCGGCCGGTTCACCGTCGACGGTCATCGGACCGGCCTCGGGCAGCGGGACACCGAGCGACTCCACGAGGTGCCCCAGCGTCGAGGTTCCGTCGTAGGCCAGGCGGCTCACGGGCTCGCGCCGCGCGGCGGGCAGGAACATCAGCAGCTCGCCGGCGACTCGGATGGTTATCTCGTGCTCCACGCCGATCAGCATGCCACGCGTCCCGGCGGTTCCCCGCCGCATTTATCGCGTCAGAGGGCCGGGTACGTCGAGCGGGAGGCCAACACGGGGGACGCCCGAAGCCGCTTCGTCCAGCTCACCGAGGAGGGGCTGAGCGTCACCGGGCGTGCGATGGCGGCGTCGCGCGTGGCCCATGAGGAGATCATGGCGGGCGTGCCGCCCGAGGACGTCCGGGACGCCGCCGACGCGCTCCGGGACATCGTGCTGGTCGTCGGCAGGCGCCGGTTCCGGTGACGTCGCCCCGGGCAGGCCGGCGGATCAGCCGCCCGGCCGCCGCGCGGCCAGTTCGCCGACCTTCTTCTGGAAGTCGGGCCGGGCGAGGGGCCGGGTCACGCCCACCCAGTCGGAGCGCTTGTAGGGCTTCACGCCGATCGCCGGGACGCACGTCGAGCAGCTCGCCACGATCATCTTGTTGTCGGCGATCACCATCCCGACATGGCCGGGACTGTTCGACGAGGTCCCCGGACCGGAGTTGAAGAACACCAGGTCGCCGGGCTGCTCGTCACCCTTGTCGATCTTCACGCCGAACGGCCACTGCTGGAAGGTCGTGCGCGGGATGTCGAGGCCGACCTTCCGGTAGGCGGCCTGGAGGAGGCTGGAGCAGTCCCATGCGTCGGGGCCGTTGGCGCCGAACACGTACGGCTTGCCGCGCTGCGCCATCGCGAAGGAGATGATCTGCTTGACGATGTCGCCGGCGTTCGCGGGCAGCTCGTTGTCCTCGCAGTTGACGCCGGTCGCCTGAACGACTTTGAACTCGCCGCCGACGTACCGCTCGGCCCACTCCAGGACGAGGTCGACGTAGTCCCACGAGTGGTTGTAGGCGAAGATCGCGGTCCGCATCCGGTCCGGCGCGCCGGAGTGCTTGAGGTAGTTGGCGGCGGAGGGAATCGCGTCCTCCGGGTCGTAGCGGTCCTTGCGGCCGTCCTCGTTCCCGTCCACCGCGAACGACTTGAACGTCGCCGCGAGGAACTGCATGGGCCCGCCGGCGCCCGCGTAGTTCTCGCCGCTGCTCACGCCCGGGAGCGTCGACCGGCCATGGTCGGTCTCGACCTTGCCGACGGCCGCCAGCACGTTCCACGGAATGCGGTACTTCTCGCCCGCCTTCCGGTAAAGGTCCAGGTAGTTCGAGGGGATGGCCTGCGCGTCGCCGGCCGCTTCGGGCTGCGCCCCGGCCTCGGAGACGTCCACGCATCCGGCGCTCCCGCCACCGAACATGAACCGGTTCGCGCCGAACAGGATCGGAACGAAGGCCAGCCCCGCGAAGAGCGTCGCGGCGACGCCGAGCGCCCCGACGAGCAGCATGCGGCGGACGGTCATCCCGTGTCCCCCGCCTGGCCCACGTCCGCCGGCTGGAAGGCGTACACCCTCAGCGAGCCGCCCTCCCTCGCCACGGTCACCGCGTACCGCTTGCTGTCGCTGCTCTCGGTACCGCCCTCGGTGATCTGCTGCCGGCCGGTCACAACGAACACGATCGAGTTGGCCTCGATGTTGCGCACCTGGTCGATGGTGGCCGTGCTCTCCGCGACGACCTGGTCCCGTCGCCGGTCCTCCAGCAGCCCGGGCGTCGCCGCGTCCCGTTCGAGCTGCGCCTGCAGGTCGCCGGTGACCAGGCCCGACAGCCGCCCCGTGTAGGCCTGGGGCGTCTCGTCGAAGCGGTACGTCCCGTACTCGGCGACGAAGCGGCGCGCCAGGTCGGCGGCGGTGGCGAACTCCGCCCGGGAGAACGGCAGCAGCCGGTAGATGTCGAAGTCACCCGCGTCGACGGTGCCCTCGGTCCCCGGTGGCGGTGACGCCGAGCCGGTCGAGGCGCCCGTGGCGGCGGGACTCGGGTCCGGATCGTCCGGCCCGCCCCCGGGCCCGGCGACCGTCAGGTAGACGCCGACGGCGGCGAGCACGACCACGAGCCCTCCGAAGAGAAGCCTGCGCCGGCGGTCGTTCAGGTTCATCGCTGAGTCTTCTTCATCCTTGGGAGGGCTGGTGGGTGAGACTCACTCGTCGTCCCGCTCACCGGACGGCCGGTCCGGTGGACGCAACCAGAACGGAAGCGGCGGGCCCTCCTGCGACTCTCGCCTGCCCCACAGCGGCGGAGGCTTCTGCCGTTCGCCCTGCGGCCGGGACGCCGAGGGTGCGCCGCTCGCATCGGCACGCGGCCGGGGGACGTTCGACCCGCGGTCGCCGGACCGGCCGGACCCACCGCCCGAACCACCCGATCCGCCGCCGGAACCACCGGAGCCGCCACCGGAACCACCGCCCGAGCGTCCGCGTCCGCGGTCGGCGGGACCGGACGAACGCCCGCCGCCACCGAACCAGCCGCCACCACCGGCACCCTTCCCGGAGCCGTTGCCGCCGGACCCGCCGGACGGGCCGCCGGAACCGCCCGAGCCGCCCGATGGGCCGTTGCCGCCAGAGCCGCCAGAGCCGCCAGAGCCTCCGCCTCCGCCTCCGCCGGTGATGCCGCCGCCACCGGTTCCGCCGCGTCCCGTCCACGAGGTCGGGCGGGCGGTCCCCGTGCCGGAGCCCGCACCGGGGGACTTCCTCCCGCCGCCGCCCGCTCTGGCACCGGCGACGCCGCCCGCGACGCCGCCCGGCCGTGCCGCCGCGTCCGCCGCGGCACCACCCGCGGCGCCGCCGTCCGAGCGCTGGTCGCCGAGCGCACCCGCGCGGGACGGCAGGTTCAGCGGAGGAGCACCCCGCCGGGAACGTCCCGCCTGCGCCGCCGCGGCACCCGCGCCGCGCGGCTTGGCCGCGAGCACCGGCGCGTCCTCCGGCGACGGGCCCTCCCCCTCGCCGGCGCCGCCCCGCCGGTCGGCCGCCACCGCCGTTCCCGGAGCCACATCGCCCTGCGTGGCCGGGGCCACCGCCTCGGAGGTCGCCTCCCGCCTGGCCCAGCGGGCCAAACCGGCACCGGCCGCGGCCGGTGCCGCCGAGGCGACCGCCATCGTGCTTCTCCGCGCCTCGGAGACGGACCTGTTGAGCTGTGCCTCGCTCTTCTCCCGCGCCCCCACCGCGCCGTATCCCACCGCGGAGAACAGATGCTGGAACGGCCTGCGGTAGACGAACGCCGCGAACGTCACCAGCGCGATGAGCAGGATCTGCAGACCCCACGGCAGTGCCTCACCGAGGATCAGCCCGTACGCCCACAGCAGCAGCGACAGCACGCCGATCAGCGCCGCCTGTTTGAGCAGCATGGACAGCAGCAACTCCAGCCATCGGATGGCGATCACCCGTCCGATGCCGGGATGGATTCCTATCCCGAGGAAGATCGGCCCCGCCACCAGCAGCAGCAGGAACGCGATCTTCACCACGATCAGCGCGATGGCGATGACCATGATGAGGATGCCCGCGATGAGCGCCGCGAACAGGCCGCCGAACGCGACCGCCAGCCGGTTCTCCCAGTTCTTGCCTTGGAAGAGCGCGTATGTCTCGGGATGCTCCTCCTTGATGTTCGCGGCCACGTCCTTGTATGCCTCGGCCTTCTTCCCGAGGTCGGCCTCGTTGTTGGGGCCGTGCGTCTCGGGCAGGTCGACCGCCTGCGACCAGAGGAGCTTGTCGGCGTTCTCCTTGACGATCTTCGCGTTGGGATCGGTGGTGCCGAACTCACCCTGCAGCCACGGCTTGCAGACCAGGGCCACCCAGAGCCTGTTCGCGTTGCGGGATGTCTCGTCCAGGTTCTCCGACGTGGCCGGATCCGGTTTGCCGTCGGGTCTCGGGATGCATATTCCGCCCTCGGTGTTGCTCTGCGGCAACGCGGCGTTGAACGCGGCGCTCGTCGCCTCCGACGTCTGCGTCCCGAGCGTGGTGAAGTCCGACGGCCGCGCGATCAGCCAGACGAGCGCCACCATCGCGACGACCATCCAGATCACGCCCTCGGTGACCTTGCTCGCCCGCTTGCGGACGAGGCCCCACCAGGCCAGCCACATCGCACCGAGGATGACCACCCAGGACCAGTAGCGCGCGTTGAACGTCTCGCCCATGTCGCTGATGACGCCGTCGACGGTGTCCTTCAGCCAGTCGAGCAGCGACGGCGACGCGGCCGCCTGGTAGACGCTGATCGTGGTCCGGTCGACCGCCCGGACGAGCGTGAACACGGTGTTGGCGATGGCGTTGCCCGTCATCGCCATCGCGTCCGAGCAGCCCATGTCGACCGCGTACCAGGACTGCCCGGCCATGCCGTACCGGTCGTAGTAGGTCAGGTTCTCGACCGGGGTGTTCCGCAGCTTCTCGCTCGGGTAGTCCGGCGGCTTGATCATGCCGTCCGTCCCCGAGCCGTACCGCTCCGGCGCCGGGTTGTCCGCCGGGCTGCACAGGTCGTTCGGAGTCCACGGGTCCGGGATCGACGCCGACGCGGGCGACAGCGGGCCCAGCATGAACAGCGACATGAAGAGCAGGAGCATCACGGAGCGGCGCGTGCGCGGGCGCCGCCGGCGCCGGGTCCGGCGGTCGAGGACCGCGCGGTCGAGCCCTTCGCCGGGTGAGCGCTGCAGGCGCGCCATCCGGCCGCGGGGACCCCTCATCGACTGACCTCCTCGACCTCGGCCCCCGCGGCGGTGAGTTCGGACGGACCCGGATGCGACCGGGTCGGGTTGGTGTCCAGCCAACGCTGCAGTTCCTCGGAGATCAGGTCGACGCCGATGCGCCCCGCTCGGCCGTCGAGGTCACGGAAAACGCACTCGCCGTTGCCGAGGTTGCGCAGCACGGCCTTGTGCTCGTCGGACGCCTCCACGCCGAGGAGCGACATGACGTCGCCGACCTCGACGCGTTCGGTGGAACGGAAGCAGAAAACCGACGACAGGCAGTTCGTCACCTGCTCGTTCAGCAGGTCCCCCGCGTTCTGGGAGACCAGGATCAACGCGGTGTTGCGGGACCGTCCCATCCGCGACACCTCGGGCACCAGCTTGGCGCCCTCGGGCGTCGCGGTGATGGCCCACGCCTCGTCCAGGAAGATCGCCTTGGGCAGCCGCCGGTCGAGCCCGTGCATGAGCCGCCGCGCGAACTGCGACACCAGGTACATCAACGCCACCGACAGCCGCTGCTCGTAGGAGTAGTCCTCCCGCGAGATCGCCACGTCCGGGAGGGTCAGGCCGCCGAGCGTGAACACCGTCGTCCACCCCGCGGTGTCGATGCGCTCGCCGCCGGACGGGTCGAAGCACAGCCGCGCCAGATGCATCTCCGACATCGAGCGGAGCACCGCGCCGAGGTTCTTGGACGCCGGATCGTCCATCGCCTCAAGATGGTCGACGACGCGTCCGAGCGAGGGCCGTTCCGCGTTCGCGACCGCGCTGACCGCCTGGATCATCGCGGACTCGCGCTCCTCCGACATCCTCGGCAGCAGCAGCCGCAGCGTCTCGGTCGCCATCATCTTCTTGGTGGCGAGGTCGTCGCCGAACGAGAACGGGTCGAGCAGGCCGGGCGCCGCCGAGCCGAGCGGCAGGATCCGCGCCTGGCGGCCCCGCGACTTCAGCAGCTCCACCAGCGACTCGGCGTCGCCCTTCGGGTCGATCGCCGCGATCGTCACGCCCCGCAGCGCCATCTGGTAGATCAGCAGCAGCGCGAGCGTGGTCTTGCCGCCGCCGGGCTCACCCGTGATCGCCACGGCGGTCGGACGGTTCCGCGCCGCGGCGACGAGCGGGTCGAAGTGCACGATGGCACGGGCCCGGCCGAGCGTCTCGCCGATGTACGGGCCGATCCAGCCCTCGTCGTGCTCGTCGGGACGGTCGCCCAGGTCGACCGTCGCGATCGGCATGCCGCCCGCGATCGTCCGCAGCGGCTGGCGCTGCGCGTAGGCGTTCAGCCTGATCTGGTCGCCGGGCAGCGACTCCAGGAACAGCGAGAACTGGTCGCCGGTCGAGTTGACCACGTCGATGCCGATGTCGCGGTAGTGCTCGACGACCGCGTCCACCCGCTGCGCGAGCAGGTCCTCGGTCGGCGCGGACACGATCAGCCGGTGCCACCCGTACACGAACGGCAGCCGCTCCTTGGTGATGCCGTGCTCCAGCATCCGCGCCGCGTCGATCTGCTCCGCGAGCGCGATCGGCGCCTCCGCGCCCGCCTCCCGGATGTGCTGGTCCATGTCGCGGGCGTGCGCCAGCTTCCGTGAGACGTCCTTGGACGCCTTCGCCGGCGGGATCAGCTTCATCCGCGCGCTGATCTCCACGGGGAACGGGAGGGCGTCGGCGTAGTGGAGCCACGGCTCGCCGTCCGGGAACGGCATCAGGTCCGGGAAGCGCGCGAACGACAGGTACGCGACGTACGACGCGGCCGTGGCGCCGCCGCCCGCACCCGTGAAGTTCGGCTGCTCGACCCTCAGGTAGGAGCGCCCGTTGTGGATGGCGCCCTCGACGAGCGACTCGATCTCGCCCTTGCCCCACGTCCGGCGCGGCACGGCGGACGGCGGCGGATCGGCCAGCGACCCCGACACCGCGTGCTGGAACAGCCACGCCACTTCGGTGGAGGTGGCGTGCCTGGCGTACAGCGCCGATCCGCCGAGTGCGCGCCCGACCCGCTCGGCCTGCTCCGTCCAGCGCGCGATCTCCTTCTTGTCGATCGCGTCGTCGTGGACGCCGAGGACGTTCTCGCTGCGCTTGTAGAAGCCGAGGAACTGCGACAGCACACCGCCGGACAGCTGCGCGCCCATGCCGCGCGGCCCGAGCCGGACCCCGAGGTAGACCTCTTTGGTCCAGAAGTCCTTGGCCCACACATGCGCGTAGGTTTCCTCCAGGTACTCCCGCCACCCGGGCCCGGCGTCGGACGTGCGGTCCAGCGCCAGTGCCCAGTCCGCCGCCGGGTACGTCCGGTGCGCGATCCGCAGATGCACCTCGGCGTCCTGCATCCGGATGCCGGCGAGCGCGATGGTGATGTTGGTGGCGAGCGCCTCGCGCTCCTCCCCGGTGGTGAACTCGTACGACACCGTGGGCAGCCGGAAGTACGTCCAGGCGGCGGTGTCGGTGAACAGCACGCGGTCGTCGAAGTACCGCACGGCCAGCCTGCTGGACTTGCTCACGCCCTCACCCCCACCGCGGTCCATTGTCCCGGTGCGCCGGCGACCGCGCAGGGTTGCCGGAGAGAGTCTTTCCCGTCCGGGCGGTCATCCAGGTCAGGCGCGCCCGCCAGCCGCGCCCGGCCCGTCCCGGTCTCCGCTCGATGCCCGCGAGGGGCGCTCATCGGGTGGCCTCCTGCTCCTGCTGAAGCTCCTGGTAACGCTCGGGCATGACGGTGAAACCACCGGCGACCACGCCGGCGAGCGCAAGATAGGCACGCCGCGTCGGCGTCCGCAACGACTTCAGCTCGTTGCGCGGGGCGCGGTCCATGCTCAGATGATCGTCCCATGGAATGCGCACCAGCGCCCGGCAACGCCCCCGCGCCACGGCCTCGGCCTGCTCGACGTCGTCCATGCTGCGGCGGCTCACCCCGTTGATGACCGTCACCGCACGGGACCGCAGTTCCTCGTAGCCGTGCCCGTCGAGCCACTCGAACGTCATCGCGACGGCGCGCGGCGCGTCGGCGCTGGCCGGTGCGACGAGCACGATCTGGTCGGCGTACGGCAGGACGCGCGCGACCACCGCGGCCGCCGAGTCGAGTAGCGTCACCGAATAGAACTTGTCGATGGTGCGGATCGCCAGCGCGTAGTCGCGGTCGTCGAGCGCCTGCAGCGGGTTCTTGCCCGCCGCGATCACATCGAGGCCCGACTTGGCCTGCGAGGTGTACCGGCGCATCGCGGTCAGGCTGCCGACCTGGTCGGCGCGCGTGATGAGCCCGGTCAGCGTCTCGTTGGTGTCGCTGCGCGTCCGGCGCGCCAGCGCGCCCGGCCCGGGGTTCACGTCGATGGCGACGACCGGCTCGCCGTTGTGCTGCGCGAACGTGTGCCCGAGCATCAGCGCGGTCACCGTCTGCCCCGCGCCGCCGGTGCACCCGAGCACGACGACGTGCCGCGTCCCGTGGAACGGCTGCTGCAGCCGCTGCTGGTACTCGGCGTCGACGTCGCCGTGCCCGCCGCCGACGGCGTGGAACAACCGCCGCAGCCCGCCGCCGCTGACCTCGTGCTCGGGATCCGGCGGCGTGATCGCCGGCCCGGACGGCGGCGGCGCGGGCGGCGGCGGCAACGGCCGCGGCCGCATCGGTGAGGCCGGCTGCGACCGCACCTCACGCGGCGGCGCCTGCTCCTCCGCCGGCGGCGGCTGCTCGACGGGGACGGGCCTGGTCTCCGGCGTGTGCCCCGTCTCGGGGGCGGAAGGCCACGCGGAACCGTCCGCCGACGCGGGGCGCGGCGGCTTGGACAGCCCCTCCGACCACGGCCTGGGCGCCTCCATCCGAGGCGGTCCGGGCGCAGGCGGCGCGGGCGGCGGCGCAGCCGCGGGCGGCGGTCCGGCCGCGGGCGGTGGTCCGGCCGCGGGCGGCGGCACAGCCGCGGGCGGCGCGGCCGGGCCGCTCGGCCGCGACCCGAAGGCCCCGGGCACCATGGGAATGTCCGGCCGGGTCGGCCCCGGAACCTGCGGCCGCACCGCAGGCGGCCGCTCGCCCTCCCGCCCGGTCTCCCGCTGCGGCGGCGCCCAGGGCCGCGGCAGATCCCGCCGCGTCTCCCGCACACCGCGGTCGTCGGACGGCGCCTGAGCCGCCGCGGGCGGAACGACCTGCTCCGGCTCCCGCCGCGGAGTGGACTTCTTCTCTCCGGCGACCTTCTCGTCACCGGCCTCACCACCGGACCGCCGCGCCGCGGGCACGCCGTCACCGGAACGCCCGCCGTCCCGGCTCCGCCGCTCCTCGGCCGCGGGCGTCCCCGACTCCTGCCGGACGTCCCGCCGCGGCTCCCCCTCCGACCACACCGGCTCACGACGCTCACGTCCGGCCGCACCGTCCGCGGCCTCAAGCTCACCCGGCTGCCCGGCGTCGCTCACCGGCACATCTCCACCGGAGGCAGGCGGCGGAACCTGGTGCGGCCGCCCGGCGCCGCTCACCGGCGCACCTCCACCCGACGCACGTCCGGGCACCCGGGCACCCGGCTCCTCACCGGAAGCAGGAGGCGGAACCCGGTGCGGCTGGGCGGGGCGGCTCGGTGCTTCTTCGCCGGGCGTTCGCCCGGCCGGCGGGGAGGCCTGGTCTTCACCGGACGCGGGAGGTGCGGGTGTGCCGTTCGCTATCTCCTCGGCGGCCCTGCGGACGTCGGCGCGGGGCCGCTGGGGGATGTCGGGTCGAGTGGGCTGCGGGTCGGCCTGCCAGAACTCGGCGGGGGCGCCGGGGCGGCGGATCCCGGAGGCCAGGGCACGCTTGCCGGACGGCGGGACCTCCAGCCGCGGGGTCGCCGGGGGGTGGTCGAGTTCGGCGGGGACCGGCTGGACATCGTCCTCGTGGGAGATGTCGCGCGTGGTGCGGCGCCACGCTTTGGGCGGTGCCCCCGGGGCCTCGGGGGCGGGGGACGCAACGTCAGGAGCGGGCACGTCGCGGTGGGCGGCGTAGTCGACCAGGGACGGTGGCGCGGAGGCGGTGGTGGGGCGCGCGAGCATGGCCGGTACGGGCATCGCGGCCGGCTGCACTGCGGCCGGCTGGACTGCGGCCGGCTGGGCGGCGGCGGCCTTGCGCTTGCGGCGGGACTTGATCGCCGCACGTTCCACGGCTGCGACGGGGGCGGGGGCCTCGGCGCGGCGCCAGACACGGGCGACGATGACGACCTCGCGGGGTTCCCGGATCGGGGTGAGGCGGCACCAGGTGCGGGGCTCAGCGAGGTAGCGGCTCTGGGAGAGCAGCAGTTCGGTGAGCCTCTTGCCCTCGATGACCGGACGCGTGGCGAGCCAGGTCAGCACGCCCGGCGGGACGATGTACAGGACGTGCCAGGGGGATTCGAAGGGGATCCCGAACAGCCTGAGCAGCAGGATCCAGGGCACGAACACGCCAAGGAACACGCCGATCTGGACGAGCGGCAGCGGCATGGGCAGCCGCAGGTCGTACAGCTTGTACAGCCGCTTCTCGATACGCCAGATGTTCGTGTACGTGGGTAGATCCAAGCCCCTACTCCCCTAACTGCGCGAGCACGGGTCCGTCCGCCGACACCGGTCCGGGGTCAGGTGACGTCCACGCCGAGGGCCGTGGCTATCGCCTTGGCCGTGGTCTCGATGATGTTGGGCACGTAGAAGACCACTCCGATTCCGATCGCCAGCACGATGAACTGGACGAAACGCGTGATTTCGCGGGTGAACAGGAAGAAGATCGCCACAATGGAGACGATCACCAGGAAAAGCGGACCGAATATCTGCCGCAGCCAGTCGGCGAGCTGATCGGTCTTGAGTTCATCGGCCGCAAGGAGTTCGTAGGGAATAGACGCCATGATGTGGTTCAGCATCGACGGCTACCTTCCTTGGTCGGCGGATTCGCTGGGGGTCGATTCGTTCAAACCAGGGCCTTTCATGATGCGTTAGGTTGGGTGGTGCCGCGAATATCGCGGACGAGCCACTTGTTGCCCTTCTTCACCATGGCGAGCTGGTAGGTCTGCTCCAGCTCACCGCCGCCGCCCGCGGCCGGCTGCCATACGACGGTCGCGGTGACGGTGCGCTCGCCCGAGGATCCCTTCGGCGCGACGACCTCCTTGACCTGCATGAAGGTCACGGTGTTGGCCAGGCCGGCGATGGCCGCCCCGTCGGAGAAGCGCGACAGGGCCTCCTGGTTGCCGGTCGCGTACTCCTGGAAGAAGGTGCCGAGGAAGGGCTGGAGTTCGGTTTCGAGCGCGGAGTCGCGGTTGTCGACGCCACCCGGAGGAAGCTGCGCCTTGGTCGGCGGGGGAAGCAGCGCGGGACGGGCGGACACGACCAGGGAGCCGCTCTTGTCCGCGTACACGGGAACGGCGAGGCGCAGCCACTTGTCGGACGTGCTGGCGAGCAGCGTCACGGTCGCGTTGTTGGCGTCACGGGCGTCCACTCCGGCCACCTGGACGGACTGCACCTGCATCTTGCCGACGCCGTTCCAGCCGAATTGGGGGTCGGCGCCGTCGGGCAGGAACGTCCGCAATTGGGTCTCGCGGGCGGGGGCGTTCTTCTGGTCGTAGTTGAGATAGACGTTGGCGAACTGGATCGCGAACGCGCCGGCCGCGCTGCTGGGGAACGCCGCGCCCTTCGGGGGCTTGGCCCCGGGCGTGGTCCCCCCGGAGGTCTCTTCGGCGGTGAAGCGCTCGAACGGGGCGCGGACGCCGTTGACGAGGATGACGATGATCAGCGCCCAGAGCACGGCGCGCCCGGCCCACACCCACCAGCGCCCGCCGGAGCCGCCCCAGCGGCCGCCTCCGCGGCCGCCGTCGCCGCCGCCCGAGCGCCCGCGGCGCTGGTCGCCCGCAGGCAGGTCCCACGGGTCGACGGCCGACGAGAGCGCCCTCCCGGGCGCCACCGTCTCCTCGACTACGGCGGTGTCACGGCCGCGTCGTACGGCCGACCTGCGAGCCATCCTGCCTCCGCTCGCGCCTCGCCCCCGGTCGGCGCGGTCATGTGTCCGGTCATGGTGCCGGTGGCCTTTTCTGAACCCACCTCGGGCCCAGCGTAACCACGAGCGTCAATTGTTCCAGCGCATCCCGGCGAAGCACAGCCCCGGCGCGCGGTTGTGGATAATGCAATCCACCTCAGCAGGAACGGGGAGGATTGCCAAACGGTGACGATCCCCTATCCAAGGCTCCGAACAGTGCGCAGGTCCAGGTTCCGGACAAGCGGCACGAGCCGGGAGTCATTTGGTTACCGGGTGACGGCGGCGACCGCACCTTGTTCCCAAAAGAAAACCGTCATACTGTCATATTCGGGACATCTGCCGACAGAACGCCCAGCTCAGTGGCCACTTCGCCACCTCTGGCACCTGCTGTTGCCAAAATCACACAGGTCACGGCACTGTCCGATTCCCGGCAGGGCCCGGACGCCGCGGCATCGCGGCTCCCGGCACGGTCAGACGTTGAAGCGGAACTCCACGACGTCGCCGTCCTGCATCACGTACTCCTTGCCCTCCATGCGGACCTTGCCGGCCGTGCGGGCGGACGCCATGGAGCCGGTGGCGGTGAGGTCGTCGAACGAGACGACCTCGGCCTTAATGAAGCCGCGCTGGAAGTCGGTGTGGATGACGCCGGCGGCCTCCGGGGCGGTGGCGCCCTTGCGGATCGTCCAGGCCCGCGCCTCCTTGGGGCCCGCCGTCAGGTACGTCTGCAGGCCGAGGGTCGCGAACCCGATTCGCACGAGCTGCGACAGCCCCGACTCCTCCTGGCCCATGCCCTGGAGCAGCTCCAGCGCCTCGTCGTCCGGCAGCTCGATCAGCTCGGCCTCGATCTTGGCGTCCAGGAAGATCGCCTCGGCGGGGGCGACGAGGTCGCGCAGCCGCGCGCGCATCGCCTCGTCGGTCAGCTCGCCCTCGTCGAGGTTGAAGACGTAGAGGAACGGCTTGGCGGTGAGCAGGTGCAGTTCGCGCAGGAGCGCCAGGTCGATCCCGGCCTTCTCGGCGCCCGCGAAGAGCGTGACGCCGTCGTCCAGGAGCTTCTGCGCGGCGTTCACGGCGTCGACGACGGCGAGCTTGTCCTTGTCCTTCTTGGTGCGGGCCTCCTTGTCGAGACGCGGCAGCGCCTTCTCGATCGTCTGGAGGTCGGCCAGGATCAGCTCGGTGTTGATCGTCTCGATGTCGCGGGACGGGGCCACCTCGCCGTCCACATGGGTGACGTCGGCGTCCTCGAAGGCCCGGATGACCTGGCAGATCGCACTGGTCTCCCGGATGTTGGCGAGGAACTTGTTGCCGAGGCCCTGCCCCTCGGACGCGCCCTTGACGATGCCGGCGATGTCGACGAACTCCATCGTCGCGGGGATGATCTTCTGCGAGCCGAAGATCTCCGCCAGCACGGCCAGCCGCGGGTCGGGCACCCCGACGACGCCGACATTGGGCTCGATCGTCGCGAACGGGTAGTTCGCGGCCAGTGCGTCGTTCTTGGTCAGCGCGTTGAACAGGGTGGACTTGCCGACGTTGGGCAGCCCAACGATTCCGATGGAGAGGCTCACGGCCGCCAAGTTTATGACCGTCCGCGGACCCCTCGGGCTGCCCGGATCGTCCGGCGGGCCACAAGCTGGTGAACGCTGAGCCAAATGTCCGGTGCCGTGGGGCGTCCCGGCGCGTCGCGATCGCTGTTCCGCGCCGCGCTGTCACGATGAACGGATGGACCTCGCGCTGTTCACCGGCCTCCTCATCGGAGCCGTGTTCGGCGCCGTCGCCGGGTACGCGCTCGCGACGGGCCGGCAGGGCGCGCTGATCGCGCGGGCGAGGGCGGCCGAGGAGAAACTCGCCTACGCCGAGGAGCGGATGGCCGAGCATTTCGAGAACCTGTCCGCGAAGGCGCTGGACGCCAGCAACCAGCGGTTCCTCGAACTGGCCGACGCCCGGCTCAAGGCGGCGGGGGTCGAGGCGGCGGGCGAGCTGCAGCGGCGGCAGCAGGCCGTCGAGCATCTGGTCGCGCCGCTCAAGGAGACGCTCGCCAAGGTGGAGGAGCAGCTCCGGGAGGTCGAGACGGGCCGCCGGGAGTCGCACGCGATGCTGGCCAAGCAGGTCGACTTCGTCCGGCAGAGCTCCGACCAGCTGCGCCGCGAGACGCAGTCGCTCGTCCGGGCGCTGCAGCGGCCCGAGGCGCGGGGGCGCTGGGGGGAGCTCCAGCTCCGCCGCGTCGTGGAACTGGCCGGGATGGCGCACCACTGCGACTTCGACGAGCAGGCCAGTTCCCACACGGTCGATGGCACCGTCCGTCCCGACATGGTGGTGCGGCTGGCCGGCGGCAAGAACATCGTGGTCGACTCCAAGGTGTCGCTGGCCGCGTACCTGCAGGCCGCGGAGAGCGGCGATCCGGTACGGCTGGACGCGCACGCCCGCCATCTGCGCGACCACGTCGACCGCCTGTCGGCGAAGTCGTACTGGCAGGCGTTCAGTCCCGCGCCGGAATTCGTCGTGCTGTTCATCCCCGGCGAGGCGTTCCTGGCGCCCGCCCTCGACCGCGACCCCGGTCTGCTGGAGTACGCGATGCGCCGCCGGGTGCACATCGCCACGCCCACGACCCTCATCACGATGCTCCGGACGGCGTCGTACGCCTGGCAGCAGGCCGCCCTCTCCCGCAACGCCCGCGCGGTCTTCGATCTGGGCAGGGAGCTGTACGAGCGGCTGGGCACGATGGGCCAGCACGTCGATGAACTGGGCCGCGCGCTCACCGGCGCCATCAAGTCCTACAACCGGACGGTCGGCTCGCTGGAGACACGCGTGCTGGTCAGTGCGCGCAAGCTGAACGAACTGGGCGTGGTCGACGACGACCTGGACGGCCCCCGCCCCGTCGAAGAAGGCCCCCGCTCGCTCTCCGCTGCCGAACTGACCGGACACGACGAGCCCTTCGAACCCCCTCTGGACGACCGTCACGTCCCCCTGCAGGACGACCACGACCCCGATGATGAGAGGTCTCAGCCTGACTCGGCCGCGGAACCGGTAGGTTTCGGCGGACGGGCCATCCCCGAGCAGATTGACCGGTTCGATCGGCGAGATCGGCGAGATCGGCGAAAGAGGTGGCCATGAGTTCATCGTCGGTACGCGACGCGCCCAGCGGGACGTCGCCGGCATCTGGGGGTCCAGTGCGAGATCGGCGCGGCGCGTTCTCCCCGCGAGAGCACTCCCCGCGACCGCACTCGGCCGCCTCGCCGGTGAGCCCGATCACCCTGACCGGACGCGGCGGCATCGTCGTCATGTTCGGCACCGGGGTGGTGTGCGGGCTGCTGTCGCGCTGGTTCGGCGTGCCGCTGCTCGCCGGCGCCGGGTTCGCGATCGGCTGCGCGCTCGCCGCGTTCGCGACCCGTCCCGCCGACCTGCTCACGCTCGTCGTCAGCCCGCCGCTGGTCTTCTTCGCGGCGGCGTTCGCGGTCGAGTTCGCCACCACGCTCGGGAACGGGTCGCTGGTGCGCGGCATCACCGTCGGCCTGCTCACCACGCTCGCGTCGACGGCGCCGTGGCTGTTCTTCGGCACGCTGCTGGTGGCGGGGATCTGCCTGGCCCGCGGGCTGATGACGAACGTCAGAGAGCTGCGGGACAAGCTCGCCGGGATCCGTCTCTTCGAGAAGGAGGAGAACGAGAACCCCGTCC
Source organism: Spirillospora sp. NPDC048823 (assembly GCF_043198445.1). Lineage (NCBI taxonomy): Bacteria > Bacillati > Actinomycetota > Actinomycetes > Streptosporangiales > Thermomonosporaceae > Spirillospora > Spirillospora sp. NPDC048823. Next base: position 346,697 of record NZ_JBICUT010000002.1, on the reverse strand, counting down.
GGTGGGACGAGTCCCCCACCACGACGCAGGAGCGCCGCCTCCACCACGGCGACGTGGACTGACCCGCCGGATGCGGACCGGCCGTTCAGACCGGGGTGATCCGGAGGTCCTTGCGGAGTTCCTTCGGGAGCGAGAAGCGCATGTGCTCCTCGACGGACTCGATCTCCTCCGCCTCGCCGAAGCCCCGCTCCGACAGCCAGGCCAGGACGCCCTGGACCAGCTCGTCCGGGACGGAGGCGCCGCTGGTGACGCCGACAGTGGTGACGCCCTCCAGCCAGGCGGGGTCGATCTGCTCGGCGTAGTCGACGAGGTGGGCGTCGTCGGCTCCGTGCTCCTTGGCCACCTCGACCAGGCGGACGGAGTTGGACGAGTTCGTGGAGCCGACCACGATGACGAGCTGGGACTGCGCGGCCATGTCCTTCACCGCGGTCTGCCGGTTCTGCGTGGCGTAGCAGATGTCGTCGGACGGCGGGTCCATCAGCTTGGGGAACCGCTCACGGAGCTTCTCGACGGTGGCGATGGTCTCGTCCACCGACAGCGTGGTCTGCGACAGCCACGCCACCTTCTCGGGGTCGCGGACGTTGACGTTGGCGACGTCGCCGGGGCCGTCCACGAGGTGGATGTGGTCGGGGGCCTCGCCGGTGGTGCCGATGACCTCCTCGTGGCCCTCGTGGCCGATCAGCAGGATGTCGTAGTCGTCGGCGGCGAACCGCACGGCCTCCTTGTGGACCTTGGTGACCAGCGGGCAGGTCGCGTCGATGGTGCGCAGGTCCAGGCCCCTGGCCTCTTCGTGCACGGACGGCGCGACGCCGTGCGCGGAGAAGACGACGATCGCGCCCGCGGGGACCTCCTCGGTCTCGTCCACGAAGATCGCGCCGCGTTCCTCCAGCGTCTTGACGACGTGGACGTTGTGGACGATCTGCTTGCGGACGTAGATCGGGGCCCCGTACTTCTCCAGGGCGATCTCGACCGTCTCCACGGCGCGGTCGACGCCCGCGCAGTAACCACGCGGCTTTGCGAGCAGGACACGGCGCTGGCTGTTGGCGGTCATGCCTCTATCGTACGAGTGACCGCCGGGGGGCCGTACACGCGTGTGACCCACCGCACGCGGCTTTTGGACAGAAATCCATTAACCCGAGGTGACCGCACTCGCACCATGGGGCAGAGTGAGGTTCGACGAGACGAAGCCGCATGACCCGATCCGGTGATCAGGACGGCAAGGAAGAGGAAAGACGATGACGAGATCGCCGCGCCGCCTCAAGCAGCAGGTCCAGGACACGGTGGGCGAACAGGTCCGCGACCTTCCGCTGCACGCCGTCCGGCTGGCCATGTTCGGGGTCGGCCGGGCGCTGCTGCTCGGTGACCGGGTGACCCGGGACTACAAGGAGATCACCGAGGGCGGCGGCGTGAAGCCGGTGCTCGGACGGCTGCGCGACGACGTGCAGAACACCGCCGAGAACCTGTTCGGCCGGGTGACGGAGCGCGTCCGCGGCGAGGAGGCCGAGCCCGAGCCCGTCCGCCGGAGCCGGCCGGGGACGGCGACCGCGCGGAAGGCCGGCGAGGAGATCACGATCGGCAAGCCCGGAGCCGCGGCGCGCCACACGCCCAAGCACACCCGCCCGGGGCCTCCGCCGAAGCCGCCGAAGCCCGCCGCACCGGGCAAGCACCGGGCGGAGCCGGGCGTCCCCGCGGACGCGAACGGTGTTTCCAACAAGACAGGCGTTGCCGACAAGACCGACCCGGCGGACAAGGCCGGCCCCTTCGCCGAGCCCGCGCCGAAGCCCGCGCCGGCCGAGCCGAAGCCGGAGCCCGCACCGCAGGCTCAGCCCGCGCCGAGCCCGAAGGCCGCCGAGCCCGCCAAGCCCAAGCCGGCCGAGAAGCCCGCCGGCCGGCCTGCGGCCGAGCCGAAGGCCAAGACGAAGCCCGAGCCCAAGGCGAAGCCCGAGCCCAAGGCGAAGCCCGAGCCCAAGGCGAAGCCCGAGCCCAAGGCGAAGCCCGAGCCCAAGGCGAAGGCGGAGCCCAAGGCGAAGGACGACGCGAAGACGAAGGACGCGGCGAAGGCCGGGGACGACGCGGCGTTCGAGCCGAAGCCCGAGTCCAAGCCCGCCGCGCCCGCCGAGGCCGAGCACATCGCGGAGGACCTGCCCGTCCCGGACTACGACAGCGCCACGCTGCCGCAGCTGCGGGCACGCCTGCGAGGCCTGACCATCGACCAGGTGAAGCTGCTGCGCGAGTACGAGCGCAAGCACGCCGCCCGCGAGGACGTCATCCGCATGTACGAGCGCCGTATCGCGAAGCTCAACGGCCTCCGCTGAGCACAACGACCTGAGAAGGGCCCCCGGCAGACCGGGGGCCTTTCGCATGCGTGGGCGGCTCCCGCCCACGGGTTCACGGCGTGCCGAAGAGCTTGCCCAGGGCGGGCAGCGCCTCGGCGACCGCCGCACGCTCCTCGTCCGTCAGGTGCGCGAGCCGTTCCGCGAGGAATCCGATCCTGCGTTCGCGCCCGGCGGCCAGCCGGTCGCGTCCCGTTTCGGTGAGGCCGGCGGTGACGACGCGGGCGTCGGCGCCGTCCCGGCCGCGCGTGACGAGCCCGTCGCGCTCGAGCCGGTTGATCTGGGCGGTCATGGTCGGGAGCCGGACGCCGTGCTCGGCGGCCAGTTCCGTCATCCGGCGCGGCCCGTTCTCCAGGGAGCCCAGAACGGACAGCTGCTGGCTGGTGATCGGCTGGTCGGCGCTGACCCGGCGCAGCATCAGCACGACGTCGCGGAGCCGCTGGTTGAGCCCCTCGGCGAGCTCACGGTCGGACACGGTCAAGGTCACTCTCCTCGGAGTCACGGACATCACCGTAGGCTGCCCGCATGGCAATGGAGACCTCGGCCGAATCGCCCGTTCCCGTGCGGACGGTCCTGCAGGCCGTGAGCGGCTGGATCGGCAAGCTCGGCCGCATCTGGGTCGAAGGCCAGATCACCGACATCAACGCCCGCGGCGGAACGGTCTATCTGACGCTGCGCGATCCCGTCGCGAACATGTCGGTGCGGGTCGTCGGCCCGCGCGCGGTGTTCGAGGCGGCCGAGCTGGTCCCCGGCGGGGGGACGGCCCCCAACGCCCGGGGCGGACCGGTGGTGACCGACGGCGCCCGCGTCGTCGTGCACGCCAAGCCCGACTTCTGGATCAACCGGGGGACGTTCTCGCTGAGCGCCCTGGAGGTCAGGCCGGTCGGCGTCGGCGAGCTGCTGGCCCGGCTGGAGCGGCTCAAGCGGGTGCTGGCCGCCGAGGGCCTGTTCCGCCCCGAACGCAAGCGGCCGCTGCCGTTCCTGCCCGGCAGGATCGGGCTCATCACCGGGCGTGACTCCGACGCCGAGCACGACGTCCTGGAGAACGCGCGGCGGCGGTGGCCGGCGGTGGCGTTCCGGGTGGAGAACACCGCGGTGCAGGGTTCGTACGCGGTCGGCGAGGTGATGGAGGCGCTGCGGGCGCTGGACGCCGACCCCGAGATCGACGTGATCGTCATCGCGCGGGGCGGCGGCGCGATGGAGGACCTGCTGCCGTTCTCGGACGAGGCGCTGGTCCGCGCGGTCGCCGCGGCCCGCACACCGGTGGTCAGCGCGATCGGGCACGAGCAGGACGCGCCGATCCTGGACCTGGTCGCGGACGTGCGGGCGTCCACCCCGACCGACGCGGCGAAGAAGACCGTCCCGGACGTGCGTGAGCAGCTTCAGCTCGTCCGGCAGCTGCGCGACCGCGGGCGGCGCTGCCTGGCGGGCGGCGTGGAACGGGAACTGGCATGGCTGAAGGCGATCCGGTCGAGGCCGGCGCTGGCCGACCCGGTGCGGGAGGTCGAGCGGCAGTCGGAGCAGGTCCTCGCGCTGCGCGACCGGACGCGGCGCTGCCTGTCCGGCGCGCTGGACCGGGCCGGGGACGAGTTGTCGCACACCCGCGCCCGGCTGCTGGCCCTGTCGCCCGCCGCGACGCTGGAGCGCGGGTACGCGATCGTCCAGCGGGAGGACGCGTCGGTCGTGCGGGAGTCCGCGGCGGTCAAGGACGGTGAGCGCCTCCACGTCCGGCTGGCGGACGGCCGTCTCGGCGTCACGGTCGCCGACCGCGACGCGTCCTGAACGCTTCCGGGGATATGGGGGTTGTCCCCCAAGGATGAAAGGGTGGGGCGATGGCGGACGAGAAGGCGGCGGCGGACAAGCCGTCGTACGAGCAGGCACGGGACGAGCTGGCCGATGTCGTCAAGCGGCTGGAGACCGGCGGGCTGACGTTGGAGGAGTCCCTCGCCCTGTGGGAGCGGGGCGAGAAGCTCGCCGCGATCTGCGAGGAGTGGCTGGAGGGCGCGCGGGCGAGGCTGGCCGCGGCGATGGCCCGGCCCGGCGAGGACGAGGCCGGAGCGCCGTTCTGAGCCTCGTCAGGAGCGCGGCGTGGCCGCGCCCGAGGGGACGAGAGGCGTGTCCTTGCCGGTCTGCGGCTTGAGCGAGCCCGCCAGGATCGCGAGTTCCTGGTAGGTCGCCGTGCCGGTCACCACCAGGCTCGGCCCGTCCGGCAGCGTGAGGGCAAGGGAGTTGGCGTGCTTGTCCTTGCGGTGGTACTTGGTCCACGTCTGGCCGTTCACCTGCATCGTGCCGGTCGGCTTGCTGCTGTTGGCCATGCGCGGGACGAAATCGGACGCCTTCTCGTCGCTCTGCTCCAGCGCCGCGTACTGGTCGCCGGGCGTCAGGAACCCGAGGTGCCAGGCGACCGGCTCGCCGCCGCCGTCGCCGAGGCCGTGCAGCCGGGAACTGGTGGGACGCCAGGTCGCGGGGAGCCCCTCGGGCGCGTACGCGGTGTACGGCGCGTCGTTGGCCATCGCCCACAGCTGCGAGCTGTAGTCGACGGTCGGCAGGACCTCCTCGTCGCTGCGGGGCGTGACGGCGTAGATCGCCAGCACGAGCACCAGGCATGCGGCCATCGCCAGCGCGAAGCCGCCGAGCCCCGTGGTCAGCCGCTTGTGCACGGCGGGACTCACCTGCACCACGGGCCGCCCCGCAGGCACGTCCGCCTCGCGCGGGACGTCCTGCTCGCGCGGGACGTCCTGCTCGTGCGGGCTGTCCTCGGCTTCCGGGACGGAGGATGGGGTCTTGTCGGTCACCCCTCCAGGATCCCGCACGCTCAGCGCTGCTCGGTACGGGGGTTCCTGATCGTGCCGACGATGCTCATGATCTCGTCGGCGAGCTTGCGGGCGGCGTCCTCGTCGTCCATCAGCGAGATCTCCGACACGGCGCCCGCCATCGCGCCGGTCAGCACCATGACCAGGGCCTCGTCCACACCGCCGTCGGCGGTGTGGAACAGGGCGGCGTTGCGGCGCGCCCACTTGTTGAGCCGCTGCCGCATGACGCGGTCGAAGCCGGGCGGCCCGTCGCCGGAGATGAAGAGCCGGGCGACGTCCCGCTCCTCCAGGCAGCCGTTGAGGTAGGCGCCCGCACCGGCGATGAACTGCCGCATCGGGTCGGTCTCGCCCGCGTCCCGGACGGCGTTGATCGCCTCGCGGGTCCGCTCCTGCTGCCCGGCCTGGAACTCCTCGAACAGCGTCAGGTACAGGTCGGCCTTGCCGTTGAAGTGGTGGTACAGGCTGCCGACGCTGGCGCCCGCCTTGGCGACGATGTCGGTCACCGCGGCCTGGGCGAAGCCCGACTCACAGAAGACGTCCCTCGCCGCGGCCAGGAGGGCGCCGCGCGTGGCGGCCCCGCGGTCGGAGGTCCTCGCGGGGACGTCGGCGGGCCGCGCGTCCCCGTTCTGCGTCACCCCGCCGGACGGGACGTCGATGTGGCTGCTCATGACGCCTGAGATTACGCCCTCTCCCATGGGGAAACGATCCCCTGCCCGTGGGACCGTCAAATCTCGCCCTCACGCGGTACATGTTCACCGGCCGGAACGACCCGCGGCCCGGTTGGTCTGGTCCAATTTGTGGCAGGGCGTCCGGTCCACGGAGAATCCGAGTCACGACCGACCGAAGGGGCTACCGCGTCATGTCCGATGAGACCACCGTTTCCTCTCCGCTCACGACCGAGCCCGAGGCCCCGGACCGCAACCTGGCGATGGAGCTGGTCAGGGTGACCGAGGCCGCCGCCATGGCCGCGGCCCGCTGGGTCGGCCGGGGAGACAAGAACGGCGCCGACGGCGCCGCCGTCAACGCCATGCGCCAGCTGATCAACACGGTGTCCATGAAGGGCGTCGTGGTCATCGGCGAGGGTGAGAAGGACCACGCGCCGATGCTGTTCAACGGCGAGCAGGTCGGGGACGGCTCCGGCGCCGAGTGCGACGTCGCCGTCGACCCGGTGGACGGGACGCGGCTGACCGCGCTCGGCATGAACAACGCGATCGCGGTGCTGTCGGTGGCGCCGCGGGGGTCGATGTTCGACCCGTCCGCCGTGTTCTACATGGAGAAGCTCGTGACGGGCCCGGAGGCGGCCGACGTGGTCGACATCGAGCGTTCGATCGCCGACAACATCCGCGCGATCGCGCGGGCCAAGGGTTCCTCGCCCAACGACGTGACCGTCTGCATCCTGGACCGGCCGCGCCACGAGGGCATCGTCAAGGAGGTCCGCGAGGCCGGGGCCCGGATCAAGTTCATCATGGACGGCGACGTCGCCGGCGCGATCATGGCGTGCCGTCCCGGCACGGGCGTGGACCTGCTGCTCGGCATCGGCGGCACCCCGGAGGGCATCATCGCGGCCTGCGCGATCAGGGCGCTGGGCGGGGTGATCCAGGGCCGGTTGTGGCCGCAGGACGACGAGGAGCGGGAGAAGGCGGCGGCCGCCGGCCACGAGCCGGGCCGGGTGCTGACCACCGACGACCTGGTGACCTCGGACGACGTGTTCTTCGCCGCGACCGGCATCACCGACGGCGAGCTGGTCGACGGGGTCCGCTACGACAAGGGCACGGCGGTCACGCATTCGCTGGTCATGCGGTCCCGCAGCGGGACGATCCGGTCGATCTCCAGCGAGCACAAGCTGAACAAGCTCCGCGCCTACAGCGCGATCAACTTCGACACGGCGGTCTAACCGTTCCGCCCGCCGCGGGTGAGGCGGTTGCGGAAACGTGTGCGCAGCGGGAGCCGGGGGGCGCGGGCGCGCACGGAGCCGAAGACCATGGTGCCGGCGACCTCGATGGTCGGGCCCTCGGCCGCGGGGCGGGCGCGCACGTCCCGCGTGGTGAGGATGGTGCGGCCGGTGACGTCCACGCGGACCCCGTCGGGGACGAGGATGCGGATCCGGCCGCCGAGGATCAGGGAGTCGACCACGATGTGGCGGCGCTGCAGGACGGCTTCTCGCAGGTCCAGCTCGACCGTTCCGAACAGGGCGACCAGCGGGAGTTTCACCGGGACGACCCAGCGTCCGTCGCGGCGGGTGCGGCCGAAGAACACCGAGACCGGGCGGTCGTCCACGAGGATGGGCTGCGCCTCCTCGGGGCTGAGGTCGCCGGTGAGGCCGGTGAGTTCGCCGAGGGTGCGGGCGGCGTACGCGAGGGAGGTGCGGTCGCCGTGCTCGTCCATGGTGAGCCTGCCGTCCGCGAGGGCCTCGCCGAGGACGGCGACGACGCGTTCCCGGTCGGCGTCGGACGCGCGCAGGTCGCGCACGCGTGTCACCTTTTCGGCGGCCGGGCGATGGGGGACGTCCACACCTAGAGATTAACCGCCGGGCGGCGTGGCCCCGCCCGGAAAACCGTTGGGGTCGTCTCCGGCTTTCTTCGTACTGTGAGGGTTATGACGTTGCAACGTGCCCAGGTCGAGCCTGCCCGGCAGGATCCCGGCGCGGCGCCGGCGATCAGCCTTCGCGGCGTCGTCAAGCGCTTCGGCGACTTCACCGCCGTCGACGGGCTCGACCTCGAGGTGGCCGCGGGGGCCTGCATGGGGCTTCTCGGCCCGAACGGCGCCGGGAAGTCGACCACGATGAAGATGCTGACCGCGCAGGCGATCGCCGACGAGGGCGCCATCCGCGTGCTGGGCTTTCAGGTTCCGCGGGAGTCCAAGCGCGCGCGGGCCGTGATGGGCGTCGTCCCGCAGCAGGACAACCTCGACGAGGAGCTGACGGCCCGGGAGAACCTGGAGGTGTTCGCGCACCTGTACCGGGTGCCGCGCCGGTCACGGCGCCAGGCGGTGGACGACGCGCTGGCGTTGGCGCACCTGACCGGGAAGCAGCGCACCAAGGTCGACGACCTGTCCGGCGGCATGCGGCGGCGGCTGCTGATCGCGCGCGGGCTGGTGCACAGTCCCGCGCTGGTGCTGCTGGACGAGCCGACCGTCGGGCTCGATCCGCAGGTCAGGGCCGAGCTGTGGGGGCTGATCGACGGGCTGCGCGCCAGGGGCACGACCGTCCTGATGTCCACGCACTACATCGAGGAGGCCGAGCGGCTCGCCGACGAGTGCGCGCTGATGTCCCACGGCCGCGTCATCGCCCGGGGCTCCCCGTCGGCGCTGGTGGCCGAGTACGCGGGCGACCGGGTCGTCGAGCACCACGGGCCGCCCGACCGGCTGACGGAGGTGGAGCGGATCGCCAAGGGCGCCGGGCTGTCCACGCGCCGCACCGGCCCGTCGGTGTCGGTGCTGAAGGCCGAGACCATCCCGCCGTCCCTGGAGGACGAGCTCGGCCCGGACGGCGTGCGCCGCGCCGCCAACCTCGAAGACGTGTTCGTCGTTTTGACCGGGGAGCGTGTGGAATGAGCGGAGCGAACCGGGGGGCGCGGGGGGTCGCCCCCCCGCAGGGAGCGGGAATGAGCGGAGCGAACCGGGGGGCGCGGGGGGTCGCCCCCCCGCAGGGAGCGGGAATGAGCGGAGCGAACCGGGGGGCGCGGGGGTCGCCCCCCCGCAGGGAGCGGGAATGAGCGTCCAGGTGGAACGGGCGCCGCGGCTCCGGCGCTTCGAGTTCGCGCCGGTGGCAGGTATCTGGCGGCACGAGCTGGCCCTCTACAAGCGGTACTGGAAGTCGCAGTCGTTCGCCTCGATGGTGGAGCCGACGTTCTTCCTGCTCGCCTTCGGCTACGGGTTCGGCTCGATGATCGCGGTGATCGGCGACTACCGGTACCTGGACTTCGTCGCGACCGGCGTCGTCGGTGTGGCGGCGCTGTTCACATCGGTGTTCCCGGGCATGTTCAACGGCTACATCAGGCGCGTGTTCCAGCACACCTACGACGCGATGCTCACCACGCCCGTGGACGTCCACGAGCTGGTGACGGCCGAGGCGCTGTGGATCGCGGCCAAGTCGGCGGTGTACTCGTGCACGCCGCTCGTGGTGGCGCTGTTCTTCGGCCTCGACCCTTCGTTCGGGATGCTGCTCGTCCCGTTCGTGACGTTCTTCACCGCGCTCGGTTTCGGGCTGTTCGGGACGTGGACGTCGTCGGTGGTCCCGTCAATCAACTCGTTCGACTACGTGATCACCGGCGTGGTGACGCCGCTGTTCCTGATCGCCGGGACGTTCTTCCCGGTCGACGCGCTGCCGGACTGGGCGCAGAAGGTCTCCTACTTCAACCCGCTCTACCATTGCGTCGAGCTGGTCAGGGACGCGGTGTTCGGCCTGGACCCGCTGGCCGATCTCGGGCACCTCGGCGCTCTGGTGCTCTTCGCGGCCCTGATGTGGGTGATCGCCGTCCGCGGCATGCGCAAACGCCTCATCGACTGACGGGCGGGACGCGACGACCCGCCATTGACCAGGGACGTCCGCTGTCTCTACGCTGACGCGAATCTTCCTCACGTTCGTTGGCGCAGAGGAGCCGGGCCATGAGCAAGGGAATCACCGCGCGGGACCGGCAGGCCCGGTTCGCCGCCTACACGGCGTTCGCCGTCCAGGGGCTCTGCTTCGCGTCGCTCGTGACGCAGGTCCCGCAGATGCAGAAGGCCCACCACCTCAGCGACGCCACGCTCTCGCTGGTGCTGCTGATGGTCCCGCTGGTCGCCGGGGTGGGCAGCGTCGCGTCCGGTGCCCTGTTCCAGCGGTTCGGCAGCGGGCCGGTGCTGCGGGTGTCGCAGCCCGCGGTCGCCGTCACGATCGCGCTGATCGGTCTCACCGGCGACAACGACGTCGCCCTGTACGTCGCCGTCGCCGCGTTCGGCCTGTTCGTCGGCGCGGTGGACGCCTCCATGAACGCGCAGGCGGTCGCGGTCGAACGCCGGTACGGGGTCAGCCTGATCACCGGCTTCTACGCGGTGTGGAGCGTCGCCGGCATCCTCGGCGGCCTCTGGGCGGCCCTCTCCAACAAGATCGACCTGCCGCTGTTCGCGTGCTTCACGATCGCCGCCGCCGTCGCGGTCGCCGCCTCCGCCGCCACCGGCCACCGCCTCTACCGCCGCGCCGAGGAGGGCGACGGGCCGACCGCCGCCGAACTGAAGGCCGCGGGACGCAGCGTCCCCTGGCGTCCGATCCTCATCGTGGGCGCCGCGATGGCCGTCGCCTACCTCGCCGACGCGGCCATCTCCAACTACGGCGCCATTTACATCGACGACGAACTGTCCGGCGCCGACTGGGTCGCGCCGCTCGGCTACGTCGCGTACCAGGTCGCCATGGTGATCAGCCGCGGCGTCGCCGACCTCGCCGTCCGCCGCTCGGGTCCCGTGCGGGTCGTGCGGCTCGGCGGCGCGGTCGGCATCATCGGCATGGTGGGCGTGGTCGCCGCGCCGAACGCGGCGTTCGCCATCGCCGCGTTCGCGGTCGCCGGGCTCGGTCTCAGCGTGATCGCCCCGGTCTGCTTCACCGCCGCCGGGCGGGTCGACCCGACCGGGCTGGGCGTCGCCGTGGCCCGCGTGAACATCTTCAACTACGTCGGGTTCGTCCTGGGCGCCGCCATCGTCGGCGCCATCGCCCCCCTCAGCGCCGACAACGGCCTGCGCCTGGCGTTCATCGTCCCCACGGCCCTGATCCTCGTCGTATTCGTCACCGCGAAGGGCTTCGCCCCGGTTCCGGTGAAAGGCGCCCGACCGGACGCCCCCGCCATGGAACGCCCGACAGTCTGAACGTCAGCACAGTCTGCACGTCAGCACAGTCTGCACGTCAGCACAGTCTGCACGTCAGCACAGTCTGAACCTCAGCCACCGGTGAACGGGCAGACGCGCGCCCCCTGGAGGATCAGGCGTCCTCCATGGCCGTGATGGCCTTCTCGCCTTCGGTCATGGCCTGCTCCGGGGTCAGGTCCTTCAGGGCGCGGCTGAGGGCGACTTCGGCGGCGTCGGCCGCGGCCCGGAGGGTCACTGCGTGCTCCTGTGCCCTTTCGAGGTCGCCAAGGCCGACACAGTCGAAGGCCACCTGCGCGTCGTGGCCGGCCATCTTCAGCTGCCGCGCGGCCTCTTCCAGACTCATGCGTACCTCCTACACGGGGAATGCTTGTCCTACCCCTCAGCACCGTGAGTAACCGCTTGACCAAGGAGTTCCGCGGCCTCGACCAGGCGGGTTTCGGTGAGCCTGGCGTAGCCGAGGACGAGTGCCGGCGGGGCGTGGCCCGCGCGGGCCGCGGACCACATGGGCCTGGCGCCCGCGACGGACACTCCGGCTTGTGCGGCGCGGGCCACGATCTCGTCCTCGCCGCGTCCGGCGGGTAGTTCCACATAGAGGTGGATGCCCGCTGAGACGCCGTGAACCGTGGCGCCCGGCAGGTTTTCGTTCAAAGCGGCGGCGAGGGCGTCCCGCCGGGTCCGGTAGCGCCGCCGCATCGTGCGCAGGTGCCGGTCGTATCCGCCGCCGCGCAGGAACTCGGCGAAGGCGTACTGCTCCAGGACGGGTCCCCCGAGGTCGGTGTTCTCGCGGTGCTCACACAGGCGCGCGGCGATGGCCGGTGGCGCGACGGCCCAGCCGAGGCGCAGTGCGGGGGCGAGGGACTTGCTCACCGAGCCGAGCAGGACGACGCGGTCCGGGTCGACTCCCTGGAGGCAGCCGACGGGCTCGCGGTCGTAGCGGAACTCGGCGTCGTAGTCGTCCTCCAGGATCAGGCCGTCGACGCCTCGCACCCAGGCGATCAGTTCGGCGCGGCGGGCCGGGGACAGGACGACGCCGGTCGGGTACTGGTGCGCGGGCGTGACGAGGACGGCGCGTGCCCCGGTGCCGGCGAGCGCGTCGACGTCCACGCCCTCGCCGTCGACGGGGACGCGGACGATCCGGAGGCCGGACGCCTCCAGCATGGGCACCTGCCGGACGCTGGTCGGGTCCTCGACGGCGAGGGTCGTGTGGCCGCCGGCGCGGAGCAGGCCCAGTAGGGCCGACAGCCCGTGCGCCACCCCGTTCATGATCACGACGCGGCCGGGGCCGGTGTGGGCGGCGCGGACGCGGGCGAGGTATCCGGCCAGTTCGGCGCGCAGTGCCGGCACGCCGCAGGGGTCGGGGTAGGTGAGCACGTCGTGCGGGAGTGTGCGCAGCGCGGCGCGGGCGGCGGCGATCCAGCGTTCGCGGGGGAAGGCGGACAGGTCGGGCCGGCTCGGCCACAGGTCGTACGGGAGCGCGGCCTCCGGCGGCGGCTCGGGCGACGGGGTCGGCTCGGGCGACGGGGGCGCGGCTCCGCGCGGCCGTGGCGCGGCACCGTCGCCGAGCCCGGCCGGCGGCGCGACGGGGGCGCCGTCGTCGGGCCTTGCCAGCGGCGCGATGCGGGTGCCGTCGCCGCGCCGCGCGATCAGGAAGCCCTCGGCGGTCAGCTGTTCGTAGGCGGCGACGACGACGCCGCGGGAGACGTCCAGGTCGCGGGCCAGGTCCCGGCTCGACGGCAGCCGCGTCCCCGCGGTCAGCCGGCCGGACCGCACGGCCGAGCGGAAACCGGCGGCGATCTGGGCCGCCAGCCGTCCGGTGGCCCGGTCGAGGGGGAGATGAAGGTCGGTCACATGACACTCAGCGCCGGGAGGGAGGCCGCGCGTCACGGGAATCTCATTGGTCCGGGTTCGCGAGGTCGAATTGGCTCTGTTTACAGTACCAAGCGGGTCATAGCGTCCCTTGTCATGAACCTGATCGCCACTCGCCCGCCCGGCGGGCTCGGTACGGCCGGCCCGGACCGGCGGATCTGGCCGGGGCCGCGCTGGTCGCGGCGGGGGTCGCGGTGGGCCTGCGCACCCGCGTCGCCCCCCGTCCGCCCGCGGCCGGCGAGTGCGTAACCTGTGATCCGGCCCCCATCGGAATCGCGCGAGGATCTGCCTGAGATGCCTGAGTTCTCCTACACCGACCTGCTGCCGCTCGGACCCGACGAGACCGACTACCGGCTGCTGACCTCCGGCGGCGTCTCCACGTTCGAAGCGAACGGGCGGACGTTCCTGCAGGTCGAGCCGGAGGCGCTCCGGCTGCTCACCGAGACCGCGATGCGCGACATCGCGCACCTGCTGCGTCCCGCGCACCTGGCGCAGCTCCGCCGGATCCTGGACGACCCGGAGGCGTCCCCCAACGACCGTTTCGTCGCGCTGGACCTGCTGAAGAACGCGGGCATCGCGTCCGGCGGCGTCCTGCCCATGTGCCAGGACACCGGCACCGCGATCGTGATGGGCAAGCGCGGCCAGCACGTCCTGACGGACGGCGGCGACGAGGAGCACATCTCCCGCGGCGTGTACGACGCGTACACGAAGCTGAACCTGCGCTACTCGCAGATGGCGCCGGTGACCATGTGGGACGAGAAGAACACCGGCAGCAACCTGCCCGCGCAGATCGAGCTGTACGCGACGCCCGGCGAGGCGTACAAGTTCCTGTTCATGGCCAAGGGCGGCGGCAGTGCGAACAAGTCGTTCCTCTACCAGGAGACCAAGGCCGTCCTGAACCCGACGCGGATGATGTCCTTCCTGGAGGAGAAGATCCGCTCACTCGGCACGGCCGCGTGCCCGCCCTACCACCTGGCGATCGTGGTCGGCGGCACGTCCGCCGAGCACGCGCTGAAGACGGCCAAGTACGCCTCCGCGCACTACCTGGACACGATGCCGACCGAGGGCTCGCCGCTCGGCCACGGCTTCCGCGACCTGGAGCTGGAACTCCAGGTGTTCGAGCTGACGCAGAGGCTCGGCATCGGCGCGCAGTTCGGCGGCAAGTACTTCTGCCACGACGTGCGGGTGATCCGGCTGCCGCGGCACGGCGCGTCCTGCCCGGTGGCCATGGCGGTGTCGTGCAGCGCCGACCGGCAGGCCCTCGCCAAGATCACCGCCGAGGGCGTGTTCCTGGAGCGGCTGGAGACCGACCCGGCGCAGTACATGCCCGACACCACCGACGATCATCTGGACGACCAGGTGGTCGCGATCGACCTGAACCGTCCCATGGCCGAGATCCGGGCCGAACTGACCAAGTACCCCGTGAAGACGCGGCTGTCGCTGACCGGGCCGCTCGTCGTCGCCCGCGACATCGCGCACGCCAAGATCAAGGAGCGGCTGGACGCGGGCGAGCCGATGCCGCAGTACATGCGCGACCACGCCGTCTACTACGCGGGACCGGCCAAGACGCCGGAGGGCTACGCGTCCGGTTCCTTCGGCCCGACCACGGCCGGGCGGATGGACTCCTACGTCGAGCAGTTCCAGGCCGCGGGCGGCTCGCTGGTCATGCTGGCCAAGGGCAACCGGTCGAAGCAGGTCACCGACGCCTGCAAGGAGCACGGCGGCTTCTACCTCGGCTCGATCGGCGGCCCCGCCGCCCGGCTCGCCCAGGACTGCATCAAGAAGGTGGAGGTCCTGGAGTACCCGGAACTCGGCATGGAGGCCGTCTGGAGGATCGAGGTGGAGGATTTCCCCGCGTTCATCGTGGTGGACGACAAGGGCGAGGACTTCTTCGCCGACACCACCGGGCCCGTCCTCACCATCGGCAGGCGCTGACGATCGGCAGCGGCTGACAGCCCCGCGGGAGGGCCGTCGGCCGCCCATTCCCTATGTTTCTGGCCGGTAGGTCACATTATCGGCCCAAAATCCAAGTTGGTAACGAGGTCTCCCCGATGACCGCCTGGCCACTCCGGTATCTTTTCCGCCATGTCACAGTCAGAGCGCCTCGTTCTAGCGACGCGCTACCGGCTGGTCTCGGAAATAGGTCAGGGCGCCAACGGCACGGTCTGGAGAGGGCATGACGAGCTCCTCGATCGGTCCGTGGCGGTCAAGGAGCTGCGCCTCCCCGAAGACCTCTCCGAGGACGACCGGGTGGTCTTCTACCGCCGTACCCTCCGAGAGGCGCGCGCGCCCGCCCAACTGCGCACGCACTCGATCGTCGAGGTGTACGACGTGGTCATCGAACAGGGTCGTCCCTGGATCGTGATGGAGATGATCGAGGCGCCCAGCCTCGAACACCTCCTCGAACGTTCGGGGCCGCTGCCGCCCGAACGCGTCGCGCACATCGGCCGTGCCCTCCTGGACGCCCTCAACACCGCGCACAAGGCCGGCATAGTGCACCGCGACCTCAAGCCCAGCAACGTGCTGCTGGACGGCGACCGCGTCGTCCTCACCGACTTCGGCCTCGCGTTCTCCTCGGGCTCGGCCAGCCTGACGAAGACGGGCCACTTCATGGGCTCGCCCGCGTACGTCGCGCCCGAGGTCGCCGCCGGGGAGAAGGCCACCCCGCGGTCCGACCTGTGGTCGCTCGGCGCGACGCTGTTCGCCGCGCTGGAGGGCCACCCGCCGTTCGAGCGCGACAACGTCATGGCGACGCTGAGCGCCCTGGCGAACGAGTCGACCCCCTCCCCGCAGAACGCCGGCGCGCTCGCACCGGTGATCATCGGGCTGCTGGAGAAGAACCCGACCCGCCGCCTCAGCCACGCCCGCGCGGTCGACCGGCTCGAACGCGCCCTGGCGGGTCCCCGGTCGGGACGCCGGCCGGCGACGCCGCGCTACCGGCTGATGGTCGTGATCGGGCTCATCGGCGCGACCGTCGCCTCCTGCGGCATCGGCGCAACCGCGCTCATCGTCGGCATGATGAAGGAGGGGCCCGGCCCCTCCCCCACGGCGACGACGTCCAGTCCCGCGGGCGGCGGCGCGCAGGCCCCGCCCGGCGTCGCGACCAACACGCTGGTCGTCCGGGCGCGCACCGACGCGTGCAAGATCTTCGTGTCGGTGCCGGGCGACGCGATGACCGTGCTCAGCGACGAGACGCTGAAGAAGAACGAGGCGCGGCAGTACGACCAGCCGCGCATCAACGCGGTGATCTACGACGCGTCCGCCTGCGACGTGTGGGTGAACGGAGAGCAGAAACCCGTCGGCCAGCCCGGAGAACGCAAGAACTACACCCTGAACAAGGAGTGACCCCGGTCCCAGATGCCTCCGCGCGGGAATCGGGTAACCCCCTGAGAAGCTGCCATGGAAGACGGCGGTGATGGTTTCCGGTTCGGAGGTGGCGTGCCATGGGTGAGCAGGAGTTCCGGGTCGAGCGTGACTCCATGGGTGAGGTCCGGGTACCGGCGGCGGCGAAATGGCGGGCGCAGACGCAGCGCGCGGTGGAGAACTTCCCGATCTCGGGACGGACGCTGGAGGCCGCGCACATCGCCGCGCTGGGCCAGATCAAGGCCGCGGCGGCGACGGTGAACGCCGAACTCGGCGTGCTCGACAAGGACCTCGCGGGCGCGATCACCGACGCCGCGCGGGAGGTCGCGGACGGCCGGTGGGACGACCAGTTCCCCATCGACGTGTTCCAGACCGGGTCCGGGACGTCGTCCAACATGAACGCCAACGAGGTCGTGGCGACGCTGGCGGCGGAGCGGCTCGGCCGTCCCGTGCACCCGAACGACCACGTGAACGCCTCTCAGTCGTCCAACGACGTGTTCCCGTCGTCCATCCACATCGCGGCGACCGGGGCCGTCCTGAACGATCTGATCCCCGCGCTGCGCCATCTGCGGGACGCGCTGGCACGCAAGGCGGACGAGTTCCGGGCGGTGGTGAAGTCGGGCCGCACCCACCTGATGGACGCGACGCCGGTGACGCTGGGCCAGGAGTTCGGCGGGTACGCGGCGCAGATCGGGCACGGCGTGGAACGGCTGGAGGCCGTCCTGCCCCGGCTGGCGGAGCTGCCGCTCGGCGGAACCGCGGTCGGCACCGGGATCAACACCCCAGACGGCTTCGGCGGCCGCGTCATCGCGGAGATCGCGCGGGTCACCGGGCTGCCGCTGACGGAGGCCCGCGACCATTTCGAGGCGCAGGGCGCGCGGGACGGCCTGGTCGAGGCGAGCGGCGCACTGCGCACCGTGGCGGTGAGCCTCACCAAGATCGCGAATGATCTGCGCTGGATGGGCTCCGGGCCGCGCGCCGGGCTGGCCGAGATCCGGCTGCCGGACCTGCAGCCCGGTTCGTCGATCATGCCGGGGAAGGTGAACCCCGTGCTTCCCGAGGCGGTCACGCAGGTCGCCGCGCAGGTCATCGGCAACGACGCGGCGATCGCGTTCGGCGGCGCGTCCGGCAGCTTCGAGCTGAACGTGATGCTGCCGATGCTGGCCCGCAACGTCCTGGAGTCGGTCACGCTGCTGGCGAACGTGTCACGGCTGTTCGCCGACCGCTGCGTGGACGGCATCGAGGCGGACGTGGAGCGGATGCGCGAGTACGCCGAGTCGTCGCCGTCGATCGTGACGCCGCTGAACCGCTACATCGGCTACGAGGAGGCGGCGAAGGTCGCCAAGCAGGCGCTCAGGGAACGCAGGACGATCCGCGAGGTCGTGCTGGAGCGCGGTTACGTGGACGACGGGAGACTGACCGTCGAGCAACTGGACGAGGCCCTCGACGTGCTCGGGATGACGGGCTCGTCGTGACATGACGTCCAGCGCGCCCCAGGGCCTCACACGGCGCCTGGGACGCGTCCGCGACTCAGTACCAGCCGACGTTCTGGGAGTGCGACCACGCGCCGCACGGAGTGCCGTAGCGGTTCTTGATGTAGCCGAGACCCCACTTGATCTGCGTGGTGGCGTTGTTCTGCCAGTCGGGCCCAGCGGTGGCCATCTTGGAGCCGGGATTGGCCTGCGGGATGCCGTACGCCTCCGACGACGGGTTGTCGGCGTGGACGTTCCAGTGACTCTCCTTGTTCCAGAGTTTCACCAGGCAGCCGAACTGGCCGTCGCCGGTGAAGCCGAAGCTCGGCATCAGCTTCTTGGCGATCTCCTGCGCCTCACCGGCCGGGACCGGGTCGCCGGACGGGCCGCCGCCGCCACCGCCGTCGTCCTTCTTCTTCTCCGGCTTCTTGGTCGGGAGCGGCTCGCCCTTCGGGCGCAGGGCCGGTCCCTTGCCGTCGTCCGCGCGGGTCTCGCGGGAGGCGCGTTCCAGGGCCAGCCTGCGCCTCTGCTCCTCCAGGACCTTCGGGTCGACCTTCGGCGCGGCGTCCGCCGGCTGCCGGGTCGGCTTGACGGTCGCCCCGTCGTCGCCGGAGCCGCCGGTCAGCGCGAACGCCGCGACGGCGCCGCCGCCGACGGCGACCGCGGCGCCCGCGAGGACCGCGGCGACCCGCATGCCGTTGCGCCTGCCGGCGCCTCCCCGCGAGGCGGCGCCGCGCGGCGCGCGGTGACCGGACGCGACCTCGTCGCGGGGGGCCCCGGCGGGGGCGCCGGCGTGGGGCGGCGCGGCCTGGGGGGCCGGGGCGGCCTGGAAGCCGAGCGTGTCACCGGCCGACGTGCCGACGCGGGTCCGGTCGTCGCCGGCGACCCTCACGTCGTCCCCGTACGGTTCCGGCTGCGCGACCGCGGGCTGGGGCGCCGTGGGCTGGGGCGCGGCGGCGAACGGGTAGGGCGCCTGGGCCGGGTTCTGTGGGGCGGCCGCGGCGGGCCACGGCTCCTCGGGGGCAAAGCTCTGTCGTTCGTCTCGCCTAGGGGACCCGGGACGGTCTCCGTACAAGGCGGCCCTTCCGACGGTCGCACGCGCATGGGCACGCGGGCGAACTGTTTCCACCCCCGGTCCGGCCGGCCGCCCGCAGGCGGGGCGGTCTCCGGACCCGGGCGGGCGCCGTGTCCGTCGCGCGTGTTCAAGGGGGACGCGCTCGGGCCCGGCACCTTCCGGGGGGTGCTTACGGGGAGCCACAATGCCTGAGGCCGAGGGATGCTCCGCAACCGAAACGAGACAATTGCTGCGGGTGAGACACGTGTCAACTTGACCGGAACATTGCCGAAACCCCGCGGGACCAGGGGATCTTCATCATCGGGTGAGCGAATGTGACCTTCGCCACAAACCTACGGTACGGGGTTTAACGATCACTTTCCGTAGAGATTCCGGCGATGCCCCGGCGGCGCGAACCCGACCACGGCGAACCCCGGCGGCGCATCGGCCGCCGGAGTTCGCTGCGAACTCCTCTCAGGCCCCGACGTCCCCGAGCATGTCGGTGACCAGGGCGGCGATCGGCGACCGCTCCGACCGCGTCAGCGTCACGTGCGCGAACAGCGGATGCCCCTTGAGCCGCTCCACCACCGCCGCGACACCGTCATGCCGTCCGACCCGCAGGTTGTCGCGCTGCGCCACGTCATGGGTCAGCACCACCCGCGACCCCGTGCCGATCCGCGACAGGACGGTCAGCAGCACGCCGCGCTCCAGCGACTGCGCCTCGTCCACGATCACGAACGCGTCGTGCAGCGAACGTCCGCGGATGTGGGTGAGCGGCAGGACCTCCAACATGTCACGGTCCACGACCTCGTCGATGACCTCCGGTGTGGTCACCGCCGACAGGGTGTCGTAGACCGCCTGGCCCCACGGCGACATCTTCTCGTTCTCCGTGCCCGGCAGGTAGCCGAGCTCCTGCCCGCCGACCGCGTACAGCGGGCGGAACACCACGACCTTGCGGTGCCACCCGCGCTCCATCACGGCCTCCAGGCCCGCGCACAGGGCGAGGGCCGACTTGCCCGTGCCCGCCCGCCCGCCGAGCGAGACGATGCCGACGTCCTCGTCCATCAGCAGGTCGAGCGCGATGCGCTGCTCGGCGGAGCGGCCGCGCAGCCCGAACACCTCCCGGTCGCCCCGCACCAGCTTCACGGACTTGTCCGGCTGCGTCCGGCCGAGGGCCGAGCCCTTCTCCGACAGCAGCCGCAGCCCGGTGTGGCACGGCAGGTCCCGCGCCTCCTCCATGTCCGCGGTGCCCGTCTCGAACATCTCCTCGACGAGGTTCGCGGGCACCTCCAGCTCGCGCATTCCGGTCCAGCCGGACTCCACGACCGCCATTTCCGCCCGGTACTCCTCGGCGGCCAGGCCGACCGAGGACGCCTTCACCCGCATCGGCAGGTCCTTGGAGACCAGGACGACGTCGCGGCCCTCGTGGGCCAGCCACGCCGCCACCGACAGGATCCGGGTGTCGTTGTCGCCGAGCCGGAAACCGTCCGGCAGGACGCTCGGGTCGGAGTGGTTCAGCTCGACGCGGAGCGTGCCGCCCTGGTCGCCGTGCGGCCCCTCGACCGACACGGGCTCGTCCAGCCGGCCGTGCCGCAGGCGCAGGTCGTCGAGCGTGCGCAGGGCCTGCCGGGCGAAGTACCCGAGCTCGGGGTGGTGACGCTTGGCCTCGAGCTCGGAAATGACGACGATGGGGAGTACGACCTCGTGCTCGGCGAACCGGGTCATCGCCCCCGGGTCGGCGAGCAGGACGCTGGTGTCGAGGACGTACGTGCGCCGGTCCGATTCGCTGTGGGGGGACGACCCCCCACACCCGCCGGAAACACCCGGAACGTTCCTTCCGGAGGTGTTCTCGGAGGGGTTGCCGGGACGGCGCGCGGAGGTTGTGGCCACTCGATCTCCCTGACTATGGGGGACGTACCGGTGGCGCGACGGCCCCGGCCGCACTGCCCCGCAGGGCCCGGGGAACGGTCCCCCCGGAAGCGGCACGCCCCCACGCGGCCGGTCCCCCCGCTCGGGGAACGGCCGGGAGCGGTGATCGGAGGTCGGCGGTCAGGAACCGAAGCGCCGGTGCCGCGCGGCGTACGAGCGCATCGCCCGGAGGAAGTCCACCTTGCGGAAGTCCGGCCAGTGGACCTCGCAGAAGTGGAACTCCGAGTGGGCGCTCTGCCAGAGCATGAAGCCGGAGAGACGCTGCTCCCCCGAGGTGCGGATGACCAGGTCCGGATCCGGCTGGCCGCGCGTGTAGAGATGCTCCGCGATGTGCTCCACGTCGAGGGACTCGGCGAGTTCCTCGATGCTGGTGCCACGGCTCGCCTGCTCGACGAGCAGAGAGCGCACCGCATCAGCGATCTCACGCCTACCTCCATACCCAACGGCGACGTTCACAATCAGGCCGGGAGCACCAGATGTGGTCTCACCCGCATCTTTAAGGACGCGGGCGGTCTTATCGGGCAGCAGGTCGAGGGCGCCGACGGGCTTGACGTTCCAGCCGTCGGCGGCGAGCTTGCCGACGGTGTTCTCGATGATCTCCAGCAGCGGCTCCAGCTCGACCGCCGGGCGGTTCAGGTTGTCGGTGGACAGCAGCCACAGGGTGACGACCTCGACCCCCGCCTCCGCGCTCCACTGCAGCAACTCGGAGATCTTCGCGGCGCCGCGCTGGTGCCCCGAGTTGATGTCGGCCAGGCCCATCGCCCTGGCCCAGCGCCGGTTCCCGTCCAGTATCACGCCGACGTGCCGCGGCGTGACGTCGGTCGGCAGCGACGCCTCGACCCGGCGTTCGTACATCCGGTAGACGGCATCGCGGACGGCCGCGTACGGGCCGCTGCGGCGGACGGCGGTGGTGAGCCGTCCCCCCTCGGAAGGGCGGCGGCGCACGCCGTCCCTCCGAACACCGCGCGGCATCCCGCGCGGCTTTCCCGTACGCCGAACCCCCATGTGGGCTTCCCTTCGAGCGACCGTCTCTGACGGAAAGACGCTCAATTATGGCCCGAGGTTCGTACTTCTCCGCTCCGCCTTCCCACTTCCGCCTTCCGGTTCCGCCTTCCCGGTTCCGCCCTCTCCGCTCCGCGACGCCGGGTCAATGCGCGGGTGGCGCCGGGCGGACGCTCCGGCCCGCTCCGGCCCGCTCCGCCTCGGCGAGCACATCGGCGAGAAAGCGGGCCAGGTCGGCGGAGGTGAGCACGGCGCGGACGCCCCGCCCGCCCGCGCCCCACGCCTCCAGGACGGCCCGCCGTGCGACACGCCATCGCCCGGCGGCGGACTGCTGGCGGCCGACCCACATCGAGGACGTGCGGAGCGCGCAGCGCAGTTCGCCGGTGCTGACCACGTCACCGCGGTCGCGGTACCGGAACGCGAACAGCTCGGGTTCGCGAGCCGGGTCGCCGGGGGCCGGATCGGGGAAGCGGTCGTCGGGATCGGGCCAGCGGGCGGCCTGCGGCGACCCGTCGGCCCGGGCGGCGGCCACCCGGGCTGCGAGGCCGGCCAGGAAGTAGCCGCATCGCTCCCCCACGGCGCCGAACGAGTCGCCGTCGCGCCACAGCTCCAGCGTGACCTCGAACGGGGTGCCGCCGCGGTCGAGGGACGCGACCGGCACGACCGCGAGGTCGGAGCCGTCCAGGCAGCGCAGCCCCCTCACCGCCGGCCACCCCCTCGCCGCGTCCCGTCCGCCTCCATGACGGCCTTCCAGGCACAGTAGGCGAGGCAGGCCCCATGATCACACCCGGTGATCATCGAGATCCGGTAATGATCGCGGCCGGACGCCGGACGCCGGACGGTGGCGCGGTGGCGCGGTGGCGCGGCGCGGGGGTCCTCGGTCAGGCCTGCGGGCCGGCGGCGCGGGCGCGCTCGACGTACTGCAGCGCGGTGCGCAGTTCGGCGAGCCACTCGTCGGTGTTCTTGCCGACGAGCCGCACGCACCAGGCGAGCGCGTCGCTGCGGCTGCGCGCGACCCCGGCCTCGACGAGGGTGTCCAGGACGCGTCGCTCCGGCTGCCGCAGCCGCGTCATGACCGGTACCGACAGCGTGGTGAACATCTCCCGCTCGCCGCCGCACTCGGCGCCCCAGGAGACCTTGTGGCCGAAGCGGTGCTCGGCTTCGCGGGCGATGCGGATGCGACGCTCGCGGGTCTCCTCGCGGAAGCGCTGGATGTGCCCGGCGATCACGCCGGCCCGCTCCGCCCCGGACGCCTCCGCCGCGGCGGCGGGTTCGGGCAGGCGGCCGACGACGCTGACCTCCTCGCGGTCGAGGACGACGTCGGGCGGGCCCTCGAACCACTCCTCGGGCAGCCGTCCGGAGAACCACCCGCGTAGCTGCTCCGCCGCTTCGCTCGTATCCATGTAATCAAAATTACAGCCCAAGGACGCGTTATGCCAGCCTTCCAGCCGGACGCGCGCGAAGATGCGGCTCCTGCCGCCGATGCCGGAGAATCGGCACATGAGCACGTCCAACGCTGAGCATCCGATCGACCGGCTGCAGGACCGGCTCTCCCGGCTCCCGCTGCGCGAGCGCAAGAAGCTGAGGACCCGGAGGGCCGTCCAGGCTCACGCGCTCCGGCTCTTCGGCGAGCAGGGCTACGATGCGACCACCGTCGAGCAGATCGCGGCGGCGGCGGAGATCTCGCCGAGCACGTTCTTCCGCTACTTCCCGACCAAGGAAGACGTCGTCATCACCGACGAGTACGACCCGATCATGGCGGAGGTGTTCCGCGACCAGCCGGCGGACCTGCCGCCCCTGGAGGCGCTGCGCGCCACGCTCCGCGAGATCCTCCCGCAGATGTTCGACGAGGACCTGGAGGTCATCAGGACCCGGATGCGGCTGGCCGCCGAGATCCCCGCCGTCCGGGCGCGCATGTTCGAGTCGATGAGCAAGGGCACCCACGCCGTGCTGACGGAACTCGTCTCCGAACGCACCGGAAGGCGCCGCGGCGACCCCGCCGTCGAAGCGTTCTGCTGGGCCGTCCTGGGCGTACTACAGGGGGCGATCTACCGGTGGCTGGACGCCCCGGGCAACGGCCTGGCGGACGTCATCGACCACGACCTGGAGTTCCTGAGCCGAGGCTGCCCGCTGTAGCCGCTCACCGGTTCCTGGAGGCCAGCAGCTTGGGGCTGACCCGGACGGCGCCGCGCATGTTGCGGGTGTAGACGTCCTGGACCTGCACCACGGTGCCCCTGCGCGGGGCGGCGATCATCTTGCCCTTGCCCAGGTAGAGGGCGATGTGCGAGATGTAGCCCGGCGCGGTCGGGTCGTTGGCCCAGATCAGCATGTCGCCCGGCTCGGCCTTGCTGTAGGGGATGACCCAGCCCGTCCGCGCCTGGTCGGCGGCGACTCGCGGCAGACGGATCCCGGCCTTGGCGAACGCGTACTGCATGAGGCCGGAGCAGTCGTAGCCGCCCTCGGCCTCGGACTCGCCGCCCCACACGTACGGCCAGTCGATCCGCGTGTAGGCGGCCTTGATCACGGTCCGCACCTGCTGGGCGGTCATGACCTGGCCGTCCGCGGTGGGCACGTCGCCGGCCGCCGGGAAGTCGATCTCCGGGTTGACCGCGACCGCCTTGGCGCCCTTCGGCAGTACCTTGCCGAGCTTCTTGATGAACGTCTTCGGCTCGGCCTTCGGGACGCTGATCAGCATCGCGTTGCCGGTGGGCATGCCGAGCGCCTGCGCGGTGGAGTGCGAGATGACGGCGTCGACGTCGCTGATGCCCATCGTCGCGTACGCGCCGACGCGCAGCCGCGACTGCTCCAGCTTGCCGCCGACGGGGACCTGGCTGCCGAGCTGGACGCCGCCGTCGTGGCCCATCGTGAACGAGATCGCCACGTCGCCGGACGCCACGTTGCGCCACAGCGCATCCGACTTGGCGGTCGGCTTCGGCGTGTAGTTGCGGAACGTGGACGGGTTGACGCCCATCAGCCCGACCTGCTTGCCGGCGACCATGCCCTGCACGGCGTCCACGACCTCGACGCCTTTCACGCCCTTGGCGCCGCGGACCTTCTGGACCAGGTCGGCGGGAAGCGTGGAGGACGCCGCGACCAGCACGTGCGGAGTGAGCCGCTTGCCGAGCGGCGTGATCGCGGCGGGCGACACGCTCGTGCTGCCGGACGCCGCCACGTACCGGGCGCGCTGCTCGCCGGGCGTCGTGGTCTCCGGGTCGTCGCCGCCTCGCGCGACCAGGACCGCGACGTTGGCGGCGAGGGTCGTGACGAGGGAGATGCCGATGATCGTCGGTAGGATCCGGCGGTTCGGCTTTCCCACTGCCACACTCCCTCGACGGTCGCCCTGCCCGCATCCCGGCCCGGCCTGAGACACGACTATGACTCAGTCGGCGGGCCATCGTCCAGATACCCGGCCGGACCACCCGCCACCCTCGCCTGCCGCGCCCCATAGGGTCAGCTCAAGCCCTGCTACTCAGTGGTAACACCAAGCGACGACGAGATCAAGGTCACACTGCCACAAAGTGGACCCTCAGTCCAATTGCGCACGTAGTTCGCGGGTCAGCTCCGACGTGGACGTCACGGGCAGCCGGCAGACGAACCCGCGGCACACGTACGCCGCCGGCACCTCGTCCACGAGACCGCGCCCCTCCAGCAGCGGGACGCCCTCCGCGTCCGGCGGGCCGACGCTCACCACCGCGCCCGGCGCGACCGCCATGAGCGCGGTCCGGTGCAGAGCCCGCGTGCGCTCATCGTCCCGGTCGCCGATCACCGCGATCTCCACCGGGCCCGTCGCGTGCGCCTCTGCGACGGCCAGCCCCCAGCCCGCGAACCGCGCGTGCTTGTCGGCCAGCGTCCCCGCCGGGCCGAGCGCCGCCTCGGCGGCCTGCCGGTGCCGGTCCGACGCGGTGAGAGCCGAGAACGACAGCAGCGCGCCCGCGGCCGCGAACTGCCCCGAAGGCGTCGCGTTGTCCGTCGGGTCCTGCGGACGCCGGAACAGCCGCTCCGCGTCGTCCGCGGTGTCGTAGAACCCGCCGGACCCGTCCCCGAACCGTTCCAGGACGGTGTTCAGCAGCTCGCCCGCCAGCCGCAGGTGACGCGGATCCCCCGTGACACCGTGCAGGGCGAGCAGGCCCTCGGCCACATCGGCGTAGTCCTCCAGGACACCGGCGTTCGCGCCCGCCGCCCCGTCCTTGGACGTACGCGCAAGCCGCCCGTCCCGCACATGCACATCGACCAGCAGCCGCGCCGCCTCCTCGGCGGCGCGGACGAGGTCCGGCCGGTCGAACAACGCACCGCACTCGGCCAGCGCAGCGATCGCGAGCCCGTTCCACGCGGCGACGACCTTGTCGTCCCGAGCCGGAGGAACCCTGTGCGCGCGCGCCGACAACAAAGCCGTCCGCACGCGCTCGTACCGCTCAACGTCCTCGGGGTCGTGCAGAAGCTGCAGGACGGACGCCCCGTGCTCGAACGTCCCCGTCACCTCGAACAGGCTCGCCGCGAACGCCCCGTCCTCATCACCGAGCACCTCACGCAGCTGCTCCGGCGTCCACACGTAGTACTTGCCCTCGACGCCCTCACTGTCGGCGTCCAAGGCGGACGACAGGCCGCCCTCGTTCGTCCGCAGGTCACGCAGCATCCAGTCGCACGTCTCCAGCGCGACCCGCCGCGCGAACGGCGACCCGGCCAGCCGCCACCAGTGCGCGTACACCCGCGCCAGCAGCGCATTGTCGTAGAGCATCTTCTCGAAATGCGGGACGACCCATTGCGCGTCCACCGAGTACCGGGCGAAACCACCTCCGAGCTGGTCGTACAGCCCACCCCGGGCCATCGCCTCCAGGGTGTGCCCCGCCA
Organism: Spirillospora sp. NPDC048823; assembly: GCF_043198445.1. Lineage (NCBI taxonomy): Bacteria > Bacillati > Actinomycetota > Actinomycetes > Streptosporangiales > Thermomonosporaceae > Spirillospora > Spirillospora sp. NPDC048823. The sequence continues at coordinate 320,182 of NZ_JBICUT010000002.1, read as the reverse complement.
TCGCGAGCGACTCCTCATCACCCGTCCGCGCATGGTGCCGCAGCAGGAACTCCTGTGCCATCGACGGCGGGAACTTCGGCGCACCCCCGAACCCGCCGCGCGCCGCGTCGTACGACCCGGCGAGCACCTTCACCGCATGGGCGAGCATCTCCTCACCGGGCGCCCGCGTCCCCGCCAGCCCCGAATCCCGCGAGGTGAGCGCCGCGACGACCTGCTGCCCCTGCCCGACCACGTCGTCCCGCTGCTCCGTCCACGCCTTGTGGACGGCCTGCAGCAACGCCCGGAACTGCGCCCGCGGAAAATACGTCCCGCAGTAGAACGGATGCCCCTCCGGCGTCATGAACACCGTCATCGGCCACCCGCCCTGGCCCGTCATGGCCTGGGTCGCCTCCATGTAGACGGCGTCGATGTCCGGACGTTCCTCCCGGTCCACCTTGATGTTCACGAACAGCTCGTTCATGATCCGCGCGGTCCCGTCGTCCTCGAACGACTGATGCGCCATCACATGACACCAATGGCAAGCCGCATATCCGACAGAAAGGAGAACTGGGACATCTCGCCGTCGCGCCTCGGCGAGCGCCTCGCCGCCCCACTCCCACCAGTCCACTGGATTGCCGGCGTGCTGCAGCAGGTACGGGCTTGTCGCGTCCTTGAGCCGGTTCATGCCACCGATCCTGCCCGATCCGGCTGCCGCCTCACTCCCCCTGACCGGGATCAGTCGGTGAGGTTGGTGAGGGCGGTTTCTATGGCTCGGTGGAAGGTGGGGTAGGCGTACATCATTTCGCGGAGGGCGGTCGTGGGGGCCTCGGTGTGGACGGCGACGGCGAGGGCGCCGAGGATTTCGCCGCCGGACGGGCCCACCGCGGTCGCGCCGACGAGGGTGCCCCATTCGGTGTTCTCGACGAGCTTGATGAAGCCGTCGTTGCCGGCCTTGTGGATCCAGCCGCGCGCCGACTCGGGGAGCTTGGCGATGCCGGTGCGGACGGGGAGGTTCTGGTCGCGGGCTTGGGCCTCGGTCAGGCCGACGGACGCGATCTCGGGGTCGGTGAAGGTGACGCGGGGGACGGCGCGGTAGACGGCGGGTGAGCCCTCCTGGCCGAGGATGTCGCGGACGGCGATGGCCGCCTGGTACATGGAGACGTGCGTGAACTGGCCCACGCCGGTGATGTCGCCGATCGCCCACACGCCGTCGGCGGCGCGCATGTGGCCGTCCACCTGGATCTGGCGGGCGTTCTCGTCCAGGCCGACGTTCTCCAGGCCGAGGCCCTTGAGGTTGGGGCGGCGGCCGGTCGCCACGAGAAGGCGCTCGGCGCCGAGGGTCTCCTCGCCGAGGTTCACGCTGAACTCGTCGTTCTCGTGGGTGACGGCGGTGACGTTCACGCCGGTGCGGACGCCGATGCCCTCGCGTTCGAAGACGTCGCGGAGGACGGCGCTGGACTCCGGTTCCTCGTTGACGAGGACGCGGTCGGCGGCCTCGACCACGGTGACGCGGCTGTCGAAGCGGGAGAACACCTGCGCCATCTCGGCGCCGACGACGCCTCCGCCGAGGACGATGAGCGACTCGGGGACCTCGGTGGCCTTGACGGCTTCGCGGTTCGTCCAGAACGGGGTGCCGGCGAGGCCGTCGATGGGCGGGGCCGTGGGGGCGGTGCCGGTGTTGAGGACGATGCCGCGGCGGGCGTGGAAGACCCGGTCGTTCACCGTGACCTCGCGGGGGCCGGTGATGCGGCCCTCGCCCCGGACGAGTTCGGCGCCCTTGCCGGTGAGGCGGTCGGCCGCGACCTTGTCGTCCCACGAGTCGGTCGCCTCGTCGCGGATCCGGGCCGCCACGGGGGCCCAGTCGGGGCGGACCGCCGAACCGCCCGCCATCCCCGGGACGCGGCCGCCTTCGGCCAGGAGGCCGGCGGCGCGGACCATCATCTTCGTGGGCACACAGGCGTAGTACGGGCATTCGCCGCCCACCAGCCGGGACTCCACGGCGACGACGGACAGGCCCGCCTCGGCCAGCCTCCCTGCCGCGTCCTCTCCCCCTGGGCCCGTACCGATCACGACGACATCGACTTCATCAGCCATGCTGGGTGTCCTGCCCACCTCGCGATGCGGTTAGGCGGCGCGGTGGCATCGGAATGCGATCGAGGTCGTGAACGAGGGTGATGTCGCCGTCGAACACGGCGGACGCCTCGCCGGTGAACCGCGGCTCGTCCTCGGCGCGGTACCGCTCCGAGAAGTGCGTCAGGACCAGGTGCCGGACGCCGGCCTCGGCGGCGACCGCCGCCGCCTGGACCGAGGTCAGGTGGCCGTACTCGGCGGCCAGGGCGGCGTCCTCGTGCAGGAAGGTGGACTCGATGACCAGCATGTCCACACCGTCGGCCAGTTCCCGGACGCCGTCGCACAGGCGGGTGTCCATGACGAACGCGAACTTCTGCCCGGGACGGGGGACGCTGCACTCCTCGAGCGTGACCGTCCGGCCGTCCGGGGCGGTGACCCGGCCCTCCTCCTGGAGCCGCCTGACCAGCGGCCCCCGCACGCCTCGCGCGGCCAGTTCGGCGGGCAGCATCGTCCGGCCGCCGGGTTCCTCCAGCCGGTACCCGTACGCCTCGACGGGGTGCGACAGCCGCCGCGCGACCAGGGTGAACGGGGCGTCGCCGGTGTCGAGCGGCATCCGCTCACCCGAGACGGGCCGTTCGCGGATCACGTCGGTGTCGCGGAAGACGGCCGCGTTCCTCAGCCGTTCCCAGTAGCGTCCGCCGCTCGCCGGGAACGCCGCGTCCACCGGGTGCTCGACGCCGTCGCGGGCGATGCGCTGGACGACGCCGGGCACGCCGAGGCAGTGGTCGCCGTGGAAGTGGGTCACGCAGATCCAGGTCACGTCGGTGGCCGAGACCCCGGCGTGCGTCATCTGCCGCTGGGTGCCCTCGCCCGGGTCGAACAGCAGGCCGTGGCCGTCCCAGCGCAGCAGGTAGCCGTTGTGGTTGCGCGTTTTGGTGGGCACGGCGCTGGCGGAGCCGAGAACGATCAGATCGCGTACCGACATCCCCCCATGGTGCCGGTACCGAGCCGTTGCAAGCGCTTGGTTATTGTGGGCGCGTCGCAGGCGAGCAGCATCAGGGAGGGCCCGTTGGCCGGAAGCAGCAAGCGCGAGAAGATCAAGATGACGCCGGACGAGGTGGCGTCCTACCTCGCCTCCAATTTCAAGGTCCAGGTCGCCACGGTCGGCAAGGACGGCGAGCCGCACCTGGTGACGATGTTCTACGCGCTGCTCGACGGCAAGATCGCCTTCACCACGTACAAGTCATCGCAGAAGGTGCTGAACCTGCGCCGCAACCCCACCATGACGTGCCTGGTCGAGGACGGCGTGGAGTACAACGAGCTGCGCGGCGTCGCCCTCTACGGCCGCGGCCTCGTCATCGAGGACCCCGAGCCGAGGAGCAAGGTCGGCATGGTCGTCGGCTCCCGCATGGCGGGCCTGCCCGTCCCCGAGATGGGCGCCCCGGTCGACCCCGTCATCGCCGAGGGCATCGAGCAGGCGCTGGCCAAGCGCGTCCTCGTCATCATGGACCCCGACAAGGTCGTCAGCTGGGACCACGGCAAGGCCTGAGCCCTCGGGGCGCCCCCCGAACCCCCCGGCCGCGCGGCACGCGTCTCGCTCCGGTCGCCGGCGCTCGGGGTTCCACTCGCGTCAGCGGGCGAGGGTGGCGCGGCGTTCGGCCAGGGGGGCGGCCTCGGGGCTGGGAATGGACTCGTAGAGTTCGACGGCGCGGTCCAGTGCGGCGCCCTCGGCTGCGTGGTCGCCCCGCTGCCGGGCCGCGTCGGCGATGTGGACGAACATTCCGGCCTGCTGGTCGACGGCGTTCTCCTTGCGGAGGATCTCCAGGGCCTGGCCGAAGAAGTTGATGGCCGCGACGGGACGCCGCGCCCGCAGGTACGCCTCGCCGAGGCTCGACAGGGCGCGGGCGCGGTTGGCCTGGTCGGGTTCGGGGAGGGCGGCGAACTCGTCCGGGAGCGGGCCGAGCAGCTCGATCGCGCGGCCGGTGTCGCCCGTCCGGGTCAGTGCGCGGGCGAGGTTGTGGCGGGCCACCAGGACGGCGTGGCGGTCGCCGCCCTGGACGGCGAGGCGCAGGCCCTCTTCGAGGACCTCGGCCGCCTCGCTCCAGCGTTCCCGTTCCAGGAGCGCGAGGCCCTCGGCTTCGATGTCCCCCTCGCCGGCGGCCGCGGCGGCGAGATGGCCGTCGAGGGCGCGGTGGAGCGCGGCGTCCCGGTCGGAGTCCTCGAAGTTCACACGCACGTCGAGGGTCCTCCCCGGACGCGGCCGGATCCAACCGAGCCGCAGGTCAGGCTTCGTCGGCTGGCGGCGCCTTGGACTTCGCCGCCTTCTCCGCCTCCGCGCGCTCCCACTCCTGCTGCACCAGGTCGGCCTCCCGGGGCGCCTGGATCCTCTTCATCTGCTTGCCCATCGAGCGGATGAGGAAGACGGTCGCGACCACGAGCGCGAGGAAGACCGCGAACCCCAGGAAGCCCGGGCTGACCGTGTCGTCGTTGAGCGGGATGGCGCCGACCTGCACTGCGGTGAGCGAGAGCACTACAGACACACCTTCTCCCGGATGCCGGCGAACAGGTCGTCCTCCGGCAGTTCGGTGTCGATGAGGGACCTGGCCAAATGGTAGTCCTCGGTCGGCCATGCCTCGCGCTGGACGTCCAGCGGGACGACGAACCAGAAGCCGTTGGGGTCGATCTGGGTGGCGTGGGCGAGGAGGGCGCGGTCCCTGGTCTCGAAGTGGTCGGCGCAGGGGACGCGGGTGGTCACGTCCCACTTCGCGCGCTTGTCGCTCTCCTCGTCGAAGCGCTTGATCCAGTCGTTGTAGGGGGATTCCAGGCCGGCCTTCTCCATCGCGTTGTGCAGGGCGAGGATGCGTTCCTTGTTGAAGGTCAGGTGGTAGTAGAGCTTGAGCGGCTGCCAGGGCTCCCCGGTGCCGGGGTAGCGGTCCGGGTCGCCCGCGGCCTCGAACGCCTCCACCGACACCTCGTGGCATTTCACGTGGTCGGGGTGGGGGTAGCCGCCCTTCTCGTCGTAGGTGAGCATCACGTGCGGGCGGAAGTCGCGGACGGCGCGCACCAGCGGTTCGGTGGCGCTCTCCAGCGGCTCCAGCGCGAAGCAGCCCTCCGGAAGCGGCGGCGGCGGGTCGCCCTCGGGGAACCCGGAGTCGACGAAGCCGAGCCAGCTCTGCCGGACGCCGAGGATCTCGCGGGCCCGCGCCATCTCCGCCTCGCGGACCTTGCCGATGTCGGCCTTGACCTCGGGACGGTCCATCGCCGGGTTCAGGATGTCGCCGCGCTCGCCTCCCGTGCAGGTGACGACGAGGACCTCGACGCCTTCGGCGACGTACCGGGCCATCGTGGCCGCGCCCTTGCTGGACTCGTCGTCGGGGTGGGCGTGCACCGCCATGAGGCGCAGCGGCTCGTCGCCGCCGCAGGGTCGTTCGAGCGTCGTACCGTCGATGACCTCGGACACCTGGGGATCTCCTTGTCGGGCCGTGATGAGCGGACCCCGGTTCGAGGCACGCGCCATGACAGACGAGAATTGTCCCTGACAACGTCCGCACACCGCACGGAGATTCCCCGCCATGACGACGAGCGTGCCGAAGACAGCGGCTCCCGCAGGGCCCCGGCAGGGCCGGCTCGGGCTGGTGGTCATCGGTGTGCTGGTGGCGCTGGCCGCGGGCGGTTTCGGGATCCTCGCGATGAACACCGGGCAGACGCCCGGGATCGCGGCGCAAACGGTCACCTATGACATCACCGACACCTCGGTGGAGATCAACTTCCAGGTGGCCAAGGGAGAGGACGACGAGGTGCGCTGCACGGTCGACGCCTTCGACAAGAATTTCGAGGTGCTCGCGGCGAAAGAGGTGGTCGTGCCGGTGGGGACGTCCGGCATGAAGGGGACGGAGACGCTGCAGACGGCGCGGCGGGCGACCGGGGCGAGGATCCGCGACTGCCGCGTGGTCTGACGCGCCGGCCCGGCACCATCCGGCCCCGACCGGTATCGGCGCCGGCCGCGGCCACCTGGCCGCCGATACGCCGGGTGAATGCCAAAATACGATTGGCGGATTGCAGACGCCGAGTTCAGGGAACCTTTACCCGCACACACCGGATAGGCTAGAGGTTTCACCCGGCCGCACTTCATGTCGATGTAACACCCGTCTGCCACGGGCGGGCTAGATCGCAACATGTGGATGAGGAGTACCCGTGACCGAGACCCGCGCTGACAACGTCACCTGGCTGACCCAGGAGGCGTACGACCGGCTCAAGTCCGAGCTGGAGCATTTGTCGGGCCCGGGCCGCATCGAGATCGCTCAGAAGATCGAGGCGGCGCGGGAGGAAGGCGACCTGCGCGAGAACGGCGGCTACCACGCGGCCAAGGAGGAGCAAGGCAAAATCGAGGGCCGCATCCTCCAGCTTCAGGGCATCCTGGAGAACGCGCGCGTCGGCGAGGCGCCGCGCACCGAGGGCGTCGTCGGCCCCGGTATGACCGTCACGGTCTCGTTCGAGGGCGACGACGAAGAGGTCACGTTCCTGCTCGCCTCCCGCGAGGAGGTCGGCGCTCCCATCGACGTCTACTCGCCCAAGTCGCCGCTCGGCGCCGCCATCAACGGCAAGAAGGTGGGCGACAAGGCCACCTACTCGCTGCCGAACGGCCGCGGCATGACGGTCGAGATCCTCGACGCCACCCCCTACGGGGCCGCGTAGCCTCCGGAGACGTCCGAGAGCCTGTGGGGACGGGGTGCTGCCGGGCACTCCGTCCCCGGTTCAGTTCGGGGGGTGTTCCCCGGGTCAGGCGCCGGCCGCGGCGAGGACCAGCGGGAGGGTGCGGTAGGGGACCTGGGTGGCCAGCGAGATCACCGAGGACGCCCGTTCCACGCCCGCCACGTCCACGATCACGTCGATGACGCGCTGCAGGTCGGCGTTGCTGCGCGCGACGACACGGCACAGCATGTCGCCGGGGCCGGTGATGGTGTGCGCCTCCATCACCTCGGGCACCTGCGCGAGCCGCGCGGCGACGGGGTCGTGCCCGCTCTGCCCCGGCCCCCGGCTCTGCCGCAGTTGCAGCGTCACGAACGCCGTCACCCCGTAGCCGAGCGCGGCCGGGTCGATCTCGGGGCCATAGCCTGCGATGACGCCGTCGCGGGACAGCCGGTCCAGCCGTGCCTGGACGGTGCCGCGCGCGACCCCCAGCCGCCGGGACGCCTCCAGGACGCCGACGCGGGGTTCGGCGGTGAACAACGCTATGAGCCGGCCGTCCAGTTCGTCGATCGGCATGCCACCCTCCGGCGGTCATGGTCACCATGTACAGGGCGACCGGTCGGTATCGCGGTTCACTGTACAGATTGCCCAGTGTTTTAAGACACTCTTGCGCAGCTTGTAGGCGCCTGTCCAGATTGGGTGGCATGGATGAGTTTCCGGTCAAGGGCATGGACGCCGTCGTCTTCGCCGTCGGCAACGCCAAGCAGGCGGCGCACTACTACTCGACCGCGTTCGGCATGCGCAGGGTCGCCTACCGCGGCCCGGAGAACGGCAGCCCCGACGAGTCGGTGCACGTACTGGAGTCGGGCGGCGCACGGTTCGTGTTCCGGGGTCCGGTGAAGGCGGGAACGGAGATCGGCCGGCACATCGCCGAACACGGCGACGGCGTGGTCGACCTCGCGCTCGAGGTTCCCGACGTCGAGGCCGCCTACCGGCACGCGCTCGCGAACGGCGCCGCGGGCGTGCAGGAGCCGCAGGTCTTCGAGGACGAGCACGGCAAGGTGACGGTCGCGGCGATCGCGACCTACGGCGAGACCCGCCACTCGCTGGTCGACCGCTCCAACTACACCGGCCCGTACCTGCCGGGATACGCCCCCGCCGGCCCCGTCGTCGAGCCGGGCGAAAGGTTCTTCCAGGCGATCGACCACTGCGTCGGCAACGTCGAGCGCATGGACGAGTGGGCCGACTTCTACCACCGTGTCATGGGGTTCACCGACATGGCCGAGTTCGTCGGCGACGACATCGCGACCGAGTACTCGGCGCTGATGTCCAAGGTCGTCGCGGACGGGACGCGCAAGGTCAAGTTCCCGCTGAACGAGCCGGCGGAGAGCAGGCGCAAGTCGCAGATCGACGAGTACCTGGAGTTCTACGGCGGGCCGGGCGTGCAGCACATCGCGCTCGCCACGGGTGACATCCTCGCCACGGTCGACCGGATGCGGGCCGCGGGCGTGGAGTTCCTGGAGAGCCCCGACTCCTACTACGAGGACCCGGAGCTGCGGGAGCGCATCGGCGAGGTGCGCGTCCCGATCGAGGAGCTGCAGAAGCGCCGGATCCTGGTCGACCGGGACGAGGACGGCTATCTGCTGCAGATCTTCACCAAGCCCGTCCAGGACCGGCCGACGGTGTTCTTCGAGTTGATCGAGCGCCACGGCTCGCTGGGCTTCGGCAAGGGCAACTTCAAGGCGCTGTTCGAGGCGATCGAGCGGGAGCAGGAGCGCCGCGGCAACCTGTGAGACGCCCGCCGCCCGGGGATCCGGGCCCCGGACGCGCTCGCGTCCAGGGCCCGGGCCTGAGCATGGGGTGACCGTGCGCCCCCGGTAACCGGCACACTGTGGCTCATGAGCGAACCGCCGCAGAACCCCCAGCCCGCGGGCGGCGACTGGCAGGCCCCGGACCCGCAGGCCGCCGACACCCCCGCCCCCGACGCCCCGGACGCCCCCGCAGTTTCGAATGCCGAAGACGTCTCGGACGCCTCCCCCGAACGTCCGCCGCCGTACCAGGGCACTTACGGCGCCCAGCCCGGCCAGGCTCCTCCCGCTCCCGCGCCCGGGGCCGGTTACGCCCCGCCCGGACAGCCACAGCCCGGCTACGGACCGCCCGCACAGCCCGGATACGGACCTCCCGGATTGCCCTATCCCGGCTATACGCATCCGGGAGCGGGCGGCCCGCAGGACATGCTGGCGGGCCGCTGGGCGCGGCTCGGCGCCGGAGTCCTCGACTCCCTCATCCTCAGCTTCGTCGCCACGCCGGCGGTCCTGCTCTCCATCCGCTGGGACAAGATGCAGGAGTCCATGACGTCCGGTGAGCCGATCATCAACCCGATGGACCTCTACAACATTCCGCGACTGCTGGCCGGGTACGCGGTCGTGTTCCTGCTGGGCTTCGTGTACTTCACCGTCATGCACGCCAAGTGGGGCCAGACGCTTGGCAAGAAGGCCCTCGGCATCCGGGTGGTGAGCGCCGCCGACCAGTCCGCGGTGAGCTGGGGCCAGGCGATCGGCAGGCAGGCGTTCGTCTACGCCATCACGATCTCGACGGCTCTGGTCAACTTCCTGGTGCCGGCCGGGGCCCTCCTCGGCATGGTCGGCATGCTCGACAACGCCTGGATCCTGTGGGACGACCGGCGCCAGGCCCTGCACGACAAGGTGGCCGGGACGCTGGTGGTGAAGGCGCAGCCGTGGATGCCGAACCCGTACGCCCGGCCCGAGGCGCCCGCCGATCCCGGCAAGCTTTGATCATCCGCGGGTAAACACTGCAGGCCCCCCGGACGCGGCGAGGTTTGGACGGCAACGCTGCGGCCACCCTTCCGGCATGACGCAACCGCCGAACGACCCCGCGTCCGGGGGATGGCCGGAAGACCGGCCGCACGGGCACCGGCAGCCGCCCGAGCAGCCAGGGCCGTACGGCGGCCGGCCCCCCGGCGGTCAGCAGCCCCCCGGACGGGAGGAGCCGTACGGGCAGCAGCCGGGATACGGACAGCGGCAGCCGGGATACGGGCAACAGCCTTACGGGCAGCCGCCCTACGGACAAGAGCAGCCCTACGGGCAGCAGCAGCCGTATGGGCAGCAGCCGGGGTACGGGCAGGAGCTGCCGAAGTACCCCGGACAGGGCGACCAGAGCGGATACGGTGCGGCGCCCGGTTACGGCGGCGGCGGGATGGGCGGCTACGCCGATCCGTCGCAGGGGCTCGCGAGCCGCTGGGCACGGCTGGGCGCCGCCCTCGTGGACCTCATCCTCGTCGGAATCGTCACCGGCCTCCTGTCGCTTCCGTTCGTCGACTGGAACCGCGTCTTCAACCCGGAAACGGGTGAGTCGATGTACAACGGCGCCCAGCTGTCGAGCAACGCGATCGGTGTGGTGCTGGGCTTCCTCTACTACTGGCTGACGCACGCCAAGTGGGGGCAGACGCTCGGCAAGAAGCTGCTGGGGATCCGGGTCGTCCGGCAGGACGACGGGCAGGCGATCACCACCGGCCAGGCCGCGGGGCGTTCCGCGTTCTACAGCGTGCTCGGCGGCATCTGCGGCTGCATCGGGCTGATCAACATCCTGTGGATCCTGTGGGACCCGCGGAAGCAGGCACTGCACTGCAAGGTGGCGCGGACCGTCGTCGTGAAGGCGGGCCCGCACGTCCCCGATCCCTACGCCCATCGCTGACCGGGGCCCATTGGAGTTGCTCTGCGCACCCCCTGCCGGGCAGGCTTGGCGGCGTGCATATGGCCGGAAAGTCCCCCAGCCCCCGCCGCCACGGCTCGCGGACGGCGTTCCGTGGTGCCGCGGGCCTGGCCGCTCTCGCCGTCGCGGGGTCGCTGACCGCGAGTTGTCAGCTGTCCCCGTTCGACGACCCGGAGCCGTCGGGTCCGGGCTCGGGGTCGGCCGCGTCCGGCCCGGTGGGGCCCACCACCGCGGGTGACGACTATGTCCCCGGCGACGGCAACGGCGGCTATGACGTCCAGCACTACGGGTTGAAGCTGAACATCGACCCGGACGGCGCGCAGCAGTTGGACGGCACCGCGACCATCACCGCGAAGGCGACCGAGCGGCTCGCCCGTTTCAACCTCGATCTGACCGGCCTCGAGGTCTCGGCGATCAAGGTGGACGGCAAGCCGGCGCGGCAGCAGCGCGGCGGCAGCGAGCTGGAGGTCACCCCGGCGCAGCCGCTGAAGAAGGGCGCGAAGTTCACCACCGTGGTCGAGTACGCGGGGACGCCGGAGCCGGTGTCGGACCCGGTGCTCGGCACATACGGCTGGATCCGCACCTCCGACGGCGTGTTCGTGGCGTGCCAGCCGAGCGGCGCGCACACCTGGTTCCCGAGCAACGACCATCCGAGCGACAAGGCCACGTTCGACTTCGAGATCACGGTGCCGGCCGGGTTGACGGCGATCGCCAACGGCGAGCCGGAGACGCCGCCCACCGGTTCCGGCGGCGGGACGCCCGGCCGGCCGGGCGTGCCGCCCAGCACGGGCCCGGGCGGCCCGCCGAGCACGGGACTGCCGGGAGTCGAGCCGATCGGGCATCGCGCGCAGACGACGTCGAAGTGGCACGTCAAGGCGCCGATGGCCACCTACCTGGCGACGGTCACCGTCGGCCGGTTCGAGGTGCGGACGAGCCGGACGCCGAGCGACGTCCAGGTCATCACCGCCGTCGACCCCTCCGTCTTCGCGGTGGACCTGGGCACTTTCCACAACCTGAACTCCAAGATCACCGAGGAGTTCGCGACGCTGTTCGGCCCGTACCCGTTCACCTCCTCGGGCGGGCTGATCGACAACGCGGAGGTCGGCTTCGCGCTGGAGACGCAGACCCGGCCGGTGTACGGGTCGTTCGGCCTCCAGCCGACGATCGTGGCGCACGAACTCGCGCACCAGTGGTTCGGCGACAGCGTCAGCGTCACCGAGTGGAAGGACATCTGGCTGAACGAGGGCTTCGCGACTTACGCCGAATGGCTGTGGGAGGAGAAGACGGGCGGCCAGACCGTCCAGGCGCAGTTCGACCAGCGCTACGAGAGCGGCGCCGCGAGGGAACTGTGGGACAACCCGCCCGGTGACCCGGGCCGCAAGCAGATGTTCGGCCGCTCGGTGTACGACCGCGGCGGGATGACGCTGGTCGCGCTGCGCGACAAGGTCGGCGAGGACACCTTCTACGACATCCTCAAGACGTGGACGAAGGAGCGCCGGCACTCCAGCGGGACGACGAAGCAGTTCATCGCGACGGCGAACAAGGTCTCCGGCAAGAAGCTCGACTCGTTCTTCGACGACTGGCTGTACGAGAAGGGCCGTCCTTCGAAGTAGCCGGCCAGGCTTCGACCAGGCCCCGGCCAAGGCGGGCAAAAGCCGGGGACCGCCCGGCGGGTCGGCGTGCCCTCCGGCCGTGCCCGCGTCACCATCGGGCGGCCGGGTGCCGGATCCGGCCACAGATTCCACCCCGTATCCACGGATTTGAGACCGGATCGCGCTTGAACCGGCCCAGATCACAGGAAAGTCTTGATCACGGCCGTCGCAACTTACCGGCGGCCGTCACCGAGGAGCACCGAGGACGAGGCCGATGAGCAGAACCCCCAGAGCCCTCGCCGCCGTGGCGCTGACCGTCACCGCGGCCCTCGCCGTGTCGGCGGCGCCCGCCGGCGCCACCGCGCGGTTCACGCCCGGCGCGCCGGGAGCGGGCGACGCCTACTTCCCCGACATGGGCAACGGCGGCTACGACGTCGCCCACTACGACATCGGGCTGAAGTACGACCCGGACACGAAGGGAATCCGGGCCGTCACCAAGATCAAGGCGCGGGCGACGCAGAACCTGTCCCGGTTCAACCTGGACTTCCTCGGCCCGCTCACCATCTCGTCGCTGAAGGTGGACGGGCACCGCGCGTCCTACGAGCGGACGGGTGCGCAGGAGCTGGTCATCACCCCGCCCAAGGGGCTGCGGAAGCACCGGCACTTCACCGTGACCGTCGCCTACTCCGGCGTCCCGCAGACGATCAACGACGCGACGCTGGGCACGTCCGGCTGGGTGCCGACGCCCGACGGCGCGGTGATGGTCAACCAGCCGTTCGGCGCCGCCACGGTCTTCCCCGTGAACGACCACCCGACCGACAAGGCGACGTACACGTTCACGCTTTCGGCGCCCAAGGGCACCACCACGCTGTCCAACGGCGACCTGCGCGGCACGTGGACCCGGGACGGCTGGACGACCACGCGCTGGGTCGTGCGGCACCCGATGGCCAGCGAGCTGTCGATGCTCGCGATCGGCAAGTACGACGTCCTCACCGGGCGGACGGACGGCGGTGTGCCGAACCTGACCGCCACCGACCACGCCATGGCGATCAAGCCGGAGGACGCGGAGAAGTTCCACCGGCAGACCGCCGAGGTCACCGACTTCCAGTCGTCGCTGTACGGCCGCTACCCGTTCACCTCGACGGGCGGGATCGTGGTCAACGGCGGGTTCCGGTACGCGCTGGAGACCCAGGGCCGCCCGGTGTACGACCTCGGCAGCCGGCTGGGCCGGATCCCGAGCGAGGCGCTCCTCGCGCACGAGCTGGGCCACCAGTGGTTCGGGGACTCGGTGTCGCCCGAGCGGTGGGCCGACATCTGGATGAACGAAGGCTTCGCGACGTACTCCGAATGGCTGTACGCCGAGAAGGTCGACGGCACACCCGTCCAGGACAGCTTCGACGCCGTCTACGCCACCCCGGCGGGTGACGACCTGTGGAAGGGCATCGTCTCCGACCCCGGCCGCGACCACATCTTCGACGGTCTCGTCTACGACCGCGGCGCGATGGCCGTCCACGTCCTGCGCACGATCATCGGTGACGAGACGTTCTACCGGCTGCTCAAGGCGTGGCCGGCCGAATACCGCTACGGCAACGCCTCGACTGAGGACCTCGTCCGCTTCGCCGAGCGGCTGTCCCACAAGAAGTTGGACGGCTGGGCCGATGCGTGGCTCTACTCCGAGGGCAAGCCCGCCCTTTGACGTCGGCCTGCGGCGTGTCGCCCTTGTGGAGCGTTTCATGAGGGCGACACGCCGCAGACGTCCGGAGGTTCAGCTCAGCGTGAGGGTGTAGCCCTTTTCGCGTAGGCGGCCTATCACGTCCTCCGAATGGCCGGTGCCGCGCGTCTCCAGGTGCATGAGGACCTCGGCCTCCTCGACGTGCAGGCGGGCCGCGACCCGCTCGTGCATCACGTCCAGGACGTTCACGCCCAGTTCGGCGAGTTCGCTGAGCAGCGTCACGAGGGCGCCGGGGCGGTCCTTCAGCCGGCAGCGGACGACGAGGTAGCGTCCAGCGCCCGCGAGGCCGTGCCGCAGCACCTTCGACAGCAGCAGCGGGTCGATGTTGCCGCCGGAGAGCAGCACCACCACGGGCGGCTCGACCGCGTACGAGTGCTCCAGGACCGCCGCCACCCCGGCGGCACCGGCGGGTTCGACGACCTGCTTGGCGCGTTCGAGGCACAGCAGCAGCGCCTGGGAGATGGACTCCTCGGTCACGGTGACGACCGCGTCGACCAGGTCGGTGAACATGTCGTAGGTCAGGTCGCCCGGGCGGCCGACGGCGATCCCGTCCGCCATCGTCGGCTCGATCTCGACCTGCACGGGCTTCCCGGCGGCGAGCGAAGGCGGGAACGCGGCTGCGCGCTTGGCCTGCGCGCCGAGCGTCTTGATCTCGCGCCCGCCGGTCTCCGCCGCCACGCCCTTGACGGCCGCGGCGATGCCGGCCATCAGGCCGCCGCCGCCGACCGGCGTCACGATCGTCCGGACGTCCGGGCACTGCTCCATGATCTCCAGGCCGATCGTGGCCTGCCCGGCGACGACGTCCGGATGGTCGAACGGGTGGATGAACACCGCGCCGCACTCGTCGGCGTACTCCTGCGCGGCGATGAGGCAGTCGTCGACGGTCGGTCCCGGGAAGACGACCTCGGCCCCGTAGCCGCGGGTCGCGGCGATCTTGGGGAGCGGCGCGCCGACCGGCATGAACACCGTCGCCTTGCAGCCGAGCATGGACGCGGCGAGCGCGACGCCCTGCGCATGGTTGCCGGCGCTGGCCGCGACGACGCCGCCCGCGCGTTCGGCCTCGCTCAGCCCGGCGATCCGCACATAGGCACCGCGGATCTTGAACGAGCCGGTGCGCTGCAGGTTCTCGCACTTCAGCAGGACGGGCCCGCCGATGTGCTCCGACAGCACCCGGGAGGGGATCATCGGCGTGGGAACGACCACGTCGCGGAGCAGTTCCCGGGCGGCGCGGACGTCGTCGACGCTGACGGCACTCACTCCGCGTTCGGTCATACCTGCCTCCTGTGGGGGGACGACCCCCCACACCCCCCGGTTCGCTTCGCTCATTCTTGGATCCTCGCACCCCCCGCGCTCAGCCCGCACTCCAATAGCGATCTTGTGCGAAGACCAGGGCGGCGGCGCCGACGAGCCCGGCGGTCTGGCCGAGCGCCGCGGGGACGATCCGGACACGGCGCGCGAACTCCATCCGGGCGTGCATGCGGAAGGCGTCCTCCAGGGGGTCGAACAACAGCGCCCCCGCCTGGGACAGGCCGCCGCCGATCGCCGCGACATCCAGGTCGCACAGGTGCGTGGCGGACGCGATCGCGACGCCGATGGCGTGCCCCGCTCGTCGCATGGCGGCGACGGCGACCGGGTGCGCCCGGCGGGCGTCGGCGGCCAGTTCGACGCCGGTCACGTCCCGGTTCCCCTGCCGCCAGCCCTGCTCCTGCGCCCAGGCGACCAGCCCGGGCCCGCGCGCGATCGCCTCAAGGCAGCCGCGGCCTCCGCACGCGCAGGGCGGCCCGTCGGGGTCGACGATGACATGCCCGATGTGCCCGGCGTTGCCGGTACCGCCGTTGATGAGCCTGCCGCCGAGGACGAGCCCGCCGCCGACACCCGTTGACACCACCATGCCGAGGACGTTGTCGCGGCCGCTTCCCGCACCGCGCCAATGCTCACCGACGGCGACGCAGATCGCGTCGTTGTGGATGCGGACGGGCAGGCCCGGATAGCGGTCGCGGAGCCTGGCCCGCAGCGGGAAACCGTTCCGCCACGCCGGGATGTTGAGCGGGGACACCTCGGCGGCGGGCCAGGTCATCGGCCCCCCGCAGCCCGCGCCGACGCCCGCGAGCGGCGGATCCCCCGCGTCGGCGACAAGCTTGGCGAGCAGCGCCTCCAGCGTCCTCCACAGCCCGTCGGCGTCCAGCCCGGGGCCGCTCGGCGTGGCGACGCGGTCGTAGGCGGCGATGCGCCCGCCGGGTTCGACGAGCGCGGCGGCCAGCTTCGTCCCGCCGACGTCCACGGCCAGCACAGGCGCGGCGTCCACCGAAACGGTGTCCGGCCCGCTCAGGGCATCCGACTCGCCCGGGGCTTCCGGCCCGCTCAAATGGGATCCCCCGCCCTTCCGAACGCGAGGATGGACGCGGTGAAGCCGTGGACGTGGTTGCGCCCGGCGACGGGTCCGATCTCGCCCGCGCCGAAGAAGCCGCCGACCCCGGCGGGGCCGAACGCGCGGTCGAGGACGCGGGCGTCATGGTCGGAGTCGGGGAACATCGCCTGGCCTCGCCCGTTGCAGGAGAACAGCAGCGCGCCCTCGACCGGCGCCATGTCGAACCGGTCGAGCAGCGCGGCGAGGTCCTCGTCGGCGGCGCCGGCGTCGCGGACCTGGAACCGGACGGTGCGGCCCACGTCCACCACGTCGCCGATCGCGATGGCGCCGCTGTCGGTGTCGGCGCCCACCACTCCGCGGACGAGGAAGTCGCCGTGCTCGTGCTCGTCGGCGTACTCGTCCATGGCGACGCCGATCAGGAGCCCGCGCCCGGCCAGTTCCTGCTCGTCCTCCGGCAGTTCGAGGACGATCTGCTCCAGCTTCTCCAGTGCGGGGACGCCCGCCAGCTCGTACAGGACGTTCTCGTCGGCCCTGGTCACCACCATGTCGGGGCCGATCGGCCGGGCACCCTGGCTGACCACCGTCGCGGCGGCCACGGACCCGCCGATCACGATGCCGACCGCGCCGTCCTGATAGACCTCGCCGCCGACGAACAGCCGCGCGTCGCCGCGCTCGCGGCCCTCCGCGAGGCCGCCGACCAGGGGGAGGCCGGGCAGCGCGTCGTCGGAGCGCTCGACGAACGCGTCCACCGGGAAGCTGTACGGGTCGGTCAGCAGCACGCCGACCACGTCGTCGGCCTGCGCCTCGGGCATGCCGACCACGATCAGGCGGTCGTCGGCCTTCAGCGTCTCCAGCCGGAAAGGGTCGAGCCGCGCGCCGGGCAGCACCGCCGCCCACGCGCTGACCGCGCCGGCGTCCTCCACGCCGCGCCCGGCGCCGATGACCCCGGACGCGGTGCAGCCCAGCAGTACCGCGGGCCCGGCCGCATGCGCCGCGGCCAGCGCCGCCGCCTCGAACGCCTCCGGGTCGTCGCCCGTCATGAAGACGCAGACCAGGTCGGGTGCCGCGCTGAGCGGAGCGAGCGCCTGCTCGACCGCCGAGACGGCCGCCTCACACAGGTCGGGTCCGAGGGCCAGGCCATCACCGAAACGCGCCATCGGCGCCGCCTCCCTCACTGGATATCGCCGGGTGCATCACACCCCCAGTCTCCCCCGCCGCGCGCCCTCCACCCAAACAACGCCCGATCCACGCAGGCCGGGACACGCCCGGACGAATCCTCCGGCGATTCCTGCGGCGATCCACCGGCGATCGCTGCGGCGATCGCTGCGGCGATCCAATCCTCCGGCGAATGCTCCGGCGGGGTGCGATTCCGCGTACCGGCGACGTAATGTCGATCGCGTGCGTTCATCCACACCGCGTGAATCCCCACCCAGCGAGACCACACTGGGCGAGCTGCGCACCAGTGGTCACGTCCAGCGCTCGGTGAAGGCCGAGATCCGCCACAACCTGCTCGTCCGGCTGCGATCCGGGGAGCCGCGCTTCCCCGGGATCCTCGGGTTCGACGACACCGTCCTGCCGCATCTCGAACGCGCCCTGCTCGCCGGGCACGACCTGGTGCTGCTGGGCGAGCGCGGTCAGGGCAAGACGCGGCTGATCCGCACCCTGGCCGGGCTGCTGGACGAGTGGACCCCCGTCGTGGCCGGCTGCGAGATCAACGACCACCCGTACGAACCGGTGTGCGTGCGCTGCCGCCGGCTGGCCGCCGAGACGGGCGACGACCTGCCGGTCGAGTGGCGGCACCGCGGCGACCGGTACGGGGAGAAGCTCGCCACACCCGACACCAGCGTCGGCGACCTCATCGGCGACGTCGACCCGATCAAGGTGGCGGAGGGCCGCACGCTCGGCGACCCGGAGACCGTCCACTTCGGGCTCGTCCCGCGCACCAACCGCGGCATCTTCTCCATCAACGAGCTGCCCGACCTGGCCGAACGGATCCAGGTGGCGCTGCTGAACGTCCTTGAGGAACGCGACGTGCAGATCCGCGGGTACGCGCTGCGGCTGCCGCTGGACGTGCTGCTCGTCGCGTCCGCCAACCCGGAGGACTACACCAACCGGGGCCGCATCATCACCCCGCTGAAGGACCGCTTCGGCGCCGAGATCCGCACGCACTACCCCCTGGAGCTGGACGCCGAGCTGGCGCTGATCCGCCAGGAGTCCGACTTCGCCGACCTGTCCGGCCTGCCCGCCGAGGTGCCCGACCATCTGGTCGAGATCATCGGACGTTTCACCCGCCTCGTCCGGGAGTCGACGGCGGTGGACGCCCGGTCCGGGGTGTCGGCGCGGTTCGCACTCGCCGGCGCCGAGACCGTCGCGGCGGGCGCGGTGCGGCGCGCGGCGCTGACCGGCGAGGAGCACGCCGTCGCGCGGGTCTGCGACCTGCCCGCCGTCGTCCCGTCGCTGATGGGCAAGGTGGAGTTCGAGGTCAGCGAGGAGGGCCGCGAGCAGGAGGTGCTGGAGCATCTGCTGCGCCGCGCCATCGCCGAGACCTACCGGCGGACGCTGGGTCCCGCCGACCTGAACGGGCTGCTGGACAAGTTCGACTCCGGCGAGAGCGTCGAGTCGGGCGAGCTGGTGGCGGCGACGGAACTGCTGCGCCGCATCGGCCGGGTTCCCGGCCTCGCCAAGATCATGGAGCGGCTCGGCATGAGCGGGGAGTCCCCCGGGCAGGCCGCGGCCGCGCTGGAGTTCGCCCTGGAGGGGCTGTTCCTCACCAGGCGGCTGTCCAAGGACGCCGCCGAGGGACGCTCCGACGGGACGGCCACCTACCGGACCTGATGTCCGGACCTGAATTCTCCACGCGCAAGGAGATTCGATGAGCCGATACCGCTACGGCGCCTACGAGGACGGGCCCGACCCGCTCGCCCCGCCCTACGACGTCCGTTCCGCCCTCGACGCGATGGGCGACTCGGTGCTGGACGGCACCCGCCCGGACGAGGCGCTGCGGGACCTGCTGCGGCGCGGCCTGCCGGGCGCGCAGGGCCGCCTGCCGAACAGCGGGCGGGGCCTCGACGACATGCTCCGCCAGGTGCGGGAGCGGCGCCGTGCCCTGCGCGACCGGGGCCGGCTCGACGGGACGCTGGAGCAGGCCCGCGCGCTGCTGGACACCGCGATCGGGCAGGAGCGGGCCGAACTGTTCCCCGATCCGAGCGACGAGGCGCGGCTGCGCGAGGCGGAACTGGACACCCTGCCGTCCGACACGTCCCAGGCGATCCGCCGCCTGTCGGACTACGACTGGCGCTCCGACGCCGCCCGGCAGACGTTCGAGCGGCTGAAGGACCTGCTGCGGCGCGAGGTGCTGGACGCGCAGTTCCAGGGCATGAAGCAGGCCCTGGAGAACCAGGACCCGGCCGCCATGGAGCGGGTCAAGAACATGATGGGCGCGCTGAACCAGATGCTGGAGCGCGACGCCCGCGGCGAGCACACCCAGGACGACTTCGACCGCTTCATGGGCGAGTACGGGGACATGTTCCCCGACAACCCGCAGAACCTGGAGGAGCTGGTCGACTCCCTCGCCCGCCGCGCCGCCGCGATGGACCGCCTGCTCGCCTCGCTCAGCCCGGAGCAGCGCGCCGAGCTGGGCGGCCTGATGGAGCAGGCCATGCAGGACGCGGGCCTCGCCATGGAGATGACCCGGCTCGGCGACGCGCTGCGGACCCGCCGTCCCGACCTCGGCTGGGGCCAGTCCGAGCAGATGACCGGCGAGGACCCGCTCGGCATGGGCGACGCCACGACCGCGCTGGCGGAGCTGGCCGACCTCAGCGAGCTGGAGGCGGCGCTCGGGCAGGAGTATCCGGGGGCGCGGCTCGACGACATCGACGAGGACGCCGTCCGGCGGGCGCTCGGCCGGCAGGCCGTCGACGACCTGGCCGCGCTGCGCCGCATCGAGGCGGAGCTGGAGCGGCAGGGCTACCTGCGGCGCAACCGCGGCAAGCTGGAGCTGACCCCGAAGGCGGTGCGGCGGCTCGGTGAGACGGCGCTGCGCCGTGTGTTCGCGCAGCTCACGTCCGGGCGGCAGGGCGACCACGACCAGCGGGACGCCGGCCAGGCGGGCGAGCTGACCGGGGCGAGCCGGGAGTGGCGGTTCGGCGACGAGCAGCCCCTCGACGTGGTCCGGACGGTGAGCAACGCCATCCGCCGCAGCGCCATGGACGGCGGCGCCGCGGGTGTCGTGACCTCGAAGGTCGTGGAGCCGGGCACCGCCGACGTCATCGAGATCAACGGCACTGGATCACGGAGTCCCGATGGCGTGAAACCCGATGGTCTGAAACCCCGTGGCGTGAAACCCCGTGGTGTGAAACCCGGTGGCGTGAGACTCGGCGTGGACGACTTCGAGGTGCACGAGACCGAGCGGCGCACCGGCGCGGCCGTCTGCCTGCTCGTCGACCTGTCCTACTCGATGGTGCTGCGCGGCACATGGGCGGTCGCCAAACAGACCACCCTCGCCCTGCACACGCTCGTGACCAGCAAGTTCCCGCAGGACGCGATCCAGATCATCGGGTTCTCCAACTACGCGCGGGTCCTGCACCCGACGGAGATGGCGGGCCTGGACTGGGACATGGTGCAGGGCACCAACCTGCACCACGCCCTGATGATCGCCGGACGGCACCTGGACCGGCATCCCGACTTCGAGCCGATCGTCCTCGTCGTCACCGACGGCGAGCCGACCGCGCACCTGCGTCCGGACGGCCGCTCGCTGTTCGACTACCCGCCGTCCACCGACACGCTCGTCCTCACGCTCGCCGAGGTCGACAAGATGACCCGGCGGGGCGCCTGCATGAACTTCTTCATGCTCGCCGAGGACCGGCGCCTCGTCTCGTTCGTGGAGGAGGTCGCGCGGCGCAACGGCGGCCGTGTGTTCGCGCCCGACGCCGACCGGCTCGGCGAGTACGTCGTGAGCGACTACCTCAGGGTGCGCCGCGCCCGCCGGTAGAACGGGAGGGGCTAGGGTCGGCGTCATGTCGACTTCCGACCACCTGCTGCTGTTCTTCCACATCGGATTCGCGATCTTCACGCTGGGGCCGCTGACCGCCGCGACCATGTCCACCCCGCGCTACATCCGCAAGCGCAACGTGGTCGTGGTGCGCTACCTCCACCGGGTCACGCAGATCTACGGCGTCGCCACCCTGGGGATCTTCCTGTTCGGGCTGCTGCTGGCCCAGGGCGACCTGGCGGAGGTGTGGCTGTCGGCGTCGATGACGCTGTTCATCGTCGCGCTGGTGCTGCTGCTGATCGTCGAGCGCGACCAGCGCAAGGCGGCGCATCTGCTGGAGGTCGCCGCGGCCGAGGAGGCGGCCGTCCCGGTCAAGCCCGCCGCGGCGGTGGACAAGGACGGCAAGGACCGCGAAGACGGCGGCGGGGCCGAGAAGAAGCGGCCCGCCGCGGCGGACGGCGACATCGCCCAGGTGGAGCGCGGGAGGCTGGCCGCCATCTCCGGCGTCGTCGCGCTGATCTGGCTCGTGATCCTGCTGCTGATGGTCTGGAACGGCTGATGGTCTGGAACGGCTGACGGTCCGGAACGGTCAACGGGCCGGAACGGCCGGCGGTCGGAAGGGCCGGGCGCCGGCCCGGCCGCCGGCGCCGCCGGCTATTCGGGGGGGCCGGCCTTCAGGCGGTTCTTGAGCCAGCTCAGGATCGTCGGGTAGGTGTTCCCGTCCTCCAGCAGATGCGCGGCGTGCCCGCCGCCCTCGATGGTCTTCACCGTCACCGGGACGCCCGCGGCCCGCAGCGCGCCCGCCAGCCCGGCGCTCTGCGCGGTCGGAATGAAGTCGTCGCTGCCGTGCATGAGGAGCATCGGCGCGTCCCCCGCGGAGACGTGGGCGGAGGTGTCGGCGTCTTCCAGCCGGTCCCAGCAGTCCTTGGAGGCGGCGCCGGGGACGCACTGGACGAGGTCCACCACGGCCTGCCGCAGCTTCTGCTGACTGGGTGTGGCGGCCGGCTTCCCGCCCGTCTGGTAGGCCAGGTACGGGCTGATCGGCGGCGACATCGCGATCACGCCGCGGACCTGCGCGGTGCCGGTCCCGAACGTGCCGAGCTGCGTCGCGAGGTGCCCCCCGGCCGAGGAGCCGATCACGGCGATGCGCCGCGGGTCGACATTCCACGTCCGGGCGTGCTGCTTGATGAAGGTGAGGGCGGCCAGCGAGTCGACGCGCTGCGCCGGCCACTGCGCCTTGGGGGCCAGCCGGTAGTTCGCCGACATGACGACGAAGCCCTCTTCGGTGAGCCGGCGCGCGAAGTACTTCCAGCCGCCGCCCTTGTCGCCCGACAGCCAGTAGCCGCCGTGCAGGATCAGCACGGCCGGACGCGGCGTGGCCCTGGGCCCGGCCTCGCGCCAGTAGGCGTCGACCCGCTGGCTCGGGCCCTTGCCGTAGGCGTACGTGCGGAACTTCGGCAGCTCGGGGGTGACCATGACCGCCTGCGCCGTGACGGTGCCGTCGGGCTCGCCGTCCGGTGCCGCCTCCCCCTCGCGGGGATGCGACGTGGAGGACGTGGAGGGCGACTGCGACCCGGGGCCGCCGGCCGGGGGCGCGTCGGAGGGTGTGGTCGTCCCGGGCTCCCCGGTGGGCGGCGCGGACGGGACGGGCGACGACGTCGGCGGTGCCGGCGCCGGCGTCGTCGCCTGGGCTCCGCCCGGAACGGCTACAGCGGAGACACACGTCGCGGCGAACGCCGCACCACAGACCAGAATTTTGCGCACCCCGGGCCCCTTCTTTACGAACCTGGCGCGCTGAGTATAGATGTTTGATCAAGTGGCGTGGGGCAGAGCCCGCTCAAGATCCCGGAGAAGATCGTCGACGTCCTCGATCCCGACCGACAGCCGCACCAGGTCACCGGGGACCTCCAGCGGCGATCCGGCCGCCGAGGCGTGCGTCATCCGGCCCGGGTGCTCGATCAGCGACTCGACGCCGCCGAGCGACTCGCCGAGCGTGAACAGCTTCGTCCGCTCGCACACGAGGACGGCGGCCTCCTCCGACTCCATCCGGAACGAGACCATGCCGCCGAACGCCTTCATCTGCTTGGCGGCGACGTCGTGCCCCGGATGGCCGGGCAGCCCCGGGTACAGGACCCGCCGGACGGCCGGGTGCCGCTCCAGCATCTCGACGATCCGCTCCGCGTTGGAGCAGTGCCGGTCCATCCGCACGCCCAGCGTCTTGATCCCCCGAAGGGTGAGCCAGGCGTCGAACGGGCCCGCGACGGCGCCCATCGCGTTCTGGTGGAACGCAAGCCGCTCGCCCAGCTCCGGGTCCGACACGATCAGCGCGCCGCCGACGACGTCGGAGTGGCCGCCGATGTACTTGGTGGTGGAGTGGACGACCACGTCCGCGCCGAGTTCCAGCGGGCGCTGGAGATACGGGGAGGCGAACGTGTTGTCGACGACCAGCAGTGCGCCGGCGTCGTGGGCGACGGCCGCGAGCGACGCGATGTCGGCGATGCCGAGCAGCGGGTTCGTCGGCGTCTCCACCCAGATGATCTTCGTCTCGGGGCGGACCGCCCTCCGCGCGGCCTCGACGTCCCCGAGCGGCACCGAGTCGAACGCCACACCCCACGGCTCGGCCACCTTGGCGAACAGCCGGTAGGTGCCGCCGTAGGCGTCGTCCGGGATGATCACGTGGTCGCCGGGGCGGCAGACCGCGCGCAGCAGCGCGTCCTCGGCGGCGAGCCCGGAGGCGAACGCCAGCCCCCGCGAGCCGCCTTCCGCTTCGGCGAGGCATATTTCGAGCGCGGTACGGGTCGGGTTCGCCGACCGGGAGTATTCGTAGCCGCCGCGTAGGCCGCCGACACCGTCCTGTTTGTACGTTGATACCTGGTAGATCGGCGTGACGACCGCACCGGTGGTGGGGTCGGGCTCCTGCCCGGCGTGGATGGCCAGGGTCTCGAAGCCTCTCTGAACTTCGTTGTCCATGGGTACGAGGCTATCCACCCCGCTCCCCTCCTCGAGGAGGAGGCGCTCCCCCGCAGGTATCAGCCTTTATTTCAGCGCAGCGGGTGACCCCAACGCCCCATCCGTTCTCTACCGTTTTACACATACCCAATCGACCTTGATTCCCATCACCCTGAACTGAGGAAGCCCCATGTTCGCTCGGCTCGCGCGCTTCGTCGTGAGACACCCGTGGTGGACGATCGCGGCCTGGCTCGTGACCGCGATCCTCGTCATCACCCTGTCCCCCAAGCTCACCACCGAGTCCGACCAGGGCGAGTTCCTGCCGTCCGGCTACGAGTCCGTCCAGGCCGCCGAGATCGCCGAGAAGGCCTTCCCGGAGCAGGCGGGGCTGACGTCCCTGATCGTGGTGCAGCGCACCGACGGCGGGAAGATCACCCCGGCGGACAGCGCCAAGATCGCCGAGACGGCCAAGAATCTGACGGCCAAGAAGTACCCGACCGTCCAGGGCTTCATGACCGGCCCCGACGCGGTCGCCCCCAACAAGAGCATCCAGCTCATCAGCGTGCCGATGGAGATGGTCGCCGGGGACGCGGCCCTGGATCAGAGCCAGGCCATCAAGGACATCCGCACCGAACTGCCCAAGCAGCTCGGCGGCGGGCTGGAGGCCAAGGTCGGCGGTGAGGTCGCGGCGTGGGTGGACAACGAGGACTCCTTCACCCAGTCCTTCGCGCTCATCACCATCGCCACCTTCGCGCTGATCATCGGGCTGATCCTGGTGATCTTCCGGGCGCCGCTGGCGGCGATCCTGCCGATCATCGTGATCATCGCGACCGAGCAGATGGCGATGGGGCTGATCGGCGCCGCGTCCAAGGCGCTGGACTTCTCCGGTGACGACAGCCTGCAGATCATCCTGACCATCGTGATGTTCGGCGTCGGCGCCGACTACTACCTGTTCCTGCTGTTCCGCTACCGGGAGCGGCTGCGCGCCGGCGAGGACCGCAAGACCGCGCTGATCTCCGCGGTGGAGCGGGTCGGCGAGGTCATCACCTCCGCGGCGGCCGCGATCGCGGTCACGTTCCTGGTGCTGATGCTGGCGTCGTTCGGCATCTTCGCCGCCTGGGGCCCGTCGCTCGCCATCGGCGTCGTGGTGATGGGCATCACCTCGCTGACGCTGTTCCCCGCGATCCTGTCGCTGATCGGCCCCGCGGTGTTCTGGCCGTCCAAGTCCTGGAAGAAGCAGCCGAAGGCCACGACCTCGGCCCGGCTCGGCCGGATGGTCGGCGCGCGTCCGGCCCTGGTCGCGCTCGGGGCCGGCGCTCTGCTGGTCGCCCTGGCGTCCGGCGCGATCGGCTTCAAGTCCGATTACGACTTCCAGTCCAGCTTCCCGCAGGACACCGAGTCCGCCCAGGCCACCGAGGACATGAAGAAGGGCTTCCCGGCCGGGCAGAGCACGCCGGTGCAGGTGATGGTCCGCTCCACCGACGGGCAGCCGCTGACCGAGGCCGAGCTGAACGCCTTCGGGCAGCAGGCCAAGTCACTGCCCGGCGTCGGCGGCGTCGCACCGGCGCAACTCAGCAAGGCCGACCCGAAGCTGGGCCAGGTCGACCTGATCCTGAACGGCAACCCGGCCAACAACGAATCGATCAACCTGGTCAAGAACGACCTCGCGCCGGCGGTGCACGACATCGCGCCACAGGGTTCCGAGGTGTTCGTCGGCGGCGAGACCGCGATCTACAGCGACATCAACAAGGTGGTCAACCGGGACCTGTCGGTGATCCTGCCGGTCGCCGGGGTGCTCATCGCGCTGATCCTGCTGATGCTGCTGCGCTCCGTGGTCGCACCGCTGTACCTGGTCCCCGCGGTGCTGCTGGGCTTCGCCGCGACCATGGGATCCGCGGTGTACGTCTTCCAGGGACTGCTCGGCCAGCCCGGTGAGATCTTCCACCTGCCGATCATGCTGTACCTGTTCGTGCTGGCCATCGGGACCGACTACAACATCCTGATGACCGCGCGGCTGCGCGAGGAGGCCAAGGAGGGCCACGAGCCGCGCAAGGCCGCCGCGCTGGCGGTCCAGCACGGCGGGCCGACGGTCGCCGCGGCCGGGCTGATCCTGGCCGGCACGTTCTCGGTGATGCTGCTGGCCAAGGTGTCGATGCTGCAGCAGATGGGCTTCTCCATCGCGCTGGGGATCGCGCTGTCGGCCTTCATCATGGCGATCTTCCTGGTGCCGGGCATCACCGCGCTGCTGGGCCACAAGGCCTGGTGGCCGGGGCACGGGGACGAGCCGAAGAAGACGCTCAAGCCCGCCGACACGCGGGAGGACTTCATCCCGTCCGGGCAGCGGTAGCCCGGACATCCCACAGACGTCGGGTTGCGGAGCCCGGCCCGAAATGCCGCCCACCGGCCGGGCCCCGCAACCCGACACCCTTCCGCACAGAACGAGGCGCCGGAGACCGCAGCGGTCTCCGGCGCCTCGGCTCGTCCGGCCGCGGCGTCCGTCAGGGGGTGGACGCGGCCAGGAAGGCGAGGAGGTCCTGGCGGGTGACGAGGCCCTTGGGCTTGCCGTCCACGAGGACGACGGCCGCACCGGACTTCTCCAGCACGCCGACGGCCTTGCTGACCGGCTCGCCGGACCCGAGGGTCGGCAGCGGCTCCGACATGTGCATCTCGACCGGCTCGGCCAGCTTGGCGCGCTCCCTGACGAGGATGTCGAGCAGGTCGCTCTCCACCACGGAGCCGACCACCTCGGCCGCCATGACCGGCGGCTCCTCCTTCATCACCGGAAGCTGCGACACCTCGTACTCGCGCATGATCGAGATCGCGGTCTGCACGCTCTCGTGCGGGTGGACGTGCACGAACTCCGGCAGCGTCCGGCTCTTGCGGGTGAGCACCTCGCCGACCCGGGCCTCCTCGGTGGACGGAATGAGGAAGCCGTAGTCGGCCATCCACTCGTCGTTGAAGATCTTCGTGAGGTAGCCGCGGCCGCCGTCGGGCAGCAGCACCACGATCACCGCGTCCGGGTCGGCCTGCGCGGCGACGCGCAGCGCGGCGACGACGGCCATCCCGCAGGACCCGCCGACCAGCAGCGCCTCCTCGCGGGCCAGCCGCCGGGTCATGTTGAACGAGTCCTTGTCGGACACCGCGATGATCTCGTCGCAGATGTCCCGGTCGTAGGTCTCGGGCCAGATGTCCTCGCCGACGCCCTCGATGAGGTAGGGGCGGCCGGTGCCGCCGGAGTACACCGATCCCTCGGGGTCCACCCCGACGATCTTCACCCGCCCGCCGGAGACCTCCTTGAGGTACCGCCCGGTGCCGCTGATCGTCCCGCCGGTGCCGATGCCCGCCACGAAGTGCGTGACGCGGCCGTCGGTCTGCTCCCAGATCTCCGGCCCCGTCGTCTCGTAGTGCGAGCGCGGGTTCTCCTGGTTGGTGTACTGGTTCGGCTTCCACGCGCCGGGGATCTCCGCGGCCAGCCGGTCCGACACCGAGTAGTAGGAGTCGGGGTGCTCGGGCGACACCGCCGACGGGCAGACCACGACCTCCGCGCCGTACGCGCGCAGCACGTCGATCTTGTCCTTGGCGACCTTGTCGGGGCAGACGAAGACGCAGCGGTAGCCGCGCTCCTGCGCCACGATGGCGAGCCCGACCCCGGTGTTGCCGGACGTCGGCTCGACGATCGTGCCGCTGGGCGCGAGTTCGCCGGATTTCTCGGCCGCGTCGATCATGCGGACCGCGATGCGGTCCTTCACCGAGCCACCGGGGTTGAAGTACTCCACCTTGGCGAGCACCTGCGGCCGCCGGCCGCCGGTCGTGCTGTCGCCGATCACCTTGCGCAGTCGAACGAGCGGGGTGTTGCCCATCAGCTCGACGAGCGAGTCGTGTACGTGCACCGCGACATCCTTGTCGTTCAGTGTGTCGATCTGAGCGTCGCGTCCCTGCTCAGCCCGCCTGTTCGGGCGGGATGCCGGGCGCGGGGTCCGGATGGTTTCCCTCCTCCCGACGGTATCCGAGTCCGGTACCCGCAGGCATCAACCACCGGGGCCGCGGGTAGGAACTTAATCACGGAGGGTCAGCGGAACATGTTGAGAGCATTCACGGCACGCCGGATCGCGGCGGCCGCGGCGTACGGGGGCGGGGGCATCACGGCCCTCGGCGGCATCACGTTCGGGCTCGTCGTGATGGAGGCCAGACTCGCCCGAAGAATGATCACGGCGACGCCGAGCGGCGACCCGCCGGTGGCCGACGGCCTGTACGGCGGGACGCTGGGCGGCGACCCGCTGTCCCTGGTCATGATCGGTGACTCCACCGCCGCCGGCCTGGGGGTGCACACCCCGGACGAGACCCCCGCCGCCCTTCTGGCGGCCGGGCTGTCGGCGATCGCGGACCGTCCCGTCCGGCTGACGAACGTCGCCCGCTCCGGGTCCCGCTCGCAGGCCCTCCGCGGCCAGGTCGACCGGGCGCTGCGAGCCCGCCCCGACATCGCCGTCATCATGATCGGCGGCAATGACGTGACCGCTCGGGTGCCGGCGGCCGAATCCGTCCGCCATCTCGCGGACGCCGTCGAACGGCTCCGTGCCAGGGGCAGCCACGTCGTCGTCGGCACCTGTCCCGACCTCGGCACCGTCAAGCCGCTGATGCAGCCGCTCAGGTTCATCGCCCGCCGCGCCAGCCGGCAGCTCGCCGCCGCCCAGACCATCGCGGCCGTCGAGCGCGGCGCCCGCTCGGTGTCGCTCGGCGACCTGCTCGGCCGCGAGTTCGCCGCCGACCCTCGCTCGATGTTCAGCGAGGACCGCTATCACCCGTCCGCCCGCGGGTACGCGTCCG
Organism: Spirillospora sp. NPDC048823; assembly: GCF_043198445.1. Lineage (NCBI taxonomy): Bacteria > Bacillati > Actinomycetota > Actinomycetes > Streptosporangiales > Thermomonosporaceae > Spirillospora > Spirillospora sp. NPDC048823. Next base: position 291,257 of record NZ_JBICUT010000002.1, on the reverse strand, counting down.
CGTGCGCCGCGGTGCTGCCGTCGATGGCGTCCGCGCTGGGCCTGGAGCCCGACGTCGGCGACCTGCTCGGCGACGGCGTCCTGCCGGTCTACCTGGCCGCGGCCGAGGCCGCGGAGGTCTCGGGCACCGAGGTGAGCGGCGCCTCCGTGGAGGGCAGGGAACGCGGCCCCCGCGGCCGCTGGGCCACTCTGCTCCGCCGCCGCACCGTCCTGGCCGGTGATGCGCTCCCCACCCCGGCGACCAGCGACCCGGCCAAGTAACCCCCGAACAGGTAGCCCCCGCTCGTCGCGGCGGAAGAACAACCGGGGCCCGTCCGGTCACCGGTGACGAGCCCCGGCCGACTTGGTGGCCACCGGGCCGGCCGCCGCCCGCGCTTGCGGCGGCCGAGGCCGGTGGCGTGAGGTTCAGGGTCCGGCGGTCGCCGTCCCGCCCACATGGGACGGGTGTCATCACCGGTCCGGGAATCCGCAGGTCGATGAGTAAGTCAACACTTATTGTACTCATTGTCAACACTGTGCGGGGGCACATTGTACGTCGGCGGGGGCGGACGGTTAGATTGCTGGTGACCGGCGAGTAACAGCGTCACGGGAACACGCGTCCCGCGGACACGCTGCCCGCTCGCCGAAGAACGGCCGCTGAGACAGGAGACCCGCACATGCCCGAGGCAGTCATCGTCGCAACCGCGCGCTCGCCGATCGGCCGCGCATTCAAGGGGTCGCTCAAGGACATGCGGCCCGACGACCTCACCGCCCAGATGATCACGGCCGCGATGGCGAAGGTCCCGCAGCTGGACCCGAGCCAGATCGACGACCTCCTGCTCGGCTGCGGCCTCCCCGGCGGCGAGCAGGGCTACAACATGGGACGGGTCGTTTCCGTGCTGCTGGGCTGGGACAGCGTGCCCGGCGCCACCGTCACCCGGTACTGCTCGTCCTCGCTGCAGACGACCCGGATGGCGCTGCACGCGATCCGCTCGGGGGAGGCCGACGTCATCGTGTCGGCGGGCGTCGAGACCGTCAGCCGCTTCGCCAAGGGCAGCAGCGACGGCCTCCCCGACACGCAGAACCCGAAGTTCGCCGACGCCGAGGCCCGCACCGCGAAGGCCGGCGAGGGCGGCACGCCCGTGTGGCACGACCCGCGCGAGGACGGCAACCTGCCCGACATCTACATCGCGATGGGCCAGACCGCCGAGAACGTGGCCGGGATGCGAGGGGTGTCACGGCAGGCGCAGGACGAGTTCGGCGTCCGCTCGCAGAACCTCGCCGAGAAGGCCCTCGCCAACGGGTTCTGGGAGAAGGACATCACCCCGGTGACGCTGCCGGACGGCACCGTCGTCGCCAATGACGACGGCCCCCGCCCCGGCACCACCTACGAGAAGGTCTCGCAGCTCCAGCCGGTGTTCCGGCCGGACGGGACGGTCACCGCGGGCAACTGCTGCCCGCTGAACGACGGTGCGGCCGCGGTCGTCATCATGAGCGACACCAAGGCCGCCGAACTCGGTATCACCCCGCTGGCCCGGGTCGTGTCGACCGGCGTCACCGGCCTGTCCCCCGAGATCATGGGCCTCGGCCCGGTCGACGCGTCCCGCAAGGCCCTGGCCAAGGCCGGCATGACCATCGGCGACATCGACCTCGTCGAGATCAATGAGGCGTTCGCCGCGCAGGTGCTGCCGTCCGCCGAGGACCTCGGCATCGACATCGACAAGCTGAACGTCAACGGCGGCGCCATCGCCATCGGCCACCCGTTCGGCATGACCGGCGCGCGCATCACCTCCACGCTCCTCAACGGCCTGAAGTTCCACGACAAGCAGTTCGGGCTGGAGACGATGTGCGTGGGCGGCGGCCAGGGCATGGCGATGGTCCTGGAGCGCCTTTCCTGACGTCCTCCGCGGTGGCCTGCACGGCACTCGCCCGCCCACGATCACAGGGCGGCCGTCGTGCGGGCCACCTGCGCGTTTCCGGAGAACATCCCCGTTATTTGCGATCTACGTAACGTAATAGATAGGTGGCCGTTAGGGGGTTGTCACATCCGTTCTCCTGTTGCAGAGTCAGCAGGAAGAGCCCCGCGACCTGGAGGTGCCAATTGTCACTGAACCACTCGCCGGAGACGCACAGCAAGCTGCTAGCCCGCATTCCGCAAGTCACAGGACGTGACATCCCCGAGTGGTTCACCGCCATCGAGAACGGCCCGTCGTTCACCCGCTGCGAGGAACGCAGCTCCTGGCTGGCCGACGAGCACAACCTCTCCCACGGCTACGCGTCGGCCCTCGTGCGCGAGCACGAGCGCACCCGCCGCGCGCGGCACTACTGAGTCGCCCTCCGGCGCGTTCCGCCGATCGGCCGGCCCGCCGAGGCTGAGGACGACTCACCGAAGAACTTCATACGGACCTTCCTCATATGAATCCGCTTCATATGACCTGGTGGGATCCCGCCAACGGATGCCCCCGCCGTCGTGCCGCCATGCCGCGCCACGACCCTGGCGCAGAGATCCCACGCAGATCAGCCCCGCGCCGGACGGCGCGGGGCTGATCTGGGTCCCGGGGCGAGCGGCGCCCCAATGGCTGGGGCGCCCCAATGGCTGGTCCGTGCCGACTGGTCCGTGCTGGCTGGTCCGCGGGGGGCCGGTCGGTGGCGGCTAGTCCCTGCCTCCGTAGATGTAGCTGAGCAGCCGCAGCATCTCCAGGTAGATCCACACCAGGGCCAGTACCAGTCCGAACGCGCAGTACCAGGCGAACTTCTCCGGCGCCCCGGCGCGGACGCCCTCCTCGATCGAGTCGAAGTCCAGCAGGAGGAAGAAGCAGCCGACGAGGATCGCGACGACGCTGAACACGTAGGCGAGCGGGTTGCTCGGGTCGCGGATGCCGAGCCCCGCCTCGGAGCCGAACATGTTCATCAGCAGGTTGATGATCATCAGGCTGATCAGCGCCACGGCCGCCGCCATCGTGAACTTGGCGAACTTGGGCGTGACCCGGACGATCCGCAGCGCGTAGACGGCGAGCGTGGCGGCGAACGCCAGCGCCGTACCGATCACGGCCTGGAAGACCACGCCGTGGAAGAGGTCGTTGTAGGCGTGGCTGACGATCCCGACGATGACGCCGTAGACCGCCGCGAACGTCAGGACCGTCAGTGCGTTGGCCTTGCGGCCGAACGTGATGAACGCCCAGATCCCGAGTTGGGCGATGAACGCGACGACCAGAACGGGAATCGCGATGCCGGATGGCACCAGCACCCAGGCCGCGGCCGCGGCGAGCACGAGGGTGACCAGGGTCATGAACCCGCGGACGACGACGTCGTCCATGGTCATCGGCCTGGTACTCGGTAGCGCGTAGCCCGGCGCCGGGTAACCCGCGCCTCCCTGCTGCTGCGTGCCGTACCCCGGGGCACCGTAGACCGGCGCGCCGTAGCCCGCGCCTCCGGCCCGCTGCCCGAAGGCGTTACCCCGGAACGCCGGGTTCCTGCTCTCCATCAGAGCCTCCACATTCGGCCGACCTGACCTTGCAGTCTATGCGTGGAAGCCCTTCACGATCAGCCGGACCCGCCGCAATGGTGCCCCTGGTCGGACTCGAACCGACACGTTGGCTCTTTTAGGGAGCCCGCCTCTGCCATTGGGCTACAGGGGCGGCGTCATCATATCGAGTCAGCGGCTCGTCACGGTGGGTCCCAACGCCCGGTCCATGCCCGAACGGGTGCCGCGGTCCTGGCGTTTCGCATGAATCTCATGCCTGCCGATCCGGCCGTTCTCGCAGGCCAGCGCGGACGTGACGAGGTACAGCAGCCAGACGCGGGCACGGCCGGGTCCGGCCAGCTCCGCACATTCGGCCCAGTGCCGCTGTAGGCCGGCGGCCCAGGCCCGCAGCGTCCGCGCGTGCTGCTCGCGCAGCGCCGCCACACCCCGCACTTCGAGGCCCGCCTCCTCCAGTTCGTCGGCGAGCGCGCCGAGCGGCCGCGGCTCGCCCTCGTCCGGGAACATGTAGCCGCTGGTGAACGTGCGCCGGGCCCGGGGCGGGCCGGGGCGGCGCACCGGCTGCTGGAGGACGAGCCGCCCGCCCGGCGCGAGCAGTCCGGACAGGCGGGCCGCGGGGCGGTCGAGGGACGCCACGTCCGCCAGCCCGACGATCGCGTCGTAGGGCCCGTCGCCCGCCTCGGCCAGGTCCCAGCCGCGGGCCTCGACGCCGGCTCCGGTGCCGGCGGCCATCGCGCGGACGTGGTCGGCCTGTTCAGAGGTGCGGGTCAGCCCCACGACCCTGGCGCCGTGCCGGACGGCGGCGTGCCGGGCGAACGCGCCCCAGCCGCAGTTCAGGTCGAGGAGCCGGGCGCCGGGATGCAGCCCGAGCCTCTCGGCGACGGCCTCGTGGGCGGCCGACTGGGCGGCGTCCAGGTCGCCGTCCAGGTGGCCGTGCGGGTCGGTGTGCGGGCCGGGGGGCGGGTCCCACGATCCGGTGCCGTGCGCCAGCCCGTCCCCGAAGAGCCGGGCGAAGAACGCGGCGGGCTCCCTCATTGGCCCCGCGTGCCCGTCCAGCCCGGTGCCCTGCCGTTCGGCGCGGCCGGGCGCCGACTCCTCGGGCGGCGGCTTCGGCTCGGGCCCGACGGCGCCGAGGGTGACCGCGGTGCGCACGATGTCGCGCTTGTCGTCGCCGCTCAGCCGGATCGGCTCGGCACCGCCGCCCATCACCCGCTGGACGGTGTCCAGAGCGGCGAAGACGTCCCCTTCGATGTCCAGCTCACCGGCGACGTAGGCGCGGACGAAGCCCAGCTCGCCGGGCTTCCACAGCAGCCGCCGCAGCGCCCGCCGGTGCTTGATGACGAACGCGGGGGCGCCGGGCGGGCCGATGGTGCTGCCGTCCCATGCCCGGACCCGGATCGGCAGCCCGTCCACCGGCTCCCGCCCCTCAGGCCCCCGCGCCCCCGGCACCATGATCTTGATGAGCAGGGGCGCCAGCCGGGCGGCGACCCCGGCCGCGCCGCCCGCCTGCCCGGCCTCCGCGGGCGGAGGCTCCGCGGGCGGGGCCGCGGCCTCGAGTTCCGCTCGCGCCTCGTTCCAGGTGGCATCTCCGTCGTGCATGGTGAGGGCACGCCTCCTCCGCGGACGGTGCCGGCCGGACGAGGGCCGGCCTTGCGGTCACTGGTCGCGGCGCCGGCCGGCGGCGAGCTCGAACTCATGGCGGGGCCGCTCCAGCTCGCCGAGCGAGACGATCTCGCGCCGGAAGAAGAAGGCGAGCGTCCAGTCCATGGTGATCCGGAGCTTGCGGTTGACGGTCGGCATCCGAGACAGATGGTAGGTGCGGTGCATGAACCATGCGGGGAGGCCGCGCAGCTTGATCCCATAGACGTTCGCCACGCCTTTGTGCAGGCCGAGGCTCGCCACCGAGCCGACGTAGGCGTGCACGTACCGCTTGCGGGGCCTTCCGCGCAGATCCGCCACGATGTTGTCACCGAGGCGCCTGGCCTGCCTGACCGCGTGCTGGGCGTTCGGCGCCGTGAACTCGCCGGAGTCGGTGAGGTCGGGGACGGCCGCGTTGTCCCCCGCCGTGTAGACGTGCTCCAGTCCCTCGACGGTCAGTTCGGCGGTCGCCTTGACGCGCCCCTTGTCGTCCAGCGGCAGGTCGCTGTCCTTGAGGACGGGGTGCGGTTTCACGCCGGCCGTCCACACGAGCGTCCCGGCGTCGAACGCGTCGCCGTCGCTCAGCACGATGTGCCGCCCCTCGGCGGACTCCAGCAGCGTGTCCAGCTTGACCTCGATTCCGCGGCGGCGCAGCGCCTCGGCGGTCCAGCGGCCCATCTCCGGCCCCACCTCGGGCAGGATCCGGCCGGTCGCCTCGACCATCAGCCACCGCATCTCGCCGGGGTCGATCGTCGGGTACCACTTGCAGGCGTCCCGTGCCAGGTCCTCCAGTTCGGCCATGGCCTCGACGCCCGCGAACCCCGCCCCGACGAACACGAACGTCAGCGCCCGCCTCCGCACCCGCTCGTCGCCCGCGTTGGACGCGGCGATGTCGAGCTGGTGCAGGACGTGGTTGCGCAGGAAGATCGCCTCTTCGACGGTCTTGAAGCCGATCCCGCATTCGGCGAGGCCCGGGATCGGCAGCGTCCGCGAGATGGAGCCGAGGGCGACCACGAGCATGTCGTAGTCGACGTCCCGCTCCGGAACGCCCGCGCTGTCCGTGCCCGCGGGACGCACCGTGACCCGCCTGGCGGCGTGGTCGATCCGCGTCACGTACCCGTTCATGATGCGGCAGCGTCCGAGGACCTTCCGCAGCGGCGCGACGACATGGCGGGGCTCCAGGTTCCCCGCCGCGGCCTCGGGGAGGAACGGCTGGTACGTCATGTAGGACTGCGGGTCGATGACGGTGACGGCGACCTCGCCGCGGCGCAGTTCGCCACGCAGCTTCCGCTGCAGGCGCAGGGCCGTGTACATGCCGACGTACCCGCCGCCGATGATCACGATGTGCTTCGCGGAGTCCGCGGTGCGCTCGGATGGCATGTCGAGGGCGATACCCGCATATGTGGCTCGCTCACCACTTCGCCCTATTCACGAACTTCATCGTCCGGTCTCGCATCTCACCCGATGTATCACCGAAGACGGTGGGACAGGGCCGGACGGGGGCGTCAAGCGGCCCTGGGCGGCGGGACCGGCAGGGGGCCGACCGCCGCCCGGGCCGCTCGGCCAGGCCCTGCCCCGCCGTCTGCGGGTTCACGGGGAGACGCGAGGACGGGGAACGCTCGAATGCCACGGATCATCTGGGGGACGCTGGCAGCAGCCGCCGTCACCGTCACGCTCACGGGATGCGGCCTCACCTCGAACGCGGGACCTGCCGCATCCGAGGTCGGCAGCTCGACGACACCGACCAGCACGGCGACGGCCGGAACCCAGGGATCGGCCACGGGATCGGACTCACCCGGCAAGGGATCGCCCTCCACCGGCTCGCCGGGCACCGGAAGCGGCACGGGGACCGGCACAGGGACGGAGACCGGCGAATCACCTGGAGGCGGGGTCGGCGGAGACGGTGCGGCGGACTATCCGCTCTGCACCAGCGCCGTGCTCAACGCACGCCTCTCCAACAGAAGCTTCGTGGAGACCAACCGCTACGTGACGCTCATCCTGACCAACACGTCCAAGACCACATGCAAACTCCGCGGCTTCGCCAGCCTGCAGCTGATCAACGCGGACGGGCTCGTCGAGACGAGGGTCAGCCGCCACGGCACGCCCCGGACGGTCACGCTCCGGGGCCACGACTGGGCCTACGAACGACTCCACTGGACGTCGGAGCCCGACGGCGGCGAGAGCGGCACCGGCCCCTGCCAGCCCACCGCGACCACCCTGCAGGTCTACACGCTGTACCAGACCCAGCCACTCACGGCGTCCTGGACCAACGGCCCGGTCTGCCACCACGGGAGGATCTGGCTCACCCCCATCACGCCGAACACGACGCCCGGCTACTAGCGATGGTCGCGGGCGCGGACGAGAACGGCGTCCAGCATCTCCTCCGTGACCCGCCCGGTGAAGGTGTTCTGCTGGCTCGGGTGGTAGCAGCCCAGCATCAGCACGGGGTCGCGCCGCGCCACCACAGGCGGCGGCACCAGTTCGACCTCGGCGCCGTGGCCGAACTTCGGCCGGGGACGCGGCACCCCGTACCCGGACTGCTTCAGCGCCGGCCACACGCCCTGCCAGGCGAACCCACCGAGGCACACGATGCAGCGGACGCTCGGCGCGACCATCTCGACCTCGCGGGACAGCCACGGCAGGCACGTCGTGCGCTCCAGCGGCGTCGGCTTGTTGTCGGGCGGGGCGCAGCGGACGGTCGCCGCCATCCGGGCGCCGATGAGCCGCTGCCCGTCGCCCGCGCGCACGCTGGTCGGCGACGCGGCGAGGCCGACCCGGTGCAGCGACGCGAACAGCCAGTCGCCCGAGCGGTCCCCGGTGAAGATCCGCCCGGTGCGGTTGCCGCCGTGCGCGGCCGGGGCCAGCCCGACGATCAGGATCCGCGGCTCCGGATCACCCCATCCGGCGATGGGACGGCCCCAGTACTCCTCGTCCGCGAACGCCCTGCGCCGCTGGACGGCGACCCTCTCCCGCCACTCCACCAGCCGGTCGCAGGCGCGGCACACCGACTGCCGGGCGCACAGCTCGTCCAGGTCCGGCGCCTTGGCCGCCAGCTCGACGACGTCGCCGGTGCCGTGGGCGACGGGGGTGTCCGGGGCGGCGGGATCTTCGGGCCACCCGGAGCCGGGCGGCACGAACGGGGCGTTGGCGGTCGGCATACCACCGATCGTCGCACGCCACAGGCGGTGGCCGGGTTCCGCCCATGTCTCTGCGGAACCGGTCTCGGTCGGTACGATGCGTTCGCCGGTCGGGGAGGCGGGTGTCCGGCACGCCGAAGGCGAATCGGAGGCAGGCAGTTGTCGCAACCGGGCTGGTATCCAGACCCCTACGGCACTGGCAGCCTGCGCTGGTGGGACGGCCAGAGCTGGACGGAGCGGCTCAACCCGGAGCCGTCCCGCCCGCCGCGGGTGCGGCTCCCCCGGCAGGAACAGCGTTCGCGGGGCCACGAGGAGCAGGAGCCGTGGACGATCTACGCGGCCCCGGAGCAGGCGAGCTGGGGCACCCGGCCCGCCGTCCGGCCGCTGGACGTGAACGTGCGCGGCCTGCACCTGCACGCCGACGACCAGATCGTGGCGTACGGGGGCACCTCGCTCGCCTGGCCGCATGTGGAGTGGGTGGCGTACTGGGCGGCGGAGCGACCGGCCGGATACGGCCACGTCCCCGGCACCCAGTGGGTCTTCCAGGCGGGCCGGTTCCCTTTCCGCAGCGGACCCCGCGTCGAGGTCGTCATCGAACCGGACGCCCTGTCCCCGGGGACGAGCGGTCAGGCCGCGGCCGGGCAGGGCGAGCCCGAGTACGTGTGGGGCCGGCTGATCCAGCTGTGCCAGGAGCACGCCGAGCACCGTCTCGTGGCGGAACTGGCGAAACGGGTCCGGGCCGGCGAGTCGATCGACGTGGCGCAGGGGCTCACCGTCCATCCGGGCGGCGTCCGCGGCAACCGGGTGTCGCTGAGCTGGTCGGCGATCTCCGGCGCCACGGTGGACAGCGGCCGGGTGTGGATCCAGCAGTCCAGCAGCGCCTCGCCGATCCTCTACGTCCCCCAGCAGAACCCGAACGCGGTCCTGATCCCGGCCCTGCTGGCGCAGCTGAAACACTGAGCACCCGCGGCGGACGGCGGGTCACACCAGCGGGGTCACACCAGGGACCAGGCGATTCCGTCCAGGATGTCGTGTTCGCTCACGACGACGGCGCCGAAACCGTACTCCCGCATGATCCGGTCGAGGATCAGGGCGCCCGCGCCGATCACGTCGACCCGGCCCGGGTGCATGACGCCGAACTCGGCGCGTTCGGCGCGGGTGGCGTGCAGCAGCCGCCGGGTGACCTCGTGCACCTGGGATGCGGTGATCCGGGACAGGTGGATGCGGGACGCGTCGTACTCGGGCAGGTCGAGCGCGATACCGGCGACGGTGGTGACCGAGCCGGCGAGGCCGACGAGCGTGCGCGCCTCGTCCACCGGGACGGTCTCGCGGACGGTGGCGAGGGCCGTGTCGATGTCGGCGGCGGCGTTCGAGATCTGCAGCGGTGACGGCGGGTCGCCGTCCCTCAGGTGCCGCTCGGTCATCCGGACGCAGCCGATGTCGATCGAGCGGGCGGCGTCGGCCGACGAGCTGCCGACCACGAACTCGGTGGAGCCGCCGCCGATGTCGACGACCAGGTAGGGGCGGGCCGGGCGGAGCTCGGCCAGTTCCCGGGTGGCGCCGAGGAACGACAGTCCGGCCTCCTCGTCCCCGCTGATCACCTCGGGGACGACGCCGAAGATGTCGACGACGCCGTTGACGAAGTCGGCCCGGTTCTCCGCGTCGCGGGTGGCGCTGGTCGCCACGACCCTGGTCTTGACGGGGCCCTGCCGGGCGGGGGGTCCGTGCCGCTCGATCAGTTCCGCGTAGCCGCGCATCGCGGTGAAGGTGCGTTCCAGCGCGGCGGGCGACAGCCGCCCCGTCTCGTCGACGCCCTCCCCGAGCCGGACGATCTCCATCCGGCGTTCGACGTCGGTGAGCGTCCCGCCGCCCTCGCCGGGGACGATGTCGGCGATGAGGAGGCGGACGGAGTTCGTTCCGCAGTCGATGGCCGCGACACGCGTCACCGTGCCTCCCCCGCATCGGTGCCCGCGTGATCCGCCTGACCCGTCTGATCCGCGGGGACGCAGGGGCCGGAGCGCCACCATTCCGGGAGCGCGTCCAGCGCCTCGCGCCCAAGCGGGTTCACGCCGGGCACGGCCAGCTCGTGGGCGATGAGGGCGTGCAGGCATTTGACGCGTTCGGGCATGCCGCCCGCGCTCTGCATGTCCTCGGGCAGCGGCTCGAGGCCGTCCTCGCGGGCCGCCTCATCACGGCGGCGCAGGTAGTCCTCGTGGGCGGCGGTGTAGCGGGCCTTCAGCTCCGGGTCGGCGGCGAGCCGGTCCTGCATCTCCCGCATGAGGCCGCCGCCCTCCAGGGTCCCGATGGCCGAGGCGGCCTTCGGGCACGTCAGGTAGAACAGCGTCGGAAAGGGCGTCCCGTCGGGCAGCCTCGGCGCCGTCTCGATCACGGCGGGCCGCCCGCACGGGCAGCGGCTCGCCACGCCGCGCACGCCGCGCGGCTCCCGTCCGAGCTGAGCCGCTATCGCGGCCCGGTCATCGTCCCGTGCCACCCGGTCACCTGCCTGCATCATCTGCGTCCCACCCGCGGATCTCACGTCCGGCCCCTCCCGCCGGGCGTGTCCGGCATCGTCTCGCCGCGAGCCGCGCGACGGGTCAGCGCGGCCTGTCTGCCGCCTCCACCGACCGCCACAGCGTCTCGTACCACGGCGGCCTGCTCGTCGGCCCGCCCTTGCGGGCCTGCCGGCCGTCGCCGTCGCCACCGTCCAGCACGATGTAGCACTTTACGTCAGGACGGCAGTAATGGAGTCTTCGCGTCGCCTCACGCTCAATGTACGACTTATCCCCGAGTTGCTGCTTGCGTTGGGCGAGAATCTCCACCTGGCGGCGCGCCACCGCCTCCTTCTGCCGGAGGTCGGCGATCTCCTTGCGCTGCGCGATGTACTCCCGGACGGGATAGGCCAAGCTCAGCGCGATCGCGCACACCACCACGGCCAGGATGGCCGCGCGGCTGGTCAGCGCCGGGTTGCCGCGGCGCATGCCGCTCGCGCGGCCGTCCCGGTGGTCGTCGGCACGGTGGTCGTCGGCACGGTGGTCGTCGGCACGGTCGTCATCGGCGTCGCCGTGCCCTTCTCCGCGCCCGGCTCCGGGGCCCGGCCGGTGCTCGCCCCGCGTCATCAGTCCTGCGCGTCGAAGCGCGGGAACGCGGAGGCTCCGGCGTAGCGGGCGGCGTCGTCCAGCAGCTCCTCGATGCGCAGCAGCTGGTTGTACTTGGCGACGCGGTCGCTGCGGGCGGGGGCACCGGTCTTGATCTGGCCGCAGTTGGTGGCGACGGCCAGGTCGGCGATCGTGGTGTCCTCGGTCTCGCCGGACCGGTGGCTCATCATGCAGCGGAAGCCGCTGGTCTGCGCGAGCGAGACGGCGTCGAGGGTCTCGCTGAGCGTGCCGATCTGGTTGACCTTGACCAGCAGCGCGTTGGCGGCGCGGGCCTTGATGCCGCGGGCGAGCCGCTCGGGATTGGTGACGAACAGGTCGTCGCCGACGATCTGGACGCGCTCGCCGATCGCGGCGGTGAGGCCCTCCCAGCCGGCCCAGTCCTCCTCGTCGAGCGGGTCCTCGATGGAGACCAGCGGGTACTCCGAGACCAGCTCGCCGTAGTAGGCGGCCATGTCGTCGGAGCTCCTCTTGGTGCCCTCGAAGGTGTACTGGCCGCCCGCGTGGAACTCGCTGGCGGCCGCGTCCAGCGCGAGCGCGATGTCGCGTCCGGGGACGAAGCCGGCCTTGCGGATCCCCTCCATGATCAGGTCGAGCGCGTCCCGGTTGCTCGGCAGCTCGGGCGCGAACCCTCCCTCGTCGCCGAGGCCGGTGTTCAGGCCCTTGGCCTTCAGCACCGACTTCAGCGCGTGGTAGGTCTCGGCGCCCCAGCGCAGCGCCTCGGCGAAGGTGGCCGCGCCGATCGGCGCGATCATGAACTCCTGGATGTCGACGTTGGTGTCGGCGTGCGCGCCGCCGTTCAGGATGTTCATCATCGGGACGGGCAGCAGGTGCGCGTTCGGCCCGCCCACGTAGCGGAACAGCGGGAGACCGGCGGAGTCGGCGGCGGCCTTGGCGACGGCCAGGCTGACGCCGAGGATCGCGTTGGCGCCGAGCGCCGACTTGGCGGGCGTGCCGTCGAGGTCGACCAGCAGCCGGTCGATCAGCCGCTGGTCGGAGGCCGGGTAGCCGACGAGCTTCTCGTCGATGGTCTCGTTGACGGCCTTGACCGCGTTGCGGACGCCCTTGCCGCCGTAGCGCTCACCCCCGTCCCGCAGTTCGACGGCCTCGAACTGGCCGGTGGAGGCCCCGCTCGGCACGGCGGCGTGCGCCTCGGTCCCATCGGCGAGCAGGACCTCGACCTCGACGGTCGGATTGCCGCGGGAGTCAAGGATCTCCCGGGCGAGTACGGCCTCGATCGACGACACGGGGAACCCCCTGGTGGTGCGAGTGGTCTGGCATGCAGCGGTCTGGTTCGATCACCGAGCCTATCCGCGCGGCCCCCGCGCCGCCCAACTGGCTCGCCGTCGTCCGGCGGGACGGCCCACATATCGGACACGGCCGGGGCCGTCGGACACGGGCCTGCCGGACACGGGACGGGGCGAACTGAACGATCTTTTACCCGCCACCCACGGTCGTGTTTGCCCCGTTCAGGCAAGAAAACACGGGTACTGGCAGGAACGTGAGCGCACCCGGGAGGTCGTCATCCGCGTCCGGTCCCGCCGGCCGCCCGTGCAGCTGAGCCGCTGGATCTGGCGGGCCGTCCTCCGCAATCCCGAGATCCGGGTGCGCATGACGGTCACGGCCGTGCTGTTCATGCTGTTCCTCTCGACGGCATTGTGCGTGGCGGTGTTGGTCCAGGCCAGGCGGCAGGTCGCCAACGACGTAATCCAGGAGCTGTCGAGAGACGGCCGCAGCGTGATGAACGATTACCACGCCGGCCAGCTGGATCAGGAGATCGACGCGCCCAACGACGAGCTTGAGCAGGTGGTGGACCGGCGGGGCCGGGTGATCGCGGCCACACCGCGAATGCAGGGCCGGCCGGCCGTGCCGTTCCCGCCTCCGCGCAGGGGCGCCGACCACCGCGAGGGCCGGATCTGCGGCATCGACTTGCCGGGCGGGGACTGCTTCCTCGTCGTCGTCAACCAGATCGGCCTCGGACAGTCCGCGCTGTTCGTCTACACCCTCGCACCCGCGCCGGGACTCTTCCCGCGCCCGCTGATAGCGACGCTGCTCATGCTCAGCATCCCGTTCTTCTCCGGCTTCGTCGGCTACGGAACGTGGCGTGCGGCGACCCGCACCCTGCGACCGGTCGACATGATCCGCCGGGAACTGGACGAGATCACCGCCACGGACCTGGAACGCCGGGTTCCGTACCCGCCGCGCCGCGACGAGGTGGGGCTGCTCGCCGAGAGCATCAACGCGACCCTCGACCGGCTGGAGCAGGCGGTCGCGCGGCAGCGCGGGTTCGTCACCGACGTCTCCCACGAGCTGCGCAGCCCGCTCGCCGCGCTGCGGATGGAGCTGGAACTCGCGCTGTCGGCACCCGAGGAGACCGACATGGCCGAGACGCTGCAGGCCATCCTGGCCAACACCGACCGGCTGGCGGCGGTGGTGGACGACCTGCTGGCGCTGGCCCGCCTGGAAGCCGACAGGAACTTCCAGCGCGAGACGGTGGATCTGACCGAGCTGACGGATCAGGAGGTGCTGAGCCGTCCCCGCCGCGCCCAGGTGACCGTCCTGTCGGAGGGGGCGGTGACGGTGCAGGGCGGGCGCAGCGAGCTGGCGCGGCTGCTGACGAACCTGATCGACAACGCCGTCCGGCACGCGTCCCGCGAGGTCACGGTGATCCTCCGCCCGGAGTCGCCCACGACCGCGGTCGTCGAGGTGATCGACGACGGCACCGGCATCGCGCCGGAGGACCGCGAGCGGGTGTTCGAGCGCTTCACCCGGCTGGCCGAGGGCCAGCACCGCGACGCCGGCGGCACCGGCCTCGGCCTGGCGATCTCCCGCGACATCGCCGAGGCGCACCGCGGCTCACTGATCCTCACCGACCGCGTCGACGGCGTCCCCGGCGCCCGCTTCGTGTTGCGGCTGCCGCGGTGAACGGTCGTTCCCGTCCCCGGCGCGGCCCGCCGGAGACGGGAACGGTCCGTCAGGAGATCCCGAGGTCGGCGCGGAGTCGTTCGCGTTCGGACTCCAGGAGCTCGATCTGGCCTTCCAGCTCCTCGCGGGCGGCGAGGTACTGGCCGGAGTCGGCGAAGTCCGTGGCGTCGCCGGGCGGCGCGGGAAGTTCGGCGCGCAGCCGGGCGAGGGTCTCGTCGAGGTCGCGGAGCCGGGTCCGCCGGTCGTCGCCGCCGGCCTCGTTCATGCCGCTCTGGCTCATGTCGCCCTGATTCATGCCGCTCTGGTTCATGTGGTCCTCCCGTGGGTCTGCATGCCCGTGACGCGGTGGTCCTCACCCCAGCACGCGATCAGATGCGGATCACGGTCTTGCCCCGGGCGCCGCCGGCCCGGTTGGCGGCCAGCGCGTCCGGCGCGTCCTCCAGCGGCACCTCGCGTTCGACCCGGACCCGCAGCTCACCCGCGTCGATCAGGTCGGACAGCCGGTCCAACAGCTCGGCCGTCGGGTCGCTGTCGAGGTTGACCCCGCGCAGCCCCTGGGCCTCCATCGAGTCGGGGTTCACCGACCAGACGGAGCTGACGTACGTCCCGCCGGGGCGCAGCAACTGTGCGAGGACCTCGGTGCCCGCGGTGTCGCCGACCATGTCGAGGACGGCGTCGATCCCGCCGTCGTGGACGGCCAGCACCTGGGCGTTGAGGTCGCCCTTGGAGTGGTCGACGGTCTCGTCCGCGCCGAGCCTGCGCATCGTCCCGGCCATGTCGGCGCGGGCGGTCGCGATGACCTTCGCGCCCTCCCGCGCGGCGAGCTGCACCACGCCCTGCCCGACGCCGCCGGTCGCCCCCACGACGAGGACGGTCTGCCCGGCGTCCACCCGCGCCTCCTCGACGATGCCGAGCGCGGCCGTGCTCGCCGTCGGCACCGCCGCGGCATGCGTGTAGATCATGCCCTCCGGGATCTTGGCGACGGGGCCGTCGTCGCGGGCGAGGGCGTACTCGGCGAACGCGCCGAGGCCGCGGTCCTCCATGGCGAAGGTCCCGTAGACCTGCTCACCGTGCCGCAGCCGGGTCACGCCCTCGCCGACCGCCTCCACGACCCCGGCGCCGTCATGGCCCAGGATCAGCGGGAAGGACGCGTCGACGGAGTCCTTGAACATGCCGTCGGCGATTTTCCAGTCGGACGGGTTCAGCCCGGCCGCGATCATCTTCACGAGGATCTCGCCGGGCCCCGGCTCCGGACGCGGCAGGTTCATCGGCGCCGGCGTGGCGCCGTACTCGGACACGGCGATGGCTCGCATGACGATCGTCCCCCCGAACGGCTCAGCAGGGGCCCGACACCCCGCCACGTGATCTACCCGGCCGCCGGACGATCACACAGGCGATCACACCGACCCTCACACAGGCGATCACACAGGCGATCACACAGGTCAGGCGGGTTCCTGCTGCGCCGGGTCGGCGGGGGGCGGCGGGAGCGTCGGCGTGTTGGTCGACCGCGGTGGGAGCGGTGGCGGCCGCTCGCCGTCACCGCCGCCCCCGCCGCCGTCGTCGCCGCCGTCGCGGCCGGGGCCCTTGCTGACGCGCAGCGTGATGGTGGCGCCGGGTTCGGCGGAACCGGGGCCGGGCGACATCTCCGCCACGGTGCCCTCGTCGTACTCGCGGGACTCGACGCGCCCGCCGACATCGGTCCGGAAACCGGCGCCGCGGAGCTTGCCGATGGCGTCGCGCAGCTTCATCCCGCGCACGTCGGGGATTTTGATCCGTTCCTCGCCCGAGCCCTTGCTGAAGTAGAACGACGGCGGCCGGCGGAACGAGGACGCGTCCGTGCCCTTCAGCGCCCCGCGCATGCTCTGCTGCCAGATCGGCGCGGGGATCGTCGCCCCGTACACGGCGCCGTAACACCGGCCGTTCATGCACAGGCTCGTCATCGGGTGCTTGTAGCCGCCGCGCGGGTCGCCGACCCACACCGCCGAGGCGAGGTCCGGGGTGTACCCGGCGAACCATGCGGCGGAGAAGTCGTCGACGGTGCCGGTCTTGCCGGCGGCGTCGCGGCCGAGGCCCATCCCGCGTGCGGTGCCCTTGGTGATGACGCCGCTCAGCACGTGGTTGACGGCGTCCGCGACGCCCTTGTCCATCACCTGCTCGCAGTCGCGCGGCGGGACCTTCAGCTTCTTCCCGGACGCGTCGGTGATCTCCTTGATGGCGATCGGCTCGCAGTACTCGCCGCGGGCGCCGAACGCCGCGTAGGCCGCCGCCAGCCGCAGCGGGGAGACGGCGTTGAAGCCGAGCGTGAACGCCGGATACTGCTCCAGCGGCTTGCCGCTGGCCTGCGTCATCCCGAGGCGTTCGGCCATCTTGACGGTGTCGCAGAGGCCGACCTCCTTCTCCAGCGCGAGGAAGAAGGTGTTGACCGAATGGTGGGTCCCCGTGACGATGCTGAACTGCTTGCCGCCCTCGCCGTCCGCGGCGTTGCCCAGCGACGCGGTCGGGTCGCCGACCTTCTCGCCGTCGCAGTTGCGGAAGCCGACCGGGGTGTACTCGCGCGGCGCCATCAGGCGGGTACCGAAAGGCATGCCCTCGTCCAGCGCCGCGGCCAGCGTGAACGCCTTGAACGTGGATCCGGCCTGCATGCCGATGCTGGAGCCGTGGCTGGCGTCGGCGGCGAAGTTGATCCAGGTCTTGCCGCGCTCCTCGTCCGGGCCGAGCTCGCGGTCGACGACCATGGCCTTGATCTCGCCGGTGCCGGGCTCGACCATCGCCTCGGCGGCGGCCTTGTGGGCGGAGTTCTTGGGCGGGACGTGCTCGTCCACGGCGCGCTGCGCCGCCTTCTGGGCCTGCCGGTCCATCGTGGTGCGGATCGTCAGCCCGCCCCGTTTGAGGAGTTTCTCCCGCTCCTTGGCGGTCTCGCCGAACACCGGGTTGATGAGGATCTCGCGCTGGACGTAGTCGCAGAAGAACGGGGCGTCGCTGGACACGCAGCCGCTCCGGACGTTCTGGACGTCCAGCTTGACGGGCTGCTCCTTGGTCTTCTCCGCCTTGCCGGGGTCGAGCCAGCCGAGCTCGGCCATCCGGTCCAGGACGACGTCGCGGCGCTGCCGGGCCGCGTCGGAATGCCGGGTCGGGTCGTAGGCGTAGGGGTAGCGGATGACGCCGGCGAGCAGCGCCGCCTCGGCGAGGTTCAGCTCGGAGGCGTGCTTGGAGAAGTAGTGCCGGGACGCCGCCTCGATGCCGTAGGCGCCGTCGCCGTAGTAGGCGATGTTGAGGTAGCGCCGCAGGATCTCGTCCTTGGTGAACCGCTCCTCCACCGCGACCGCGTACCGCAGCTCGCGGATCTTCCGCGCGGCGGTGATCTCCTTGGCCCGCTTGCGCTCCGTGTCGGAGTCGGCCTGGGCGAGCAGCAGGTTCTTCACGTACTGCTGGGTGATGCCGGAGCCGCCCTGCTCCACCGAGCCGTGGCTGAGGTTGCTGGCCAGCGCCCGCAGCGTGCCCTGCACGTCGATGGCGCCGTGCTCGTAGAAACGGCTGTCCTCGATGGCCAGGACGGCCTTCTGCAGGACCGGTGCGATCTTCTCCAGCGGGACGTCCACCCGGTTCTGGTAGAAGAACGTGGCGATGGTGCGGCCGTCCTCGGACAGAATCCTGGAGCGCTGCGGGACGCCGGAGGTCGTCAGCCCGTCCGGTTCGGTCTGGAACCAGTCCGCGGCGTCGCGGGCGCCGACGCCGGCCGTGCACGCGGTGGGCAGCAGCATGAGCGCGACGATGAAGCCGGCGAGACCGCCGAGCGCCCCCAGCCCGCGGACCGCGCGGGCCTTCTCTTCGCGCGTGGTGGACGCGGTGAGGATCCGGCGGGGGTGGCGAGGCCGCGCGGGACCGCCGAGGGGACCCTCTCCTGCATCCGGATTCCCTGCGTCATCTTCGGCCCCAGCCAGCACGCGCTTAGCGTAAACGTGCATCTCCGGCCGGACCACCCCATCTTCGATGTTCCGGTCGAAATCGCCCAGATTGCCGCCCGGGTCAGTCGTGCGGCGCTCGTCGCTCCCAGGCTCGGACACGATCGCGGAATACCCGAGATACCGCCCGCAATTCGGACTCCGGATCGAGTCCCCGCTCCGCGGCCTCCCGGACGAGCTCGAAAAGCCGGACGCCCAGGTCGGCCCCCGCGCCTTCGCCGTTCCCCGGCACGCCTCCGCCGTTCCCCGGCACGCCTTCCGGGGTGCCTTCGGACGCGCCGCCGGGGTCCGCCGCCGCGAGGTCGGCCGCGAGTCCGGCCGGGGCCTTCATCCGCGCGGCGCGGCGCTGGAGCTGCGCGGCCAGCGACAGCGCGGGCTGCCCCATCGGAACGCCGTCGAGCGCCGACGCCTCCGCGCCGCTCTTCTCCGCCCGCTCGGCCGCCTTGATCTGCTCCCAGTTGGCGTTGACCTCGTCGGCGCCGGAGACCGTCACGTCCCCGAACACGTGCGGATGGCGGCGGACGAGCTTGTCGACGATCCCGCCCGCCACGTCGTCGATGGTGAACGCGGTCTCGTCGTCGCGTTCGGCGGCCACCACCGAATGGAACGCGACCTGCATCAGCACGTCGCCCAGTTCCTCCCGCAACGCGCCGAGGTCGCCGGACTCGACGGTGTCGAGGACCTCGTACGCCTCTTCCAGCAGGTACGGGACGAGCGTGGCGTGGGTCTGCTTGCGGTCCCACGGGCACTCGCGGCGCAGCGTGTCCATCACCGACACCAGGTCGAGCAGCCGCGCGCCGGGCAGGTCGTAGGACCCGTGCAGAACCTCCACGTCCAGCGGGTCGTTCACGACCAGGGTGCCGATCTCGCGCATCAGCGGCTCGTCGCCCTCCGGCGCGGCCACCCACACGACGTCCCCGCTCCGCGCGTCCGCCACCAGCCGGGACGCGTCGGGCGCGTCGACCACCTCCGGGACGATCCCGGCGTCGAGGAGGGGCGCCAGCAGCGGGTGCCCGTCACGGAGCCGGACGGCACCGGCCGACCGGAGCGCGTCCCAGGCACGCCAGGTCAGCAGGCCCGGCGCCACCCGGTGCGTGGTGGCGAGCAGTGTCAGGCTCATTCGCCTCAGATACCCGAATCGGGGCTGGACAGCCGGTGCTCCGCAGGGTTGACCTCGAACTTGCCGGGGTCGTAGCTCCCGTACCGCGGGCTGATCTCGATCTTCATGCCGTCCGCGGTGCGCCGGAACAGGTCGTTCCACTTCTGCCCGGCCTGCTGCGTAGCCGGGTCGAACCGGTTGTTCAGGTTCGCCCCGAAGCGCTCCATCACCGCGATCTGCGTGGCGACCAGGCGCGCCAGGTCGCGGGTGCGCTCACGCGGCAGCCCGCTCGCCAGCGTGACCGACTCGGCACCGCCCTGCCGGTTCAGGCCCTCGACGGCCTGGTCGACCCGTCCCCGGGTGATCTCGACGCCCGTCTCCTCGGCCACCTCCTCGGCGACCCGGAAGTTGATCAGCAGGGTGAGCGCGCCCCGCAGGTCGGACTCGGAGTCGCCGGCGAGCTGCGGCGCCGGGTTCGCCGGGTTGGCGCGCAGCTCGTTGGCGGCCGGGTCCGTGCGGAACTGCTCCCGCCAGTCGCGGACGGTCTGGCTGAGGTCGGTGACGGTGATGCGGTCGCCGTCGACGAGGGCGGCGGTCCCCGCCTTCGGCGTCCCGCCGCAGCCGGCCAGCGCGCCGGCCGCCACCACGGCGGCCACCGCGACCTTCACGGACTTACCGAACACGGAAATTCCCATCTCATCGATCGATCGTCGGGGGCGCCTGAACACTACCGCCGTTGCCGGGGGGCGTCCCCCGGAGACGCTACCGCGCGGCGGTGGCCGGTGACGCCTCCAGGAACAGGGCCTCCACCAAGTCGGTGGCCCATCTCAGCAGTTCCTGGTCGCGCAGCGGCCGGCCGCCGAGCGGCGCGGTCTTCGGCGCCGGCACCAGCAGGGTGTCGGTCGCCGGCTTCAGGATGCTCTTCGGGTACAGCCGCTGCAGCCTGACCTGCTTGGAGTCGGCAAGGTGCACCGGCGTGAACTTGATGAAGCTGCCCTGGACGGTGACGTCGCCGAGCCCCGCCCTGCGCGCCTTCGCCCGGAACCGCGCCACCTCCAGCAGGTTCAGCACCGCGACGGGCAGCGGCCCGAACCGGTCCTTCAGCTCGTCGTGCACGGCGCCGATCTCGTCCTCGGACGTGATCGCGGCGATGCGCCGGTAGGCGTCCAGCCGGAGCCGCTCCCCCGGCACGTACTCGTGCGGCAGGTGCGCGTCCACGGGCAGCTCCACCTTCGTCTCGACGGCCTCCGGCTCCCGGCCGCCCTCCTTCAGGTCCCGGACGGCCTCCCCGACCATCCGCACGTACAGGTCGAACCCGACGCCCGCGACATGACCGGACTGCTCGGCGCCGAGGATGTTGCCGGCGCCGCGGATCTCCAGGTCCTTCATCGCGACGTACATGCCGGCGCCGATCTCGCTGTGCTGCGCCAGCGTCGCGAGCCGTTCGTGCGCGGTCTCGGTCAGCGGCTGCTCCGGCTGGTAGAGGAAGTAGGAGTACGCCCGCTCCCGGCCGCGCCCGACCCGTCCGCGCAGCTGGTGCAGCTGCGACAGCCCGTACATGTCGGCGCGGTCGACGATCAGCGTGTTGGCGTTCGGCACGTCCAGCCCGGACTCCACGATCGTCGTCGCGACCAGGACGTCGTAGTTGCGCTCCCAGAAGTCGACCATGACGCGTTCGAGTTCCTGCTCGTTCATCTGGCCGTGCGCGATGCCGATGCGCGCCTCCGGGACGAGGTTCGCCAGGTTCGCCGCGACCTTGTTGATCGAGCGGACCCGGTTGTGCACGAAGAACACCTGGCCCTCGCGCAGCAGCTCGCGGCGGATCGCGGCGGCGATCTGCTTCTCCTCGTACGGGCCGACGAACGTCAGGACGGGATGCCGCTCTTCCGGCGGGGTCAGGATCGTCGACATCTCACGGATGCCGGTCAGTCCCATCTCCAGCGTCCGCGGGATCGGCGTCGCCGACATCGCCAGGACGTCCACCTGCGTCCGGAGGCGCTTCAGCTCCTCCTTGTGCTCGACGCCGAACCGCTGCTCCTCGTCGATGATCACCAGGCCGAGGTTCTTGAACCGCGTCTGCGACGACAGGATGCGGTGCGTGCCGACGACCACGTCCACGGTGCCGTCCGACAGGCCGCGCAGCGTCTCCTCGATCTCCGTGCCGGACTGGAACCGGCTGATCGGCTTCATCACGACGGGGAACGCCGCGAACCGCTCGGTGAACGTCGACATGTGCTGCTGCACCAGCAGCGTCGTCGGCACCAGCACCGCGACCTGCTTGCCGTCCTGGACGGCCTTGAACGCGGCGCGCACCGCGATCTCGGTCTTGCCGTAGCCGACGTCGCCGCAGATCAGCCGGTCCATCGGGACGGGCCGCTCCATGTCCTGCTTCACCTCGTCGATGGCGGCGAGCTGGTCGGGCGTCTCCACGTAGGGGAACGCGTCCTCCAGCTCCCGCTGCCACGGGGTGTCGGCGCCGAACGGGTGACCGGGGCTCGCCATCCGCGCCGAGTACAGCCGGATCAGTTCCCCGGCGATCTGCTTGACGGCCTTGCGGGCGCGGGACTTGGCCTTCTGCCAGTCGGCGCCGCCGAGCCGGTGCAGGCTCGGCGCCTCACCGCCGACGTACCGGGTCAGCTCCTCCAGCTGGTCGGTCGGGACGAACAGCCGGTCGCTCTTGGCGTACTCCAGGATGAGGTACTCGCGGGTGGCGCCCTGCACCGTCCGGCTGACCATCTCCACGTACCGTCCGACGCCGTGCTGCTCGTGCACCACGTAGTCGCCGGCCTTGAGCTGCAGCGGGTCGATGCCGCCGCGCCGCCGCGACGGCATGCGCCGCGCGTCCTTGGTGGACGACTTCTGCCCGGACAGGTCGGTCTCGGTCAGCACGGCGAGCTTGACCGACTCCCAGATGAACCCGGTCTCCAGCAGCCCGGTCGCCACGTTGACCAGGGACGGCTCGGGCGGCCCGGCGACGTCGGTGAGCCGCGCGCCGAGGCCCTCCTCCCCGACGAGCTGGACGAGCCGCTCGGCGGGCCCGTGCCCGGCGGTGACCAGCACGACGCGCCAGCCGCCGTCGATCCAGCCCTTGAGGTCACCCACGACGCGCGTGGTGTCGCCCCGGTAGGCTTCCGCCGCCTGCACCCCGAGGTTCAGCGCGTCGCCTGTCTCTTCCAGGGGGGACGCCCCCCCTGACCCCGCCGTGCTTTCTTCGCCCCGCATTCCGGGGTTCAGAGCCGTCACGCTCCACCGCGGCAGACCCAGCTCCGCGCTGTGCGCGCGGACGTCCTCCAGTGACCGGAACGCGGCGGCGCCGAGGTCGATCGGCGCCTCTCCCCCGGCGGCGGCGTTGACCCAGCTCGCCTCCAGGAACTCCTGGCTCGTCCGGACCAGTTCGGCGGAGCGCGTGCGGATGCGCTCCGGCTCGCACACCAGCAGCACCGACCCGTCCGGGAGCAGGTCGGTCAGCAGCTCCATGCCCTCCGCGAGGACGGGCGAGAACGCCTCCATGCCCTCCACGGTGTCGCCGTCGGCGATCCGGCCGAGGATCTCCTCCAGGGCCGGGTGCTCCCCGGCGAGCCGCTTCGCCCGCTCCCGCACCTTCGCGGTCAGGGGCAGCTCCCGGCACGGAGGCGCCCACAGCCCGCCTTGCGCGACCTCGAGGGAACGCTGGTCGGCGGCTTTGAAGTAGCGGATCTCCTCGACCGTGTCGCCCCAGAACTCCACCCGCAGCGGGTGCTCCTCGGTGGGCGGGAACACGTCCAGGATGCCGCCGCGCACGGCGATCTCGCCGCGCTTCTCCACCAGGTCGACGCGGTGGTACCCGGCGTCCACGAGGTTCCGGACGGCGTCGTCCATGTCGGCGTCCTCGCCGGTCGCCAGCCGCACCGGCTCAAGGTCGGCGAGCCCGGACACGATCGGCTGGAGCACCGCGCGGATCGGCGTCACGACGACGTCCAGCGCCCCGCCCTTGCCGGTGTCCGGGGAGTCCCCGGCGGCGCCTGTGCGGGATGCGCCTGTGTGGACCGCGTCCGGGTGGACGAGGCGGCGCAGGACCGCCAGCCGCTGCCCGACCGTGTCCGACCGCGGCGACAGCTTCTCGTGCGGCAGCGTCTCCCACGCCGGGAAATGCGCTACCCGGCCCGGGTCGAGGAGGCTCGACAGCGCCGCCGTCAGGTCCTCGGCCTCGCGGCCGGTCGCGGTCACCGCGAGCACGGCGCCGCTGCTCGCCGGGGCGCCACCGCGTGCACGGATGGTACGGGTCAGCGCCGCGGCCAGGATCGGCCACAGGGAGGGGGGCGCGACGACCTCGGTGTCCACGCGCACCTGTTCGAGGGCGCGCTCCAGACCGGGATCGGTGCACGCAAGGTCAACAAGTCCAGAAAGCGTCATCTTCGCCCGCTAATTCGCCATTCACCCCGTAGCAGGGCAGCCCGAAAACCCGGAAACCCAGCCGGGTCCCGGTAACCGCCTACCAGGGTACGCGCCCGTGGGCGCGTATGGTCAGGCGACCGTGCAGAGCAAGGGGGTGCACGCAGGGCGACACGGGCGTTACCAAGGATAGGCAAATAGCAGACGGAGCGCAGTCAGGCGATTACGCTGCGAAACTGTGACCGAACTGCGTACGCCGCCGGTCAACGACGGCGATCTCTTCTCAGAACGCGCTCGCCAGTACGCCCTAGAGAAGCCCCTGCAGCGGATCCACATCCTGGAGGCGGGCTGCGGCTGGGGGACGAGCCTGGACCTCGGCGACCGCGAACACCACGTCACGGGGGTCGACATGGACGTCCCCGACCTCCGCGCCTACACCTGCGAGCGGCCCGACCTGGACGCCTGGCACCTCGGCGACCTGCGCACCGTCCCGCTGCCGCCGCGCGCCTACGACATCGTGCACGCCTCTCACCTGATCGAGCGCATTCCGCACGCCGAGCTGGTGCTCGACCGGTTCGTCGCCGCGCTGAAACCCGGCGGGCTGCTGCTGGTGCACCTGCGCGACCGCAACACCGCGTTCGGCTTCCTGGACCGGGCGCTCCCGCGGTGGCTGCACGTCTCCGGCCGCCGCCGGCGGCGCACCCGTCCCGGACGGGGCCCGCGCGGCGCCCACGCCCGCATCGCGTACACGACCGGGGACGGCGTACCCGGGAGCGGGGGCAGCGCGTCCGGAGACGGCGCACCCGGGAAGGGCGCTTCCGGGAACGGCATGTCCAGAGGGGGCGCCGAGCGCGGTGCCGGGCACGCCGAGATCGCGGGCACCGAGACCCCCGCACGGCCCGTGACCCGGCCGGCGGTCCGGACGAGCCCGCCCCCGGCGACCTACGACCGCGTCGCGTCCCGCTCGGGCATCCAGTGGTACTGCGTGATGCGCGGGCTGGTGATCTCCGAGGAGTACACGTCCCGGCAGGCCATCGACGCGCTCGGGGCCGGAACCGGCCCCGCCGAGCTGCTGTGCCGCCTGGTGTCGGCGCTCAGCCGGGGACGCCTCACCGCAGACCACAGCGAGGTCACGTTCGTCATCCGCAAACCCGAGAACCGTTTCGCCCGGGTCATCTGAGCCCCCGCACGCGCGGGGGAAGGTGCGTACTCCCAGGCCGGCGCAGTATTTTCCCTGCGGAGACCCCCATGCACACGGACCAGCCCGGCCTCCGCGCCGGGCGGGATCGGAGATCGCGGTGACCGCCGAAGCCGGCCTTTCCGACACGCTGCGCGACCTGCCCGTCTGGACACCGGATCCGGTGGAGCTCGCCGACCTGGAGCTGATTCTGGCCGGTGTGTACCGCCCGCTGACCGGCTTCCTCGGCTCGTTCGACGCCGCCATGGTGATCGCCGGCGGCCGGCTGGCCGACGGCACCCCGTGGCCGGTCCCGGTCACCCTGTCGGTCCCGAAGGAGCTGACCGAGCACGAGCGGGTCGTCCTGCAGGACCCGGAGGGCGTGCCGCTCGCCGTCCTGCGGGTGGCCGAGGTGTGGCAGGACCCGACGAGCCAGGCATGGCGGCTCGCCGGGCCGCTGGAGGCCCTCCGCGCCCCCGCCCACGGGCCGTTCCACAGCCTGCGCCGCCGCCCCGACGAACTCACCCCCCGCGAGGGCACGGTCCTCGGAGTGGCCACCCGCGGCTTCCTGCACCGCAAGCAGCTCGGGCAGCTCCGGCAGGTCGCCGAGCGGCTCGACGCGGAGGTCCTCGTCCTGCCGATGCTGAGCGGCGAGCACGACGAGTCCCTCGTCCGGGCCCTGCTGGGCGTCCGCAGGGAACTGCCGGACGGCGCCCGGATCATCCCCGTTCCGCTCCCGGCCCGCGGCGGCGCGGACGTCCAGGACGAGCGCGACGTGCTCCTGCACGCGCACATCGCGGCCGCGTACGGCGCCACCCACCTGCTCGCCGACCGCGAGATCGAGGGCACCGCGATCCCGGTCGCGGTACCCGAGCCGTGGGCCTACGACGCCGACGTGGAGGTCTGGCGGCCGGTCGCGCGGATCGAGCCCGACCACGTCCAGGCGGAGCTGACGCCCGGGCGGCTCGGCGAGCTGCTGGACGCCGGTGAACCCGTCCCCGACTGGTTCACCCCGCCCGCCGTCGCGGCCGAACTGGCGCTGGCGCGTCCCCCCAAGCTCTCCCGCGGCATCACGGTGTTCTTCACCGGCCTGTCCGGCTCCGGGAAGTCCACGGTCGCGCGCGGCCTGGCCGACGCCCTGATCGAGCGCGGCGGCCGGACGGTCACGCTGCTGGACGGCGACGTCGTGCGGCGGATGCTGTCGGCGGGCCTGACCTTCTCCCGCGACGACCGGGACCTCAACATCCGGCGGATCGGTTTCGTCGCCGCGGAGATCACCCGGCACGGGGGCACCGCGATCTGCGCACCGATCGCGCCGTACGCGGCGACCCGCGCGGAGGTGCGCCGGATGGTGTCCGCCGTGGGCGACTTCATCCTCGTGCACGTCGCGACGCCGCTGGAGGAGTGCGAGCGCCGGGACCGCAAGGGCCTGTACGCCAAGGCGCGCGCGGGCCTGATCCCGGAGTTCACCGGCATCTCCGACCCCTACGAGGAGCCCGAGGACGCCGACCTGACCCTGGACACCTCGCGGCTGGCACCGGACGAGGCGGTCGGCAAGGTCCTCGATCTGCTGGTGGAGGGCGGCTGGGTGCGGCCCGCCTAGCGCCCCGGCCGCCCCGGCCGCCCCGGCCGCCCCATCGGACGCAGATCGTCCGACCCGTCCCGTTTGCACCTCCGAGCCCGGGTTACGACACCCGGGTCAGGTGCTTTAGGGTATACGCGAGTTTTCCTACATATCTGGTAGGTCATGCCGATGGACTTCGATTGGGCGATGGCGCTGGGCTCGTTCCTCGTCGCCATCATCGTCGGGCTGACCGGTATGGGCGGCGGCGCCCTGATGACGCCGATGCTCGTGACGTTCTTCGGCGTCAGCCCGCTTGCAGCCGTGTCCAGCGACCTGGTGGCCGCCGCGGTCATGAAGCCCGTCGGCAGCGCGGTGCACTACCGCCAGGGCACCATCGACATGCGGCTGGTCGGCTGGCTCTGCGCCGGGTCCGTGCCCGCCGCGTTCTCCGGCGTCCTGCTCGCCAAGGCCCTGGGCCGCGGCGGCTCGGTCGAGGACGTCATCAGCATCGCGATGGGCGTCGCGCTGATGGTCGCGGCGGGCGGGCTCGTGCTGCGCGCCTACATGTCCCACCGGCGGCGGGGCGAAGCCCCCGACGAGAAGGGGGAGGCCCCCGAGATCGAGGTCCGCCCACTGCCGACCCTGCTGGTCGGCCTGGTCGGCGGGCTCGTCGTCGGCATCACCTCGGTCGGCTCCGGCTCCCTGATCATCGTCGCGCTGCTCGCCCTCTACCCGGCGCTCAAGGCCAACCAACTCGTCGGCACCGACCTCCTCCAGGCCGTCCCGCTGGTCTTCGCGGCCGCCATCGGCCACCTGCTCTTCGGCGACTTCCGGATGGAGGTCACCACCGCCCTGCTCGCCGGCTCCATCCCCGGCGTCTACCTCGGCTCGAAGATCTCCGCACGCGCCCCGAGCACCCTCATCCGCCGCTTCCTGATCCTGGTCCTGGTCGCGTCCTCGCTGAAGATGTTCGGCATGGGCGCCGTCCCAATGGGATGGACCCTCCTCGCCCTGGTCACCGCCACGGTCGCCGCCCGGCTCTACCTGCGACGCCGCACCCCCGCCCCGGCCACCGGACCCACCGGGCCGCCGCGATCGCAATCACCCGCCGTCCGCTGAGGGCGGTCGATTTCCGATCGCGGGCGCCCGTCCGGCCGGGCAATGGCACGAATCGGCGATCGCACGGACGGCAAATCCGTAGAATCGCCCCATCAGCGCTGTTCATCCCCATCAGGAGGCCGTCCGTGCAAGCCCTGCCGGTCCGCCGCGTCGCGATCGCGATTGCGGCGGCGGCTCTACTTACGCCGCTGGGCGCCCCCGGCGCCGTCGCCGCGGCGCCTAGCGGCATCGATCTCGAGGACGTGGTCGTGAGCCTCGCCGAGAACGGCGGGCTCTACATCGCCCCCGGCGTCCAGGACCTCAGTGACGTCCAGCTCGACAAGCTGCGCAGCCCATTGGAGAGCGCCGACCTCCCGGTGTACATCGCGATCTTCCCAGCCGGGACGATCCCCGACCGGGCCACCGCCTACAACCGGCTGATCGTGGACATCCACGATGAGGTCAAGCGCAAGGGCACCTACGCCGTCGTGGTCGGCGGGAAGCTGCGGGCCTACTCGTGGAGCGTCCCGCCGCGCACGACCGCGAAGGCGTGGGCGGGCGCGAAGAAGAACGGCGGCGGGAGCCTGATCAACGAACTCTCGCTGTTCGCACGCAACGCGGGCGGCGCGAAGCCCGGCAAGCCCGGCCCGGGGCCGGACATCGGGACGGAGAGCCCCATGGCCACGCCCATGCCCGAGCTCGGCGAGGAGGTCACGGACAAGCCCGGCAGCGCGTCGGGGCCGATCGGCGAGGAGGGCGGCGCCCCGGTCGGCCTGATCGCCGGCGGCACGGCGGCCGTGGCCGCGGCCGCCGGCGGCGCGGTGTTCCTGCTCCGCCGCAGGCGGCGGCCGGCCGCGGCCGCGGCGGGCGGGCCCGCGCCCGGCGCCGGCCAACCGGGCGGCCCCCCCGGCACGCCGGGCCGGGACGGCACGGGTGGCCCCGATGCCGCCGCGCAGGCGCCGCCCGCACCGGGCACCGTGCCCCCGGACGCCCCGCGACCCGCCGGCCCCGCCTCCGGTGGTCCCACTACTGGCGACGACCTTCCGCCGACCGTCTGATGGCCGCGCTCATCGCCTTATGCGCCCTGGGCGTGGTCCTGGCGTTCGTCATCGGGTACGCCTGGGCGAGCCGTCCGTGGGGCACCCAGACGGCAGCGGCCGTGCGGCTGCGCGACGCCCGTACGCAGCTCGACGAAACCCTCGGCCCGATCGGCTCCTTCGTCGCCTTCCTCGGCGCGGGCGCGTTCCTGGTGACCGCGGCATCCCTGCTTCTCGGCGAGCTGTGCCAGCGGCTCCTCTCGGCTCATGACGTCCCGATGTTCAACCTCGCGCAGCGCACCGCCCGGTCCGGCGCGTGGACGGACGCGATGGAGGTCATCACCCAGTCGGGGAACGTGTGGCCGACCCGGTACGTCGGGTTGGCCGGGGCGCTCGTCCTCACGCTCGTCGCCATCCGGACGCGCCGCCGCCCGTGGGTGCCGATGCTGCTGATCGGCACGGTCATCCTGGTGGAGCGCTTCCAGCAGACCGCGCTCGGCGCACTGGTCGACCGCGGCCATCCGCCGACGACGTTGGGGACCTACCCGTCGGGCGGATGCGCCCGGCTGATCTCGATCTACGGCACGATCGTGCTGATGACGCTGTGCTACCTGCGGGCGGGTCCGCGGGTGCGCGCCCTCGTGTGGGGCATGCTCGCCGCCTTCGCGTTCCTGGAGGGGTACACGCGCTGGTACCTCAGCATGCACTGGATCACCGACGTGTACGGCGGCTGGATCTACGGCTACGCGCTGCTGGCCGTGGCCATGTTCGCAGGCCGGTCGCTGCTCGCCGAGAACGCGGACCGGGAGCCGTCCGGGCACGGCGAGCGCGAGCCGGTCAGGGCGGCGTCAGACGATTGAAGTCCGGCATTTTGGCGACCTGCCGAAATGCATGCGCCGAGGCGCCCGTGGTGTTCCACCTCGTGTCCCCCACGGGCGTCTTCGGCGACTCGAAATACAGGAGACCCTTCAGCCGCGGATAGTCGGGAAGCTGGCGCGGGACGGACGCGAAGAAGCGCCGGCTGAAATCGGGATCGTTCTTGCGGTTCACAGTGCCCCACTCGGCGAGCATGAGCGGCTTCGTCGGGAATCGCACCGACGCCCACGTATAAAATCCCGGCCATTTCGGATAATCCGGGCGCGTCTTGTTGACCAATGTCGCAAAATCGCTCACCCACTTGTCCGCGTACAGGTCGGCGGCCACCCAGTCGATCACGTCGTCGCCCGGATAGAGGTCGTTGAACCAGGGCTGCGACCCCCAGTTAGGGACCCCCATGTAGGCCATCACGGTCACCGCGTTGTCCGCGCCTCCGGCCCGCAGCCGCTTGATCACGTGCCGGACCATGGCGCGGTAGTCGCCGGCGGTGTACCCCGACCCGCGCGACGGCCGGACCTCCTCCTCGGGCTCATGGTGGACGGCGAGGAAGAACCGGTGCGGATGGGCGGCGCGGATGCGGCGGGCGATGTCGTCGATGTGCTCGTCGACCACCGGGTCTCCGGCGGCGACCTGCGCCCAGGTCCTCCCCATCTCGGGCTTCCAGTTGAGGAACAGCAGCCGGCGGCGGCCGCCCTCGCGCGCCATCGCGATCTCGCGGTCGGTCGGGAAGATCTCCCCGTCCCGATGGTACAGGTGCACGGCGTCGGCGGGGTGGCGGGTCTTGTCCTCGAAGTCGGCGAGGGCCTTCTCCGTCGACTTGTTCATGAAGACGCCCGGCGCGACGCCCCACCACCGGCCGCACTCGGGGACCAGCCGGTCGGAGACCGCGCAGCCGGGATCTTCGGCGGAGTCACCGCCGATGGAGACACCGATCCCGACGCCCGCGGCCAGGACGACCGCGCCCGCACCCGCGCCGAGCGCCCAACGCCCCATCCTTGTCATGGCCATCAGAAAACAGACTCCCCCCGTCGAACGCGAAGGCCAGGCGTCCCCCGTATTCGGGGGACGCCCGGCCCTGGATCACTGCCGCGCTCAGGTCAGCCGACGAAAAGACCGCCGCCCCGCCAGTCTGCTGTACTGATCACGGTGGAACTTCCGCTCGGGGCGCCGTCGACGAACTTCACCGTGTTCAGCTTGCCGTCGCTGGCGACGTAGTAAAGCTTATCACCAGAAACAAACATCCCTCGGACATTTGTCCAGCCAGAGGACGCCGCGGTGTACTCAATGGCGCCGAGGACTCCGCTTTCCGGTGTGAAGTAGCGGTAGTACAGCGCCGAACTCCCGGACCTGGTGTAGTACATCCGGCCGTTGTCGAAGAACATCCCGAGCGTCCGGCCACCCGACGTCGAGCTGTAGAACTGCGGCTCGTTGCCCTTCCAGCGCGGCTCATCGGCATCCCATTCCGCGTCGGCGTAGGGGTTGGCGAGCTGCTCGGCGCCGACGGACGTGCCATCGAACGTGCGCTTGTACAGCTTGCCGTCGGACTTGGCGTACCAGAGGGCGCCGTCGATCAGCATCGTGCCCCGCACGTCCGACCAGTCCATGCCGCCCGAGACCGACTCGGTGACCGCGTCGCCGGCCGTCGTGCCGTCGAACGTGCGCGAGAGGAGCTCGTTGCGCTGCACGAGCGTCCCCGGCGCGGCGACGTAGACCTTGCCCGGGAGCTGCCCGGTCGCGTCCGCGGGCAGTGTCTTCCCGCCCTCGAACGGGAAGAAGCCGATCTTCCCGCGGAACTTGTGCGACGACGGCGGCAGGAAGTAGTTGGTGTCGCTGCCCACCCACAGGCCCTCGGAGGTCACCAGCAGCGACCACGCGCCGTCGCCGCGGGGGTCGCGGCCCGGGTTCCAGGAGAGCGGGACGCCGTTGCGCGGGTCGAGGGCGGCCAGGCCGGGCCGGGTCACCGCGCCGGGACCGGCGCTGTCCCTGCCGTAGGGGTTGTTGGACCAGCGGGGGTGCCCCCCGGCGAACACGGCCGATGCGGAGACGGTGACCGAGTCGATCGTGTCGCCGCCCGTCCAGTTCACCCATGCCGGCCGCACGTCCGAGCCGGTGGTGTCGTTGTCCCAGCGGGTGACGCTGTCGCAGAGCTGGGACGTGCCGTACGGGCCGCCGGTCGTGCCGACCACGACGAACTTGCCGTCCGGCGACATCGCCATGTCGCGCACGTAGCTGTTGAAGACGGTGTTGCACGTGGTGGCGAACCCGCTGGTCTTCCAGGTCGTGTCGAGCGAGTCGGAGGAGTCGCCGAGGTTGAGCCGGGCGAACTGCCGCCGCTCCTCACCGCCGGCCGTGCGGAAGTTCCCGATCGCGTACATCTTCTCGCCGTCCGGGGTGGCGGCGATCCGCCGGACGCGCGTGATGCCGCCGTTGTGCACACCGGTGAACGGGACGGTGCCGTACTTGGTCGACAACCCGCCCGTCGTCGGGCTGAGCGCCGCGAAACCCTTGCGCTTGATGCCCGCGATCTTGGTGAACTGCCCGGCGATGTAGAGGCGCCCGTGCGCCAGCTCGATGTCGTAGACGGCGCCGTGGCGGACCCCCGGCGTCCTCCAGGTGCCGTTGGCGACCTCCTGGCCGGTGCTCACGTCGATCCGGGCGAGCTTGGGCCTGGCATTGCCGTTGACCGTGTTGAACTTGCCGCCGACGAACACCGACTTGCCGTCCGGCGCGGGCTCGAGCGCCTCGACCACGCCGTCGAGCTGCGGCCGGAAGCTGGTGTCGAGGTGCTTGTTCCGCACGTCGATCGCCAGCAGGTTCGTCACGGGGTATGTCGTCGTGCCCTGCTTGACCGACTTGAACTTCCCGCCGACGATGATCTTGTCGCCGACCTTGGCCATCGCATAGACCACGCCGGCCCAGCCGCCCTGGTTCGGCTCGATGTTCGGGGTTCCGCCGTAGGGAATCTCACTGGGCATCTTCCCGGCGGTTTGCGCGGCACTGGCAACTGCCGCGACCTGGTGGTCTCCGGCGAACTGCGGGATGGTCACTAGACCGATCCCAGCCAATACCGTCGCCACGACCGCCGTATCACGACGCAGACGCGACACTTATGCCTCCTCGGCGGGGAATCCTCAGAAATCAGAAGTATTGACCAATGCGCCCATCGTGTCGCGGGGTACGGCGTCATGGGACGAGAGTTACCCGACTGATACTTATGGGGGGAGCCTGCGGTAGCATAGCGGTGGGTCGGCTCGACCACCAGGCCGCACCCCGTACGCGAACGGCACGGCGCGACGGTCTCCGGTCCCCGTGCACCGGTTCCACCACTGATGCCCACCGGCACGGAGATTGTCTGAATCACGTCGTCGCTCGCTATAGTGACCGCGACGCCACGCCCCCATCTCACCCGGCGACTTCCGGCCGCCAGCTCTGGCAGCCCGGCGGTCCGCGCGGCGTCGGGGGCGGTGACCGCGAAGGGACTGAAGTGTCGTCTAGTCCAGCACCCGCCAAAGAGTTCGTCGACTACACGGGGTTGATACGGCGGCGTTGGGGGATCATCGTGTGCTGCGCCTCGCTCATCTTCGCCGGCGTCGCCGCGTACACGTTCACGGTGGCCAAAACCTACACCGCCGAGGCCCAAGTCCTCGTGGCGCCCACCGGGTTCGACGACTCCGCCCCCGCGGCGTCCAAGAGCAAGACGGACGTCAACCTCGACACCGAGGCCCAGGTCGCCAAGTCGCTCGAGGTCGCCAAAGAGGCCAAGCGCCTGCTCAAGTACGACGACACCGAGAACCACCTGCTGTCGCACGTCACGGTCTCAGTCCCCCCGAACTCGGGCGTCCTGACCATCGCTTACACCGACGACAACCCCCGTGGCGCCGCGAACGGCGCGAACCTCTTCGCGCAGGCGTACCTGAACCAGCGCACGGCGTCCGCGCAGGCGAACCTGACGGACCAGATCAACATCATCAGCAAGAAGATCGAGGATCTCAGCAACAAGAACAAGATCCTGCTGGACCGGATCCCGCAGTACAGCGGCGCCAACCGCACCTACGCCCGCAGCCAGCAGCAGGTCATCAGCCGCCAGATCACTGCGCTGACCGGCCGCGTGAACTCCCTCAGCACCACGACCATCAACCCCGGCCGCATCATCAGCAACGCCTCCACACCCACGCAGCCCAGCGGCCCGAACGTGCCGCTGTTCCTCACCGGCGGCCTCATGGCGGGGCTACTGGCCGGGTTCGGCGTCGCCGCCACCCGCGACCGCCTTGACACCCGCCTGCGCAGAGCGGCGGACGTGGAGCGGATGCTCGACATGCCCGTTCTGCTGGAGCTCCACCCGGCCGGCAAGGGCGACCGGCTCGGGCTGCTGCCCGCCCGCAGCCGCAACGGGCAGGAAGTGCACGAGCTGAGCCACCAGCTCAATGCCGTCCTCGGGCACGGCAACCACGTGATCCTGGTGACGAGCGCCACCGACGGGCCCGGCGCGGGCCTGTCGGCCGCGAACCTGGCCGCGGCGCTCGCCCGCACCCAGTCCCGCGTGGTGCTCGTCTGCGCCGACCTGCACTCCCGGGAGTCGGCGCGGCTGACGGAGGCCCCGGCGAGCCCTGGGCTCGCCGAGGTCCTGCTCGGGGCGCGCCCGCTCCGCGAGGCGATGGTCCGCTCGCCCGTGCAGAAGCGGCTGTGGGTCGTCCCGCCCGGCATCGACACCGACCTCGCCTACGAGCAGCTTCAGACGCGGCAGATGGTCCATATCGTGGACCAGCTCCGCTCCAACACCGACTACGTCGTGATCGACGCACCGTCGACCAGCGCCAGCGCCGACGCGCAGGCCATCGCCGAGGCCGCCGACACCGCGCTGGTCGTCGTGGAGGTCCCCCAGGTCAGGCGCAAGGACGTCGAGGAGTCGGTGCGCGCGCTCGACAGGATGAGCGTCACGGTGCTCGGCATGCTCGTCGTCCCGGCCCAGCCGCACTCCGACACCGCCCACCCGCAGCCGCGCCGCGCCGCGCGGCCCGGGAAGGCCCCTGGCGCGGCGGCCGGCTCGGCCAAGTCCGGCGGCGTGGACCTCGAGGCCTTCGGAACCGGACCTGCGGACCGCACCATCGTCGATCTCAAACCGGTCACCCCACCGGTGCTCGACTTCGACGCGGAGCCCGGCACGAACCGGGAGACGGGCTCCGCCCCGGGTTCCGGCGCCGGCCGGGAGACGGGCCGGAACACGGGCCACCGCGCCAACACCGGTGCGGGTAGGACGAGCCGCCGCGCCGCACGGCCGGGCGGGCCCGCCAAGTCCACCACTGACTCGGACACCGAGCACCACACAAAGACCAATGGCGATGAGCCGGACACGACGTCGGTGATACCCCGCTACGGTTTGCACTCCGACCCGGAAGACCAATCCGACCGTCCCTGAACCGTTCCGCCGCGATCCGAGTCGATGCCGTTGCCCTCCCTTTCCTCCACGAGCCGCGCGCTGAGCGGTCCCGTCCCCCCGTCACGGGCCGACGAACCGCTCCCGGCACGCCTGCGCGACCTGCCGCACACGACGTGGCCGCTGATCGCGCTGCTCGTCGGCTTCCCCATCTGGTGGATCGTCGGCCTCGGCGTGTTCAGCTTTGTCATCTGCGCGGTGCCGATGGCGCTCATCCTGCTCAACCGCCGCCCGCTGCGGCTCCCGCCCGGCTTCGGGCTATGGGTGCTGTTCCTGGTCTGGTACCTGGTCAGCCTCACCATGCTGGACGAGAACCCGGCGGGCGCATACGGCGATCTCGATTTCGGTCGGATCGTCTCGGTCGTGGTGCGGCTGGCCATCTACCTCGCGTCCGCGGTCATCGTGCTGTATGTCGGGAACCTCAGCGAGCGGGAGCTGCCGCGGCTCGCGCTCCTGCGGATGCTCGGGGCACTGTTCGTCACCACCACGCTCGGCGGGCTGCTCGGCGTCGTGTACCCGGACTTCCAGGTCCCGCCGCTGCTCGGGATGCTGCTGCCCGGGCGGATAAGCGGCAACCCGTTCGTGCAGAACATCATCGATCCCACCGCGGCGCAGATCACCTGGGTCGGCTCGGTCAAGGCGATCCGCCCCGAAGCCCCCTTCGAGTGGGCCAACACCTGGGGGAACAACTACTCGATCCTGCTGATCTGGTTCGTCCTCGGCTGGTGGGTGTACGCCTCGCGCAAGCGCCGGATGCTGGGCGCGGCGATCCTCGCGCTCTCCTTGGTCCCGGTGGTCTACGGGCTGAACCGCGGCCTGTGGGTCGGGATCGGGATCAGCATCGTCTACGTCCTCGTCCGGCTGGCGCTGCGCGGCCGGGTCATGGCGCTCGGCGTGGCGGCCACCGGGCTGGTGCTCGGCGGCGCCCTGTTCGCGATGTCGCCGCTGTACGCCCAGGTCGAGACCAGACTCGACAACCCGCAGAGCAACGGCATCCGCGCCTACACGCGCGCCAAGACGATCGAGGCGACGCTCACCTCCCCCATCATCGGCTACGGCAACACTCGGTACGCCGTCGGGAGCGACAAGACGGTCGTCACCGGCAAAACGGAGGCGTGCCCGGAGTGCAAGCACCCTCCGCTCGGCTCCGACGGCCAGCTGTGGCTGCTGCTGATCTCGCAGGGTTTCGTGGGGGCGGGCCTGTACATCCTGTTCTTCCTGAACGCGATGCGGCGGTACTGGCGGGATACCTCCCCGATCGCGACGGGCGGCGTCCTGACGATGCTGCTCGTGCTCTTCTACATGACGATCTACGACGGGCTCTACACCCCTATGCCCCTCTACCTGCTGTCCTTTGCGGTCATGTGGCGCAACGGCATGGACCTGAGCCCGCCGCGCCTCGAACCGGTCGCCGAGCGCGCCCTGCGGGCACGCGGTAGGACGCGTGCCGCCGCCCGCAGACGCCGGCTGCTGGAGACGAAGACACGTCAGGCCGCGCGGATGAACGGCGCGGCCATCAGGATTCGGGAGGGACAGCGTGAGCGACACGGCGGACCGGCTGACGGCGCTGAGTGAAACGACCCGGCTGCTCTGGCCCGAACCCGCACGCGTCACCTTCGGCTCCGGTGACCGCCTCCTCGCACCCGGCGCCCGTCGGCCCAGGATCCTGCTGCCCGCCGACCGGGCGGCCGCCGTCGCGGCGCTGCGCGCCTACGGCCGGGTCGAATCGCGCGCCGCGCGGCTGGTGACGGCCGGGCTGATCTGGTCGCTGCGCGGCGGGCTCGGGCACGCGGTGCTGCGCCGAGGCGTGCGCGTGGAAGTCCCGGACGGGGCCGAGACCGTGGAGACGTACCTGACCGCGGCCCTCGGGCGTCCGGTGTGCGCCGCGCTGTACGCGCGGCCCGCCGGCCGCGCCAACGACAAGCCTGTCCTGCAGGCGCTGTCCCCCGGATCGGACGGACCGCCGATCGCCTTCGTCAAGGTGGGGGTGGACGAGCTCACGGGGCGGCTCGTGCGGGCCGAGGCGGCGGCGCTGGCGCGGCTGCCGCGGACGGCGGGTGCCGTGGTGCGCGCGCCGGAGGTGCTGCACCACGGTTCGTGGCGAGGCCTGGACGTACTGGCGCTGACCCCGCTGCCGACGTGGGAGCCGGGCCGTCCCGTCACATCGCAGCTGCTGGCCGATGCGCTGCGGGAGATCGCCGCGGCGGCCGGGACACGGCGGCTCCGACTGGCGGCCTCCCCCTACTGGGCGGCGCTTCGCGACCGCGCCGCCGCGCTACCGGGCGGGGCGGCGGACCGGCTGCGCGCGGCACTCGCGGCGATCGGCGAACGGCACGGCGACGCCGAGATCGTCTTCGGTTCGTGGCACGGCGACTTCACGCCGTGGAACACCGGCGGCTCGGACGGCGGCCTGCTGGTGTGGGACTGGGAGCGGTTCGCCACCGGCGTCCCCGTGGGTTTCGACGCGCTGCACCACCTCCTCCAGCGGGCGGTCTCCGACCCGGCGGCCGACCCGGCGCGGGCGGCGGCCGACTGCGTGCGCGGCGCGGCCGGCGCGCTGGCCCCGTTCGCCGCCGAGGCCGCGCACGCCCGGCTCGTCGCGCGGCTGTACCTCGCCGAACTCGCCGCACGCTACCTCGCCGACCGGCAGGCCGAGGCGGGCGCCCGCCTCGGCGACGTCGGCGCGTGGCTCCTCCCCGCCCTCGCCGAGGGCGCGCAAGAAACGAAGGAAACGAATGGCTGACAAGCACCAGGCGGCGCGTCCCCCCAGGCACAAGCGGCTGGCCCAGGCCGCCGCCGTCACCGCGGGCAAGGCCACCCACCGTGCCCGCATCCTGCCCGGGTTCCTCATCGTCGGCGGGCAGCGCTGCGGCACGACGTCGATGTACCGGACGCTCAGCCAGCACCCGGCGCTGCTCAAGGCCCTGTGGCACAAGGGCGTCCACTACTTCGACACCGGCTACGGCAACGGGCTCGCCTGGTACCAGGCGCACTTCCCGCTGCGCGCGACGGCCGCGCGCGTCGAACACCGGTATGGAGTGGAACCGCTGGCGTTCGAGTCGTCGCCGTACTACGGGTTCCACCCGCTGGCGGGCGCGCGGATCGCCGCCGACCTGCCCGGCGTGAAGCTGCTGATGCTGGTGCGCGACCCGGTGGAGCGGGCGTACTCGGCGCACTCCCACGAGATGGGGCGCGGCTTCGAGACCGAGCCGTTCGAGCGGGCGGTGGAGCTGGAGGAGCAGCGGCTGGCGGGCGAGGCCGAGCGCCTCGCGGCCGACCCGTCCGCGACGAGCCGCGCCTACCAGCACAACGCCTACCTCGCGCGGGGACGCTACGTCGAGCAGATCGAACGGCTGGAGGGGCTCGTGGGCCGCGACCGCCTCCTCGTCGTGGACAGCCACGAGTTCTTCACCGAGCCTGAGCCCGTGTACAAGGGCATCCTGGACTTCCTGGACGTCCCGCCTCTCGGCTCTCCGGTGTTCGAGCGGCACAACGCGCGCAGCCGCTCGCCGCTCCCGGACGCGCTGAACGAGCGCCTCGACGAGTACTTCCGCCCGTACGACGAGCGGCTCGCGGAGTGGCTCGGCCGCACCCCGTCCTGGCGCCGATGAGCGCACCCGCGACCGGCGCGGCCGAGCCCGCGGCGAGAGGCGGCGCCGGCTCGGGATCGATGGGGTCCGACGTCGGCGCCCTCGCCCGCGGCGGCGCCCTGAGCATCGTGGGCGCGGCGATCTCGGCGCTGACCCAGCTCGCCGTCGTCGCCGTCATCACCAACGCGTTCTCCCAGGACGAGGCCGGCGTCTTCTTCGTCGCGACCTCCGTGTTCCTGCTGTTCGGCGCGATCTCCGAACTCGGTACCCAGACGAGCCTGGTTTACTTCATCGCCCGGTTCCGCTCGCGCGGCCGCTTCGAGCGGATCGGTCCGCTCGTCCGGCTGGCGCTGCGGCCGATGGTGCTGTTCTCCGCGGTGCTCGGCATCGCGCTCTTCACGGCGGCGCCGTGGGTGGCCGATGCGATGGTCCGCGGCGACCCTGGGGACGGCGCGACCTACCTGCGCGTGCTGGCGGTGTTCCTACCGGTGATGAACCTGTCGGGCGGGGCGCTGGCGGCGACTCAGGGGTTCCGGCGCATGCGGCCGTCGGTGCTGGTGGAGAACATCGGCCGCCCGGTGACGCAGCTCGCCGCGGTCGGCGCGGTGGCGGTCGCCGGGGCATCCGGGCTCGTCGCCGTCGCATGGGTCGGGCCGTACGTGCCCGCCGCCGTGCTGGCCGTGCTGGCGATGCTCGCGCTGGTCCGCCGCACCGCACCGGAAGGCGACGCCGCCCCGGATATCCCGCCCGACCTCGGCCGCCGGTTCTGGCGCTACGCACTACCGCGCGGCCTCGCGGCCATCACCCAGATCCTGCTGCAGCGCATGGACATCCTGCTGGTCGCGTCGATGCTCGGCGCGCGCGACGCGGCGATCTACACCGCGGCGTCCCGGCTGCGCGTCGTCGGGCAGCTCGCCAACCGGGCCATCTCGCAGGCGGTCCAGCCGCACCTGTCGGAGGTGCTCGCGCACGATGACCGGCGCTCGGCCAACACCCTCTACCAGACCGCCACGAGCTGGCTGATCCTGACGAACTGGCCGCTGTTCCTGCTTTCGGCGCTGTTCGCCGAGCAGCTGCTGCGGATGTTCGGGAACGGCTACCACAGCGGTGCTTCGGTGATCGTGGTGCTGGCGGCCGCGATGGTGCTCCGCGCAGGCACGGGCATGGTCGAGGTCGTCCTGATGATGGCGGGCAAGACCACCTGGAACCTCGGGAACATCGTGCTCGCGCTCGGCGTGAACGTCTGCGTCAGTGTGCTGCTCATCCCGCACATCGGGATCATGGGGGCGGCGCTCGGCAGCGCCGCCGCGCTGCTGACCCGCAACGTCATCCCGCTGCTGCAGCTGCGGCTGAAGCTGGGCCTGCACCCGTTCAGCCGGGGCTCACTGGCGGCGGCGGCGCTGACCGGCGTCTGCTTCGGCGCGGTGCCGCTGCTCGCGCGGCTGGCGGCGGGCCACGGGCTGTCCGAGCTGGCGGCCGCCGCAGTCGGTGCCGCCGGGTACGTCGCGGGCTGCTACCTGCTGCGCCGCCCGCTGCACCTGGACGAGGCGGCGCGCTCGATCCTGCGCCGCGGCCAGCCGCGGCGCTGACCGGCCGGCGCTCACACCCCGGCCGCGGGCCTAGCGGCGGTACCGGTCCAGCGCGCATCCGGTGAGAAACCGCGCCGCGAACGGAAGGTCGTGGAGGATGTAGCGGCTGAACAGGCGGCGGGGCTCGCCCGCCAGACGGTGCAGCCACTCCAGGCCCGTCCGCTGCATCCACTCCGGGGCGCGCTCCAGCTCGCCCGCCGCGAACGGGATCGCCGCGCCGCACCCCACGAACCACGCGCCGGGCAGCTCGGGCCGCAGCGCGGCGATGAGCCGGTCCTGGCGGGGGAACCCGAGGCCGACGAACACCAGGTCGGGCTTGCGGGCCGCGAGATCGGCGGCGATCGCGGCGACCTCGCGCTCGTCGCGGTCGAACCCCATCGGCGGCGCGGACGCCCCCGCGACGCGCAGCCCCGGATACCGCTCGGCGAGCACGGCGCCGGCGCGTTCGGGAACGCCGGGCGCGCCCCCGCCGAGCAGGTAGACCGACCGGCCGTCGCGTGCCATCGCCTCGCTCAGCGTCCAGATGAGGGACGCCCCGGTGACACGGGCGGGCAGCGGCCGGCCGGCGAGCCGCGCACCCCACAGGATCGGCGTCCCGTCGGCGACGACGAGAGCGGCGCCGGTGACGAGCGACCGCCCCTCACCGTCCCGCCGGGCGTGCCGCACGATGTCGATGTTCGGCGTCACCAGGTGGCCGCCCGCGCCGCGCGCGAGGCTGGCGGCGACGTGCTCGACCACCTGCGCCTCGGTCAGCGCATCGAACGGCACACCGCGCAGCACGACGCGCGGCGTGCCACCAGGGGCCGCGGCCTGCGCCGCGGGACCGGCCGCGATCTCGCCCGTCATATGCCGTGCCCCCGCGCGTGCAGGGTCCGCAGCACCCGTTCGTCGGAAACGAGCCCGGAGGCGACCGCCAGCGCGAACGGCACGCGCCGCTCCCGCCAGTTGGCGCGCAGAGCCCGCCGCGACCAGCTCAGCGCCTCCCGACGGCGGCCGAGGCCCGCGTTCCAGAATGCGATCTGGCCGTAGACGCGGGCCGCCCCGACCGGGTCCCCGGCCAGCTCCGGGTGCCGCCGCAGCATCCACCGCAGCCCGTCGATCTTGGTGTCGTACTCGCCGGCGAACAGCGACGTCCGCCCCCACAGCACCCGCACCAGCGGGCGGTCGACGTTCACGATCGGGTGCCGACGGGCGGCCCGCAGCGCGAGGTCCCAGTCCTCGTTCTGGCTCGCCGGGATGGTCTCGTCCACCAGCCCGATCCCGTCCCGCCCGGTCAGCGCCGCGCGGCGCACCAGGTACGTGGAGGAGTGGACCATCACCATCCGGGACCGCACGAGGTCGGCGTGGGTCACCTCCGCGGCGCCCGCGAGCCTCGCGTTGTCGCCGCCGCGGAACTCCACGAGGATGCCGCAGCTCGCCAGCACCGCGTCCGGCCGCGCCGCGAGCGCGGCCGTCTGCGCGGTCAGCTTCTCCGGCAGCCACCGGTCATCGTCATCGCAGAACGCCACCAGCTCGGTGTCCAGCGCGAGGATGCCGGTGTTGCGCGCCCCCGCCAGGCCCGGCGTGCGGTCGTTGGCGAGGACGGTCACGCGGCCGTCCGCGCCGGGCACGTCCGCGAGCGACGGGTCGGGCGCGGCGCGGTCGAACACGACCGCGACCCGCAGCCCGCCCGGATAGTCCTGGGCCAGGACGGCGTCCAGCGCCGCCCGCAGCAGTTCCGGACGGTCGTGCGTGGGGATCACCACGCCGACGGACGGGTGTCCACCCGGCTCCTCCGTCATACGTCGCCTCCTAGATAGCTGTAGTGGCGCAGCAGCGGCAAGGTCATGGCGGTGACCCTGCGCTGGTCGGCGGCCGGCAGCGCGGTCCGCCACCGGTCGTCGGACCGGACGTCGATGCGTCCGGTGCGGAAGCGCATCGGGTTGCCCGACGCCGTGTGGTTGACCGTCAGCTCCGCGCGGCCGTCGCCGACGAAGGCCAGCGCGGCGCCGTCGGCGGGGAGCCCCGCGAACCGGGCGATGTCGCGGAGCCGGGCACGCGGATCGGCGACGAAGTCCTCGTAGCGCATCCGCCGCACCCGCACGCCGCGCCGGGCGAGGAGCTGGTAGGCGCCGTTCTCGGCGTTCCAGTGGACGGCGGTGCGGGGGGGCGACCACTGCGTCATGTGCTCGTCGCCGCCCGCGTCGGCCTCCGGGCGCCGCACCTGGCGTGTCCACGAGTAGGCCACGCCGCGGCTGTCGCGCACGACGTGCAGCACCCGCAGGTCGAGGCGGCCGACGCGGGCCGCCCAGCGCAGGCAGAATGCGAGCGACGCCTGCTTGCTGGAGTCGATCAGGACCGTGGCGCCGGCCTCCGCGGCGACGGCGCGGTACAGGCGCAGGTAGTGCTCGACGTACTCGACGACTTGCGGCGCCCGGTCGGCCGGGAGCCGGTCGCGGGCGAGCATCGGGATGTGGCGGGTGCGGTCCACCGCGGCGCGCAGTTCGGCGAACCTGTCGAGGTCCACCGCGTCCCAGCCGCCGAACGCCGCCTCCCCGACTCGCCGCCAGACCGGGCACTCGCCGAACGGGACGCCGCAGCCGCAGCGCTCCCCCTCATGGACACCGCGCTCCCACAGATGGATGACCTCGCCGAGCGCCATCGCACCGGGCAGTTCACCGAGCAGGCGCTCGACCAGTGTTGTGCCGCTGCGGCCCAGTCCGCCGAGGAACAGGACGCGGGGCGGCGCCGTCCCGTCCGCGGGCCCGGCCGCACGCTCAGCGGACTCGTCCGCTCTCCGGTGGGGGACAGGCGTCATCGGCTGGACCTCGCGGGCATTCGGGGGATGGTGGTCCGGGGGTGGTCGGGAGACCACTGTTCCGCACCTTAGAGGACGTGACCGGCGCTCGCGGCGCCACCGGCCTACTTCACGCCGGTGATCATGCCGGCGGCGACGGTGTTGTTGGTGGCCTCGTCGACCAGGATGAAGCCGCCGGTGAGGCGGTTGCGGCCGTAGTCGTCGACGAACAGCGGCTGCGTCACGCGCAGGGAGACGCGGCCGATCTCGTTCAGGCCGAGCGCGTCCGCCCGCTCGTCGCGGTGCAGGGTGTTGACGTCCAGCCGGTAGTGCAGGTCCTTCACCAGGACCTTCGCGGTGCGGGTGGTGTGCTTGATCACCAGCTTGGAACGCGGGGTGAGGGTGCGGTCCGGGGTCATCCAGCAGATCATCGCGTCGATGTCCTGCGCCACCTCGGGACGGTTGTTCGGGCGCGCGATCATGTCGCCGCGGGAGATGTCGATGTCGTCGGCGAAGCGGAGCGTCACCGACATCGGCGCGAACGCCTCGTCGACGGGACCGCGCGGGCCGTCGATCTGCGTGATCCGCGTGGTCAGCCCGGACGGCAGATGCACCACCTCGTCGCCGGGCTTGAGGACGCCGCCCGCGACCTGGCCGGCGTAGCCGCGGTAGTCGTGCAGGTCCGGGTCGGTGGACGCGTGCGGCCGGATCACGTACTGCACCGGGAACCGCACGTCGATCAGGTTCCGGTCGGACGCGATGTGCACGTGCTCCAGGTGGTGCAGCAGCGAAGAGCCCTCGTACCACGGCATGTTCAC
This sequence comes from Spirillospora sp. NPDC048823, assembly GCF_043198445.1. NCBI lineage: Bacteria > Bacillati > Actinomycetota > Actinomycetes > Streptosporangiales > Thermomonosporaceae > Spirillospora > Spirillospora sp. NPDC048823. The sequence continues at coordinate 247,555 of NZ_JBICUT010000002.1, read as the reverse complement.
GCTGCGCTCCACGACGTTGTCGCCGTGCAGCGCCGAGATCGGCACGAACGTCATGTCCGTCACGGCGAGCTTGGAGGCGAACGCCGTGAACTCGTCCACGATCCGCTCGTACACGCTCCGGTCGTAGTCGACCAGGTCCATCTTGTTGACCGCCACGACCAGGTGCGGGACCTGCAGCAGCGTGGCGAGGAACGCGTGCCGCCGCGACTGCTCCAGGATGCCCTTGCGTGCGTCCACCAGGATGATCGCCAGGTCCGCGGTGGACGCGCCCGTCACCATGTTGCGGGTGTACTGGATGTGCCCCGGCGTGTCCGCGATGATGAACTTGCGGCGCGGCGTCGCGAAGTAGCGGTACGCGACATCGATCGTGATGCCCTGCTCCCGCTCGGCGCGCAGCCCGTCGGTCAGCAGCGCCAGGTTCGTGTACTCCTCGCCCCGCTCGGTGCTCGTCCGCTCCACCGACTCCAACTGGTCCTCGAAGATCGACTTCGAGTCGAACAGCAGCCGGCCGATCAGCGTCGACTTGCCGTCGTCGACGCTGCCGGCGGTCGCGAAGCGCAGGAGGTCCATGCTCTTGCCCGGGTGCTGGGCCTGGGCGGGCTCGTTCGCGGCCATCAGAAGTAGCCCTCCTTCTTGCGGTCCTCCATCGCGGCCTCGCTGGTGCGGTCATCGGCGCGGGTCTGCCCGCGCTCGGTGATCCGCGTCGCCGCGATCTCCTCGATCACCTCGTCGAGGGACGAGGCGCTCGACTTCACCGCGCCCGTGCAGGACGCGTCCCCGACCGTCCGGTACCGGACCGTCGCCTCGAACTCCGGCTCGTCGTCGCCGCGGTTGGCGAACCCGGTCTGGGCGTCCAGCAGCAGCCCGTCGCGCTCGAACACCCGGCGGGTGTGCGCGAAGTAGATCAGCGGAAGCTCCAGCTCCTCCCGCCGGACGTAGTCCCAGATATCCAGCTCCGTCCAGTTCGACAGCGGGAACACCCGCACATGCTCGCCCTGGACGATCCTGGTGTTGAACAGGTTCCACAGCTCCGGACGCTGGTTCTTCGGATCCCACTGCCCGAACTCGTCCCGGAACGACACCACCCGCTCCTTCGCCCGCGCCTTCTCCTCGTCGCGGCGCGCACCGCCGAACGCCGCGTCGAACTGGTGCTCCTCGATCGCGTCCAGCAGCGGCGTGATCTGCAGCCGGTTCCGCGACGCGCGCCGCCCCTTCTGCTCCACCACCCGGCCGCTGTCGATCGCGTCCTGCACCGACGCCACGACCAGCCGGACGCCCAGCTCCGCGACCCGCCGGTCACGGAACTCGATCACCTCGGGGAAGTTGTGCCCGGTGTCGACGTGCATCACCGGGAACGGGATCGGGGCGGGCCAGAACGCCTTCTCGGCCAGGCGCAGCATGACCAGGCTGTCCTTGCCGCCGGAGAACAGCAGCACCGGCCGTTCGAACTCGGCCGCCACCTCCCGGAAGATATGGATCGACTCCGCCTCGAGGACGTCCAGCTGGGACAACAGATAATCGGAACGCTGCATGGTCTGGGGCTTCTCTCCACGCTTTCTGGCAGATGCAACCGGTGGCACGCGACGGGCGCACGCCTCCCACCGGATCCGAACGTCGGCACGCCTCGATCGAGTCCCGCCGGGTCTCCGGGCAGGATCAGGGCAGGGCTCCACGCACTTCCCGTATGCCGGTCAGCAGCGTCGGCGCCGACACAGGGTGACACACCAGGATATCCGGCAGCCGCGGGTCCTTCCGGTTGTACTCCAGAACCGACCCGTCGATCCGGGACGCGTGCGCCCGCGCGGCGAGCGCCACCGCCGCCGGCGCGGCCGAATCCCACTCGAACTGGCCGCCCGCGTGCACGTACGCGTCGACCTCACCGAGCAGCACCGCGGAGATCTTCGCACCCGCCGACCCGATGGGCACCAGCTCCACGTCGAGTTCCATCCGGTCCGCCATCTGGCGCACGAACTCGGGCGGGCGCGTGCGGCTCACGGCGATGCGGAGCTTGCCCGCATCCGGTGCCGGGACGTGCAGCGGCACCTCGCGCGGCAGCGCCCCGCGGGCCGCCGCCGGCCCCGCCGTCACCGGGTCGGGCTCCCCCGGATCCACCCGGACGAGCGACGCCCCGCCCGTCGCGTCCGTCCGGAGCGTCAAGCCCTGCGCCGGAAGCGCCACCGCCCCGGCCGCCAGCCGTCCCCCACCGGACGCGTCACGCTCCCACAACGCCACATGAACGGCCCAGTCGCGGCGGCCCTCCTCGGAGAACTCACGGGTGCCGTCCAGCGGATCGACGATCCACACCCGCCCGGCCGTGAGCCGCTCGGCGTCGGCGGTGTTGCGGGTCGGGGCACGGTCATCACCCCGCGACCGCTTCCCCGCGACCGAGGAACGACCCTCCTCGGACAGGACGGCGTCACCGGGACAGCGCTCCGCCAGCGCCTCCATGAGGTACTCGTGCGCCCGCAGGTCGCCCGTGTCCTTGAGGACCCGCGCATCCGCGAACCCCACCTCGTCCCGCACCCCCAGCAGCAGCCGGCCCGCCGCACCGGCGAGCTCCGCCGCGAGCGCGTGGTCGTCCGCCGCCACTCCCGCTGTCATCCCTTGATCACATTCCCGACTCGACTGGTCTGTTCGGTCCACTTTCTCATGCGGCCCGCCCGCGCCCGCGGGCCAGGGTGCCCGCCGGCCGGTACCCGTCGCTCAGTAGGCGCCGGAACCGCGGAACACCGCCGACCAGGTCTTCCACATGATCTGCAGGTCCATGGCGAGCGTCCAGTTGTCCACATAGCGCAGGTCGAGCCGCACGGACTCCTCCCACGTGAGGTCCGAACGGCCGCTCACCTGCCACAGCCCCGTCAGGCCCGGCTTCACCACCAGCCGCCGGTACACGTCACCGCCGTACTGGGCGACCTCCTCCGGCAGCGGCGGACGGGGCCCCACCAGCGACATCTCGCCGCGCACCACATTGATGAGCTGCGGCAGCTCGTCCAGCGAGTACCGGCGCAGCCACCGCCCCACCCGCGTCACCCGCGGGTCCGCACGGATCTTGAACAGCACGCCGTCGTTCTCGTTGTTGTCCAGCAGCTCGACCTTGCGGGCCTCGGCGTCCTGCACCATCGTGCGGAACTTCAGCACCGTGAACTCCCGGCCGCCGCGTCCCACCCGGGACTGCCGGAACATCACCGGACCCGCGCTCGTCACCTTGATCAGGAACGCGACGACCAGCAGCAGCGGGCTCAGCAGCGCCAGCCCGGTCAGCGCGGCCGCGCGGTCGAACAGGCCCTTGAACACCTTCCGGCTGCCGTCCAGCTCCGGATGCTCCACATGCAGCAGCGGCAGCCCCGACACCGGCCGGATCGAGATCCGCGGGCCCGTCACGTCCATCAGCGCCGGCGCGACCACCAGCTCCACGTCGTCCCGCTCGATCTGCCATGCCAGCCTGCGCAGCGCCACCCCGTCCATCTCCGGGCACGCCAGCACCGCCACCGAGTCCGCGCCGATCCGGTCCGCCACCGCCGCCGCCTGGGAGAAGTCGCCCAGCACCGGCACGCCCTCCACCTCGGCGACCGCGTCGTCGCCCGACGCCATCGCCGGCGGCAGGCACACCGCGGCGATGTCCATCCCGTGGTACCGCTTCTTGCGAAGCAGCTTGATCAGATCCTCCACCGACGTGCGGTGCCCCACCGCGACCACACGCCGCATGCACTCGCCGTTCCACCGCTTCTTGTGCAGCCACTTGCGCAGCCGGTACCGCGCCACCAGATTCAGGAACGTCCCGAGCGGCAGCGCCATCACCACGTACCCGCGCGCCACCTCGGTCTTCGTCGCGTACGCCACGATCGCGACCGTCGCGGTGAGGATGAACCCGGCCCGCAGCACCCGGTGGAACTCCTCGTACCCGACGCCGACGTATCGCGGCTGGTAGGCCCGGCACAGCATCAGCGTCGGCATCCACACCACCGGAAGGACCACCGTCAGCGCCACGTACGGGGCGTTCAGCTCGCCCGGCACCCCCGGAAACCGCAGCACGAAGGCGATCACGCCCGCCATCAGCATGCTGAGGAAGTCCAGGCAGCGCGCCAGGCGGCGATAGGATCCGCTCCAGTTCTGCGACCCCGAGCGCTTGGGCTCATGGCGGATCGATGACTCGGCCTGGACCTTGTCAACGACTGCCATAGACCACTCACCAATCCCCTGTAACGCGCGCACCAACTGCGCGATTCACATCGAAGACGGTTGAACGCCACTTGAGGTTCACACACAACATGAACCTCACTCGGGGAGCATCCTACGATCTCTTTGCCGTGGTCACGGGCCGAACCTCGGCATGCACAGGACAACACCGGCGAACCTGGGCGAAACATCGCACGTCGGCATGATCACCCGCTCTGTACGGCACCTTCTGGCCGGATCCGGTCAACCGGCATGGAAGACGTTCTGCGCCGTGCCCAGCCCATCGGCGATCAACGCCTCCGCCGCGTCCGCGGCCCGGTCCACCTCCAGCTCCAGAACCTTCCGCTCCGCCGCCGAGAAGTCCTTCAACACGAACGCCGCCGCGTCCATCCGCCCCGGCGGCCTCCCCACCCCGAACCGGACCCGCAGATAGTCCCGCGTCCCCAGCGCACTCGTCACCGAACGCAGCCCGTTGTGGCCGTTGTCACCACCACCCCGCTTCAGGCGCACCGCGCCGAACGGGATGTCCAGCTCGTCATGGACGACGATCAGCCGCTCCACCGGGACCTTGTAGAAATCACACAGCCCCTTCACCGGCCCACCCGACACGTTCATGAACGAACGCGGCTTCGCCAGCACCGCACGCGCACCCGCCAAGCGCCCCTCAAGCACATCCGCCCGCGCCCCGAAGGCCTTCGAGCGGTGCGACTTGAACGTCCCCCCGACCCGGCCGGCCAGCACGTCCAGCACCATGAACCCCGCGTTATGCCGGTTCTTCGCATACGACGGCCCCGGATTGCCCAGCCCGACCACCAGCCAAAGATCAGCGCTCACCCGAACTCCTCCACCACGACCCCGCCGACGACCCTCGGAAACCAGCACGGCCCCCGCCGGTGCACACTGACTATGCGCACCCGCGGGGGCCATGGAAGAACACTGCGGCCGGCTACCCGGCGAACATCGGCGCCACCGTCACTCGGCGGCGCCCTCGCCCTCGCCCTCGGCGCCCTCCGCCGCGGCCTCGGCGCCCTCCGCCTCGGGCTCCGGCTCCGTCGCCGCGGTCGCGTCGAGGATCTGCAGAATCAGAATGTCCTCGTCCGCCGCCAGCGTCGTCCCCGGCGGGAGCTTCAGGTCCTTCGCCAGCACCTGGCTGTCGACCTCCAGCCCGCTGATGTCCAGCTCCACCGACTCGGGGATCTGGGTGGCCTCGGCCTCCACCGAGATCTCCACCGCGGTCTGCGCGACCTGACCGCCCGGCACCACGTCGCCGACCAGCTGCACCGGCAGCTCCACGACGACCTTCTCACCGCGCTTCACCAGCAGCAGATCGACGTGCTCCAGGAACCCCCTGATCGGGTCCCGCTGAACGTCCTTCGGCAGCGCCAGCTCCGCGCCGTTCCCGAGCCCCTCGATCGTGAGCAGCACGTTCGGCGTCTTCAGCGCCAGCATCAGAGCGTGACCCGGCAGCGAAATGTGCTGCGGGTCGGTGCCGTGACCATAGAGGACGGCGGGCACCTTGCCGGCCCGGCGGGTGCGCCGCGCGGCACCCTTACCGAACTCGGTGCGCGGCTCGGCGGCAATGCGTACCTCGGACACGGCGAAAACTCCTCGTTGTTGCGATCCACGGCCGTCCGGCACTGGACGTCCGCTACGGACAGAGCGAATCAGGCGATGCTCGATGCGGCAGGCGCCTCGAAGATTCTTTGCGTTCCCCGGGGAATGCGGCTCCACTACCGGCACCGCACTGACGACCCAGGCATACGCGGGTTAACCGAGTCTAGCAGTATTCATGGCAGTGCCCTTGGCGTCGGGCCCTGGATGGCCCTCCTTCGGCGGGCACTGAGTGCGATCGCTGCATCGCTTCGGCTCGCCTTGCGGCTCGCTGCGCGATCAGGTTTCTCGCACGCTCGGAACCTGCCTTCGGACGCGATCGCGATTCTTCAGGTTGCTGCGGGGTTTCGGTGGTGGCTGGGGTCGTCGGGGTCGTGGGTCACGAAAGTCCCCCGGGGGGTGACTGAGAAGGACTTGGGGTGCCTGAACCTCGCGATGCCGGGGGGTACCCGGGCATCGCGACCGGAGGGGGTGCCTTATCTCACGCTCCCGGGGCTCGCCGGTGGTCAGCTGTGGCCGCCGAAGAGGCTCGTCACCGAGCCGTCACTGAAGACCTCGTTGATCGCACGGGCCACCAGGGGGGCGATCGACAGGACGGTCAGCTTGTCGAACTGCTTCTCCTCCGGGATCGGCAGCGTGTTCGTCAGCACCACCTCGGAGATCCGCGAGTTCTTCAACCGGTCCACAGCCGGGCCCGACAGCACACCGTGCGTCGCCGCGACCACCACCCGGCTCGCACCCTGGTCGAAGAGCGCGTCCGCCGCCTTCAGGATCGTGCCGCCGGTGTCGATCATGTCGTCGACGATCACACAGGTGCGGCCCTCGACCGCGCCGACGACGTCGAAGACCTTCACCTCGTTCGCCACGTCCGGGTCGCGCTTCTTGTGAATGATCGCCATCGGGACGCCGCCGAGCCGGTCCGACCAGCGCTCGGTCACCCGCACCCGTCCCGCGTCCGGCGCCACGACCGTCACCTGCGAAGTGTCCAGCCGGCTCTCGAAGTGCTGCGCCAGCAGATCCAGCGCGAACAGATGATCCACCGGGCCGTCGAAGAAACCCTGGATCTGAGCCGTGTGCAGGTCGACGGCCATCAACCGGTCCGCCCCCGCCGTCTTGAACAGATCCGCCATCAGCCGCGCCGAGATCGGCTCACGGCCCCGGTGCTTCTTGTCCTGCCTCGCATACCCGAAGAAGGGCGCCACCACGGTGATCCGCTTGGCCGACGCGCGCTTCAACGCGTCCACCATGATCAGCTGCTCCATGATCCACTGGTTGATGGGAGCGGTGTGGCTCTGGATCACGAAGGCATCGGAACCGCGGACCGACTCAAGGAACCGCACGAACGTCTCACCGTTCGCGAAGTCGTACGTGGACGTCGGCGTCAGTTCGACGTGGAGACTGTCGGCCACCTCCCTGGCCAGCTCCGGGTCGGCTCGGCCGGTGAAGAGCATCAGCTTCTTCTGGCCGCTCGCTTTGATCCCACTCACCTCTGACAACTCCCCCTCAATGGAACTGTGCTTCATGTGGGTTGTCGTCCCCACTCCCCGCGCACCACAAGACTCGGGCGCACGGATGCTCGGTTGTCCGCGGAGGACGACGCTGTCCTCCACCTCCCCGCCCTGCGGCGGGGCAGTCTCATCGGGCGCGCCGCGCTACGGCGCGTCCCCGTCCCGCGCCCGGCGAGCCGCCTCCGCCGCCGGCGAACCCGCCCGCCTGCGCTCCACCCAGCCCTCGACGTTGCGCTGCCGCGCCCGCGCGACCGCCATCGCCCCCGGCGGGACGTCCTGGACGATCACCGAACCCGCCGCGGTGTAGGCCCCGTCGCCCACCGTCACCGGCGCGACGATCATGTTGTCGCTGCCGACCTTCACATGCGAGCCGATCACGCTGCGATGCTTCTCGACACCGTCGTAGTTCACGAACACCGAGCTCGCGCCGATGTTGGAGCCCTCGCCGATCTCCGCGTCGCCCACGTAGGTCAGGTGCGGGACCTTCGTGCCCTCGCCGATGTCGGCGTTCTTCGTCTCGACGTAGGTACCGATCTTGGCCTTGCGCGCCAGGCGCGTCCCCGGCCGCAGGTACGCGTACGGACCCACCGACGCGTCCGGGCCGATCTCCGCCTCCACGCAGACGGCGTTGATCACGGATGCGCCTTCACCGACACGCGTGTCCGTCAGCGTGCAGCCCGGCCCGACCCGAGCGCCCTCGCCCAGGTGCGTCCGGCCGTGCAACTGCGTCCCGGGGTGGACCTCCGCGTCCTGATCCGCGGTCACCTCCACGTCGATCCACGTGGTGGCCGGATCCACGATCGTGACCCCGGCCCGCATGTGCGCCTCAAGGATCCGGTCGTTCAGCTGCCTGCGCGCCTGCGCGAGCTGGACCTTGTCGTTCACACCCTGGGTCTCCACCCAGTCGGCCGCGAGATGCGCGCCGGTCCGGTGACCGTCACCGCGCAGAATCGCCACCACATCGGTGAGATACTCCTCACCCTTGGCGTTGTCGGTGGTCACCCGCTTCAGCGCGTCCGCCAGCAGCGCACCGTCGAAGGCGTACATGCCGACGTTGATCTCGTTGATGGCCCGCTGCTCTTCGGTGGCGTCCTTGTGCTCGACGATCGCCGTGACGCTCCCGTCCGCCGCCCGGACCATCCGCCCGTAACCGGTCGCGTCCGGAATCTCGGTCGTCAGGACGGTCGCCGCGTTCCCCTCTGCCTCGTGCGCCTGGACGAGCGCTTGGAGCGTCTCCCCCCGCAGCAGCGGATGATCGCCGTTGGTGACGACGACGGTCCCGTCCAGCGCGCCGGTCTGCTCCAGCGCCATCCGCACGGCGTGGCCCGTCCCGCTCTGGCGCTCCTGCACGGCCGCCTCGGCGTCCGGCGCGGTCTGGGCGAGATGCTCGACGACCTGCTCGCGCCGGTGCCCGACGACCACCACGAGCCGCTCGGGCTCCAGTTCCCGCGCGGCGGCCAGGACATGGCCGAGCATGGTGCGCCCGCATAGCTCATGCAGCACTTTCGAGGTGCGGGACTTCATCCGGGTGCCCTCGCCCGCGGCGAGGACGATGACGGCGGCCGTGCGGCTCGCAGCACTCACAAGGAGGCTCCTCGGCATCGCGGACGGGATCGGTGACGAGCGCGCCCACCTGCACCATCACGACATGACAGGCCCGGCGCACCCGACACGGGCAGGATACCGCCCAACCCCCACCTGTCACCCCGCCGCCCACCCCGGCCCGCACACCGCGTCAATGATGTGGGGTTCACGCCTCCGGCTCGGTATCGTTGCCTTCGGTGAAACGGGCGTTCACACCGGAGGGACGTCCGATTTGCCCCATCCCGGGTCGTCTAATGGCAGGACTGGGCGTTTTGGTCGCTCATATGGGGGTTCGAATCCTCCCCCGGGAGCACGTTTGCCCGAAGTGTCGGACGCTGCAGAGCCTGACTCACTGAGACGGCGTTCGATCCGAAGCCGCCTCATCGCATCCTCTGAGCGGGCAGCCAGGCGAGCGAGGCAGCCTCCTGGCCCAGCATGGCAGCGAAGGCCCACCCTTCGATTCGTCGATATAGGTCCGCACTCTGGTTGACGGTGATGAGCAGGCAACCCCCTCACCAGATCGGCCGTCTCGTGGATGTGCAACCGGAACCGGATGTGCCTGGTGGGTGCTCCGGCCACCCACAGGAAGCGAAGCATGCCGCCCAGGCGTGTAGGGACGACGAGGCGGTCAAGGAAGGTTCCGTAACCACAGCGAACAGGTGCTTTTAGAGATGCCGAGCGCCTGCGCGATCTCGGGATAGGTCCAGCCTGCCAGGCGGAGCTGGACGGCCTTGGGCTTGAGCTCGTTTCGGACCTCGTCCGACATTGGTCCAGCCATTAGGTGACCATAGCACTTTTTTACTCTTTGTGCTTGATCCGCTACTTATCGCAATGCCGCGGGTCGGCAGTTATGTCCGGGATCGGTTTAGAACGTCTGGTACGGGCAACTCGTCTTGCGTGGTGCCCGGCCCGCGGCCGGGGTGCGGGCGGCACACCGGCGTCCACGGGGACGTGCCGGTTGACAGCACCAGTTGAAAGCAGGGGCCGTTCGCGGGAGGCGGCGCCGGCCGGTGGGCCGGCGAGCGAACCTTCGTCGAGCGTCGAGCGTTGATGCTGGTGAGGGCCATTTCGTCACCCTTCCGCGACGGTCTGAGATTCATCTGTTCCGCAAGAGGGTTTTGTGGCCCATGAGGCAGTTTCCCACTTAATTTACGGTTCGGCAGGTGCTACCTACGGTTCCGTAGGTTACGTTGGCGTAGGTAAGACTGCCCCTAGTCGCACAGGAAGTGGTGACGCATGACAACGGCTCCAGCCATGGATCCCCCTCGTCCACAGCGGCGTCCAGAGATCGAACCCGAGCCCAGAGGCAACGCCGAACGCCTGCTCATCGCCGTGTTCACCGGTGTGCCGTTCCTGGCCTTGTTCGCGGCCGTGCCGCTGGCCTGGGGACACTTCCTCGGCTGGACGGACGTCGTGCTCGTCGCGGTGTTCTACGTGCTGTCCGCCGGGGGGATCACGGTCGGGTACCACCGGCACTTCACCCACGGATCGTTCAAGGCCAGGCGCGGCCTGAAGATCTTCATGGCGGTGGCGGGAAGCCTGGCCATGGAGGGGCCGGTCATCACGTGGGTCGCGGATCACCGGCGTCACCACAAGTACTCCGACAAGGAGATGGACCCGCACTCGCCGTGGCGGTTCGGCACCGACTGGAAGGCGCTGGCGAAGGGGCTGGCGTGGGCGCACTACGGCTGGCTGTTCGACGCCAACCGGACGTCCAAGGAGCGGTTCGCCAAGGACCTGCTGAACGACCGGGACCTCAAGCGCATCCACCTGGCGTTCCCCGGGCTGGTGGCGGTGTCGTTCCTGCTCCCGGCGGCCATCGGGGGCCTGGTGACGATGTCGTGGGCCGGGTTCCTGACGGCGCTGTTCTGGGCGGGTTTCGTGCGGATCACGCTCGTCCACCATGTCACGTGGTCGATCAACTCGATCTGTCACACGTTCGGCAATGAGGACTTCGAGGTTCGCGACAAGTCCCGGAACGTGTGGTGGCTGGCGATTCCGTCGCTGGGCGAGTCGTGGCACAACCTGCACCACTCGGACCCGACGTGTGCGCGTCACGGCGTGCTGAAGAGGCAGGTCGACATCAGCGCGCGCATCATCTGGGCGTTCGAGAAGCTGGGTCTGGCGTACGACGTGCGGTGGCCGAACGACGACCGGCTCGCGGCGAAGCGCACCAAGCAGGCGGTTTGACCGCCACAATTGATCCCGTGACGGAACCCGCCCCCAGGCCCCGCAGAAAGCGGATGACCGGCAAAGAACGCCGTGAGCAGCTCCTCGACATCGGCCGGGCGCTGTTCGCCGAGCGCGGCCTGGACGGCACGTCGGTGGAGGAGATCGCCTCCGCGGCCGGTGTGTCGAAGCCCGTGGTGTACGAGCACTTCGGCGGCAAGGAGGGGCTCTACGCGGTCGTCGTCGACCGGGAGTTCGAGAGCCTGCTGAGGCTCGTCACGGACGCGCTGAACTCGGCGATCCATTACCGGGGGAAGCTGGAGAAGGCCGCCCTGGCGCTCCTGGAGTACATCGAGGAGCATCCGGACGGGTTCCGGATTCTGGTGCGGGATTCTCATGGCGGGACGGGTACCGGCAGTTACGCGAGCCTGCTGAGCGAGATCGCCGGCGAGGTCGAGCATGTGCTCGCCCAGGAGTTCGACCGGCACGACTATGACGACAAGTTCGCGCCGATGTACGCGCAGATGCTGGTCGGCATGGTGGCGATGACGGGCCAGTGGTGGCTGGACGTCCGGAAGCCGCGTCGTGAGGATGTGGCGGCGCATGTGGTGAATCTGGCCTGGAACGGTTTGGCGGCGTTGGAGCCGAGGCCGTCGCTGGATCCGCGGCGTCGCCGCAAGGAGTTGGAGCGCCGGGAGCGGCGCGCGGAGAAGGCGGCCGCGAAGGCGGAGAAGGCCGAGGAGAAGGCCGCGGCGAAGGCGGAGAGGGCGCACCGCAGGGGCCGCCGCGAGGTCGAAATGGACGGTTTCGCCGATCCGCCGGTGTGATCCGTCAGTGTGATCCGTCAGTGTGATCTATCGGTGTGATCTATAGGTGTGACGAGGGGCCCGGTGGGACGGCGGCGCCGATGTGGCAACCGGTGGCCGCCCGGAGTTCGTCCGGGCGGCCGCCGGCCAGGGGTCGCCGGCTTCGGGTTGCGAGGCCGGGATTCGCCGGAAGCCGCCCGCCCGTCCGAGCTGGCACACCGCAGGGGAACGAGTAGCTTCCCTCGGCGGGCGGGCGGCGTCCCGTCTATGGGGTTGTCCGTCTGGCGATCACGAAGATCCTCCGGAACGGGTACACGGTGCCGTAGGGAGCGGCGGGGTAGGCCTGCCGCAGTGCTTCCCCGTAGGCGGTGAGGAATTCGGCTGTCTCGCCGGGGTCGAGGGCGGTGAGGACGGGGCGCAGCGTGGTGCCTTTGACCCACTCCAGGACGGGGTCGTCGCCGTGGAGGACCTGCGTGTAGGTGGTCTCCCAGGCGTCGACGGCGTATCCGTGGCGGGTGAGGAGGTCGAGGTAGCCGGCCGGGTCGAGGACGGGGGCGTCGTGCTGGAGGGCGCCCAGTTTGCGGCGCCATCTGTCCGAGCGGCCCAGTTCGCGGAGCAGGACGTGGCTGGGTGCGTCGAAGTTGCCGGGGACCTGGAAGGCGAGGCATCCGCCGGGTGCGAGGGCGCCGGCCCATCGGGGCAGGAGGTCGGTGTGCTCGGCAATCCATTGCAGGGCGGCGTTGCTGACGATGAGGTCGACGGGGCGTTCGGGTCGCCAGGTGGTGATGTCCGCGACGCGGAACCTGAGCCGTCCGGGGATCTCGTGTTCGCGGGCACGGGCGATCATTTCGGGTGAGCTGTCGAGGGCGTCGACGGCGGCGTGGGGCCATCGTCCGGCGAGGGTGGCGGTGAGTTCGCCGGTTCCGCATCCGAGGTCGGTGATGCGGGCGGGGTCGGTGCCCGCGGCGCCGAGGCGCGCGGTGAGTTCGGCGAACGGCCTGGCCCGTTCGCCGCCGAAGGCCCCGTACTGGGCGGGGTCCCATACGGCCGCGGCTTGTCTCGACATCAAGAGAGAGCATGCCCGACGTATATCTTGATGTCAAGAATTCTTGGGTCTAGGTCGAATGACGGATCCCTCGCCGGTGGGGGCGTTCGTAAGGTCGGTCTCATGGAACTCGGAGAAGGCGGATGGGCGCTGGTGCTCGGGCCCGGCGGGCCGGTGGGGACGGCGTGGCTGACGGGCCTCGCGGCCGGGCTGCGGCGGGCGGGCATGGATCCGGCGGCGGCGGATGTGATCGTCGGGACGTCGGCGGGCGCGATCGCCGGGGCGGCGATCGCCACCGGGCGTGACCTGGCGGAACTGGCGGAGCTTCCGCTCTCGGACATCCCGCGGGCGGCGCCGGACGGTTCGGTGATGGCCAGGGTGTTCGAGATCGGCCGTGCCTCCGATCTGGACCCGGACGAGATCAGGCGGCGGATCGGGCGGCTGGCCCTGGAGGCGGAGGCGCTGACGGAGGAGCGGCACCGGGCGAGTATGGAATTCCTGGTGGGCCGATCAGCCGTGGCCGGGCAGCCCGGAGGGGCGTCGCCCCGGAACCAGACGGACGAGTGGCCCTCGGGGCGGCTGCTCATCACTGCGGTGGACGTCGAGTCGGGCAAGCCGGTCGTGTGGGACGGGACGAGCGGTGTCCCGTTGACGGCGGCCGTGGCGGCGAGCAGCGCCGCGCCCGGGTTCGCGGAGCCGGTGACCATCGGTGGCCGGCGGTACATGGACGGCGCGTTCGGCGGCGGGTCCAACGTGGGTCTGGCGAAGGGCGCCGGCGCGGTGGTGCTGGTCGAGCCCATGGCGCACATGTCCGGCGGCGCGGAGGCCGACGTGCGAATCGTTCCCGATGAGGGGGCGCTGGAGGCGTTCGGGGAGAACGTCGGTGACCTGACGCGGTGGGCACCGGTCTACCGGGAGGGGTTCCGGCAGGCGGCGGAGGCGGCGGAGCGCATCAGGCCCGTGGCCGGTGTCCCGGGCGGGTGATGAGCCCGCGGTCGAGGGCGACGATGACGGCGTGGGTGCGGTCGCCGACGTCGAGTTTCGCGAAGACGCGCAGGAGGTGGGTCTTGACGGTGGCCTCGGCGATGACGAGGCGCCGGCCGATGTCGGCGTTGGAGAGCCCGTCGGCGACGGCGTTCAGCACGTCGATCTCCCGGGCGGTCAGCGCGGGCGCGGCGGGCCGCCGCATCCGGGCGACGAGTTTCTCGGCGACGCGGGGGGCGAGGACGGTCTCGCCGCGCGCGGCGGCGTGGATGGCGTCGACGAGCTGGTCGCGGGTGGTGTCCTTGAGGAGGTAGCCGATGGCGCCGGCCTCGATGGCGTGCTCGATGTCGTCGTCGGTGTCGTAGGTGGTGAGGACGAGGATCCGGGTGCCGGTGGTTCCGGCGGCGATCTCGGTGGTGGCGGCGACGCCGTCGAGGACGGGCATGCGCAGGTCGAGGAGCGCCACGTCGGGGCGGAGGCGTTGGACGAGCGCGATGGCCTCGCGGCCGTCGCCCGCCTCGCCGACGATGTCGATGGTGGGGTCGGCGGCCAGCAGCGCGACCACGCCGGCGCGCATGACGGTGTGGTCGTCCACGACGATGATCCGGACCCTGCCGCCGCCGGTCATGCGGTCTCCTCTGCGGTCTCCTCTGCGAGGACCTCTGCGCGGATCTCTGCGGGGATGGTGGCGAGGATGCGGGTGCCGTCGCCGGGTGAGCTGGTGACGGTGAGTTCGCCGCCGAGTTCGGCGAGGCGGCGGCGCATGCCGTCGAGGCCGAAGCCGCGGGAGTCCTCGACGGAGAATCCGCGTCCGTCGTCGGTGATCTCCAGTTCGATGCCGTGGGGGTGGCGTTCGAGGACGACGCCGACGGTGCCGGCGGCGGCGTGTTTGCGGACGTTGGCGAGGCTCTCCTGGGTGCAGCGCAGGAGCGCGATGCGGGTGGTCCGGTCGCAGTCGATGTCGGGGAGGTCGGCGGTGACGGTGAGCCCGGTGTCCTGGGTGAACCGGTCGAGGGTGCGGCGCAGCGTGCGGGCGACGGAGCCGGAGGCGACGCTGTCCTGGGCGGCCGAGCCGACGAGGACGCGCGCCTCGGCGAGGTTCTCGCGTGCGGTCCGCTCGATCGAGGTGAGCTGCTGGGCGGTCCTGCCGGGTGCGGTGGCGAGGCCGTTCCGGGCCGCCTCCGCGAGGACGACGATGGACGCGAAGCCCTGCGCGAGGGTGTCGTGGATCTCGCGGGCCAGCCGTTCGCGTTCGTCGGCGGCGCCCTGGCGGCGCTGCGCCTCGGCGAGCCGCCGCTGGGCGTCCTCAAGGTCGGCGGCCAGGAGGCGGGCGCGTTCGTCGCGCTGGCCGACGACGCGGTGCATCCAGAGTCCGAGGAGGACGGCGGCGGCGTAGCCGATGAGGGTGGCGATGGAGTTGCCGGTGAGGAGTTCGGCGAGGTGGCCCCGCCCGGCGGTGTCGCCGGCGACCGCGGCCGCGGCGGCGGCGCCGCTGAGGGCGACCGCGCGCCGCGGGCTCCCCGCGAAGATCCAGAAGTGCGGGAGCGACACGATGAGGAGGGAGGCGGCGCCGTCCATCAGGTAGGAGACGCCGCCGATGCCGGCGATGAGCAGGGTGAGGAACGTGTGGCGGCGGATCCCGGGGCGGCCGGGGAGCGTTCCCGTGATCGGGTAGCCGAGGGCGAGCACGGACAGCAGCGCCAGCGTGGTGGACCGGGCCGGGGCCGGCTGGTCCCAGACGCCGATGGCGGACGGGATCAGTCCCAGGAGCACCCAGAGGGCGGCGTACCACCGGATGAGCGCCTGTGTCTGGAGCCGGTCGCCGGGCTGTGGCCGTTGCTCCATGGAGGTCAGCCTACTTTTTCGAGGGGCGTCCCGCCCGCGGGGGATCCGGCGGTGGTGCCCGGTGCCGGGCGGGACGGCCACCAGCTCCTGTCGCCGAGGAGCAGCATCAGCGACGGCAGGATCACGATCCGGATGACGACGGCGTCCAGCAGGACGGCGACCGCGAGCGCGAAGCCCATCTGCTTCATCTCCAGGATGTGCAGGGGGACGAAGCTGGCGAACACCGTGACCATCACGAACGCGGCGCTGGTGACCACGGCGGCGGAGCCGCGGATCCCGCCGAGGACGGCGTCGCGGGTGGGGACGCCCCGCCGGGCCGCCTCCCTGATCCGGCTGATCACGAAGACCTGGTAGTCCATCGAGAGGCCGAACAGGATCACGAACAGGAACAGCGGGACCCGGGAGCCGATCGAGCCGGTGGAGGTGAAGTCGAGCAGGCCCTCCGCCCACGTTCCCTGGAAGACGAGGGTGAGCACGCCGAGCGACGCGCCGGCGGACAGGAGGTTCAGGACCACGCCGACCAGGCCGAGGGCGATCGAGCGGAACGCCAGCACGGTCATCGCGAACGTCGCCAGCAGCAGCGCGCCGACGACCAGCGGCAGCTTGCGTTTCTGGTGGTCGGGATAGTCGGCGTAGCGGGCGACGTCGCCGGTGACGGCGGTCTCCACGTCGAGTGTCCCGAGGGCTGCGGGCACGTGGTCGTGACGGAGCGTCTCCAGGGACGACTGCGCCTCGGCCGAGCTCACGTAGTGGGGGACGGCGAGTTCCAGGAGGCTGATCCGGCCGTCCGGTGAGGTGCGCAGCTCCGAAGTGCCGGCGAGCCGGGCGTCGTTCCTGGCGTGCCGGGCCAGGTCGCGGAGGGCGGCGGTCACCTCGTCCGTGCGGTCCGGGCCGGAGCGGACGACGATCTGGTGCATGGCCTTCAGGTCGGGGAACGCCGCGGTCAGCCGGTCGTAGGTCCGCATGGCCGGGATGTCCCGGGGGTGGGTTTCGCGGCCCATGTCGGTCAGGTTGATGCTCAGCAGCGGCGCGGCGAGGGCGAGCATCACCGCGACGCCGGCGAGGAGTGTCGCGGCGGGGTGCCGGCCGACGGGCCGCAGCATCGCGGACGTGATGCGGCCGCCGTCCTTCGACTTCGGCGCCCGGGCGGTCTTGCCCCGCCGGGCGCGGCGTGCGGCGCGGCGCTCCGCCTGCCGGCCGAGCACGGCGAGCAGTCCGGGCAGGACGGTCAGGGAGCTGACGACGGCGACGAGGGTGACGACGATGGCCGCTGTGGCGATGGAGGAGAAGATGACGTCGTCGGCGAGGTAGAGGGTGGCGCTCGAGACGGCGACCGCGAATCCTGACAGGACGACCGCCCGCCCGGACGTCGCCGCGGCGAGTTCGACGACGGCGCCGGCTGAGAGCCGCCCGCCGGACCGGACCCGTTCCTCCCGTTCCCGCTTGAGGTAGAAGAGGGTGTAGTCGACGCCGACGGCCATGCCGATGAGGAGGATGACGCTGGTGCCGATGCCCGCGTCCGGGAAGACGTGCGAGGCGAGCATCGACAGCCCGACGGCCGCCGTGATCGAGGTCAGCGCCAGCAGCAGCGGCACGGCGGCCAGCGACACCGACCCGAACACGACCAGCAGGGTGATCAGCGTGACGGGGAGCGCGATGACCTCGGTGCGGGACAGGTCCTCGCCGCGCAGTTTCTCGACGCCCTTGCTGATGGACGGGCCGCCCGTCTCCTCGACGCGGACGCCGGGATGGGCAACCTGGACCTCGGCGGTCTGCGCATGCAGGAGGTCGACGTGGTCCTTGCCGTCGAGTTCGGGGCCGCGCAGGGTGACCTCGACGCGGACGGCGGTCCCGTCGCCGGCCCGGACCGGCGCGGACACCGACTCGACCTCGGGCAGCCGTTCCATGCGGGCCGCGGCGTCGCGGGCGGCGGCGTCGGCGGCGGACGCGTCCAGGGGCCCGGTGCCGGGGCGGGCGGTGATCAGGATCTGCTCGACGGGCCTGCGCTGCAGACCGCCCTCGGCCGCCATCGCCTCCGCCCGGCCGGCCTCGCCGATCCGGAAGTCCTCGGTCGTGGCGGCCTGGCCGCCGATCGAGATGCCGGCGCCGAGGCACAGCGCCACGAACAGGAACCACCCGGCGATCGCTCGCCAGGGATGCCCGGCGCTCCACCGGGCCATGCGCACAGGAAGGTTCGTCATGACGTAAATGCTGGTCGCGGGGTCATGCCGACCGGCAGGCTCGTCCGGTTGAACCTGGTGTCCACCGATCGGTGGACATCGCCCCCGGTCGGGCAGTGTTTCTCGATATCAAGACAGGTAGGGTGTCGGCATGCACGATGAGGTGGACCGGCTGGTCGAAGCGTGGAACACCGAGCGTCCGGACCTTGACGTCCGGCCGCTGCAGATCCTCAGCCGCGTCTCCCGGCTGGCCCGGCACCTCGACCGCGCCCGGCGGGCGGTGTTCGTGGACCACGACCTGGAGTCGTGGGAGTTCGACGTCCTCACCGCGCTGCGCCGGGCCGGGGCCCCCTACCAGCTGAGCCCGGGGCGGCTGCTGCGGGCGACGCTGGTGACGTCCGGCACCATGACGAACCGCATCGACCGGCTCGCGGCGGCGGGCCTCGTCGAGCGGCACCCCGACCCGCAGGACAAGCGCGGCGTCCTGGTCCGCCTCACCGACGCGGGCCGGACGCGGGTGGACGCCGCGTTCGCCGACCTGCTGGGCCGGGAGCTGGCGATACTGGAGAGCCTGAGCCCCGACCAGCGCGACGTCCTCGCCGGCCTGCTCCGCACCCTCCTCATCCCGTTCGACAAGGACACCGAACGCCACTAGGCGGCGGCACCACGAACGACGGTGCACCCCGAACGACGGTGCACCCCGAACGACGGTGCACCCCGAACGGCGCGGCGTCATGACGCCAGGGCGGTCTCCAGGGCGGCGGCGAGGCCGCAGAGGCGTTCCTCGCCGCCCGCGGGGCCGATGAGCTGGACGGACGCGGGCAGATGCGACCCCGGCACCGGGACCGGCAGCGCGAACGCCGGGAGGCCCGCGACGTTGATCTGGCCGGTCAGCGTGGTGAGCAGAAGGTCGGAATGGTCGTCGTCGCCGGGTTCGGGCGTGACGACGGGCAGGACGGGCAGGGCGATCGCGGAGTGCCGGGTGAGGATCGCGTCCAGCTCCGCCCTGATCGACTCGCGGACGCCGGCGGCCCAGCCGAGACGCCCGGCGGTGGCGACGTCGTGCAGTTCGTGCAGGCGCCGGTGGATGCGTCCGCTCATCTTCGGCGGGTCGCCGACCAGGTGGCCGTTCTGCCGCCACCCCTCGTCGGCGACGTAGAACCCGTTGGCCGCGGCGGCGTCGTGGTAGTGCTCGGACGTCACGTCGGTGATGGGGCCGAGGCGGCGCAGCGCGTCGTCGACGGCCGCGTCGATCGCGGGGTCGATCTCGAAGGCCGGGCCGCCGAGGCGCAGGCGCGCGACGGTCATGGACGCGTCGTACGGGACGGGCGCGAAGCCCGGCTCGATGAGGCTCATTCCGAGGACGACGGCGGCGACGTCGCGTCCCATCGGCCCGACCGTGTCCAGCGTCGGGGACAGCGGGTAGACGCCGTCGAGGGAAACGCGCCCGCTCGTGGTCTTGAGGGCCGCGATGCCGCAGCACGCGGCGGGAATGCGGACGGAGCCCGACGTGTCGGTGCCGAACGCGACGTCGGCCTCACCGGTCGCGACGGCGACCGCGGACCCGCTGGACGACCCGCCCGGGACGCGGGACGGGTCGAGCGGGTTCACCGGGGTGCCCGTCCACGGGTTGACGCCGTCGGCGGCCACGCACAGCTCGTTGAGGTTCGTCTTCCCGGCGACGCGGGCGCCCTGGGCGCGGGCGGAGGCGACGACGGGCGCGTCCGCGGCGGCGGGTTCGGCGCGTTCCGCGACGGCCTGGCAGCCCGCCGTGGTCGGCAGCCCGGCGACATCGATGGCGTCCTTGACCGCGAGCCGGGGGCCGTCACCGGGCTCGTCCGTCCTGATGATCCATGTCGTCATCCTGGGATCATCCCCGGTCTGACCTGGGAATTCCAGTCGGGGTCAGCCGATGTCCTCGGCGAGCATCAGCCACTCCTCCTCGACCCTGGCGGCCTCGGCCTGGATCTCCTTCAGCCGGCCGTCCAGCTCCTGCAGCTTGGTGTAGTCGGTGGCGTGCGCGGCCAGCTGCTCGTGCAGGCCGGCCTCCTGGCCGGCGAGTTTCTCCAGGCGGCGTTCGAGCCGGTCGAGCTCCTTGCGGGCCTTCCAGTCCTGCCCGCCGGCCTTCGGCTTGGCGGACGCGGACGCGGGCGCGACCGTGTCCGCGACTCTGCCCGCGCCCCTGCCCGCAGGGGCGGCCGTCCGCTCGGGTGCGGCGGGCCGGTCGGGACCGGCCGGCTTGGGGGCGGTGCCGGCGGCGCGGCGTTCGAGGTACTCGTCCACGCCGCCGGGCAGGAGCGACACGCGGCCGTCGCCGAGGAGCGCCACGACATGGTCGGTGATGCGCTCCAGGAAGTACCTGTCGTGGCTGACGACGACGAGCGTCCCCGGCCAGCCGTCCAGGAGGTCTTCGACCTCGGTGAGGGTCTCGATGTCGAGGTCGTTCGTGGGCTCGTCGAGGAGCAGGACGTTGGGTTCGCCCATGAGTAGGCGGAGCAGCTGCAGGCGGCGCCGCTCGCCGCCGGACAGGTCGCCGACGGGCGTCCACTGGCGGTCGCTCTGGAAGCCGAGGCGTTCGAGGAGCTGGCTCGCCGTCCAGTCGCGTTTGCCGACGGTGATGCGGCGGCGGATCTCCTCCACCGACTCCAGGACGCGGCGGGACGGGTCGAGGTCCTCAAGGTTCTGCGACAGATGCGCGAGCTGGACGGTCTTGCCCTGGACCACCTTTCCCGAGACAGGCGGAACGGACCCGTCGAGCAGGCGCAGCAGGGTGCTCTTGCCGCTGCCGTTGACGCCGACCAGGCCGACCCGGTCACCCGGGCCGAGCCGCCACGTCATGCGTTCGAAGATGGTGCGCTGGGCGTCGCCCTCCCCGAGCTCGACCGTCGCGTCCTCCACGTCGTAGACGGTCTTGCCGAGCCGCGCGGTCGCGAACCGGGTCAGCTCCACCGAGTCGCGCAGCGGCGGCTCGTCGGCGATCAGCGCCTGCGCGGCGTCCACCCGGAACTTCGGTTTGGACGTGCGGGCCTGCGGGCCGCGCCGCAGCCACGCCAGCTCCTTGCGCAGCAGGTTCTGCCGCTTGGCCTCGGTGGCGGCGGCGATCCGGGAACGCTCGGCCTTCGCCAGGACGTACGCGGAATAGCCGCCCTCGTAGCGTTCGACGCGGCCGTCGACGACCTCCCACGTCCGCTCGGTCACCTCGTCCAGGAACCAGCGGTCGTGGGTGACGATGAGCAGCGCGACCCTGCGGCCCTTCAGATGCCGGGCGAGCCAGTCGATCGCCTCGATGTCGAGGTGGTTGGTGGGCTCGTCCAGCAGCAGCAGATCGGACTCGGGGACCAGGAGCCGCGCCAGCGCGACGCGGCGGCGCTCACCCCCGGACATGCCCGCGAGCGGCGCGTCCAGGTCGAGGTCGGCGATCAGGCCGGCGAGGACGTCGCGGGCGCGGACGTCGCCCGCCCACTCGTGCTCGGCACGGTCGCCCAGCACGACGGACCGGACCGTCGCGTCCTCCGGGAACTCGTCCCGCTGCGCCAGGATGCCGAGGCGCAGGCCCCGCGCATGGGTGACGCGCCCGGCGTCGGGTTCGGTCTCCCGCGCGATGACGGACACCAGGGTGCTCTTGCCGCCGCCGTTGCGGCCGACGACGCCGACGCGGTCCCCCTCGTCCAGGCCGAGGGAGACGGCGTCGAGCAGCGGCTGGGGCCCGTAGGCCTTGGCGACGTTCTCAAGGTTGATCAGATTCACGACGCCACCCAGCCTATTGGCCCGGGCGAGCCGATCGTGCGGGCGGTCACCGTGCGGGCGGCCATCGTGCGGGCGGTCATCGTGCGGGCGGTCACGTGCGGGCGGTCAAGGCCCGGGCGGCGGCCCCGGCGGGGGCCCCTGTCCGGGCGGCGGGCCGTATTCCGGTGGGACCTGGCCGGGCGGACCGTATCCGGGGGGAGGGTTCCCGGGCGGGCCGTATCCGGGCGGGAGGCTCTGGTTCTTCCTCCGGCCCGAGGACGTGGCGACGGCGATCACCACGACCACGACGGCGAGCACGAGGACCAGCAGGGCGACTACAGCCAGCAGCGTGGCGAACGAAAACAAACGGGCCTCACAGATCGGGGGGAGCTCAGCGCACGGCAGGGGGCGACGCCGGCCCGCCCTCGCTCCGTGCCCCAAGAGTAGTGGCCTGCGGCCGCCGCGCCACCACCGAACCGGGCGCGTTGCGGCGGAGGGCGCGGTCGCGGCGCACGGCCAGCAGGACGAGCGTCGCCAGCATCGCGACCGCCACGAGAGCCAGGAGCCCGGACAGATACGTCATCGGTCCTCCTCGTCGGAGGGAATCGGTGTCACGGGTACAAGACGTCCGCCGCGGGCACGAAGTTCGCTTGTGTGACGAGCGCAGCTACCGCCGCCGTCACACCACGACCCGTCACACCACGAGCGTCACACCACGGTCGCGCCCGGGACGGGACCGGATGCCCGCAGCACTTGCGCGGCGACGCCCGTGGCGTCCAGCGCGACCGCGAGACCGGCCGCGTCCTCCTCGGTCTCGGCGAGGAACGCGCAGGTGGGCCCGGAACCGGAGACGACCGCGCCGGCCGCGCCGAGATCATGGCCGGCGTCCAGGACGCGGCCCAGCGACGGCCGCAGCGACAGCGCGGCGGCCTGCAGGTCGTTGGTCAGGGCGGCGCCGAGGCCCTTGGCGTCGCCGGTGGCGAGCGCCGTCATGAGCTCCTCGGACACGCTCGGCCGCGGCGCGCCCTCCCCTGCGGCCTCGCGGATCCGGTCGCATTCGGCGTAGACGGCGGGGGTGGACAGGCCGCCGTCGGCGGTCGCGAACACCCAGTGGAAGGTTCCGCGGGTGAGGGCGGAGGTGAGACGCTCGCCGCGTCCGACGCCGACCGCGGTGCCGCCGAGGACGGCGAACGGCACGTCGCTGCCGAGTTCCGCGCCGAGTTCCATCAGGTCGTCCCTGGCGAGGACGGGCTGCTCCCGGTCGTCCCACAGCCGGGCGCAGGCGACCAGCGCGGCGGCGGCGTCGGCGCTGCCGCCCGCCATGCCGCCCGCGACGGGGATGGCCTTGCGGATCCGGAGCGCGACGTGCGGCTCGACGTCCAGCCGCGCGGCGACCAGCCTGGCGGCCCTGACGGCGAGGTTGTCGTCATCGGCGGGGACGCCTTCGACCGCGACCCGCGAGTGCGGGGCGGCCTGGACGCGCACCTCCAGCCGCCCGGCGTGCGCGGCCGTGACCTCGTCGAACAGGGACACGGCGTGGAACACGTTGACGAGGTCGTGGTAGCCGTCATCGCGGGTCGGCCCCACGCCGAGCTGAAGGTTGACCTTGGCGGGGACGCGTACGGTCACTGCGCTCACGCCCGAAACCCTACGGCCTGTCGGTATCTCCGGTGACGTCCCCCCGGGGCCGGCGCCGCCGCCGGGGTCAGTCGCCGCTGGTCACCGGGAGGTTGCGGGGATTGAAGTAGGGGGTCGTGGCGAGCTCGCGGAGCGCGGAGAAGGCCTGCTTGTCGCCGGTCACCGAGTACGCGTGGCGCTTGTCGCGGGCGTTGTCGGCCAGCTCGTCGGAGTTGAAGTAGATGACGGCCTTGACCTGCGGGTCCTGGAGCGTCTTGGCCGCCTCACGGAGCCATTCGGCGCGGCGCTCACCGTAGGACTGCGGTACGCCGAATTCGGCGATCATGATGGGTTTGGGGCGGTCCCGTGCCCACTCCGTGAACGACTTCAGGTCCTCCGACAGGTCGCGGTAGTCGGCGCCGCCGCGCAGGGCGTCGGCGCAGATCCAGTCGACATGGTCGTCGCCCGGATAGAACGCGCCGGCGCCGGCGGTACCGCCGAATCCGCGGGCGGTGGGGCACCACACCCAGGCGACGTTGCGGACCTGCTCCTGTTCGAAGATCCGCCGCAGGTGCTTCCACGCCGCGATGAAGTCGTCGGGCGAGTGGACCTGTTTCCTCGCCGACGCCGCGTCCATGTTCCGCGACCAGCGCAGGAAGATCGGCTTGCCGAGGTCCTTGACCGCGCGGGCGCGCCGCTGGATCAGCTCGTCGTACTCGCCCTGGACGACCTTCCTGGTGTCGGCGCCGCCCCAGGTGAGCAGCAGGTAGCGGTTGCCGTCGACGACGGACTTCTCCAACCCCGCCGGGAAGTCGGACTTCCAGCCGCGGTAGCTGTGCACGACGTCGAGCCGCCGCCCGAGTTCCCCCTCGAAGCCGACGATCGGCGCCATGCCCGGCTTGCCGGCATCCTCACCGGACGGCGAATTCTCCGGCGAGCCGGAAGGGGACTCGGACGGGGACTCGGACGGGGACTCGGACGGCTTCGCGGACTCCTCCGGCGGCACCCAGGCCCCGAAGTAGGCGCCCTCCCCCGGCGGGACCGGCGCCACACCCGCCCGCGCCGTGGTCGTGATCTTCGGTGCCGCGCCCGCGCCGCCCCCGCAGCCCGCCGCCACCGTCGCGATCATCGCCGCGGTGGCGAGCAGGGCCGTCCCCGCGATCGGCAACCTCGCCCGCGCCGTCCGCGAACGCGCCTTCACCATCGACCTCCGCTCGTACCGATTCTCGGTGTCCCCGGGGCGATGTCCGCCCAGTCCACTCCGTCACACACCGGCTTCGTCCCACCTGCCGTACAGACACCGGCCGTGAAGACACCGGCGAAACACACCGGCGAAACACACCGGCCGTGAAACACATCCGCCGCGAGCACACCCGCATCGAACGCACCCGCATCGAACACACTCAGGGAGCCTCGGGATCAAATGCCCGGACTGAAGGACCATACTCGGCAATGCGGGCGAAGGCGGCCACGTCCAGAGCTTCGCCCCGCGCGCGCGGGTCGACGCCGGCGGCGCGCAGCGCCTCCTCGGCGGCGGCCGGGGACCCGGCCCAGCCGGCGAGGGCCGCCCGCAGCGTCTTGCGGCGCTGCCCGAACGCGGCGTCGATCACCGCGAACACCTGCTCGCGGGTCGCCGTGGTCGTCGGCGGCTCACGGCGGGTGAACGCGACGAGCCCCGAGTCCACGTTCGGGGCGGGCCAGAACACCGCGCGCCCGACCGCCCCGGCGCGGCGCGCGGCGCCGAACCAGGCGAGCTTCACCGACGGCACGCCGTAGATCCTGCCGCCGGGTGGCGCGACCATCCGGTCGGCGACCTCGGCCTGCACCATGACCAGCGCGGACCGCAGCGACGGCAGGGTCGCCAGCAGGTGCAGCACGACCGGCACCGCGACGTTGTAGGGCAGGTTCGCGACGAGCGCCGTGGGTTCCGGCCCCGGCAGGTGTGTGATCTTCATCGCGTCGGCGTGCACGACCTCCAGCCGTGCCGCGAGGCCCGGGGCCCGCGCCTCGGCCGTGGCGGGCAGCTCGGCCGCCAGCGCCGCGTCGATCTCCACCGCGACGACGCGCCGTACCGCCGGCAGCAGCGCCAGCGTCAGCGACCCCAGACCGGGCCCCACCTCGATGACGACGTCGCCGGGGCTCAGCCCCGCCGCCCGGACGATCCGCCGGACGGTGTTGGCGTCGATGACGAAGTTCTGCCCGAGCGTCTTCGTCGGCCTGATGCCCAGCCGCTCGGCCAGCTCCCGCACGTCCGCCGGCCCGAGCAGGCTCGATGTCTCCCCCACAAGACAAGTGTTCCAGCTCAGGAGAACAGGAACTTGCCGCAGTTGGGCCACTGCCCCTGCCAGCGGCCGTCCACCTTCTTGTAGAGGAGCTGCGCTCGGTAGGTCTGCTCGCCCGCGCTGGCGTCGGACGGCCTGCCCGTGCCGCCGACCGACTGCCACGTCGCCATGGAGAACTGGTAGAGCCCGTAGTACCCGGCCGGGTTCACGGCCTTCGGGTTGTTGCCGGACTCGCATTTGGCGAGCCCCTGCCAGTTCAGCCCGGCGGCGGCACCGCCGCCCGCCGACTGCGGGCCGACCGCGAGGATCCGCGCGACCGGCTTGCGCTTCACCTTCTGCGCCAGGACCTTCTTGACCTTCTTGACCTTGCCGTTCTTGCCCTTGCGCGGAACGTACGCCCACTTCACGATCTTGATGCCGGACTTGCCCTCGCGCAGCACCTTCTCGCTGAACGGCGGCACCGAGGAACTCTTCTTGCGGATCGTCTTGGCGGGCGTCTTGACGGTCTTCAGCTTCGGAGCCGACAGCAGCCGCATGATCTTCACGATGTCCCCGGCGGGCTGGTCGATGGCCGGTTTGACCAGGTCGTACCGACCCAGCGTGATCTTGGCCTGGTCGAGGACCTGCTGGACGGTCGCGCCGGTCGTCATCGTCTGCGTCTTCTCGCCGTCGACCACGATGAGGACCTGGCGCGGCGCGGGCGCGCTGGTACGGGGCGCGTCCGCGGCGGCCATGCTCTTCGGGTCCGTCCCGCCTCCGCCGCAGCCCGCCGCCATCAGCGCGGCCGCCACCAGGACGGGGACGGCGGGGGCCCGGGGGCCGCGACGCACGGAATTCCAAGACAAGAGGTTCCTCCAGGGGGCCGGGCTCGGGGGCGCCCGCTCAACGGCCAGAGATTAGAGCCACCCGCCCGTCCTCCGCCACCTCATCACCCACATGCGCCCCCGTCGCACCCAGAAATCGCCACAAAACGCGATCACTCGGGAACGGAACGCCAAGGTACCAGGCCCGTGATCCGTTGGCCGCCGACGGTCGGAAAGCCGCACATCCGCACCTCCGCGGAACCTCCGCTTGAGAGGACACGTCCCACGACCATGCGCCGCCGAATTCTGATCATCGGGCTCATCGCCATCGCCATCTGCGCTTGGGCGTTCTATCCGGCCGTTCTGGCGTACACCTTCGCCGAGGGCGAGCGGGCCACCGCGACCGTCGCCGAATGCGTCGCCGGCTCGGGTCGGGGGGGCCGGGCGACCTGCCACGGCACCTGGCGCACCGAGGACGGAGAGCACGGCGAAGGCGAGATCTACGGACTCGACTACGAGCAGACCCATGGGCGCGACGACGACGCCGTCCCCGTCCGGATCGGCCCCCTGGGCCCCTACGCGAACGGGTGGGGCGGCTCATGGGACTACTTCCTCAGCCTGGTGCCGGTCCTGTTCTTCGCGTTCCTGTTCGTCTGGATCCGCCGGCGGTTCATCCTCCCCGCCCGGAGGCTCGCCGAGTCGCTGCTCGCCGCGTCCGGCGACGTACTCGTGATCTCCGAAAGGGAAGGCGTCCGCCGCCCGGACGGCTCCCCGTACGCCACCGTCACCACGAGCCTGGAGCCCCCGCCCGGCCACCGGCGCCTCGAACTGCCGGGCCGCCCCGCGAGCACCCGTGACCAGCCGACGCTGGGGTCGCGCGACAGCCTGCACCGGTTCCAGTCCGTGGTGGACGCCGCCGGCCGGCCGCTGATGCACCTTGAGCACCGCTCGGACCGCGGGCTGCACCCCGAGCACGTGCTGCTCGACCCGTCGGGCGCCCCGAGGCTGCTCATCCGCCCGGACACCGAGCGGGGCCCCTTCTTCCACCTGCTGCTGGACCCCGCCGGCGCCGGTCTCGGCACCTCCGGGCCCGCCGAGAACCGCAACATGACGACGCTGGAGGTCCGCGATGCCGGCGACAGGCCGGCCGCCACCGCAGCCAAGCTCCGCCGCCGGCGAGTGCTGCGGATGGAGGACGGCGTGCCGCCTCTCCTGCGGGACGCCGCCATCGCACTCGTCCTCATCCAGCTGATCAACATCGACTGACCTGGCCGCCCGAGAACCGGCCGGGCTCACCAGGGGCCGAAGACGCGTTCTCCGTTCGCGGCGATCGCGGTGCACAGCTCCGCCACGTCCACGCCCTTCACCTCCGCCATCGCCCGCACCGTGTGCGGGATCAGGTACGAGGCGTTCGGCTTGCCCCGGTGCGGGATCGGCGTCAGGAACGGCGCGTCGGTCTCCACCAGCAGCAGGTCGAGCGGGGCCGCCCTCAGGGCCTCGCGGAGCGGCTCGGCGTTCTTGAACGTGACGTTGCCGGCGAAGCTCATCACGTAGCCGTTCTCGGCGCAGACCTCCGCCATGGCGGCGTCGCCCGAATAGCAGTGGAAGACGACCCTGTCGGGCGCGCCCTCCTCGCTCAAGATGGCCAGCACGTCGTCGTGGGCGTCGCGATCGTGGACGACCAGCGCCTTGCCGGTCCGCTTCGCGATCGCTATGTGCGCGCGGAAGGCGCGGTGCTGGTCGTCCTTCGGCGCCCAGTCGCGGTAGTAGTCCAGGCCCGTCTCGCCGATGGCGCGGACCTTCGGGTGCGCCGCCAGCCGCTCGACGTCGTCCAGGACGGCGCCGGAGACCCCGGTCGTCTCGTTCGGGTGGATCGCCACCGCCGCGTACACCTCGTCGAACTCGCCGGCGGCCTCCACCGCGAAACGCGACGACGGCAGATCGCAGCCGATCGTGACGATCCGGGCGACTCCCGCCGCCTTCGCCGACCTGAGCTGCTCCTGCACGGGCGTGTCGACGATGTCGAGGTGGCAGTGGCTGTCGAACACGTCGACCGGCAGGCGTTCGGGAAGCGGCGGGAATGAGCGCGAGCTCTGCCCGTCCCCGTCGCGGCTCACCGGTTCTCCAGGCGGGCGAGTTCCTCGTCGACGACGGACGAGTCCAGCTTCGTGAACAGCGGAGTCGGCTTGGTCAGCGGAACGCCCGGCTTGACCGGTATGGACTCCCAGCGCGCCTCGGTCGCGTAGTCGCCGGTCAGGATGCGGTAGTCCGGGCCGCCCTCCTCGGAGACCGTCTTCAGCTCCGGCATGCCGCTCCACACGCCCCGCCCGCCGAGCATCTCGTACACCTTCTGCGACGAGTTGGGCAGGAACGGCGTCAGCAGCGTCTTGGCGTCGTCGACGACCTGCAGCGCGGTGTGCAGGATCGACTGGACGCGTGCCGGGTCGTCCTTCAGTTTCCACGGCGCCTGGTCCGACAGGTACCGGTTGGCGTCGCGGACGACGTCCAGCGCCTCGGTGATCGCGTTCTTGAACCGCGACCGCTCGAGTTCGGCGCCCACCGCCCGGAACGCGTTGCGGCTGCGCTCCATCAGCGCCCGGTCGGCGTCGGTGAGGTCGCCCGCCTCGGGGACCGCGCCGAAGTTCTTCGCCGCCATGTTCACCGAGCGGTTGACGAGGTTGCCCCACGCGGCGACCAGCTCGTCGTTGTTGCGGCGGACGAACTCCGACCACGTGAAGTCGGTGTCCTGGTTCTCCGGCCCGGCGATCGCGACGTAGTACCGCAGTGCGTCCACGTCGTAGCGCTCCAGGAAGTCCTGCACGTAGATGACGACCTGGCGGGACGAGGAGAACTTCTTGCCCTCCATCGTCAGGAACTCCGACGACACGACCTCCGTCGGCACGTTCAGCGCCCCGAGCGAACCGGCCGTGCCGCCCTTGTCGCCCTGGCCGGAGTAGCCGAGCAGCATCGCCGGCCAGATCTCCGCGTGGAAGACGATGTTGTCCTTGCCCATGAAGTAGTACGACAGGGCGTCCGGGTCCTGCCACCAGGCCCGCCACGCCTCCGGGTCGCCCGCGCGCCGCGCCCACTCGACGGACGCCGAGAAGTACCCGACGACCGCGTCGAACCACACGTACAGCTTCTTGGCCGGGTTGTCGCGCCAGCCGTCCAGCGGGATCGGCACGCCCCAGTCGAGGTCGCGGCTGATCGCCCGCGGCTGCAGGTCGTCCAGCAGGTTCAGCGCGAACTTCAGCACGTTCGGCCGCCACGCCAGCGACCCGCCCTGCTTGCCGCGCAGATACCGGCCGAGGACCTCGGTGAACGCGGGCAGGTCGAGCATGAAGTGCTCGGTCTCGACGAACTTCGGCTTCTCCCCGTTGATCCGGGACACCGGGTTGATCAGGTCGACGGGGTCGAGCTGGTTGCCGCAGTTGTCGCACTGGTCGCCGCGCGCCCCGTCGTACCCGCAGATCGGGCACGTGCCCTCGATGTAGCGGTCCGGGAGCGTCCGGCCGGTGGACGGCGAGATCGCGCCCATCGTCTTCTGCGGAAAGATGTAGCCGTTGTCGTACAGGCCCTTGAAGATCTCCTGGACGACCGCGTAGTGGTTCAGCGTGGTGGTGCGGGTGAACAGGTCGTAGGACATGCCGAGGCCGTGCAGGTCCTCGGCGATCACGCCGTTGTAGCGGTCGGCGAGCTCGCGGGCGGTCACGCCCTCCTTGTCGGCCTGCACCTGGATCGGGGTGCCGTGCTCGTCGGTGCCGCTGACCATCAGGACCTTGCTGCCCGCCATCCGCTGGTAGCGGGAGAACATGTCGGCGGGCAGCGCGAAACCGGAGACGTGCCCGATGTGACGGGGCCCGTTGGCGTACGGCCATGCGGGCGCGGTCAAGATGTGACGGCTTGACGAGGACATGAAATCAAGGGTAGTCGCGTCACAGGGGCCCGTGTGCGCGAGTAGCCTGGTCCGGCGTCCCGGCGGCAGGACGCTCCCCCGCCGTGCAGCGTCCCCGTAACAGCAGGCTCCGTAGAAGGCAGAAGCGAAGCATGGCCCACACCACGGCCGACGAGCAGGGCGTCGAGCAGGCGGCGGGAGACGAGGGCACCGAATCGGATCGGCCGGGCCGGCCCGGCCGCGCGGCGGCCGCACGGGTGGTCTCCCGGCTGCGGCGGACACGGCGGGTGGTGTGGCTGACCCTGCTGGTGGCGGCGGCCACGGTGCTCGTGCAGTGGGTGATCATGACGCCGCCGCTGTACTTCGACCCGTACTACGTGTGGCTCGCCGCCCGATCCTGGCCCGACATCCCGCTCACGACGTGGCCGTACGACGAGGTCCCCCACCAGGTCACCCGGATCGGTCTCGTGCTTCCCGCGCGGCTCGTCCAGGAGATCCTCGGGCCCGGCGAGACCGCCTACTTCGTCGTGGCCGCGCTCGGCGGCTGCGCGTTCTTCGCCGGGACGTACCTGGTCGTCCGGTCCCTGTTCGGGGACGTGGCGGGGCTGGCGTCCGCGGCGATCCTGCTCGTCCACCCGTTCTTCACGCTGACGAACCCGTACGGCCACGAGATCACCTGGTCGACCGGGGTGGTGCTGCCGGACATGCCGGGCGCCGGGCTGTTCGCGACCGGGATGGCCGGCCTGGTCGTCGCGAGCCGCAGGACCGGGCGGGCCCAGACCCGCATGCTGCTGGCCGCCGGGGTGTTCCTCGGCGCGTCGTTCCTGGTCCGGGAGTTCCTGGCGTTCCTGTTCCTCGCCATCCCCGTGTACCTGGCGCTGCTGCGGATCCCGTGGCGGCGCAACGTCACGGTCGGCGCGCCGATGCTCGCGATCCTGGTGCTCAACCTCGTCCACAACCAGCTGGTCTGGGGGACGCCCCTCGCCGGGCTGGCGTCGGCCGCCACGCACGGCGGCCAGTCCCGCGACTACGTGACGCGCGAACTCGCGCTCCGCTCCTTCACGCGCGCGATGCACGACTGGCATCCGCTCGGCCTCGTCTTCACCGCCGCGCTGGCGCTCACGATCGTCGGCTGGGCGGTCACCCGCGACCGGCGGCTCGCGCTGGTCCTGGTGTGGTTCCTCACCCTCGCCGTCCCGCTGACGCTGTTCTCCGGCGTCCTCGACCCGAACGACATCAAGCTGCGGGCGTGGCTGCAGCGGTACTGGTTCGCGGTGCTGCCCGCGCTCCTCGCCGGCGGGTTCGGGTCATTGACCCTGATGGTGCGGATGCTGCCCGCCGGGCTCACGTCCCGGCTGCGCCCGCTCGCCGTCGTGCTCGTCGGCGCCGTACCCGTCGCGCTCGGCGGTGCGTACGCGGTCGCCGCCGTCCGCGCCGTCCCCGACCTGCCGCGCGACAAGGCGTGGGACGAGCTGCGCGGCTACCTCGGCGAGCACCGCGAGATCACGCTGATCTGCGCCGACCGGCGGCTCGCGCAGACCCTCACGTTCTACACGCGGGACGTGTGGGGCGACCCGGTGTGGCGCGGCGAGATCCGCGACTTCCCGCACTATCTGCCGAAGGTCCCGAGGAACGCGACCGAGGGGCCGATGCTCTACACGCGCTGGCGCGGCATGGAGTCGCAGATCGGCGGCGGCTGGCAGCCGTCCACCGAGCGGGGCTGGACCCTCATGTGGCGCTCCTCCGACGGCGTCCTCCAGATCTGGAACCCTCCGGCTCCGCCTCCGGGGAGCTAGCGGGACCAGGCGACCCAGTCGCCTTCGATGGTGCGGCGGCTGTCGACGACGCGCCAGCCGGGCGGGGCTCCATGCGGCCAGGACGCGGTGTCGGGGACGTCCTTCGGCCACGCCAGGACGACGACGTCCACGTTCTGCGGCGGCGGGGTCCACCGGGCGTTGAAGACGCTGCCCTCGCTCCACCACGCCCAGTAGTAGTGCGAGAGCCGGATCGTCCACGGGACGTTCCAGTCGATGGCGATGGACCGCCGGCCGCGCAGGTCGATGCTCTGCCGGATGTCGGTGTGCGCGGTCGCGTCGCGCACCAGCGGGCGGGCGATGCGGTCGGTGGCGGTGAGGCACATCCCCACGGCGACGACCGCCAGCACCACCGCGAGCAGCAGCGGGCCACGGCGCCGCAGCCGGACGAGCACGACGGACGCGATGAGCAGCACGAGACCGGCCAGGGTGGCGTGCCACAGGCGGAACGACGTCCAGTCCCAGGTGAGGAACGCCGTCTCGGGGAAGTCGTAGGCCGTGTAGGTGTACCGGGTGAGCAGGTCGCCCGCGTACCACTGGACGACGCACGCGGCGGTGAGGATCAGGGTGGCCGCCGCGGCCGACGCCCACAGCAGCGTCCGCTGCGACGCGCGCAGCAGGACCGCGACACCGGCGATGAACAGGACCGGCGTGATGCAGGCGAGGTAGCGGCCGTACACGTAGTTGCCGATGCGGTACTCGACGGGCAGGGCAGCCGAGGTGGCGAACGCGATGCCCGCCACGATCGCGACGACGGCGAGTGCGAGCGCCCGCGTCCGCCCGGACGTGCCGTACGCGCCCGGTGTGCCTGGTGTACCCGACAGGGCGGACTCGGCGGCGGAGGGGCGGATCGCGGCGAACGCGACGGCGACGAGGCCGACCGCCGCCATGCCGCCGGTGGCGACGGCCTGGTACCAGACCTGGCCGGTGCCGAGCGACAGAATCCACGCCCACCCGTCCTCGCCGGTGAGCCGCCGCGCGACGTTGCCGCCGAGGTCGTTGTCGCCGTGCGGGTACATGTGCGGCAGCAGCGACCGGTTCAGCAGCGTCCCCGCGGCCGTCCCGGCGGCCGCGGCGAGCGCGGCGACGGACACGCCGCGCCACGACCGCCACCGGCACACCAGAGCGACCGCCAGCAGCGCCGCGTGCACGGCCAGCAGGATCGCGCCGCGCGAGTGGCAGGCGTAGGCGTAGGCGGCGAGGAGCGACGCGCCCGTCCCGGCCAGGTGCAGGCGGGAGGCCGCGCGCCGGTCCGCGGGGGGTGGGGCGTTCAGCCAGGTGTGGACGAGCAGCAGCCAGCCGGTCAGGATCAGCGGCAGGACCGCGTCGGTCAGCACGAACCCGGAGTAGAACAGGACGCACGGCAGCATCGCCGTCACGTGCGCGAAGACGTACGACCATCGCCCGCCGACCCGCAGGCGGCGCAGCAGCAGGAAGGCGAGCGGCAGCATCGCCGCGCCGACCAGCGCGTTGATGACCAGGGCGGCGCGGTAGACGCCGACCGGTTCGTCGCCGAACCAGAACGCGGGCGTCAGCAGCAGCGGATACCCGCCCCGGTAGATCGTCCCGAACGACATGTCGGCGTCGGGACCGCCGGTCAGGACGCGGGCGGCGAACAGGTAGCCGGACTCGTCCGGTGTCGCCACCGGCACCGTCTGCCCCGAGCTCAGCCAGAGCCGCACCGCGACCTGCGCGAGCCAGCCGAGGCCGAACAGCCAGGCCCAGCGGCGTCGGCTCGCCCCGGCGTGAACGGCGCCCGGGTCGGCGGGGGCGACCGGTGGTCGTGCGACGGCCTGGGACGTGGTCTCGGCGTCCGCCGGTATTCGCGTGCTCATCGACGTACGGGCCCCCCGGGCACGGGCTGGCGGGCCGGCCGTCAACTCCCGGCCGAGCCGTCCTCGTCGACGTCGCCCTCGGACGCCTGCACCCCCGCCTTCACAGAGGCCGCCTTCGCAGGGGCCGCCTTCGCGGCGGCGCGACCTGCGGGGATCTTGTCCGCCTCGGTCTTCTCGGCACGCCCGGCGGCCGTCTCCGGCTCCTCGGCCTCGCCCCGGGCGACCTTCTGCGCGGCGGCGTCCACGACCCCGGCGGCCTCCTCGGCCGCGTCGGTGAGCGGCGGGTGCTGGCGGCGGCGGATGCCGAGGATGCTGACGAACAGCGAGGCGAAGATGGCCTGGAAGCTCATCACGAGCGCGGTCGCGGCGGGGACGACGATGCGCAGCGACTCACGCGGGTCCAGTTCGCCGAAGCTGTTGACCCGCCAGTGCAGCAGCGACGCGACGAGACCGGCCAGACCGGCGGCCGCGAGCAGGCCGCCGAGCAGCAGCCCGCGCTCCAGGCTCCACCAGTCGATGATCTTCTGGACGCGGCCGTCGTGCGGCAGGAATCCCTCCTGCATCGCGTACACCTTCGTCAGCAGCGCGAACAGCACCGCCTGGAAGCCGATGACCAGTGCGGCGCCGGCGCCGACCAGGGTGTCGACGTCGAACGCGATCTCCCCGACCGTGACCGGTCCGGTCGACAGCGCGACTCCGGCGACCAGTCCGAGAGTCATGAAGACGAGACCGGGGATAAGGAACAGCCAGCGCGGGCTGTAGAGCATGAGGAAGCGGAGATGACGCCACCCGTCACGCCAGGTGTTCAGATGCGGGGCGCGCGTCCGCCCGTCCGGCGAGAGCGTCGTCGGGACCTCGCGGATGTCGTATCCCTGCAGGGTCGCCTTGACGACCATCTCGCTGGCGAACTCCATGCCGCCGGTCTGCAGCCCGAGCCGCAGGATCGCCTCCTTGTCGAAGGCGCGCAGCCCGCAGTGGAAGTCGCCGCTCTTGCTGCCGAAGAACAGCCGGCCGACGAAGCTGAGCACCGGGTTGCCGAGGTAGCGGTGCAGCGGCGGCATGGCCCCCTCGGCGATGCCGCCCTTGAAGCGGTTGCCCATGACGAGGTCGGCGCCGTCGCGCAGCTCGTCGAGGAACGGCCCGAGGGTGGTGAAGTCGTAGGAGTCGTCGGCGTCGCCCATGGCGACGTACCTGCCGCGCGCGGCGGCGATCCCGCCCATCAGGGCGTTGCCGTATCCCTTTTCGATCACCGGCACGACCCGCGCTCCCGCGTCGCGGGCGAGCTGCTGGCTGCCGTCGGTGCTGCCGTTGTCGGCGATGACCACCTCGCCGTCGATACCCTTGTCCTCGAAGAAGCCGATCGTCTTGCGGACGCAGGTTTCGACCGTCTCGGCCTCGTTCAGGCATGGCATCACTACGGAGAGTTCCACGCGATCTCCTTCGTTACCCCTGGTGACCGTCTGCGGTGTTTTCCACTAATCTCTTGGGTTCCGCGGGGCGGCCCGTCGTCGGTTCATGATGCCTGCCGGGGACGGGTAATGATGGCCGCTCTCGTCAAGAGCACCCGTATCGTGTTGCGCACTTGCAACCGAAAGACCCTCTCCGCCACGGTCGCGGGCGGCAGGCTAGGACGTCAAGCATACGGGCACAGCGGCCCGGAAAGGTTGGGTCGGCTGTGACGCGCGACGGGGAACGCAGTGCCACCGGACCGGGGGCCGGACACCGAAGGGGAGGTGCGGCAGTGGCGGGCGAATCGCCGCAGGGCACGGCGCTCGGCACGGCGCCGGGCAGGGCGGCCGACGATGCCGCGTCGGACGGGGCCGCGTCGGACGGGGCAGCGCCGGGCGGGACGGCGCCGGGCGGGACGGCGCCGGGCGGTGCCGCGGGGGGCGCCGGCGACGCGGGCGCGGGGGACGGATCCGCCGAGGTCACCCCCGCCGGGCGGCCGGGCGTGGCGGGCACCGCGGCACGCCGCGACACGCCCGGTGGGACGAAAAGCGCCGGAAAATCGGCCGGCGACATTAAGGACGGGCCGAAATCCGGCACATCGTCTGTCTCAAAATCCGGTCCGGTGCGTACGGCCGACACCGCCGACAGGCCCGGCCGAGGCGACGAAACGCCTGATGAGAGCGTCGATTCCGGACGCCGGCGGCGCGCCCGCGGGCTGTGGACGCTGGCACGCCGCCATCCGGCCTTCAGTGTGATCATTGCCATAGCGGCACTGCTCCGGGTCATCGCGATGCTCGGCTACCAGCCGGTGATGTTCTTCAACGACAGCTTCGACTACCTGCACGTCGCGACCGACCCGTACCCGCACCCGCTGCGTCCCGACGGCTACGCCTTCCTGCTCATCCTGCTCAAGCCGTTCCACAGCTTCGCGCTCGTCGCCGCCGTCCAGCACCTCATGGGCCTGGCCATGGGCGTGATGATCTACGCGTTGCTGCGGCGCAAGTTCCGGCTGCCCGGCTGGGGCGCCGCGCTCGCCGCCGCGCCCGTGCTGCTGGACGCCTACCAGCTGCAGCTCGAGCACCTGGTGCTGTCCGACACGATGTTCATGTTCCTGGTGATGAGCGCGGTCACGCTGCTGCTGTGGCACGACCGCCCGTCCTGGCGGATCGCGGCGGCGGTCGGGCTGATCATCGGGCTGTCCTGGCTGACCCGCTCGGTCGGGATGCCGGTGCTCCTCGGCGTGCTGGTGTACATGCTGATCCGGCGCAGCGGCTGGAAGCTGATGGGCGTCACGCTGGCGGCCTGCATGCTGCCCGTCCTGTCCTACATGGGCTGGTACAAGCTCGACAGCGACAAGTTCGCGATCACCGAGAGCAACGGGATCTTCCTGTACGCGCGGGTCTACAAGTTCGCCGACTGCCACCAGATGAACGATCTGCCGGTCCGCGAATACCCGCTGTGCACGGAGCCGGCGAACCGGCTGCCCAACTCACAGGACGGCATCTGGAACGCCCAGTCCCCGCTGAACCGCTACACCGGCACACGGTTCGGCCCCGAGAACAACGCGCTGGGCAACGACTTCGCCAAGCGGGCGATCATCGCGCAGCCCGGCGACTACCTGCAGGTGGTCGCGTACGACTTCTTCCGGGTCTTCCGATGGGAGCGGACGACGTTCCCCGACCCGGACACCTACAAGCAGTACGAGTTCCGCAAGACCACCAGCAGGACGCTGCCCGACTGGAAGATGGACGGCAACTCGATCGCGTCCGCCGAGGCGAAGGCGTACGAGAACGGCGACGCCGAGACCCGGGTCGTCGAGCCGTTCGCCGGTGTCGCCCGCGGCTACCAGGACGTCTTCTACCTGCGCGGGACGATGGTCGGCGGCATCCTGCTCATCGGCCTCGCCGGGCTCGTCCCGCTGTGGCGCCGCTTCGGCGGCCAGGCGCTGCTGCCGTGGACGCTCGCGACCGGGCTGCTGCTGGCGCCGGCGGCCACCGCCGAGTTCGACTACCGGTACGTGCTGCCCGCCGTCCCGCTGGCGGCGCTCGCCGCGGGGATGGCGTTCACACCGGAGGTCCGCGGTGCGGTCGCCGGGTGGGGACGCCGGCTGCGGCGCGGGGACGGTTCGGGCACGGCCGCCCCGACGGACACGTCGGAGGTCCCGGCCGAACCCGCCGAGCCCAAGGTCCCGGAGGTCGCGGCCAAGTAATCAGGCCGCGTAGCCAGGCCGCGGCAAGTAGTCAGGCCGGGGTCACCAGGCGTGCAGGCGGCGGAGGTGGAACACCATCGCGACGTCGTCGCCGCTGCGCGCCTTCGGCACCTCGTCCCGCCTGCCCCGTACCGCGGACAGCGCCTTCACGTTCTGGCTCTGGCAGCGGGGGCAGCAGCGGTCCATCCAGGGCGTCGTGCAGGGCTGCCCGCCGCGCTCGTAGATGACGGCCTCGTTCCCGTGCCCGTCACCGCAGTGGCGGACCTCCAGTTCCTCGTTCCAGGTCGTCGAGCAGTTCAGACACTCGAAGACCCACGCTTCATGGCTCGACCATGCGTCCCGCACGGCGATCACCCCCCTCGGTGACGCCCTCCATGCGCCGCTGCCCCGGGTTATTCCCCGGACGCGCCGGTTGCATCGCCCGGCGGGTTTACTTCTTCGCCTGGACGACGGCGTCGTAGACCACGCGTTTCGGGGTGCCGTTCTCCTTGGCGACGTCCACGATGGCCTGTTTGCGGGGCGTCCCGGCGTCCACCCGCGCGGCGACGGCGGCGGCGAGGTCGGCCGGATCCGAGAGCCCTTCAGGCTCGGGCGCACCGCCGACCACCAGCGTGATCTCGCCGCGGACGCCGTCGTCCGCCCACGCGGCCAGTTCGCCGAGCGTCCCGCGGCGGACCTCCTCGTACGTCTTGGTCAGCTCCCGGCAGACGGCGGCCGGACGGCCGGCACCGAACGCGTCCGCCATCGACGTGAGCGTGTCGGCCAGCCGGCGCGGCGACTCGAAGAACACCATCGTGCGGGGCTCGGCGGCCAGCGCGGCCAGCCGCCGGGACCGCTCGCCCGGCTTGCGCGGCGGGAAGCCCTCGAAGCAGAACCGGTCGGTGGGCAGGCCCGACACCACCAGCGCGGTCGTGACGGCGGACGGCCCGGGCAGCACCGAGACCGGGACCCCCTCGGTGACCGCCGCGCGGACGAGCCGGTATCCGGGGTCGGACACGCCCGGCATGCCCGCGTCGGTGATCACGAGGACGTCCCGTCCGGACAGCAGTTCCGCCAGCAGTTCGGCCGCCCTGGCCTTCTCGTTCTGGTCGTAGTACGACACGATCCGCGCGGTGACCTCCACGCCGAGGTCGCCCGCCAGCCTGCGCAGCCGCCGGGTGTCCTCCGCGGCGATCACCGGGGTGCCGGCGAGCGCCGCCCGCAGCCGGGCGGAGGCGTCCTCGGCACGCCCGATCGGCGCCGCCGCGAGCAACAGGGTCCCCATCACGCACCCATTCTCCCAGCGGAGCGACCCATGGAAGCCAATGAGGCGCCTTGCGGCCTGAGTAACGCAATAAACTCCCAAGATGGCGACAACGGATCTGGTCCCCGCCCCGGCCGTTGGGTCCCGGCGGATGCCGCCCCCGCTCCGGGAGTGGATGGCGCCCGCGATCCCGGGCAGCCCGCTGCTGTCCTGGCTGGGCCCGCTGCTGGTGACGCTCTTCGCGGGCTACCTGCGTTTCGACCGGCTGGGGACGCCGAAGACGGTCGTCTTCGACGAGACCTACTACGCCAAGGACGCCCTGGCGCTGCTGGAGTTCGGCTGGGAGCACAACACCGTCGAGAACGCCGACAAGATGCTGATCGCCGACCAGAACGCGAACATCTGGGGCGAGGGCGCCGCGTTCGTGGCGCACCCGCCGTTCGGCAAGTGGATGATCGCGATCGGTGAGTGGATGTTCGGCGCGACACCGTTCGGGTGGCGGTTCATGCCCGCCCTCGTCGGGACGCTGTCGGTGCTGATCCTGTGCCGGGTCGCCCGCCGGATGACCGGCTCGACGCTGCTCGGCTGCGCCGCCGGGCTGCTGCTGGCGCTGGACGGCCTGCACTTCGTGACCAGCCGGGCGGCCCTGCTGGACATCTTCGTGATGTTCTGGGTCCTCGCCGGGTTCGCGTGCCTGGTGGCCGACCGGGACCGGTCCCGCCGCGTCCTCGCCGAGAAGATCGAAGGTGGGACCACGTCGGTCCACGGGCCGTTCCTCGCGCACGGCTGGCGGTACGGCGCGGGGATCTGCCTCGGGCTGGCCTGCGCCACCAAGTGGACGGGCCTCTTCTATGTCGCCGCGTTCGGGCTGATGGTGGTGCTGTGGGACTACGGCGCCCGCCGCGCGGCCGGGGTCCGCGCGCCGTTCGCCGGGACGATGCTGCTGGAGGCCGTTCCCGCGTTCGTCCAGATCGTCGTGGTGGGGCTGGTGACCTACGTGGCGACCTGGTGGGGCTGGATCTTCCGGCCGGGCGGCTGGGGACGCGGCGACGTGTCCGGCAATCCGCTGTGGCGGCCGTTCGAGGCCCTGCCGGACCTGTGGCGCTACCACGGGCAGATCCTCGGCTTCCACAGCGGGCTGGACGACAAGCACCCGTACCAGTCGTGGCCGTGGGACTGGCCGATACTGCGGCGTCCGGTCGCGTTCTTCTACACCGAGCCGAAGAACGCCTGCGGCGATGCGGGGCGCTGCTCCCGCGAGATCCTCGGGATCGGGACGCCCGCGCTGTGGTGGGGTGCGCTGGTCGCGCTGGTCGCCGTCGCCTTCATCTGGATCATGCTGCGGGACTGGCGGGCGGGGGCGATCCTGCTCGGGTTCCTCGCCGGCTGGCTGACCTGGTTCCCCTCGGCGTTCAGCGAGCGCACGATGTTCCTGTTCTACGCGACGCCGCTGATCCCGTTCAT
The DNA here is from genome assembly GCF_043198445.1 of Spirillospora sp. NPDC048823. Classification (NCBI taxonomy): domain Bacteria; kingdom Bacillati; phylum Actinomycetota; class Actinomycetes; order Streptosporangiales; family Thermomonosporaceae; genus Spirillospora; species Spirillospora sp. NPDC048823. Next base: position 207,310 of record NZ_JBICUT010000002.1, on the reverse strand, counting down.
GGTGCTGGCGGTCGTCCTCGTGCTGGGGTTCCTGATAGGGCCCGCCCCCGCCAGAGTGGGCGGCGCGCACGGGCCGGAGGTCGCCCAGGCGGCGGGGACGCGGCGGCTGGTCGGCGCCGCGGCCGCCGGGGCGTTCCTGCTGGTGGTGCTGGCGAACTTCGCGTACTTCCATCCGATCCTGACGGCCCAGACGATCCCCTACGACGACTGGCACGAACGGATCTGGTTCCAGTCCTGGGTCTGACCGCCGCCCGCTCCTGGGTCCGACCTCCGGCGGCGGGGTTCAGGCCGGGGCTTCGGCGGTGAGGGCGGGCGCGGTTCGGGGACGGAGCGTCCGGGCGCCGAGAAGGCAGAGCACCAGGGCGAGGACACCGCCGACGCCGGCCCCGGCGAACGCGCCCGGGACGCCGGCGGCGTCCTGCCCGACGCCGGAGACGAAGGAGCCGAGGGAACCGCCCGCGCCGATCGCCGCGACGACCCACGCGAACGCCTCGGTGACGGTCCCGCTCGGCGCGAGCCGGTCGACGAGCGCGAAGCTGCACGCCAGCACGGGCGCGAGGGAGACGCCGCTGACGAACGCGAGCACCGACATGACCGGCAGGCCGGGCGCGAGGACGAGCGGGACGTACCCGGCGGCGAGCGCGGCGAGCAGCCACGCCAGCCGCCGGTGCGGCTCACCCGCCCATGGCCGGGCACCGTAGACGAGTCCTCCCGCCAGCGCACCGCCCGCCATGCAGGCCAGCAGCAGCCCGGACGCCAGGTCGCGGCCGTACCGTTCGGCGTAGGCGACGACGGCGACGGCGTAGACGCCGAGCGCGATGCCGGCGCAGGCGAGCGACAACAGCAGGATCCGCAGCCCCGGGGAGCGCAGCGGCCCGGCCCAGTCGGCGGCGCGCGGCTGCCCCCGCCATCTGCGGGACGGCCCGGACAGCGTGACGACCAGCGTCCCGGCGATGCCGAGTGCGCCGGTGAGCAGCAGCGCCGTCTCGGTGTTCACGACGGCCGCGGCGACGACGAGCAGGGGGCCGACGGTGAAGAGGATCTCCTGGGCGGCGGCGTCCAGCGCGTACGCGGCGTCGACCTGTTCCTGGCCGTCCAGGACGTCCGGCCACAGGGCGCGGAGCCCGGCCTCCAGCGGCGGGGTGGCGAACCCGGCGATGACCGCCGCGGTGACGGCGGCCGGCAGCGGTTCGGCGCCGACGGCGGCGAGGAGTCCGAAGCCGGCGGCGGCGGTGCAGGCGGCCGGCAGCAGGACGCGCGGCTGGCCGAGCCGGTCCATGGCGCGGCCGAGGACGGGCTGCCCCGCGGCCGTCGCGAGCCCGAAGATCGCGGCGAGGGTTCCGGCGAGAGGGTATCCGCCGCCGTCCGCGCGGATGTGCAGCACGACGGCGAGCATCCCCATGCCGTTGGGGAGCCGGCCGAGCAGGGTGCCGCCGAGCAGCCTTCCCGCATACGGCCTCCGCAGGAAGACGACATAGCCGCGCATCGATGGCTCCCCGGAGATTGAGTCATACGTATTACTCGCAAGGTCATACGTACCACTTCGGAGGTGTTCGGCTCTAGTCTGAATTGGTCCCGATCAAGTCCGCGTTGGTCCCGGAACACTCCACAGGGAGGCGCAGGTGCCCTTAGTCGGCCGCCCCACCAGCAAGGACGTGGCTCAGGAGGCCGGGGTCTCGCAGTCCACGGTCTCGCTCGTGCTCGGCGGCAAGTGGCGGGGCCGGGTCTCCCCCGCCACCGCGCGCAGCGTGCGCGGCGCGGCCGAGCGCCTCGGCTACCGGCCCAACCAGGCGGCCCGGAACCTGCGGCTCGGCACCACCCGGACCGTCCTGCTGATGGTCCCGACCCTGACCGCGCCGTTCTTCGGCCCCGTCTACACGGGCGCGGCGAGGGTCGCGGCACGGCACGGGTTCGGCGTCGTCGTCTCGACGTGGCCGGACGACGCGGCCGGGCCGGCCGACGGCCCGTTCGCGGCGCCGGACGAGGCGATCGACGGGATCCTCGCGTCCTCGATGGCCGTGGAGGCGCTCGGCGAGTTCCGGGAGACGCCCGCGGTGATGCTCGACAGCGGCCCGGCCCCCCGCGCCGGCGGCTCCATTCCCACGGCAGGCGCCCCCACGGCAGGCGCCCGCGCGGCCGGCGCTTCCACGGCCGCGATCCCCACGGTCGACTTCGGCGTCGCCGACGGGATGCGCGCGATCGCCGATCACCTCGCCGGCCTCGGCCACCGCCGGATCGGGCATGTGGCCGCCGCCGTCGACCAGTGGACGTTCCACGCCCGCGCCGCCGCCCTCGCCGCCGCCGTCGCCGCACTGCCCGGCGGCCGCCTGACCCGGTCCACGTGCGCGATCGACGTCGCCTCGTCCAAGGAGGCCGCCGGGCGGCTGCTGGACGGCCCCGGCCGGCCGACCGCGCTCGTCTGCGACGACGACCTGATCGCCGCAGGCGCCTACAAGGCGGCGCGGGCGCGCGGGCTGGACGTCCCGTCCGACCTGTCGGTCACCGGGTTCGACGACGTGCTGCTCGCGATCGCGCTGGAACCCGAGCTGACCACCGTCCGGCTCCCCGCGGAGGAGCTGGGCGCGCAGGGCATGACGGCTCTGCTCGACCTCCTCGCCGGCGGACGCCCGGGTCCCCGCGTCCTTCCCGGCGAGCTGATCGTCCGCGATTCCACGGCGGCCCCGGCGACCGGGCGCCCGTCGTCCTCGCGGACCTGAGGAGGACGGGTATAAGGGGCACATGGAAAGCCCACCGTCCGAAACCGGGCCACCGTCCGAAACCGGGCAGCCGTCCAGAACCGGGCAGCCGTCCGAAACCGATGTCGAGGGGCATCCGGAGAACCGCATCGGCACGGCGGCGCCCCGGACCCGGGCCTGGCGCAGCGGCAAGATCGAGGCCGAGGGCTTCCCCGTCCACCGGATCCGCGAGTATCTGCGGCGGCCGGACGTCGTCGTGTGGCTCGACGTGTGCGGGCCGCGCCAGGAGGACCTGCACGTCGTCGGCGACGAACTGGGGCTCGACCCCGTCGCGGTGGAGGACGCGGTGTCCCGTCACGAGCGGGCGAAGCTCGACCGCTACGAGGGGTACTCGTTCCTCAACATGTACGTCCCGCTGGTGGACGACGCCGAGCTCACGATGCACGAACTGTCGGCCTTCCTCGCCGAGCGGGCGCTGGTCACGGTGCGGCAGGACGGCGGCTTCGACGTCGACGCGCTCATCCGCCGCTGGGACGAGAGCCCCGGCGGCGAACTCGGCGAAACCGGCGCCGCGTTCCTGCTGTACGGGATGCTCGACCTGGTCGTGGACATGCAATTGGAGGCCGTCGAGGCCCTCGACGACGAGGCCGCCGTGGTGGAGGAACTGGTCTTCGGCGAGACGTTCCCGGTCAAGGAGATCCAGCACCGCAGCTACCGGCTGCGCAAGAATCTGGCCACGCTGCGGCGGGTCGCGCTGCCCATGCGGGAGGTCGTGGACACGCTGCTCCGGCGCGACCTGCGGCTCGTCGCACCGTCGCTCGTGCCCTACTTCCAGGACGTCCACGACCACACGCTGCGCGTCGCGGAGTGGACGGACGGGCTGCGCGACCTCGTCGCGGACCTGATCGAGACGCGGCTGGCCCTGCAGAGCAACCGGATGAACGAGGTGATGAAGAAGGTCACGAGCTGGGCGGCGATCATCGCGGTGCCGACCGCCGTCACCGGTTTCTACGGGCAGAACATCCCCTACCCGGGTGAGGGGGAGTATTCCGGTGTCGTGGCCAGCACCCTCATCATCGTCATCTGCAGCGTCGGCCTCTATGTGATCTTCAAGCTCCGCGACTGGCTGTGATACCGCCCATATCCACAGGTCACCGTGGATTTATATGTCAACGCATATCGGTGTTTCTCCAATATCAATATTGGACATCGCCGTCGCGGCTCTGGTCTGCTCGCTGCATGCGAACGAGATCAACCCGCCTAGGAACCGTCCTCGGGGCCACCGGCCTGACGCTCTCCCTCCTCCTCTCCGCCGCCGGATGCGGCGGCGGAGAGGAGACCGGGACCGCGACCGCGACACCGCAGAGCGCCACCGCTCCCCTGCCCGTGGTGCCGGACCGTCCGGCCTCGTCCCAGGGAACGGTCAACACGCAACTCCGCGCACTTGAGAAGACCCGTCAGGTGCGGATCGGAGCGTATGCGATCGACACCGGCAGCGATCGTGCCGTCGGCTATCGTGCCAACGAGCGTTTCCCCTTCCTGTCCACGTTCAAGGCCGTGGTGTGCGGCGCGGTCCTGCAGAAGGCCCGCCGCTCCGATCCCGGCCTGATGGACCGCGTCATCCGCTACAAGGAAACCGACCTTGTCGACTACTCCCCCGTCACCGAGAAGCACGTGAAGACCGGCATGACCGTCGCCGAACTGTGCCACGCGGCGATCACCGTCAGCGACAACACCGCCGGGAACCTGGTGCTGAAGCAGATCGGCGGTCCCGCGGCGCACACCGCGTTCTTCCGCTCGCTCGGCGACCGGCTCAGCCGGCATGACCGCTGGGAGACCGCGCTCAACGACTGGAAGCCGGGCGAGCGACGCGACACGCTCGTGCCGCGCACCTGGGCCCGCAGCCTCCGGGCGCTCACCGTCGGGGACGCGCTGGCGCCCGCCGACCGGGACCGCCTGACCGGCTGGATGAAGGCCTCCGAGACGGGCGCCGACCGCATCCGCGCCGGGCTGCCGGACGGCTGGACGGCCGGCAACAAGACCGGCACGGGCGGCACCTACGGCACCGCGAACGACGTCGCGATCGCCTGGCCCCCGTCCGGCGGAGCACCGCTGATCATCGTGGTGACGACCAACCGGCGGACGCCGGACGGCGCCGCCGACGGCGCGGCCATCGCCAAGGCCACCGCCATCCTGGTCCGCGCCCTCCGGCCGGCCGGCTAGAGGCACGATGGTCCCGGGCCGCACCACCGCCTCCGCGCGTCCCCTCCCGGCCCGGGACCCGTCCCCCGGCGGCCCGGAGACCCCCGGCCCGGAGACCCCCGGCACGGAGACCCCCGGCACGGAGACCCCCGGCACGGAGATCTCCGGCACGGGGACCTCTGGCGGGCGATCCGCCGACCGCCGGACCATCCTGGTGATCGCCGCCATCCAGGTCGCCATCGGCCTCGGCTTCTACGCCGTGTTCGGCCACGTCGTCGCCCATATGCGCGACGGCGTCGGCCTGGCCGCCGGGACGATCGGCCTGGTGCTCGGAACCCGGCTCCTCATCCAGTACACGCTGCTGCTGCCGGTCGGTGCGCTGACGGACGCTCTGGGCGCGCCCCGGGCCGGGACGCTCGCATGCGTCGTCCGCGCCGGCGGATTCGGGCTGCTGGGCACGGCGGACGGCATCGCCGGGCTGGTCTCCGCCGCGGTCCTGCTCGGCGTCGGCGGCGCCCTCTACCATCCGGCCGCCCAGTCGCTGGTCGCGGGACTCTCACCCGCACGCCGGCCGGGCGGCTACGCGACCTATCTGATCAGCGGGCACATCTCCGCGGTGATCGGCCCGCCCGCCGGGCTGGTGCTGCTGGCCGGCGGAGGCTTCCCCGTTCTCGCGGCGGCCGCGGCGGCCGCCTGGGGCGTCGCCGCCGCCCTCTTCCTGCTGCTGCCTCCGGCCCCGCGCGCGCCCGGCGCCTCGGCGCCCCGGACGCTGACGCGGAGCCTCGGCGAGGTGGGCCGGGACCGCCGGTTCCTCCGGTTCGCCGTGGCCGTCGCCCCCTCCACCCTGCTCGCGAGCACGACCACGACCGTCGTCCCGCTGAAGGGCTTCGACTCCGGCTGGGCGACCGTGTTCTTCTGCGTGGCCGCCGCCGTGATCGCCGCCGTCCAGCCCTGGTGCGCCACCGGCGGGCGGGCCGGCCGGCCCCGTGTCCTGCGGGCCGGGCTGCTCCTGTCGGGCACCGGGTACCTGGCACTCGTCCCGCTGGACGGATCCCAACTCACCGGTGGCGGGGACGCCGCGCAGGTCGCGGGGCTGCTGGCCGCGGCCGTCCTCAGCGGGCTGGGGGCGGGCCTCCTGCAGCCGTCGATCTTCCAGGTCGTCGCCCGGCACGCGCCGCCCGGACGGGTCGGCGCGTATCTCGGGACGTCGTCGTTCCTCGCCGGGATGATGGCCTTCGCCGGCGGCCTGGCCGTCGGCGCGCTCTTCGACGCGGGGCCCGCCGGCGCGGCCACCGCGCTCACCGGGCTGGGCGTCCTCGCGCTACTGTCCGCCGTCCGCCTGAGCCGGACCGCAGACGGTGCCGTGACCCCGTCCCCGGTCAGAGGGCCTTCAGGAACTTCGCGGCGATGGGCGCGGCGGCTTCGGCGCCGGTGCCGCCGCCCTCGACGATGACGGCGAAGGCGACGTCCTCGCGGTAGCCGATGAACCAGGCGTGGGTCGGCGGTTCCTCGCCCGACCCGTACTCGGCCGTCCCCGTCTTGCCCGCCGTCCCGGACGGGAAGCCGACGCCGGACGCGGTCCCCTCGCTGACCACGGCGGGCATCAGGGCGTGCAGGGCCTTCTCGACCGCCGGCTCCAGCTTCTTCGGCGGCACGGGCTTGCGGCCGCCGGCGTCGGCGGCCTGCGAGGCGACCGCCGCGTCCACGATGCGGGGCGAACGCCAGGTGCCGTCGGCCGCCGCCGCGGCGACGCTCGCCATGTTGAGCGGGCTGGTCAGCACCTTGCCCTGGCCGAAGGACGCGGACGCGAACGCGGTGTCGTCCTTGTTGCCGGGGAACGCGGCGCGCACCGCCGGGAGCCCGGCGATGATCGGGACGTTGAAGCCGAACTGGCCCGCGACCTCCGCGAGCCGCTTCTCCCCGAGCTTGTCCACGGCGAGCCGCGCGAACGTGGTGTTGCACGAGTGCGCGAACGCCTCACGGAACGGGATCGTCCCGAAGTCCTCATGGTGGTAGTTGTGGAACGAGCGGCCGCCGACCGTGGTCGTGGCCGGGCAGGCGACCTTCGTTCCCACGCCCACACCGTCCGCGACGAGGGCGGCGGCGGTGACGACCTTGAACGTGGAGCCGGGCGGGTACTGGCCCATCAGGGCGCGGTTGTACCCGCCGGGCTTGTTCGCCACGGCGAGGATCTCGCCGGTGGACGGACGCAGCGCCACCATGGAGGCGGGCTCGCTCGCCTCGCCGAGGGCTTTGCCGGCGGCGGCCTGCACCTTCGGGTCGATCGTCGTCTTCAGGGGCTCGCCGTCGGCGCCGCCGAAACGCTGCAGGGTCTTCACCGCGTTGTCTTCGGCGTCGACGATCTGCACGCCGAGAGCGGGCGTTCCGGCGAGGCGGCGCTCGTACTGCTGGTGCAGGCCGCCGGTGCCGACCGCGTCGCCCTCGCGGTAGGGCGCGCCGAGCTTCTTCGCGGCCTCGGGGGACGCGACCCCGAGCTGCCCGGCGAGCTGGCGGGCAGACCCGGACGGTGAGGTGCTCAGCACGCTGCCGTCCGCCGCGAGGACGGCGGCGCGGTCGGGCCAGTCGCGGGCCACGCGCAGCCGCTGCCCTTCCTTGAGCCCGGGATGCAGGAGTTGCGGCGACCACCGGACGAGCCACTCTCCGTCCCGCTCGACGAGCGGCAGAGCCCCGTCGTACTTGAAGGTCCGGTCACCGGCGAGCGTCAGTTCGGCCGAGTAGGACCCGCCCGCCCTGCCGTCGTCCGGATCTCCCACCGAGGCGACGGTGTAGCGCTGGCGGACGACGCCCAGGTCGTCCCGCATGCCGGAGACACGCTTGTCGAAGTCGGCGGGCGCGCCGTCGGTCAGGGCCTTCATCGCGGCGAGGTCGCCGCCGCTCCAGGCCGCGAGGTAGCGCTCCGCCGTGTCCCTCGGGTCGTCCCCCCGGCGCACGAACCACACCGCCCCCGCCCCCACGATCACGACCACCACCGTGACCGCCGCCGCGACGATCACACGGGATCGGTGCATATCGAACTCCCTTCCCTTGACAGGCCCCACCCATGGTCGGGCACGGTCGGGACACAAGAACACCAGCCACACCCCGGAATGTCCAAGATTGATATCGGTGTCACAGAGATACGTTGATTGATATCGTCGCTGGTCGTGAACGTCGTGGGGCATCTGCGGTGCTTCGTCGTCGTGGCCGAGGAACTGCATTTCGGCCGCGCGGCGGAGCGTATCGGCATGGCGCAGCCGCCGCTGAGCCAGCGGATCCAGCGGCTGGAGCACGAACTCGGCGTGCGGCTGTTCGACCGGTCCAGCCGGAAAGTGGAGCTGACCGCGCCGGGAAGGCTGCTGCTGGACGAGGCCCGTGACATCCTCACCCGCGTGGAACGCATCTACTCCGTCGCCGAGCGCGCCCGGCTCGGCGAGGTCGGCACGGTCCGGGCGGGCCTGCCGAGCGACCTCGGCGGGCCGATCGTCGCGGCGCTCATCGCCGCGTTCCGGGACCGCCGCCCGGACCTGCGGCTCGACCTCCGGGAGACGGGGACGGCCGAGCAGGTCCGCGCGCTCGCGGACGGCGCGCTGGACGCCGGAATCGTGCGGCACCCGTGCGACTCCCGAGACCTGGAACTCGGCCCGATGCTCTCCCAGCCACTCGGCGTCCTGCTGCCCACGGCCCCTCTCCCCACCGACCCTCCACCCACAGCCCCTCTCCCCTCTTCCCCTGGTCCCTCTTCCCCTGGCCCCGCCGGTGCTCCCGGCCCACTCGGCGCGGCCCCCGAGGTGCATCTCGCCGACCTCGGCGGACGTGACCTCGTGGTGTCCCCGCGTGAGGAGTCCCCCGGCGCCCACGACGAACTGCTGGCGGCCTGCCGCAGGCACGGCTTCGCGCCCGCCGCCGTCCACGAGGCGCGGCACCCGCAGTTCGCGCTGGGACTCGTCCTCGCGGGGACGGCCGTGGCCCTCGTTCCCCGCGTCGACGACACGGCGGGCGTGACGTGGCGTCCGCTGGTGGGCGAGCCGCTGGCGTGGCGGACGTCGTGCGTGTGGCGGCGGGCCGCCGACCCCGAGCACGCCCGCGCGATCGCCGACTTCACCGCCGTCGCGACCGCCGTCCTGCGCAGTGAGGCCGGAATGACTCCGCTGGACGGCACGCCGGCCCGCCGCGTCGTCCCGCGGCCGTCGTCGGGGTTCCTGGCATGAGCGAAGCGAACCGGGGGGCGTGGGGGGTCGCCCCCTCACAGGAGACAGGCATGAGCGAAGCGAACCGGGGGGCGTGGGGGGTCGCCCCCTCACAGGAAACAAGCATGAGCGAAGCGAACCGGGGGGCGTGGGACGTCCGGGAGGACGTGGCGGAGCGCATCGAGGCGGAGTTCCGTTCCGCCGGCGTGACCGGTTTCCTGCACGTCACGGACATGGACACCGGACGTGAGGTCGCGGTCCGCGCCGATGACCCCGTCGTGCTGGCCTCGGTGTTCAAGGTGCCGCTGCTCGTCGCGTTCCACCGGCAGGCCGCCGACGGGCTCCTCGACCCGGCCGAGCCGGTCACGCTGCGCTCGCGGGACCGCACGGAAGGCCCGACCGGGATATCGGCGATGCTGGACGACGTCCGCATGTCCCTGCGCGACCTGACCCTCCTGATGATCACGGTGAGCGACAACGCGGCCGCCGACGTCGTCCTCGACCGGGTCGGCCGGGACGCGGTCAACGCGACGGCCGCCGCGCTCGGGCTCCGCGACACCGTCGTCGAGGTCAGTGGGCGTGAACTGCACGAAACCCTGCTGGCGGACGCCGGGGCCGCCACCTTCGCGGACGTGTGGACCCGGCTGGACGAGCCCGGCGTGGCGGCGCGGCTGCGTGCCCTCGACCCGCTGCGCACGAGCCGCAGCACGCCCCGCGACATGACCCGGCTGCTGTCGATGATCTGGCGGGACGAGGCCGCGCCGCCCGACGGATGCGCGGCGATGCGGCGGCTTTTCGGGCTCCAGGTCTGGCCGCACCGCCTGTCGTCCGGGTTCCCCTACGACGACGTGGTCGTGAGCGGCAAGACCGGGACGTTGCCGACCCTCCGCAACGAGGTCGGCGCCGTCGAGTACCCGGACGGTGGCCGGTACGCCGTGGCGGTGTTCACCCGGTCGCTGCTGCCCATCGCCGTCCTGCCGCAGGCGGACGCCGTCATCGGCACCGCCGCCCGCATGGCCGTGGAGTCGCTCCGCCGCCCCTGAGCCGCCTCCGCCGCGCCCCCGAGCCGCCTCCGCCGTGGCCCTGAACCGGCTTCGCCGCGCCCCTCAAGCGGCTCCGCCGCGCCAGTGAGCACATTGCGATCGGTCCAATACCGTCGGATCCGCATGACCGCTAAGCCAGCACTCCCTCGGTAAACATAAGCTATACCCCGGCTTGGACCAGACTTGGGGAGAATTTCGTTGCGGCTGCCGGATCATCTGGAGCTACTGCTCACCGACGAGCCGGTGCTCGACGTCTACTCGCACGGTCCATGGCGCGTCCCGGACGGGCTGTTCGAGGAGATCTCGGCGCGGATCGACGGCCTGGCGGCCGACCCGCGGGCCGCGGAGCTGACGACCGACGAGCACAAGCGGCTCACGCTGCCGGCGCCCCTGGTCACCGCTGAGATCTTCGGCATCCTGGCGTTCTTGCCCGGCGGCGGCGCGATCAAGGCGGGCTCGTGGTCGCAGCTGCCCGAGCGGCTGCTGTACCGGCACCTGCTCAACCCGGGGCCGCTCAGCACCCGGATGACCCGCTGGGACGCGCCGGGCGGCCGGTGGCGTCCGCCGGTGGACTGGCTGGACGAGGCCCCCGACCGGGAACTCGCGATCGACCTGGCGCGCGACTGCCTGTCCGTCCTGGAGGGCATCGAGCCGCTGGAGGAACGGCGCAAGGCGCTGCTTCGGCTGTACGACGACGCGCCCGTGTGCGACGTGAACCTGCCGAAGATGGAGCTGCGGGAGCATTGGCACGCGCACGCCGGCGACGACATCGTCGCGGCGCTGCCCGAACTGCTCGGCCCGGTCGGCTACCTGGAATGGGTGTGCGCGGGGCTGCTCGCGTCCTACGAGAAACTGACGGAGGCGGCGCCGCGCGATGAGAGCGTGGAGGTCCACCTGATCCAGCTGCTCCTGCAGGGCAGCATGGAGCACGTCCCGGCGGAACTGTCCGCGGCGCTGGGCGAGGACCGCTACCACGAGCTGCAGCAGCGCTTCGCCGTCGAGCGCCGCGGGTTCAAAGCGGGCGCCTGGCAGGAGCGGACGCGGGCGTGGCTCGTCCGGGCGATGGTCGCGGGCGCCGCCGACGCCTGCCGCGGCTGGCTCGACATGGCGATGCGGTTCTGCGCGATCGTCCAGGGCCTGCCCGGCGACCCGGGGTTCCCGAGGGCCGAATGCATCCCCGTCGGCCAGTTCCAGACGGACCTGCGGCGCCTGTACGCGCCGCGTCGCCGCGTCGTCAACCCGCTCACGGAGACGCTGAAGAGCGTCCCGGAACCGGCCGGGGACGCCGCCGTGCGGCAGGGCGGGCGGGCCGCCGCGCGGGCGGAGATCGCGACGTCGCTGGTCGAGCAGCCCGAGGTGGTCGAGGCGCTGGACGAGCTGACCCGCGGCAACGAGCCCGTCCGGCTGCTGCTCACCGGGCCCGACGGCACCGGCAAGCGCGACGCCGCCCAGGAACTCGGCAGGGCCCTGGCGCTCGGCCGCGACCCGCACTGGGTCACCGACAACCTGTTCACGGGCCAGCGGCTGTCGGACGCCGTCGCCAAGCTTCACGTCGACGCCCGCGACTGCGCCGGCGACCGGCTCCTCATCATCGAGGGCCTCGACGGCATCGTCACCGACCCCGGCAAGGGGGAGGCCATCGCCGCCGAACTGTACCGGCTGCTGGCCGTCCACCCCGACCTGCACCTGGTGGCGCTGTGCGACACCGACGGCGAGGAACGGATCCGCGACATCAATCCCGTCCTGCCGCAGCGGTTCCGGATCGCGCGGACCCGGCCCTTCACGGCGCAGGGCCACGCCGAGCTGTTCCGCCGCGCCCTGAACGCCCGCGGCGCCCGCGGCACCCGGCAGGCGGTCGAGGCGGCGGGCGAGCTGCTGGCCGCGACGCCCCCGATGCAGACGCTCCGCAACGCCCGCCTCGCCCCCCACCTCGCCGACCAGGTCGTCGCCACGGCCAGGGCACGCATGACGCCGGACGCGGACTCGGCGGACGCGGCGAACACCGCGACACCGGACGCCGCGACATCGAAGGCGACGTCACCGACAGCCGCGACACCAAGAGCCGCGTCACTAACGGCAGCGACTCCAAAAGCCGGGTCACCAAAAGCCGGGTCACCAAAAGCAGCGTCACCAAGAGCAGCGGTGCCGGACGCCGCATCGCCCAATGCCGCGACACCTGAAGCAGCGTCCTCGGAAGCGGTGACGCTAGAAGCGGCGGCCCCGGCAGGCAGGCTGGTCATCCGCAAACAGGACATCCCGGAGACGCTGGACACCTCGCTGGCGACCGGCAACCCGCTCGCCGAGCTGCGCGACCTCACCGGGCTGGAGGCCGTCAAGCACGAGATCGCACTGCTCGTCGCCGGAACGCATGCGGCGAGGCTGCGCAGCGAGTCCGGGCTGACGATCACCCCGCCGACCCGGCACATGGTGTTCACCGGCAACCCCGGCACCGGCAAGACGATGGTGGCCCGGCTGCTCGGACGCATCTACAAGAGGCTCGGGGTGCTGTCGTCCGGGCATCTCGTCGAGGCGTCCCGCGCCCACCTCGTCGGCGAGTACATCGGGCAGACCGCGCCGCGCACCCGCAGGCTGGTGGAACGCGCGATCGGCGGCGTCCTGTTCATCGACGAGGCGTACACGCTCACCCAGTCGCCGCTGAAGGGCGACTACGGGCATGAGGCGATCGCCGAGCTGGTGAAGCTGATGGAGGACCACCGCGACGACCTCGTGGTGATCGTGGCCGGGTACGAGCAGGAGATGGCGGAGTTCCTGGTCGCCAACCCGGGCCTGGACTCCCGCTTCCCCAAGCAGATCCACTTCCCCGACTACACCGACGACGAGCTGATCACAGTGTTCGGGCAGCTCGCCGCCGCGGACGGTTTCCGGCTCGCCCCCGGCACCGAGGACCTCCTGCTGACGATGCTGCGACGCGCACCGCGAGGCCCGTCGTTCGGCAACGGCCGCCTGATGCGCAACATGCTGGACGTGGCCGTCGCGAACCAGGCCGACCGCGTGGCGTCCGCCGCCGTCAAGGACGGCAGCGCAAAGGACGGCAGCGCTAAGAACGGCGGCGCGAAGGTCCACGGTGCGAAAGGCCACGGTGCGAAGGGCGGCGAGGACGGGCGGGGCGCCAAGGGCCGCAAGCCCGCAGGTTCTCCCAAGAAGGCCCCCGTCAAGGCCCCCACCAAGAAGGAACTGATCACGCTCACGGCCGACGACCTGCCCCCGCTCCTGGAACATCCCGAGGAGTTCTTCGGTCTGTACCTCTGACTCTGAGCGGATATGACGCGGCCTCAGTGTGCGAGGCGGGCGGCGGCGTCGAAGAGGAGGGTTTCGGCGCCCGGACGCGTGATGAGTTGCGCGCCGACCGGCAGGCCGTGGACCGTTCCGGCGGGGATGCTCAGCGCCGGCAGTCCCAGCACGTTCCACGGGCACGTGAGGCTCACCAGCGTCGGCACGTGCGGGCCGAGCGGCCCCTCCGTCTCGCCGATCTTCGGGGCGGTGATCGGGAGGGTGGGCATCGCCAGGTAGTCGTAGCGGTCCAGCAGCGCGGCGACCTCCCGGGCGATCCGTTCCCGTTCGCGGACGGCGCGGAGGTACTGCCAGCCAGGCGTGCGGCCCGCGTTCTTCAGGCGCTCAAGCGTCGGCGCCTGGTACAGGCCGGGCGCCTCCGCGACGCGCTCGGCGTGCACGTCGTACGCCTCGCCGTCCTGGATGGCGCGGAAGACCTGCCGTATCCCGAGGAGGTCGATCCGCTCGGACGGCGCGTCCGGGAACAGCGCCCGGACGGTCCGCTCCACGTCCGGGTCGATCGCCGACGGTTCGATCCACGCGACGCGCCCATGCGGTGCGCTCTCGTCGACCGGCGACGGGACGGCCTCCGCGGGGCCGGTCAGCGCGTGGTAGGCGATGCGGCAGTCGGCCGCGGACCCGGCGAGGACTCCGACATGGTCGAACGACACCGACAGCGGGAACACGCCCTGCGTGGGGATGGCGTCGTACGGCGGCTTGAAGCCGGCGATGCCGCAGAACGCGGCGGGGATCCGCACCGAGCCGCCCGTGTCCGTGCCGAGCGCGAGCGGGACCATACCGGCGGCGACGGCGACGGCGCTGCCGCTGCTGGAGCCGCCCGACATCCGTTCCCGGTCGTGCGGGTTGCGGACCGGCCCGTTCACCGACACGTCGCCGGTGCCGCCGTACGCGAACTCGTGCGTGCCGGTCTTGCCGACGATCACGGCACCGGCGTCCCGCAGCATGGTCACGCAGGCCGCGTCGGTCTCGGCCACATGCCCGTCGAAGTGCGCCGAGCCCATCCCCGTCGGGAGGCCGGCGACGTCGATGAGGTCCTTCACCGCGACGGGGACGCCGTGCAGCGGCCCCCGGTCGACGCCGGCCGCGAGTTCCTCGTCCGCCCATCTGGCGGCGGCCTCGGCGCCCTCGGGGTCGAGGGTGACGAAGGCGTTCAGGTCCGGGTCGACCGATTTCAGGGCCCGCGCCAGCAGCCCGGTCGCCGACTCGTCGCCCGCACGCAGGTCGCGGCCGATGTCCGCGAGCGTCCGCCCCGTGAAGAACCCGCCCATGTAGCCTCCCGTCCGTCCAGCCTTCCGGTCTGCGTAGCATGACAGACCGGCGGCGGTGCGGGCCGACCCGCTCGTCGCTCTCCGTCGTCCGCCGGTCTCCGAGTGTCGGCTCCTCGTCGCGGAAACACGACCGCCGATCGACCGCCCACCCGGACACGTGAACCTACGCGCGAGTAGGCGGCAGGCTTCAACGCACCCAATGGAGACGCTCCCACCGGTTCGCTGGGGGGCGGGGCGGAGACCGCGCCTGCTTCCGGACGCGGCCGCCGCCCCTGTAACCGGTGACGTCCACATCCAGGTGGGGGGACAAGGCCACGGCGGCACGCACACGCCGCCGTGGCCTTGCTGTGTCTCGTGGCGACGGATCGCGGCGGATCGCGGCGGTGGGTCGTGGCGGTGGGGCGCGGCCGGGGGACGTGGTGCTGGGCCGTGGCGGTGGGGCGCGGTCGGGGGGACGTGGTGCTGGGTCGTGGCGGTGGGCCGTGGCGGTGGGGCGCGGTCGGGGGGACGTTCGGCCCTAGGGGCGCGATCCCTTTGGTGATGGGCTTTCGGTGATGGTTGAGGAGGCCGATCCAGGGGACGTGATGCTGCCAGGACGGTACCGACATACCGGGCCAGGCACCGGCCCCGGCACCGGCCCCGGCACCGAAGGGACAAGGGACGCGCCATGACCGAGTCCGTCGCCATGACCGACGACGAAGTACGCCGGATCGACGCCTACTGGAGGGCGGCCAACTACCTGTCCGTCGGGCAGATCTACCTGCTGGACAACCCGCTGCTCCGCGAGCCGCTCGAACGCCGGCACATCAAGCCGCGCCTGCTCGGGCACTGGGGCACCTCCCCTGGCCTGAACTTCTGCTACGCGCACCTCAGCCGGGCCATCAAGGCGCGCGACCTCGACATGATCTACATCATGGGCCCGGGGCACGGCGGCCCGGCGGCCGTCGCGAACGCATGGCTTGAGGGCACCTACAGCGAGGTGTATCCGGACGTGTCGCTGGACGAGGAGGGCATGCGCCGCCTGTTCCGGCAGTTCTCGTTCCCCGGGGGCATCCCCAGCCATGTGGCGCCGGAGACGCCGGGCTCCATCCACGAGGGCGGCGAGCTGGGGTATTCGCTGGCCCACGCCTACGGGGCGGCATTCGACAACCCTGATCTGGTCGTCGCGTGCATCGTCGGGGACGGTGAGGCGGAGACCGGGCCGCTGGCGGCGAGCTGGCACTCCAACAAGTTCCTCGACCCGGTGAAGGACGGCGCCGTCCTGCCGATCCTGCACCTGAACGGGTACAAGATCGCGAACCCGTCGGTGCTCGCGCGGATCCCCGAGGAAGAACTCGTCCAGTTGTTCGACGGCTACGGATACCAGCCGTTCCTGGTGAGCGGCGACGAGCCCGCGTCCATGCACCGCAAGATGGCCGCCGCGCTCGACCAGGCGCTCACCGAGATCGGCGACATCCAGCGCGGCGCCCGTGAGGGGCGGACCTCCGGGCGGCGGCGCTGGCCCATGATCATCCTGCGGTCCCCGAAGGGCTGGACGGGCCCGAAGGAGGTCGACGGGCAACCGGTCGAGAACACGTGGCGCTCCCACCAGGTCCCGCTCGCCGGAGTGCGCGACGACCCCGCGCACCTCGCGCAGTTGGAGGAATGGCTGCGCTCGTACGGCCCGGAAGAACTGTTCGACGACGAAGGACGTCCCGTCGCGGAGCTCCTGGCGTCGGCGCCCGCGGGGGAACGCCGCATGAGCGCCAGCCCGCACGCCAACGGCGGGGTGGTGCTGAAGCCGCTGCGGCTGCCCGGCTTCCGTGACTACGCGGTGCCGGTCGACAAGCCCGGCACGACGTCCACCGAGCCCACCCGGACTTTCGGGACGTTCCTGCGCGACGTCGTGAAGGCCAACCCGTCCAACTTCCGCATCATGGGCGCCGACGAGACCGCGTCCAACCGGCTCGGGGACGTCTTCGAGGCGACCGACCGCGTCTTCCAGGGCGAACGGCTCCCGACCGACGAGCACCAGGGGCCGTCCGGCCAGGTCATGGAGGTGCTGAGCGAGCACCTGTGCCAAGGCTGGCTGGAGGGCTACCTCCTCACTGGACGGCACGGGCTGTTCAACAGCTACGAGGCATTCATCCACATCGTGGACGCGATGTTCAACCAGCACGCCAAATGGCTGAACGTCACCCGCCATCTGCCGTGGCGGCGTCCGATAGCGTCGCTGAACTACCTGCTGTCGTCGCACGTGTGGCGGCAGGACCACAACGGCTTCACCCACCAGGACCCCGGCTTCCTCGACATCGTCATGAACAAGAAGCCGGAGATCGTCCGGGTGTACCTGCCGCCGGACGCGAACACGCTGCTGTCGGTCGGCGACCACTGCCTGCGGTCCCGCGACTACGTCAACGTGGTCGTCGCGGGCAAGCAGCCCGCCCTGAACTGGCTGCCGATGGACGAGGCGATCGCGCACTGCACCCGCGGCATCGGCATCTGGGAGTGGGCGTCGCATTCTCCGCCGCGGCCGGCCAGCACCGCCGAAGAGGGCACCGAGCCCGACGTGGTGCTCGCCTGCGCGGGCGACATCCCGACGCTGGAGACGCTCGCCGCCACCGACCTGCTGCGGCAACTGTTCCCCGATCTGCGCGTCCGGGTCGTGAACGTCGTGGACCTCATGCGGCTCCAGCCGTCCAGCGAGCATCCGCACGGGATGCCGGACCGCGACTACGACGCGCTGTTCACCACCGACAAGCCCGTCATCTTCGCGTTCCACGGCTACCCGTACCTCATCCACCGGCTCACCTACCGGCGCGCCGGGCACCACAATCTGCACGTCCGCGGCTACAAGGAGGAAGGCACGACGACCACGCCGTTCGACATGGTCATGCTGAACGACCTGGACCGCTTCCACCTGGTCATGGACGTCATCGACCGCGTCCCCTCACTCGGCGGACGCGTCGCCCACATCAGGCAGCAGATGGCCGACCGGCGTATCGCGGCGCGCTCCTACACGCGGGAACACGGCGAAGACGCACCAGAGATCCGCGACTGGACCTGGCCCTACTGATGGCCGCCGAACCAAGGCCAACCGAACCAAAGGCAACCGAACCAAAGGCAACCGAACCAAGGACGTCCGAACCGATGCGGGTCCTCACGGTCAATCCCGGGTCGAGCAGCCTGAAGGTGAGCCTGCTCGACCTCGACGGCACCGTCCTCGCCGTGGAGTCGGGCACCGGCCACGAGATGGCCCCGATGGTCACGGACATGCCGAAGCCCGACGCGATCGGCGTGCGGTTCGTCCACGGCGGCACCGAGTTCACCGAACCCGTGCTCATCGACGCCAAGGTCACCGAACGGCTGCACGACCTCGCCGACCTGGCCCCACTGCACCAGCCGGCGTCGCTGCACGCACTGTCGGAGATCACCAGTGCGCTGCCCGGCATCCCCGCCGTCGCGTGCTTCGACACCGCCTTCCACGCCACCCTGCCGGACGCCGCCGCCACCTACGCGCTCCCGGAAGAATGGCGACGGCGGTTCGGGCTGCGGCGGTTCGGCTTCCACGGGCTGTCGTTCTCCTACGCCGTCCGCCGCACCGGCGAACTTCTCGGCACGACCCCGCCCCGGATGGTCATCTGCCACCTCGGCTCAGGCGCGTCCCTCTGCGCCGTCGCCGAAGGCCGCTCCGTCGACACCACCATGGGCTTCACTCCACTGGAAGGGCTCGTCATGGCGTCCCGGGCGGGCAGCATCGATCCGGGCATCCCGCTGTGGCTGATCAAACACGGGCTCTCCGCGCAGGACGTCAACTCCGCTCTCGACCGCGACTCGGGGCTACGCGGCCTCACCGGCACCGGCGACATGCGCCGCATCCGCGAACTGGCCGGCGAACGCGACGTGAACGCCCTCGCCGCCCTGGACGTCTACCACCACCGCCTCCGCGCCTGCGCCGCCGCCATGACCGCGTCCCTCGGCGGCCTCGACGCGCTCGTGTTCACCGGCGGCGTCGGCGAACACGACCCGTCCGTCCGCATGCGCCTGGCCGAGGACCTCGCCTTCCTCGGCGTCTCCGTCGACCCCGACCGCAACACGGAAGCGGACGGCGACGCCGACATCACCTCCGACGACGCCTCCGTCCGCACCCTGGTCGTCGCCGCCCGCGAAGACCTCGAAATAGCCGTCGGCACCCGCCGAGCGCTCGTCGGCGTATAAGCGCTCGCCGGTAGATGAGCGCACTGTCGTCGGCTACCCCGTAGGTCATCCGATTGCGTGAGTCACCTGGTTCCGTCAGCTATCCGATCGTGCAGCCATCCGATCGTGCAGCCATCCGATCGTGCAACTATCTGAAAGCGTCAGGCATCCGATCCCGCAGAACATCGCTCAGGATGTTCGCCACTGGAATGACCGCCTTACACGGGTACTCGATCAACCGCGACGTCTGGAAAACCCACTGTCCGCCGGTGTTCGTGGCCGCGATGCTCAATGCGGACTCCTCGTTCCCGTCCGCGTAGACGAACAAAACCGGCGGCGACTCCACATACAGTTTGAGCCGCGCCCAGCCGCGCGCCTGCATCTCCCCGGCCAGAGCGTCCAGATGTCGTTCCGCGATGCGATGCCGATAGCGGACGCGCACCCACCAAACCCCGAGCCGACTCCGTGGGACCCTCACTCGCCCAGCCGCGCCCACGTCACCTTCCCGCCGCCGGCCAGCGTCCGAACACCCCAGGCCTGAACGAGCAGCGACATCATCAGCAGCCCTCGCCCGGACTCAGCCAGGTCGCCCTCTGCGCCGCCCTCCACACCACCTTCTGCGCCGCCCTCCGTGTGGACGAGTGGGAGGCCATCGGAGCGGTCCTCCACCTCCACCACCGGATGGCCGTTCTCCAGAAGAAGACGTACGGGAATGAACTCCGTGTCGGTGTGCCTGTGGACGTTCGTGACCAATTCAGTGACGACCGTACGTCCGATGTAGTCGTCCCCAAGCCCCCACTCCTGGAACACACCTGCAAGCCATCTACGAGCCATCTCCGGCGCGCGCGCGGAAGATTTGAGCGAGATCACCCCTATCTTCGTGGCGAGTTTGAATCGATCACGGAAAACGACCTCCAGAACCGATGTTGTTCGCGAAATCCGGTGGCCAAATCATCTCCCTCATGTCACTCTGTGCACTGGAATTTGCACGAAGAGTGCACATGGACTGCCCTTCCGCGGCAGCCGCCACACATGGCCGGTCATCACCGGCCGTCCACGATCAAGGGAGACGGAGCAATGGGACAACGTCCGAACGATCTACGACCCTGGGAGTCACCCAACGCGCTGTTCGGCTCCGAACTGCGGCGTTACCGGGAAGCCGCGGGCCTGAGCATCGCCGGCCTGTGCGACCTGATCCAGGACGGTGCGCCGTACTCGAAGAGCACGATCGGCTCCGTGGAACGCGGGGAGTCACGCCCCGACCGGCTCCTCGCCGTCCACGCCGACCGCGTTCTCGACACCCGCGAGGCGCTGACCCACATGTGGGACGGCCTGTTCAAGGGCGCCAACGCCGTCCCGGCATGGTTCGCCGACTGGGCGATGCAGGAACCGAAGTTCGACGCCATCCGCAGTTACGAACCGCTGGTCGTCCCCGGTCTTCTCCAGACCCCCGCCTACGTCGCCCACCTGCTCGACAACAACGAACCCGCCGTCGAGGCCCGCCTGGCACGGCAGGAGTCCTGGCCAGTGACACGGCACCACACCTGATGTACGTGCTGGACGAGAGCGTGCTCCTCCGCGACGCGGGCAACCCCGACGTGATGCGCGACCAACTCCAGCACCTGCTGACGGTCTCCTGCCGTCGTATCCGCATCCAGATCGCCCCGCTCCGCCTGCACGAGGGCATCGGCGGAGCCTTCGCCATCGGAACGCTCCCGGATGGAGGCGAGGTAGGGTACAAAGACAACGCAATCAGCGGCGACACGACCACCGATCGCCTCGAAATCAAACGGCTCACCGGGCTGTTCGCGTCAATTCAGTCCGCCGCGTACCCCGTGGACCAGTCCCTCGAACTGATAGCAAAGGTGGCGAAGGAGAAATGGACCTGAGCATCGCCACATGGCGCAAGGCAAGCCGTAGCTCCAATAACGGCGGCAACTGCGTCGAACTCGCACGCGTCAGCGACACCGTCGCCATACGCGACAGCAAGGACCCCCGCGGACCCCAGCTCCTCCTCACCCCCCACGACTTCAGGCAACTGACCCAGAGCCTGAAGAACGCCTGATCCAGAACAGCGCCTGCCGCTTCAATCTCGAGTGCTGGCCCGGGAGCTCGTAGCTCGTAGCTCGAAGTTCGTGAATCGGCGTTGTGCGGTGGGGGCGGCGCTGCGTACGGGGCCGCCCCTCCAAAGTCAAGGGCGCCTTCGGCGTCGCTTCGCGATGGGACTCCGTCCCACCCTTGACTTCGGAGCCTCTGCGGCCCCTGAGTGCAGCTTTCGTCGGGCAGGCTCCGCCTGCCCTCTGCCCGACGCACCGCCCCCACCGCCGGCCAAGAAGCTTCACCGTCACCCCTTTAAAGGGCACCAGCTATTTTGAATCCGTTCTGATGGGATGAGACGGCACATTGAGGTGATCTCACCGAGTTTCGGGTAGGTGGCGGTGCTCGAAATGGGTGAGGACGAGTGCGGCGCGGGTGATGTCGCCGATTCTGCTGGGGCTGGTGGTGATGTGCTGGAGGATGCGCCAGCGGCCTTTGAGCAGGGCGAATCCGCGTTCGCCGAGGCAGCGCAGGCCGCGCTGGAGCTGGTTGTAGGTGCGGTTGCCGGTGCTGAGGGTCTGGCCGTCGGCGGGGTTCTTGATGGGCGTGAGGACGCCGATTCCGGCGCCTTCGTAGCCGCCGTCGGCCAGGGTGGGGAGTCCCTGAGCCGCAGCGGCGTACAAGGCGCCCAGGACGTGCGCGCGGGCTGCTGTCAGGTCGTGGACCGAGCCGGGTTCGACATCGGAGACCCACAGCGGGAGCCCGGTCGGGGACGAGAGGGCCTGGATGTTGCCGGCGTGCTGATGGGCCTTGCCGGAGTACCACAGATCGATCTGTTCGCCCTTGATGCTGATGGTCTGCTCGGCGCACCGGTCGGTCGGCAGCAGCGTCCCGTCCGTGATCAGGTAAGCGTGGCCGTCGCTGCGGGCGCGATCCAGCGCCTCGTGGAGACCCGGAGCCTGAGCTGCAAGGACGGCGATCCCCTCGTCGATGTAGCGGTACGCGGTGGCCCGCGACACCTTGTGGTCGCGGCCGAGTTTGGGGATGTCGCGCTCACCGCGGAACCAGCGCAGCACCATGACCGCCTGCCGGAAGCAGGTCAGCGCCCGACTGCCTTCGGCGTTCCGCGCAGCCTGCGCTCCTGCCACAGCAGCCGCCCGAGGTACTGAGCGAGTTCACGAGAGACGTCGAGCGTGGCACGATGGGGGATCACGTGGAGCCTTCCGGGCGAACAAGGTCTTGTGGTGATTCCTTCTTCTACCGGGGCTCCACGTCCCGTTTCACCGCCCGGCGCTCTGCCCGCGTGTCTCCCCGAACCGCATCTTTCAGATCACAGAAAGCCTTGTTGTCCGGTTCGAAATCCCTGAGATCACCTCATTGCCTATGGGACCATGCAATCTTGTGGAACGATGCATTCCCTGTGGGGCGATGCCCGATTTTTCGGACTCGTTCCTTTGTTAAATACCGCCAAACTCCGACGTGGCGCGGTGGTGACAATATTGGAGCCTGATATGGACTGCGATTGGGGGTGAGGGGCGTTAGAATTGAGTTATGGGAACAGTCGCGGTCGATCTGGCGGGGGCGTCCACCATGGAATTGGTGAACGCCGCGTCCGCGATCGCGGCCGAACTCGCCCGGCGCGAGCCGCCCGAATCGGCGGCCGCCTGCCTGGAACTCACCGAAATTCTTTCCGCGGCCGGTGACATGAACGAGGCCGCCCTCGCCGGGTTCGTCTCCGTCGTGGACACCGGTCGTGAAGTGCAGCGGTGGGGGTTTCCCTCAACGCAGTCGTGGCTGCGCAACCGGCTCGGCATGCGCGATACCCGGGCCAGGGAACGCCTCACACTCGCCCGGCAGCGGCACCGGCTCACCCAGGTCACGAGGCGGTGGCGCACCGGTGACCTGTCGCTCGGATACGCCGCCACCATCGCCGGTGCGGTCGCCCGGCTGGACGATGAGGACTGCGGCGCCGCCGAAGAGATCCTGCTCAGCATGGCCGACCAGGACTTCTCAGCCGGGAAGGTCGCCTCGTTCGGCAAGCGGATCCGCGACGTCATCGCCGAGCGGGACGGCACCGAACAGGCACCCCGCGACGCCGAACGCGGCTACGAGCGGTCCTGGATCGATTCGACGCGATCCCTGGACGGCGGCCGGTACATAAAGGGGTGGCTGAACGCCGAGGACGCCGCCATCTGGGACGGCACCCTCGGGCCGCTGGCCAAGCCCGCCGGGGCCGACGACGATCGTGACCTGCCCGAGCGGGCCGCAGCGGCGTTGTCCGCCGTGCTGTCGGGCGGGCATAGGGCCACCAAGGTCACCGTCATCTGCGACCTGGACACCCTCACGGGTGGCGCCGCCCCTGCGAGGTTGACCGACGGAACACCGATCCCCGCCGAGCAGGCCCGGCGGATCGCTCTGGCGGCCGGAGTCTCGCCCCTGCTGCTGGGACGCGGTCACGTGCCGCTCTACCTTGGATACCGGGAACGGTTCGCCACGCCGGGACAGCGACGCGTCCTTGAGACCCTCTACCCCACCTGCGCCGTCGTGGGCTGCGAAGTCCCCGGGACGTTGAGCGAGGTCGACCACGTTCACGGCTGGGCCCTCGGCGACAGCCCCACCGACATCGACCAACTCGCCCTCACCTGCGGATTCCACAACCGGTACAAGGCGGCCAACCCCAACCAGATCACCATCCGCCGAACAGCCGACGGCCGCTACACCTACCGCCTTCAACCTCCCAGACCCGACATCGGGAGCGAGACACGGGAACCCGCCGCGACAGGTCGCCCACCCCCCTGGCCTCAAGCCGCATAAGGCTCTGCCTACCTTGCGCGATCGCTACAGGGAAGTGCGTCACGGTTCGGGTGTTCTCGTCGGCAGTGCGCATCTTGATCGCGAGCATGTCGGTGTCGTTCACCTAAGCGCTGCACCCGCAGCGGCGCCCTCAACGCACTGGTCCATCAGTACGCCGGTTTCTGACCGAAGGCGTGCTAGGGCCTGTTCGTAGTTCTGATCAGTTGCCGCTGGTCACGATTGAGTGACTCGCTCACACCGGGGCGGGAGCGGGCTGTACCACCGGTGTATGACGCGCGGTGATGTGACCGATACGGAATGGGAACTGATCGAGCCGCACCTGCCGCTGGGAGTGTCAGGGCCGATCGGTGACCTGCGCAATCAGTTCAACGCGGTGATGTGGAGATTCCGGACCGGCAGCCCGTGGCGGGACGTGCCCGCCGCCTACGGCAACTGGTCGACGATCTACGACCGGTTCCGGGCCTGGGCATGCCAGGGCGTCTTCGAGAACCTGATGAACGCGATGATCAGCCAGGCGGCGGCCCGCGGCGATGTCGACCTGGACCTGGTCAGCGTGGACTCCAGCACCTCCCGCGCGCATCACCACGCCGCCGGGATGAGGGTCGCACCCGAACGCCTCCAGGAGCTGGAGCGGGCCGTGGCCGAGGAAAAGGGGCTGCGCCAAAGGGGCAAACCGGGCCCGTAGAGCAGCAGCCCGAGGACGCGCCCGATCCCGTGCGGGAGCGGCGGCGCCGGATACGCCGCCGCCGCAGGGCCCGGCTGAAGGCCGCCGCCCTGGGCCGGTCCCGGGGCGGCCTGACCAGCAAGATCCACCTGTCGGCCGACCGGCGCTGCCGTCCGCTGTCGCTGATACTCACCCCCGGGCAGGCCGCCGACAGCCCCCGTTTCATCCCCGTCATGGACAAGATCCGGGTGCGCGGGCCGGTCGGCCGCCCCCGCACCCGGCCGCGCGCGGCCGCCGGCGACAAGGCCTACTCCTCCCGCGCCAACCGCAGCTACCTGCGCAAACGCCACATCAAGGCGGTGATCCCAGAGAAGGCCGACCAGGCCGCCAACCGCAAGAAGAAGGGACGGCGCGGCGGACGTCCGGTCAGCCACGACGCCGACCTCTACACCCACCGAAACACCGTCGAACGCTGCATCAACAAGTTCAAGGAATGGCGAGGGCTGGCCACCCGCTACGACAAAACCCCCGAAAGCTACGAGGCCGAACTCCACCTGCGCGGAGCCATCATCTGGCTGCGCAGCCTCCCATCCCCCTCATGATCTGAACTACGAACAGGCCCTAACGCCGGCCTCCGGATGGTGCCCGTCACCGACCTGCTTCCCGAAAGCTACATCTGGGCCAACCACCAGCTCGATGCTGAGGAGAGCGCACCACTCGGCACGAGCTGACGCGCCAGGCCGTTACAGGGCGAACGTTGCCTGCTGTGGCACCAGCAATCGTGCCGGGCGGGACGAGCGCGTATTCCGGCCGAGCGCGTATTCCAGCCGATTCGCCCGTGCACCCGCATCCTGGTCGTCCGCATCTCAACCTGACGGGCAGGCATTTAGAAAAGTACCGATACCTGTCGATGCCGTTGGGCCGCCCAGCGCGGAGCCCCTGGTTACCGGGTCGCCGACCGTCGTCATTTGCTCCATCGCTTGAACGGCGCCGTGTAACGTGCCGTCCTCCCGTCACCGTGGCGGTCTCCGCGAACCCCGGCAGGAACCGCACCCGTCGGCAGCTGCCGACGCCTGCGAGGTCCGGGAGAGCCCGGGTGCCCGGGGGGTGAAGGTCAGTCGATGGCCCATTCGCCGGTGAAGGTCGGTTCGCGTTTCTCGTTGAAGGCCTCGAACGCGGCCGGGGCGTCGGCGGTGGCGAAGTTGACCGTCTGGGCGCGCGCCTCGTTGGCGAGGGCGTCGCGGAATGAGCTGTTCGCGCCCTCGGTCAGCAGGGCCTTGCTCTGCGCCAGCGCCACCGGTGGCCCGGCGGCGAGGCGTCCGGCCAGGTCGGTGACGAACGCGTCGATCTCGGCCGGGTCGACCACCCAGGTCACCAGGCCCAGCCGGTGAGCTTCTTCCGCGTCGATCATTTCGGCGAGCAGTGCCAGGCGTTTGGCTTGTTGCAGGCCCACCAGCTTGGGCAGGAGCCACGAACCGCCGAAGTCCAGGGACAGGCCGCGGCGGGCGAAGATCTGGGAGAAGCGCGCCTCGGGGGTGGACACCACCAGGTCGCAGCCGAGCGCCAGGTTCCAGCCGGCGCCGACCGCCACGCCCTCGACCTTGGCGATCGACGGGACCGGCAGTTCGTGCAGGAGCAGCGCCACGTCGTTCACCGTGCGCATCCGGTTCAACGGATGTCCGGACGCGACGCCGCCGGACAGGTCGGCGCCCGCGCAGAACGCCCCGCCGGCTCCGGCGATCACGACCGCGCGGACGGCGGGATCGTTGCGGGCGGCGGTGAGTTCCTGGTGCAGTGCCGCCCACAGGTCGGCGTCGATCGCGTTCCTGCGGTGCGGGCGGTTCAGTGTGAGGGTCAGGACATCGGTGTCGCGGGTGACGAGCAGGACGTCGGTGGCCATCACAGGTCCTTCGGGTCGTCGGTCGGTATGTGGTCGGTCGGTATGTGGTCGGTGATTACAAGGGCGGCCAGGCGGGCGCGGTGGTCGCTGGGAGGGCCGAGCAGTAGTTCGCTGCTCTTGGCGCGCTTGTAGTACAGGTGGGCGTCGTGCTCCCAGGTGTAGCCGATGCCGCCGTGGTAGTGGACCATGGCGGCGGCCGTCTCGAAGAACGCCGGGCCGATGTAGGTCTGCGCGAGTGAGGCCGCCGCCGGGAGGCCGGGGCGGTCGTGGTCGGCCGTCCATGAAGCGAAGCGCAGTACGGACACCGCCTGCTCCCAGGCGCTGTACATGTCGGCGCAGCCGTGCTTCACGGCCTGATAGGAGCCGATCGCGCGGCCGAACTGCATGCGCGCCTTCGCGTACTCGACGGTCAGCTCCAACGCGCGTCCCATTCCTCCGACCTGTTCGGCGGCCAGCGCTACCGCCGCGAGATCCGCGACGGTCTCCAGCGCCGCTGCCGCGTCCGGTACCGACAGCGGACGGGCCGGTGTGCCGTCGAAGGCGAGTGCGGCGAAGCGGCGGGTCGGGTCGAGGCCGGTCAGGGCGGTACGGGTCAGGCCGACCGCGTTGCCCTCGACGGCGAACCAGCCGGGGCCGCCCGGCGTGCGGGCGTGGACGAGGACCAGATCGGCGGAGTCGCCGGCGAGGACGGGCGTTTTGACGCCGTCCAGCCACCATGTCCCGTCGTGTACGGTCGCGGTCGTCGTCCCGCCGGCGCGGTCCCAGGAGCCGCCGCCCTCGGCCGCGGCGACGGTGCCGGCCAGTTCGCCGGCGGCCAGCCTCGGGAGCAGCGCGGCGCGGGCGGGTTCGTCCGCGTCGAGGGCGAGGAGGACGTCGGTCGCGAGGACCGCCGAGGCCAGGAACGGGGAGGGTGCGAGCGCGCGGCCCAGTTCCTCCATCACGACGGCGCGTTCGGTGTGGCCCGCGCCGGAGCCGCCCAGGTCCTCCGGGACGACCAGGCCGAGGACGCCGAGATCACCGAGCGTCCGCCACAGGTCGGGGTCGTAGCCGAGCTCCGAGTCCATGACCTCGCGGACCTTCGCGGTCGGTGAGCGGTCGGTCAGGACTTTGCGGACGGTGGCGCGCAGTTCTTCCTGTTCGGCGTCCAGGACGAGTTTCACCGGCCGCCCTCCTCACGCTGGGTGCCGACCTTGAGTTCGCGGAACGGGACGTCCCGGTCGACCTGCGGTTCCTTCGGCAGGCCGAGGATGCGTTCGCCGATGATGGTGCGCTGCACCTCGTCGGTGCCACCGGCGATTCCGGACGCGGGCGCCGCGTTGATGCCGAGCGCGAGGCCGTCGCCGTGGACGTCGCCGGGCTCCCAGGCCACCGCGTTCGCGCCCGCCAGCTCACCGGCCACCGCGATCGCACGGCGCAGCTGGAGCGCGCCGGCCAGCTTGGCGACGGAGCCGCGTGCCCCCGGCGGCCGGCCCGCGGCGGCCTCCTGGCGCATCCGCGCGTTGAGCAGGTCGAGGGCCCGCTCGTGCGCGTACAGGCCGGCGAGGCGTTCGCGCTGTGCCGGGACGTCCGTGGCCCCTTCGCGGCGGGCCAGGTCGAGCAGCGCCGCGAAGGTGAGCGCGCTGTTGCGCGAAGGACGCGATCCGCCGATCGACACCCGCTCGTGGCCGAGCATGGTCACCGCGGCCCGCCAGCCGCCGCCGACCTCGCCGATCACCGCGTCCGCGGGGATGCGCACGTCGTCGAAGTACACCTCGTTGAACGGCGCCTTCCCGGACATGTCCTTGAGGGGACGGACGGTCACGCCCGGCGCGTGCATGTCGACGATGAACATGGTGATGCCCGCGTGCTTGGGAACGTCGGGGTCGGTACGGGCCAGCAGGGCGCCGAAGTCGGCCCATTGGGCGTTGGTCGTCCACACCTTCTGGCCGTTCACCACCCAGCCGTCCCCGTCGCGGACGGCCCGGGCCTGGAGGCTCGCCACGTCCGATCCGGCGCCCGGCTCGGAGAACAGCTGGCACCAGATCTCCTCGCCGCGCAGCAGGCCGGGCAGGTGGCGCCGCTTCTGCTCGGGTGTGCCGAGGTCGACGAGGGTCGGCCCGCACATGCCGAGGCCGACGATGAACGGGTAGGTGGGGAGGTCGTACTCGGCGGCCTCCTCCGCGAAGATCTGCTGCTCGGCGGTGCCAAGCCCCCGACCGCCGGCCTCCTCGGGCCAGGTGATCCCGGCGTACCCGGCGTCGTACAGCGCGGCCTGGAACTCCTTGGCGCGGCGCAGATGTTCGTCGGGGGTCGCGTCCGGGTCAGGCGCGGGCGCATGCGCGCGCAGCCAGGCGCGGACGCCGGCCCGGTAGTCCTGTGATGTCATCGGCTGTTCCTTCCCCTCGCTCGTCATGCCGCCAGGCTGCGGACGGCGTCGCGGGCGGCCTCGGCCAGGCGGATCTCCTGGTCGGCGCGGGCCTGCGCCTCCTCGCGGTAGCCGTCGTCGGCCATGTG
Organism: Spirillospora sp. NPDC048823; assembly: GCF_043198445.1. NCBI lineage: Bacteria > Bacillati > Actinomycetota > Actinomycetes > Streptosporangiales > Thermomonosporaceae > Spirillospora > Spirillospora sp. NPDC048823. Next base: position 178,518 of record NZ_JBICUT010000002.1, on the reverse strand, counting down.
CCCGGCCGCGTAACGGGCCCGGACGCCCACGCTGATGCAGGCGGAACGCCACTGGGCGAACGCGACCCAGTACGGGACGTCCGACACGTCGCGGGACGACAGCCGCTCATACCGCTCGACCAGGTCCGTTCTGGACGGGAATCCGGGCACGACGGTGGGGCCAGGGGTGCCCACCGGCTCGGGGTCGTCCGGTTCCTGCCAGGTCGCCACGAGGTAGCCGACGTCGGCCAGCGGTTCGCCCGAGGTCGCCAGCTCCCAGTCGAAGACGGCGCGGACCGTGCCGTCGGGACCGAACGCGAGATTGCCGGGACGGTAGTCGCCGTGGACGATCCCGGTCCGCTGCGCCGGGACGTGCGAGGCGAGCAGGTCGTGCGTCTCGTCGAGCAGGGCGAGATGCGCGACCTCCGACTGGCGGATCTGGCGGTGCCAGCGCCGCAGCTGCCGCTCGGCGTACCCGGTCGAGCGCACCATCGCGTCGAGGCCCTGTTCGTACGGGTCGAGGACGTGCAGCGCGACGAGCACCTCGACGAGGCTCTCCCCCGCCCGCGCCCGCGCCGCCGGTTCCAGGCGCGCCGCCGCGTCGGCGTCGGCGAGCACGAGTCCGTCCACGAAGCCCATGACGTAGAACGGGGCGCCGGCGACGCCGGTGTCGTCGCAGAACGCCAGCGGCGGCGCGACCGGGACGCCGGTGCCCGCCATCGCCGTCATGAACCGCCACTCCCGTCCCATGTCGTGCGCGGTCTGCAGGACGCCGCCCATCGGCGGGCGGCGCAGCGCGTACGCGGCGCCGGCGGCGTCGGTGACCCGGTAGGTGAGGTTGGACCGGCCACCCGAGACCAGTTCGAACTCGACCGGCGCGATCAGCCCCTCGACGTTCGCGGCTAGCCAGCGCCCGACCCGTTCCCGATCGATACCCGGCAAGGGGTGAGCATCCCCGGGCTCAGCACCGCCCGATCGGACGCCGCCCGATTGGACGCCGCCCGGCTGGACGCGGTCAGGTTGGACGCCGCCCGGCTGGACACTGCCGGTGGGACGGGGCTCAGCGGCCGACATAGTTCGGTTCCCTCTTCTCCAGGAAGGACCGGACGCCTTCACGGTGGTCTTCGGTGGTGAACAGTTCCCCGAGCGTGGTGGTCACCCACACGCCGAGGTCGTCCCAGTCGGGATCGAGGGCACGCCGCAGCCCGCGTTTGACGAACAGCTCACCGAACCTCGCGCGGCGCGCCGCGACCCTCAGGTCGGCCAGCAGCGCCAGCTCCATGCCCCAGCCGACGGCGGGCCCGTTGACGGCGGCGATCACCGGGACATCGGTGTCGAGCAGCGCACCGGCGGCCGGTGTGAGCCGGGGTCCGGGCCTCGCCGCCGCGCCGCCCGTGTCACCCGCAGTGCCCGTGTCACCCCCTGTGTCCGTGCCGCCGGTCATCAGTTCGCGGACGTCGTCTCCGGAGCAGAAGGAGCGGGCAGCGCCGGTCACCACCAGTGCCCGTGCGTCGGTCGTGCGCACCAACTCGGTCAGTTCGTCGTAGGTCTGCCGGCGCAGAACGTTGTGGACCTGCGGCCGGTCGAGCGTCACGATGCCGACATGCCCGTCGGTGTCGTACCTGACGTCCCGTTCCATACTGTTCCTCCCTGGTCGGCTCGCCGGCGCTGGGACGGTGGTCTCGGCGGGGCCGGTCTTGGTCGATGACCACGCTTTTCCGCAAGATTTCCTGTATGAACGTTAGGTCCGCCCGCATCCTCCGAGCGGTGTCAGGGTCGGCGTGCGCCCACCATGTCGAGCGCGAGCCGCCGGTAGTTCCGGGCGACCTCGGGCCGGCCGAGCGGACCGTCCGGCGAGAACCAGGCGGCCACTCCGGTGCACATCACGACGATCGCCCTGGACGCCTCCAGCGGGATCGGCGTGGTGAAGACACCGAGTTCGGCGCCCTGCGTGATCACACCGTCGAACAGCCGCTGCTGCTGGTGGCGCTTGCCGATGTGCCTGGTGCGGACCGGTTCGCCCAGCGCGCGCAGTTCGCTGGTGCCCAGCATGGTGCCGCGCTGGTCCCGGAGGTGGAACAGCACGTGCGTCTCGACGAGCGCCCCGAGCCTGCCGGCGGGGTCGTCACCGGCGGCGGCGAGCGCCGCGCGGCTGTCGCGGAGCAGGGCCTCGATCCCCCGCTCCATGATCGTCGCCAGAACCTCCTGCTTGGACTCGAAGTGGTAGTAGAGCGCGGGCGGGCTGATCCCCGCGCGCATCGCGATGTCCCGGACCGAGGTGCCGTGGTAGCCGTGCTCGGTCATCACGGCGATCGCGGCCTCCAGGATCCCCGCCTCGCCCGGCCCCTGCGCCATCCGGCTAGTCCCTCGCCCTGTTCGGGCCGGCGAAGCCGAACAGGTAGCCGGCGACCTTGCGCATCTGGATCTCCTCGGAACCCTCGGTGATGCGGTACCGGCGGTGATGGCGGTAGATGTGCTCGAACGGCGTGTGCCGCGTGTAGCCGAGACCGCCGTGCACCTGCATCGCGCGGTCGGCGGCCTCGCAGACGAACCGGTTGGCCCGGTAGTTGCACATCGAGACCCGGTCGCTGATCTCCATGTGCGGCAGCCGGTCCAGTTCCCAGGCGGTCTTGCGGATCAGCCCGCGCAGCATCTCGGCCTCGGTCTGCAATTCGACCAGCGGCCACTGGACCGCCTGCCGCGTCGCCAGCGGACGGCCGAACGTCACGCGCCGGCGGGCGTACTCGACGCTGCGGTCCACGCAGTACTGCCCGGCGCCGACTCCGGAGGCCGCCTGCCGGATCCGGTTCTCGTGGACGAACGTCTGCGCCACGGCCAGGCCCTCGCCCTCGCCCCCGAAGACCGACGAATGCGGTACCCGCACGTCCCGGATGGTCACTTCGGCGTGGTCGGTGGGCATGTTGAACGTCCACCAGTGGAAGTCGACCGAGAAGCCCGGCGCGTCGGTCGGGACGAAGAACGCGGTGATCCCCCTGGCGTCGCCCGGTTCGCCGCTCGTCCGGGCGAAGACCACGTCGTGGGTGGCGGAGTGCATGCCCGAGTTGAACCGCTTGGCGCCGTTGATGATCCAGTCGCCGCCGTCGCGGACCGCGGTGGTCTCCATCCAGGTGGCGTCGCTGCCGTGCTCGGGTTCGGTCAGGCCGAAGCCGATCCGCTTGTCCCCTGCGAGCATCGGCTCCAGGTACTCCTGTTTCTGCTCGGGCGTCCCGAACTCCAGGAGCATGTGCGCGAACGGGAAGTTCCCGACGACGGACGCCTCGTTCTGCAGGTCGTTGTGCAGGCCCAGGCCCTTGTGCGCCAGGTGCTCGCGGATCACCGCCATGTCGAGGTTCGTCCCGTCGGAGCCGCCGACCTCCTTGGGCAGCCCGTAGCGCAGCCACCCCGCCGCGTCGGCGCGCCGGAACATCTCGCCGAGCAGTTCCTCCCACTCGGGACGGGGCACCCCGCCGTTCTCGAAGTCGGTGCGCGCGTACTCGCGGCGGTGGTCGAAGAAGCGCTCGTTGTCGTCCTGGGATTGGAGCGGAGCGATCTCCCGTTCGATGAACGCGTCCAGCTCGGCGAGCCTCCGGGTCAACTCAGCCGGAAGGTGGAAATCCATAAAATCTCCTTAACCTTTGTTCAGGCAGGATGCCACCGGTACCGGCCCGGAAGGAAGAGACGGGGAGGAAGGGGGCGGGGAGGGAAGGGGCGGGAGGGAAGGGGCCGGGAGGGCGTCAGCGTCCTGGTTTCTGGTCCTCGCGGGCTCGGCGTTCCTCGTCCTCCAGGAGCGGGCCCACCCGGAACGGGACCTGGTGGGTGAGGACGATCGAGGTGGTGCTGCGGCGGACGCCGGGGCAGGCGAGGATCGAATCGATCACCTCGTGGAGTTGCTTGCCGTTCGGCGCGACCGCGCGGACGAGGAGGTCGCCCTGTCCGGTGATGCCGAGGACCTCCAGGACGCGCGGGATCGCGGCCAGCGCGGCGGCGGCTTCGCGGAGGCGGCCCTGGGCGACTTCGAGGGTGACGAACGCGGTCAGCTCGAAACCGATGGCGCCGAGGTCGACCTCGCGGCCGCGGTGGCCGATGACGCCGTCGCGTTCGAGCCTGTCGACGCGAGCGTGGGCGGTGTTGCGGGCGATGCCGAGCCTCGCCGCCAGTTCGGTGATGCCGATGCGGGGCTGCTCGACGAGGCGGCGAAGGATCTGCAGGTCGAGGAGGGTGGTACGGGTCACGAACGCTCAGCTCCGGCAAGAAGTCAGATCGAACCTGAGCAATCTGCTCAGATATCGCCCCATCATCTTGCACGACGCTCATCCGGGATGGCCGCCCCCGCGGAGCCGGCGCCCGAACGCGACGGCAGGGCCCGTCCCGTCCTCCCGTCGCGTCGATGGCGCCGGGAGGCCCGGACGGGCCCGTGCGGGCGGAGGCTCAACGGCCTGAAGCCCGGCCGTCAGCCGGGGTGGGCCGGGGCCGTTTCGCGGGTCAGGTGGCCTGGGGTTCGAGGACGTCCAGCCGCCGGCGGCGTTCGGACCATTGGAGTGAGTGGCGGATGGCGTCTTCGATGTTGTACTCGGGTTTCCAGCCGAGCAGCTCACGTGCCTTGGCCGGGTTGACGTAGGCGCCGACGACGTCGCCGGGGCGGGCGGGGGCCTCCTCGGCCTGGAACGAGTCGCCGACGACCTCGCGGAAGGCTTCGACGAGTTCGCGGACGGTGGTGCCGTCGCCGGTGCCGAGGTTGATGACCTGGTAGCCGGACCGGCCGCCCAGCGGCGGAATGAGGGAGTCGAAGCGGAGCGCGGCCTCGTAGAAGGCGCGGGCGATGTCCCAGACGTGGATGTAGTCGCGGATCGCCGTGCCGTCGCGGGTCTCCCAGTTCACGCCGGTGATCTTGAAGGGGACGCCGAGTTCATGGCACTCGATCATCTTGCCGAGGGCGTGCGTGGGTCTGCTGCTCTGCAGTCCGGTGCGCAGCTGCGGGTCCGCGCCGATCGGGTTGAGGTAGCGCAGCGAGATGACGCGCAGGCCCTGGGCCTTGGTGAGGTCCTCCAGAAGGAGCTCGGCCATCATCTTCGAGCGGGTGTAGGGGTTCTGCGGTTCCAGGGCCGACGTCTCGGAGACCGACAGGTCCGGCTCGGGGCGGTACATCCCGGCGGTGGACGCGAAGATCATCCGGTCGCAGCCGTTGCGGACGAGGTGACCGGCGAGGTCGAGGGTCCTGCTGAGGTTGACCCGGTAGTAGCGCAGCGGGTCGGTCATCGAGTCGGGCACCACGATCAGCGCCGCGCAGTGGACGGTCGCGATGATGTCGGGGTGGTCGCGGAAGATCTCGTCGACCAGGTCCCCGTCGCCGATGTCGCCCTGGTAGAAGATCTTGCCGTCGGCGAACTCCGGCCGGCCCGTGATCAGGCTGTCGAGCACCACGGGCGTCACCCCGCGTTCGGCGAAGGCGGAGGCGATGGTGCTGCCGATGAACCCGGCTCCCCCGGTGATCAGGACTTTCATGTGGCATCCCCCAGATGGCCAGTGCGTCCCCTGAACGGTCACGCACAGGATCAGCAGGGGAACCCGGACGGTCAACGTCCCGCACGCCGGGTGACCGGCACCGGACGCCGGTGAACCCGCGGGGACGCCGGAGCGTCCGCGCACGAGTTCTTCCGGGCCGTCACCAGCGAAGATCGCCGAGCGTGGCCGCACGACATACGGATGTCCCAAACGGGCGCCGTCCGAACGGGCGCCGTCCGAACGGGCGCCGTCCGAACGGGCGCCGTGCGAACGGGCGGCGTCCGGGAGGGGCGTCCGGGAGGGGCGTCCGGCGCGAGTACAGCGTTTGCAGGATCCGCTCGGCGCCGGCGCCGGTCATCGTCGGTGGATGCAACCGATCCGCGTCCTCATCGTGGACGATCACGCGCTGTTCGCCGAGGCCCTCGCGGCGCGGCTGGGCCGCGAACCCGATCTGGTGATCCTGCCGATCGCCGACGACGTGCGGCGCGCACTCGCGCTGACCGCCACCGAGCGCCCCCACGTGCTCGTCCTCGACCTGACGCTCGGCGCGGAGAGCGGCCTGGACGTCCTGGACCGGGTCCGCGAGTCGAGTCCGGACGTCCGGGTCGTGGTGCTGACCGCGATGAGCGACCTGGACGCGCTGGTACGGGCCGTCCGGCGCGGCGCCGTGGGCTGGCTGGAGAAGACCGAGAGCGCCGACCTGGTCGCCCGCGTGATCCGGTCGGCGGCGCGGCGGGGCGGGTGGATCCCGCCGGACGTGCTGGGCGAGGTGCTGCGCCGCCTCATGCGGGACGACGGGGAGCCGAACGGCAGCGCACGGCTGCTCGCGGGGCTGACGCCGCGTGAGCGGGAGGTGCTGCAGTGCATGGTGGACGGCCTGGGCCGCGCGGAGATCGCCGAACGGCTCGGCCTGTCGGCGAACACCGTCCGCACCCACACGCAGAACCTGCTGGCCAAGCTCGACGTGCACTCCGCCCTGGAGGCGATCACCCTCGCCATGCGGGCCGGCATGCGGCCGTCGGATCCCTGACCTGCGCGGTGCGGTCCCGGGGGCGTGCCCTGGGTCGTGCCCTGGTCGTCCCTGGGTCGTCCCTGGGTCGTCCCTGGGTCCCTGGTGCAAACGGCGTAGGCCGGGGTCGTCTTTTGAGCGATTGCTCCGGTAACGGGCCTTCTTACGCTCGCCGTGACAAAGCCGGAGAAGCCCGCGACGTGCCGGAGGGAAGCTCGTGGAGATCGACGAAGTCGCGGCGCGGGTGGTTCGCAGCTACTGGGCGGTCCTGCTGGTCATGACGGTTCTTCCGCTGACGCTGGTGGCGCTCCTGATGAGCACGCAGCAGCCGCCGTCGGTCGCGAAGACGCGGCTGCAGGCGGGCGGCGAGGTGACCGACGCGGCGGCCGGGGACGCGGGCGTGAGCATCGTGGTCAGCCAGGTGAAGGCGTTCGCGACCGGCGACACCCTGCTGCGCGAGGTGCTGCGGCGGCAGCGGGTCGACCGGTCGGTTCCGAAGCTCGCGAAGGCCATCGACGTGTCCGGGCTCGGGACGTCCACGGTCGTGGAGCTGTCGGTGAAGGACGCCGACCCGGTCGTGGCGCGGAAGCTGGCGGACGCCATCGGAACCGAGGTCGTCAGGGAGATCAACGAGTCCAACCAGAGTGCGATCAGGCAGCGGCTCGACGAGATCGGCAAGCGCCTCCGGCAACTGGAGGGCCGGCTCGGGCCGCTGTCGCGGCGGGCGGCCGGGCCCGTCCCGGACGTCGAGGCCGCGAACGAGCGGGAGCGGGTGCAGTCGGAGCTGACGGACCTGCGGTCGAACCGCTCGGATCTGCTGACGCAGCTCACGTCGGCCGGGACGGCGTCGGTGGTGCAGCCCGCCGTGCTCGCCCCGAAGTCGGACCCGATGGTGATGATGTCGGCGATCGCGGGGCTGGTCGGGCTGGTCGGCGGGATCCTGATCGCGGTCGTGGCGGAGATGGTCCGGCCCACGATCCCGGGGCAGCGGCGGGTCGCGCGGCGGCTCGGGGTGCCACTGCTCGGCTGGGCCGACAAGGGGCCCGCGCAGCTCGCCGACCTCGGCCGGCGGGTGCGGCTGGCGGCGAAGAAGGAGGACGTCGGACGGGTCACGCTGGTCGGCGCACCCGGGCCCCTGCCCGCCGAACTGGTGTCGGCGGTGGCCTCGGCGGTGTACGGGAACGAGACGAAGCTCGTCACGGCCCGGCCGGAGCGCGGCGGACCCGGCGAAGGCGGCGGGGGCGGCGGCCCCGGCGGGGGCGGTGAACCCGGCGGGGGCGGGTCGCCCGGCGCGGACGGCGGTGGGCCGTCCCTGAACAGCGGCGGGCACGGCGGCCGGAGCGGCACGTCGGTGGTCCGCGCCGGCGGTGGCGCCGCCGTCATGACGAAGAAGCCCGGCGAGGCGTCCCCGTCGGAGATCACTCAGCCGGTCCCGGTCCGCCGGCTGTGCCACGTGCACGCGTTCGAGGACATCGACCCGGGCGCGGACGACGCGGTCGGCGTGGTCGTGGCCGTCGGGCCGGTGACGACGGTGTCCGGGCTGGAGACGGTCTGCGACCTGGTCGCCGCCTCCGGCTGGCCGCTGCTCGGCGTCGTGGCCACATCACGCAAGGCGACATCCCACAGGCCCGCGAGGGCGCAGAAGACCGCCAAGGGGCGGAAGGCCGCCAAAGCGCGGAAGGCCGCCCGAGCGCGAAAGAACAAGGAGTAGCCAGATGAGTCCAGCCGTTCCGTTCTGCGTCCCGCCGCTCACCGACGGGGTGCCCGACGCGGTCGCCAAGGTGCTCGACTCCCGATGGCTCACCACGGGCCCGGAGACCGCCGCGTTCGAGCAGGAGTTCGCCGACCACCTCGGCGCCGCGCACGTCGTCGCGGTCGCCTCGTGCACGAGCGCGCTGGAGCTGAGCCTCCGCGCGATGGGCCTGCCGCCGGGGTCGCCGGTGCTGACGCCCAGCCTGACGTTCTGCGGCGCGATCAACGCGATCCTGCACGCCGGGCACCGTCCCGTCCTGGTCGACATCGACGAGGAGACGCTGGTGCCGAGCCCGGAGACGGTCGCCGCGGCCGCGGCCCGGGTGAAGCCCGCCGCGATGGTCACCCAGAACCAGGGCGGCTACCCGGTGGACGTGCCGGCCCTCGCCGCGGCGGCCGGCCTCGACAGGACGCGGGTGGTGGAGGACACCGCGCACGGACCGGGCGCGGCGCGCGGCGGCGCCCCCGTCGGGTCGGCCTCCCATGCGGCGTGCTTCTCCTTCTACGCGACGAAGAACATGCCGATCGGCGAGGGCGGCGCGGTCGCGACGAACGACGAGGAGTTCGCCGACCGGGTCCGGTCGCTGCGGCTGCACGGGATGAGCAAGGACTCGTGGAAGCGGTACCTGCCGGGCGGAAGCTGGCGGTACGACGTGAAGGCCATCGGGCTGAAGGCCAACATGACCGACTCCCAGGCGACGATCGGACGCGCCCAGATCCGCTCGCTGCCGGGCTGGCAGCAGGCCCGCGCGGAACTCGTCGCCCGCTACGACGAGGCGCTGGCCGGGCTGCCCGGGGTCGTCCTCCCGCAGCGCCGCAGCCTCGACGGCGTCCAGCACGCCTGGCACCTCTACCAGGTGCGCGTCCCGGACCGCGACGCGGTCGGCGACGCGATGCAGGCGGCGGGCGTCGGGACGTCCGTCCATTTCATCCCGGCGAACCAGCTGACCGCCTACCGGGCGCTCCTCGGCGAGGAGGAGTGCGGGCTGCTGCCCGTGACCGACCGCGTCGGGGAGGAACTGCTGTCGCTGCCGCTCTACCCGGGACTGACGGAGGACGGCCAGCACCGGGTCGTCGCCGCCCTCGCCGAGGCACTGCGGACCCGGAACTGACCGTGCGCTGGTACTCGCCGCACCGGCTCCGCCGGATCCTGGGCGCGACGTGCGCCGGACCCGCCGCGGCCGCCTCGGCCGCGCCGGCCGCCAGCCCGCTCGCCCTGCTGCTGGACCGGGACGAGATCGTCCTCGCCGACCCGCGGGGGCAGCGCCTCCTGCGCGGCAGGCGGGTGCTCGTCACCGGCGCCTGCGGGACGGTCGGCGGCGCGCTCTGCCGACGGATCCGGCGGCTCGGCCCGGACGCACTGTGCCTCGTCGACAAGGACGGGCGCGGGCTGGAGCGGCTCGCCCGCGAGCTGGCCGGGAAGCCGGGCGGCGACCCGGACGTCCGCGTCACCGTCGCCGAGGCGGACGTGCGGGACGCCGACCGCGTCGACGGCCTCATCGGGGACGCGCGGCCCGAGCTGCTCTTCCACGCGGCGGGCCAGAACCGGCTGTCGGCGGTCGAGGACGATCCCTGCCGCGGCGTCGCCGACAACGTGCTCGGCACCCGGCACGTCGTCGACAGCGCGGTGCGGCACGGGGTGCGGCGGCTCGTGCTCGTCTCGTCCGACCGGGCGGCGGAGCCGACGTCGGTGCTGGGCGCGACGATGCGGCTCGGGGAACTGCTGCTGCAGACGGCGACCGGCGGCCCGACATGCTTCGCGGCCGTCCGCGTCGGCGACGTCATCGGCGCGCCGGCCGCTCCGCCGGGCGCGCTCGGGACGCCCGGCCCGAGCGGCCCGCTCGCGCACCGCATCGCGGCCGGTGAGGTCATCACCCTCACGCATCCGGAGGCGGCGCGGCACGTCATGACGGTGACGGAGGCGGCGGGTCTGCTGATCGAGGCGGCGGCGCTCGCGGAGGAGGCGGAGACGTTCGCGCTCGACATGGGCCGTCCCGTCCCGGTGCTCGACCTCGTACAGCGGTACGCCGCGCAGCTCCGCACGCCCGCGGTGACGGTCAGGTTCAGCGGGCTCGGGCCCGGTGAGAAGCTCACCGAGAAGGCGTTCGCCGACTCCGAGCGCCGCATCCGCACCGCCCACCCGAAGATCTGGGGAACCCGGCCGGTGCCGCCGCCCGCCGGGCTGCCGCGGCTGCTCGACGCGCTCGCCGCGGCGGCCGAGGCGGGCGACGCGGCGCAGGTGCGGCTGCTGCTGCGCCGCCTGCTGCCGGAGTACCGCCCGGCCCGGCGTCCCCACCCGTCCCGTGAGGTGACCCGTGACCAGAGGTGACCCGCGACCAGAGGTGACCAGTGACCAGGGGTGACCCGTGACCAGAGGTGAGTCGTGAGTACAGCCAGGAAACTGCGAGTCGCGCAGGTGATCACCCGCTTCAACGGCGGCGGCGGCCGGGTGGCGCTGAACGGGGCCCTGGCGCTGCCGGACGGCACGTACGAGCGGGCGATCGTCACCGGCGGCGTCGGCATGGACAGCGAGCCCCTCTCCGGCGGCGGCACGACCGCCCGCGGCACCGTGCTCCACGGCGACGAGGCCGTCGCCAACGCCGCCGCCGGGGACCTCACGCCCGCGGCGCACCGCGCCGGGATGGAGATCGTCCAGGTGGGGCCGCTGGTGCCGCAGATCTCGCCGCGCGACGACCTCGCCGCGCTGTCCACCCTCACCAGGGTGCTGGCGGAAGGCCGGTACGACGTCGTCCACACCCACTCGTCCAAGGCCGGCGTCATCGGGCGGCTGGCGGCGGCACGCGCCGGCGTGCCCCGCATCGTGCACACGTGGCACGGGTTCCCGTTCAACGAGTTCCAGTCGTGGGCGCGGCGCACCGCCTACATCCGCCTCGAACGCATCGCCGCCAAGCACACCGACGCGTTCCTCGGAGTCGGGACGGACACGGTGACGACCGCGCTGCGGCTCGGCCTCACGACGCCGGAGCGGGTACGGCTGTCGTGGCCGGCCGTGGACGTCGACGCGTACGCGACCGTCCCCGGGGCCAGGGCGCAGGCGCGCCGCCGCCTCGACCTGCCCCTCGGTGTGAAGGTCGTCGGGTCGATCGGACGGCTCACCTTCCAGAAGGGCCCGGAGATCTTCGCGAGGGCCATCGCCCGGTTGCCGGACGACGTGTTCGGGCTGTGGGTCGGCGGCGGCCCGATGGCGGACCGGCTGGCGAAGCTCACCGCGAAGCTCGGCGTCGAGGACCGGATGCGCTGGCTCGGGCACAGCGACGATGTCGCCGCCGTCCTGCCCGCGTTCGACCTGATGGCGATGGCGAGCCGCTGGGAGGGCCTGCCCTGCGTGCTGGTCGAGGCGATCAGCGCCGGGATCCCGCTCGTGGCGACGGCCGTCCCGTCCAACCAGGACCTCGTCCTCGCCGGGGAGACCGGCCTGCTCGTCCCGCCGGAGGACCCGGAGCGGCTCGCCGGCGCCATCGCGGCGATGCTGGACGACCCGGCCGCCGCCGACCGGATGGCCGAACGCGCCCGCGGCCGGATCGGCGAGTGGTTCACCCCCGCACACCTCGGCACGGTGCTGGACGAGACGTACCGGGGCACTTCCAGGCGGCCCTACCAGCGGTCATGACGGCGACAGCGACCAAGGCGGCGGGACGGCTCGCGACCGTCCCGGCCGGGGCGCCGGGGGAGGCGGCGGCGCCGCCGGGGGCCCGGCGGCGGTGGCGGCCGGAGGCGGTCGCCCTCGTCGCCGGCATCGCGTCGCTGCCGATGCTGATGCCCGCCGGGCTCGCTCCCGGGCCCGGCAACACGGCGCTGCCCGATGTAGTCCTGGTCCTGTTCGCCATCACGACGTTCCTGTGGGCGGGGACGCGGAAGCTGCCCGTCCGCTGGCCGTACCTGCTGCCCACCCTGCTGACGGTCCTCGCGGGCGGCATCGCGGCGCTCGCCAACGACGACGTCGGGGCGCTCACCCTCGTCAAGGACCTGTTCGTGCTGCTGTGGGCGGTCTGCGTCGCCAACCTCGGCCGCGACCCGTCCCTGCTCCGCGTCGCGCTGCGCGCCTTCGTCTGGATCGGCACGGTCTACGCGCTCGTCATGATGACCGGCTTCGCGATCGGGAACGACGCGGTCTCCGGCAAGCAGGTCGACGGCGAGCGCCTGATGTTCACCTTCGGCGACGCCAACTACGCGGCCAACTGGTTCATCTGCGTCTTCTTCATCGCGCGCGCGACCCGCTTCCCGGAGGGGAGATGGCGGCGCCGGGCCGTGTGCGGGATCCTCATCGCCGCCGAACTGCTGACCGGCTCGAACGGCGGCCTGCTCGCGCTGTGCTGCGCGCTGCTGCTCGGCTACGTGTTCCGGCTGTTCCGCGAGGGCAAGGCCCACCACGCCGTCGCGGTCGGCGCCGCCGCCGTGTTCTTCGGCGGCGGCGCGGTCGCCGCGGTCACGCAGATCGACGTCCAGCCGGCTCTGGACCGCGCCAGCGAGATGTCCCCGATCATCCGCGACTCCATCGGCCGGACCACCGGGGAGAGCACCGAGTCGCGCGGCGCCGTCTTCACCACGACCTGGCACATGATCGAGGCGCAGGACCACCCGTGGGGCATCGGCGCCGCGCAGACCGAGAGGCAGATGCTCGTCCGGCAGGAGACGTACGTCCGCGAGGCGCACAACGACTACATCGCCTCCGTCCTGGAACGCGGGTTCATCGGCGGGGTCGCGCTGATCCTGATCGTGTCGGTCCTGGTACTGAGGTCGGTGCGGATCGCGCGGCGGGACGCGCTGAAGCCCGAGTACGCGCGGCTCGTCCCGCATCCCGAGCTCTTCGGGGCCCTCCTCGCCGTGTTCCTCATCTGCGCCCTGTTCTACGAGGTCCTGCACTACCGGCACGGCTTCGCCTTCTTCGGCCTCATCGCCGCCCTCGACCTCTTCGGCCGCCGGACCGGCACCGCGCTCCCCGATACCGGCACCGCTCCTCGCGAACCGAGAACCGCGCCCCCCGAACCGAGAACCGCGCCCCCCGAACCGAGAACCACGCCCCCCGAACCGAGAACCGTGCTTCCCGAAGCAGGCTCCGCGCCTCGCGGAACGGATACCGCGCCTCCCGGGACGACCGGCGCGCCGCCCGAGTCCAGGGGCGAGGCGGTGAAGTCGGTGCGCAAACGGCTCGTGTCGCTGGTCGCCGGGAACATGGCGGCGCGGGTGGGGGCGCTGGCGTCGCTGGGGGTCGCGACGATCCTCGTCGCGCGGGTCGGCGGGCCGGAGCTGGTCGGGGCGTTCACCCTGGTCCGGATTCTGCCGGGGCTGCTCTGCCACCTGTCGAACGCGGGGCTGCCGGCCGCCGCGCCCTTCTTCCTGGCGCGCGACGACCGCGACCAGAGCCGGGTGCGGCCGACGCTCGCCTGGCTGACGGTCATCGGCGCGTTCCTGGCGTGCCTGAGCTGGCTCGCGCTGAGCCCGCTGCTGTTCCTGGTCTTCTTCAAGTCGTTCGGCGTCTGGGTGACGCTCGCCGCGGCCGTCCCGTCGTTCACGCAGGGGTTCGTCTCCGTCGGGAAGGGTCTGCTCCAGGGGACGGACGACCCGAACGGCGCGAGCCTCGCCATCGCCGTCGAGGAGTTCGTGTTCCTGCCGATCTACGTCGCGATCCTGCTGGGCTGGCACGGGCCGGGCGCTCTCGTCGCCGGGCTCGTGCTCGCCGACATCGCCGCCGCGGCGTGGATCGCGCGGCGGCTGAGGCGGCGCGGGTTCTTCCGCGGCTGGGGCCGGCCGGACGCGCGGCTCGGCAGGTCGATCGCCGGCTACGGGTTCCGGGGCTACGTCGGCCAGCTCATCGACCTCCTCCAGCTCCGCTTCGACATGGCGCTGCTGGGCGCGCTCGCCGGGCCGAAGGTCCTGGGCGTCTACACCGTCGCGAGCAAGTTCGCGGAGCTGGTGCAGCTGCCAGGCCTCGCCGTGAACTACGTCCTGTACCCGGACTTCGCGAGGGAGGACAAGAGGAGCGCCGCACGCCGTACCGCGGCCCTCATCCTGCCCGCGCTCGGCATCTCCGTGCTCGCCGCGCTGCCGCTCGCGCTCATCGCCGGGACGGCGCTGCCGTGGGTGTTCGGCGACGTGTTCGAGGACGCGGTCGTGCCCACCTACATCCGTCTCGCCGGCGTCGTCACGTTCGGTGTGACGGGTCTCATCATGGCCTACCTGTACGGGGTCGGGCGGCCGGGCGCCGCGTCCACCGGGCAGGGCATCGGCCTGCTGGTGGTCGTCGTGCTCGGCATCGTCCTGATCCCGGCGCACGGCGCGGGGGGCGCCGCGGTCGCGACGTCCGTCTCCTTCATCGCCACCACCGCGGCTCTGCTGGCGTGGTTCCAGCACGTGAGGAACAAGGGGTGACCATGTCCGAGGATCTCATCGCCCGTCCCGTCGACCCGTCCGAGGGCATCCCGCCCTCGCGCGGGCGGCGGGCGCTGGACGTCACCGGCGCGCTGGCGGGGCTGCTGCTGTTCTCCGTCCCGCTGGTGCTCATCTACGCGCTGGTGCGGCTGACGAGCCGGGGTCCGGGGATCTTCCGGCAGACCCGGGTCGGGCAGGGCGGCCGGCCGTTCACCATCCTCAAGTTCCGGACGATGCGGCGCGACGTCGGCGGCATCAAGGTCACCGCGACCAGCGACCCGCGGGTCACCCGGCTCGGCCGCGTGCTGCGCCGCTGGTATCTGGACGAGCTGCCGCAGCTCGTGAACGTGCTGCGCGGCGACATGACGCTCGTCGGGCCGCGCCCCGAGACCTACGACCTCGCGGTGTACTACGACGCGCGCTGGCGGTGGGTCTTCGATCACCGGCCCGGGATGACGGGGGTGTCCCAGGTCAGGTTCCGGGACTCCGACGTGCTCCCTCCCGGTGAGGAGGTCGACCTCGCCTTCTACGTCGAGCGGCTCGCGCCGGCGCAGGCCGCCGTCGACGCGGTGTTCCTGAGCGACCCGTCGATGCGCGCGACGCTCCGGACACTGGCCCAGACCGTCTGGTACGTCCTGGGGTTCACCGTCCCGCCGCTGCGGGTATCGGCGGACGGGACGGTGACGGAGGTGGCGCAGCCGTCCGAGACCGCGCATCCCGCCAAGGAGCCCGGGTCGGCCGCCTAGCGGCGGCGGGAAGGTACGGCATGCATACGGGGAGCGTCCAGTTCAGGGTCGCGGCCGTCGCCGCGGCGGTCGTGCTGGCCGCGGGGCTCCTGTTCCATCAGCGTGCGGAGCCGTCCAGCCGGGAGCCCTACCCGGGGCCGCTCGCCTCGCCCGGCACGCCCGCGGCGGAGCCGGGCGGGACGCGCCGCATCGCGCTGAACACCGAGCCGTCCGACTACCCGCGCCTCCGGGCACTCGGCTACGACCTGGTGGACGTCAAACCCGACGCGTCCCTCGTCGCCGGCGTCCCGCCGGGCATGCAGGCGTTCCTGTGGGTGGGGAACTTCCACTGCGAGGACTTCGAACTCGGCTTCGAGGCGTTCAAGGACGCCGTCCACCGGTTCGGACGCGACCCGAGGGTCTACGGCTGGTACCTGTCGGACGAGCCGAACACCGGCGAATGCCCGGAGATCGTCAAGGACATCCGCCTCCGCGCCGAGTACATCGGACGGCACGCACCCGGGCAGCTCTCGTTCATCTCGCTCACCGACTTCCCGATGAAGCCCCTCACACCCGAGCGCGTCGGCGTCGACCTGTTCGGCCTCGACCCCTACCCCTGCGAGGG
The DNA here is from genome assembly GCF_043198445.1 of Spirillospora sp. NPDC048823. NCBI lineage: Bacteria > Bacillati > Actinomycetota > Actinomycetes > Streptosporangiales > Thermomonosporaceae > Spirillospora > Spirillospora sp. NPDC048823. The sequence goes on along the minus strand of NZ_JBICUT010000002.1, from coordinate 162,536 downwards.
CTCGGCGGAGGCCCGCGAACACTGCGACATCGGCGCGATCGACCGGATGGTCCGCCTGGCCGACGACGCCGGCATTCCGCGCGCCAGGATCGCCCCCGTCCTGCAGGCGTTCGGGCAGGGCTGCTCCGACGGCGACAAGCAGTACTGGCTTCCCACGCAGGCCCAGTTCCGCAGCATCCTCGCCCGCTGGGACGTCCTGGCGCCGCGCCCCCGGCTGGAGATCTCCTACTCGTGGGGCCACCAGGACGAGTGGGCCTGCCCCACCCTCGCCGACGCCACCGGCGGCGACCACCCCGATCTGCAAAGCATGATCAAGGCCCGGAACACCCGCTGACGTCCGCCTCGCGGGCTAGTCGTCCTGTCCCTGGCTGTCGGCGACGGCCGGCTGCTGCTGGGGACCGGCGGGGAACGGGACCTCCATGGACCCGAGTTTCACGGCCAGAACCTCCATCACTCCGACGACCAGAACGAACGCGACGGCCATAAGGCCGAGCCTCTTGCGGTCCACCCCGCGCACCCCTTCAAACCCCAGTTAAGCAGGCAAAAAACGTAACACATCACGATGTGTAGGCCCGTACCGGACACACGAAGTGCTCGCATCGTTACAACTCGGCCCGCCCACCCCGAGAGCCGCAAACCCACCGTGCCCAGACCGAAACACACCCGACGGCACCGGTCTCCGCGCTCAACCGCCCGCGCCGCGAGAACGCGGCGCGGGCGGGCGTGGCGGAGGGGTGACTCCCGATCAGGACAGGCGGCTTGTCAGGTTGGCGGCCCGGGCGTTGACGCATTCGCCGGTCGCGAGGTCGAAGGCGAAGTTGTGGGCGAGGCAGTGGATCTGGCCGTCGCGGACGACGGCGCCGACGGAGAGGTCTTCGCCCGCGTGGGGGCAGTAGCGGGGGATGTCGTAGCGGCTGCCGTCGCATTCGACGGTGATGCGTTCGCTCTCGTCGCGTCCGGTCTCGTAGTCCTCGACGGCCATCAGGGCGGGCGCGTTGGCGTGCTTGAGGAGTCCGACGAGGTAGTCGTTGTAGACGTCGGGGTCGCGGTAGAGGCTGACGCGGAAGGAGATGAGGAGGTCCTCCCAGGCGAGGCGGCCGGTGAGGATGCCGTCGATCCAGCGGCCCGCGGCGGTGACGCGGTAGTGGGGACGGACGTCCGGGGAGGCTTCGGACACGGTGACACCGTCAGGGGAGAAGTCCACGTCCCAGACGCCGCCGTTCGGGCCGGTGACCTCGAAGCGGACGGTCATGGCGATCTGGCGGAGGAAGTAGTCGCTGAGGCCGCCCAGGTACTCGAAGTGGGCGACGAACCGGTCGTAGAGGTCGGGGCCGGGGTCGGGATGGCCGGCCACCACCTCGGCGATGGCGGGGGCGCGGTCGGCGGCGTAGCGGTCGAGGTATTCGGCGGCGTCGGCGAAGGAGAACTCGGCGGAGACGGGGTCGCGGGTGCATTCGCCGGTGTCGAGGTCGACGACGTCACCGGGTTTGAAGTAGTCCCAGCGTTGCTGCGGGAGGTGCTCGCGCAGCCAGGCGGTGGAGACGTCCGGGTCGCAGAACGCGCCTTCCCGCTGGTCGAGGACCCAGTTGAGGTGGCGGACCTCCGCGTCCAGGAAGCAGGGCGGGCCGGCGAACGGGACGGCGAGCTCCGGCGCGGTCTGCCGGACGAGGCGCTGCACGGCACGGAGCTTGGACACCCGCTTGTCCATGGAGACCCTGGCCATCTCGGCGGGCGGGTATTCGTAGCAGATCGGATGCCAGGACGCGCCGGACGTCTGCACGGCCATCAGGTCGAGCCGGCCCGCCAGGTGCTTGGCGCGGCGCGCCTGCGCGGCAGTGAGGCGGGCGTCGTTGCAGTGCAGGATTCCGCGGCCGTCGGCGACGATGAGAAAGGCGGCGTCATGGCACATCGGGGAGAGTTCCGGAATCGCGGTGATCCAGGAGCCTCGATTGTCGAGCGGGAATTTCTCCCACGAAGTCAACTCGATTACCTGGCGTCCGCCCGCGGCGGCCGTCATCCGTTCCCGGAAGGCCGGTCCCGGATAGCGCGGAATGAGGATTCTGGTCCGTTCCGGAAGCCGGTCGAGGACCCATGGATCGAAATGATCTAGATGCTCGTGCGAGACCGCGACCCAGTCGGCGTCCAGCAACGCGGCGACATCGAGGTGATCGTTTCTCGGATACTGGTGCCAGGCACCGAGAAACGCCCCGTCCGGCGCGAGCCACGGGTCCGCGAGCAGGTGGAACGCGGCGGCGTCCACCGCGACCCCCGCATGTCCGAGAAATGTGACCTTCGGCATGTGGAGACTGTCTCTCCACGGGCGCGCCGGCACACCCGCAGGAATACGCAAAGCGACTACGCCGTAGGCATGAAAGAAAGGCGAGGACAGAAATCGACTATCCCGGCTGAGACGCCTCAACAATGGGAAAAGTTTGCGCCGCCCAACTGCATGTCCAGAAGTGGACATGCACTGGTCTGTTGTGGTCAATTCTCTGGACATCCGCAGGTCGCAGGGGTGACCGTCTAAGACGGGTGCTGGAATAGCAGACGGGGGTTCTCATGAACAACGGGCGGTCTCGGTCGTCTCCGGCGGGCGTGGGGACGCTTGCGGATTCGGGTCCGCGGAGGGACCTCGGCGAATCGGGCGGGGCGGCCGCCGGCCACGGGGAGGACGTCCTGTGGCGGAGGCGGCTGCAGCACGACATCCGGCATGAACTCGGCACGATCATCATGCTGGCGTCGGCGGTCGTCGTCGCGGAGGACGTCGGCGACGGCAGCCGGGCGCGAGTCGAGCAGCTCCTCGGCGAGACCCGGTGGCTCGACCATCTTCTGCGGCGGCTCGACGAGGACGACGACCCGGACAAGGACGACTGCCGGCCGCTGCCCGGCCCGGAGCGCATCCGGGTCGACGACCTCACCGCGGAGGTCGTCACCGGGATGCGTCTCGCCACCCGGCACGAGGTGTGCTTCACCGGCGGTGAGGCTTGGGCGCACATGGATCCGGTCGCGTTGTGGCGCGCGGTCCGCAACGTCCTCGACAACGCGTGCCGCGTCGCCGAGCGGCGGGTGAACGTGCGGGTCGAGACGGACCGCGGCTGGATCGTCATCCAGGTCGATGACGACGGGCCCGGGTTCGGTGCGGTCCGGGAGACGCGTCCGGGCGGGGCCGCGCACGGCGGGCGGCGCGGCGGGCTCGCGTCGCTCGGGCTGGGCATCGTCCACGACCTCATCTCCGGCCACGGCGGCAGCCTGGAGATCCGTACGTGCGAGATGGGCGGCGCGCGGGTGCGGATGCGGCTCCCCGCGGCACCGCCACCGGACACCGCACCGCCGATGAACACCGCGCCGGCCGCGGGCACCGGGCCGGCCGAACCGCACGCCGACGACTGGCGGCGCCACCCATGAGAATGATCATCTGCGATGACCACGCGGTCTTCGCCGAGTCGCTGTCGCTGGTGCTGGCGGACGCCGGGCACAGCGTCGTCGGGGTGACCTACTCCCCCGCGGACGCGCTGCCCGCGCTGCGGGCCAGGCAGCCCGACATCTGCCTGATCGACCTGCAGTTCCCGTCAGGGACGGCACTCGACTGGATGCCGAGGCTGCGGGCGGCCTCCCCGCGCACGGACTTCGTCGTCCTCACCGGGTTCCTTGAGCGGCCGGTCCTGGACGCCGGGATCGCGGTGGGCGTGCGCGGGTTCGCCCACAAGGGCCAGCAGGCCGGCGACATCCTCACCGTGCTGCGCAGGGTCGCGAACGGCGAGGTCGTCGTCGATCAGGTGACCCGGCGCGGTCCGGCGCGGCCGCGCAACCAGGCGCAGCAGGTCGCCCGGTTCCTGACCCCGCGTGAACGCGAGGTGCTGACCCGGCTGGTGCGCGGCGAGTCGACGCAGGCGCTGGCGAAGGCGATGGGGGTGACGCGCAGCACGGCGCGCAGCCATGTGCAGAGCGTGCTGAGCAAGCTCGGTGTGCATTCGCAGCGGGAAGCGGTGATCGCGGCGGCCAGGAACGGCCTGGTCAGCGTGGAGACCGGGGAATGGCTCGCAGGCTGAGCACGGTGAGCGGGGACGTACCCGGACGGGCCGTCCGGGTACGTCCCGGGGAGTAGCGGCGCACACTCCCCACGTCCGACGTGAATCCGGATCCCGATGACTTAACGTGCAGGCATGAGCACTTCACCGCCGCACGGCCCGGTCCGGCCGCACTGGCCGCGTCCCGCCCTGTGGCCGGTGTGGGTCGTCCCGGTCCTCCTCGCGGTCTTCCAGATCTTCGGGTCGGTCGGCGCGGAGCACGGCGGCGACGGGCCGGGGGGCGGCGGGCGCGGGGGCGAGCCGTCCGGCCCGCCGTGGGCGGAGGGCGGCGGACCCGACATCGGCCACACCGATCTGGACCCGCTCGGCTACGGTCTCCTCCTGGCCGGCCCGGCACTGCTTCTGCTGCGCCGCCGGAATCCGGTGTTCACGCTGGGCGCGACCGCGGCGGTGACGGCCCTCTACCTGCTGCGCGCCTACACCTACGGCCCGGTGATCTTCTCCTTGGCCGTCGCGATGCTCGCGGCGATCGTCGCGGGGCACCGGCTGGTCACCTGGGCGGGGACGGGCATCGCCCTCGCCGCCTACTTCGCCCTGACGTCCCTGATCGGCGTCCCGGTGGCCGAACGCGGCTCCGGAGGGGCGTTCCCGGTGGAGGAGCCGACCTTCGTCGGCGCGACGTTCGTCACCGGCTGGGCGCTGGTGGTGCTCGTCACCGCAGAGCTGATCCGGATGCGCGCGCAGCGCGCCGCCGAGACGGCCCGCATCCGCGCCGAGGAGGAACGCCGCCAGGCCAGCGAGGAACGGCTGCGGATGGCCCGCGAGCTGCACGACGTCCTCGCCCACAACATCTCGATGATCAACGTGCAGGCGGGGGTGGCGCTGCATCTGATGGACGAGAATCCCGAGCAGGCCAGGACGGCGCTCGCCGCCATCAAGGATGCCAGCAAGGACGCGCTCACCGAGATGCGCGGGGTGATCGGAGCGCTGCGGTCGCAGGGCGAGACCGCGCCCCGGACTCCCACCGCCGGCCTCGACCGGCTGGAGGACCTGGCGGCCCGCGCCCGCTCCGCCGGACTGCGCGTCGAGGTGGAGATCACCGGGGACCGCCGTCCGCTGCACGCGGGCACCGACCTCGCCGCGTTCCGCATCGTCCAGGAGTCGCTGACGAACGTGACCCGCCATGCCGGGCCCGGCCCGGTGACGGCGCGGGTCCAGATCGCCTACGGTGAACACGAGATCGTGGTGCGGGTCGAGGACGACGGCCGGGGGGTGTCCCTCCTGGACGACCATCCGGGCGGCAGCGGGATCAGGGGCATGCGGGAGCGGGCGGCGGCTCTCGGCGGCGCGTTCGACGCCGGGCCGCGGCCCGGCGGCGGGTTCCGGGTGCACGCGCGCCTCCCCCTGACCGAGGAGCCGGCGGGCGACACCGCGGCCGGCGACACCGCGGCGGAGGACACCGCGGCACCCGGAAAGGGGACGCAATGAGCCATTCTCACCCTCGGAGGGGCTGAACATGCGGGTCTCTGGTGGAGCGCCGGATGAGGGCGGCTCGATCATCAAGGTCATGCTGGCCGACGACCAGGTCCTGGTCCGCGCCGGATTCCAGGCGCTCCTGAACGCGCAGCCCGACATCGAGGTCGTCGGAGAGGCGAGCGACGGCGAGGAGGCGGTGGCGCAGGCGCGCCGGCTGCGTCCCGACGTCATCCTGATGGACATCCGGATGCCGGGCCTGGACGGCCTGGAGGCCACCCGGCGGATCGCCGCCGACGACCGGCTCGACGGCGTCAAGATCGTGATCCTCACCACGTTCGAGCTGGACGAGTACGTGTTCGAGGCGCTGCGCGGCGGCGCGAGCGGCTTCCTGGTCAAGGACACCGAGCCGGTGGAGCTGATCCACGCCGTGCGGGCCGTCGCGGACGGGGACGCGCTGCTGTCGCCCAGCGTGACGAGGCGGCTGATCGCCGAGTTCGCCGCGCGGGCGAAGGAGCCCGCGCCGTCGCCGCGGCTGAACGCGCTGACCGAGCGGGAACGGGAGGTGATGGCGCTGGTCGGGGAGGGACTGTCGAACGAGGAGATCGCGGCCCGGCTGGTGGTGAGCCCGGCGACCGCGAAGACCCATGTCAGCCGGACGATGGTCAAGCTCCACGCCCGCGACCGCGCCCAGCTCGTGGTGTTCGCCTACGAGTCGGGGCTGGTCAAACCGGGCTGGCTGCCCTAGAAATTCTTACTCTGGGGCGATTCACTGTTGTCGTCCGCCGGGGCATGACAGGGTGGCATGACAGGGTCGACGGCACAGGCCGTCATGGACGCGAAGGAGTCCGGTGCCGAACGACACGAGGATCCTGGCCGTCGACGACCGGCAGGAGAACCTGACCGCCCTCGCGGCCGTCCTCGACGCCCTCCCGGTCGACGTCGTGCCGGTCACCTCCGGTCAGGCGGCTCTCAAGGAACTGCTGAACGACGACTTCGCGCTGATCCTGCTCGACGTCGTCATGCCGGAGATGGACGGGTTCGAGACCGCGCGGCACATCAAGTCCCGGCCGCGGACCCGCGACATCCCGATCATCTTCCTCACCGCGGGTGGAGCGTCCGGCGAGCAGGCGTTCCAGGGGTACGAGGCCGGCGCGGCGGACTATCTCACCAAGCCGTTCGACCCGTGGCTCCTGCGCGCCAAGGTCTCGGTGTTCGTCGACCTGCACCGCCGCCACCTGGAACTGCAGCGGCAGGCGAAGCTGCTGCGGCAGACCCACGCGGACGGTGAGGGCGGCGGTGTCCTGACGGGCTGCGACCGGTTCCTGTCCGCCCTCGACGAGCGCCTCCAGCGGGTCGAGGACGACGCGGCCCGGATACGCGCCGGCGAGCCGGCCGGCGACCTCGACGACCACGTCGCCGACCTGCGTCTCGCACTGGACGCCCTGTCCGCGGGCGGCTGACGGGCGCGCAGGTCACCGGGGCTGGATCACGGCCACCTGGGCCGCCGTGCCCGTCCTCAGCTTGCCGCGCAGGATGAACGCGCCCGCCAGCACGGCCGCCACGACGAGGATCACCGCGATCGTGACGACCAGGACCGTCTTGCGGCGCTCCACCCGGTCGCCCATCGGACCGTGGACGGGCGGCGGAGGGGGCTGCTGCCAGTTCGTGTACTGCTGCGGCTGCTCCCACGGCGGCGGGGTCTGCGCGGGAAGGCCCTGCTGAGACGGCTGCGACCCGGACGGCGGCGGCACCCACTCGGTCTCCAGGAACGTCCGTGCCTCCTGATCGCGACCGTGACGCGGCGGGGGCGCGTAGGCCGAGCCGTTCTCGTTCCGTCCCTGGCCGGCGCCCTGTCCCTGGCCGGCGCCCTGTCCCTGGCCGGCGCCCTGTCCCTGGCCGGCGCCCTGTCCCTGGCCGGGGCCGCCGAATTGGCCGGGGTCGCCGAACCGGCCGGGGTCGTCGCGGGTGATCGGTTCCGGCTCGCCCGGGTCGCGGCGGGTGATCGCGTTCAGCTCGTCCGGGTCGAGCACGGTCTCCGACGCGTCATCGGCCGGGCCGCCGGGCCGGTAACGGCCGGGAGGGTCGTCCGTCAGCGTCTCACCGGCCGGCGAGGGGAGCGGGCGGAACGAGCGCGGCGGAGGCGGCGGAGGCAGGTGCGCCACCTGGGTGAGCAGCGGCTGCGCCTGCGCCGCCGTCATCCGGTTGACCGGCTCGCGCGCCAGCAGCCCGTCCAGTACCCGTGCGAGGGGCCCGGCGTTGCGCGGCGGCGGGACCGGCTCGGTCAGCGCGGCCTGCAACGACGACATCGCGTCCGACCGCTCGTAGGGTGAGCGGCCCTCCACCGCCGCGTACAGGGTCGCGCCCAGCGCCCACAGGTCGGACGCCGGCACCGCACGCTCGCCCTGCGCCCGCTCCGGCGGAATGTAGGCGGGCGAACCCATGACCAGGCCCGTCTGCGTGAGGGTGGCGTCGCCCTCCACCTGTGCGATGCCGAAGTCGGTGAGCACGACCCGGCCCGCGTCGGTGATCAGCACGTTGCTGGGCTTGACGTCGCGGTGCAGGATCCCCTTCTCGTGGGCGTGCCGCAGCGCGCCGAGCATCTGCAGCCCGATGTCGGCGACGCGGCGGTGCTCCATCGGACCCCGGTCCAGCAGATCCTGGAGGGACGGAGCGAGGACCAGCTCCATCACGATCCACGGGCGGTCCGACTCCTCCACCACGTCGTGGACGGTCACCACCCCGGAGTGGTTCAGCCGCGCCGACGCCCGCGCCTCCCGGAACGTCCGCTCGTACAGGACGGCGCGTTCGGAGTCGTTGAGGCCCGGCGGCAGCAGGACCTCCTTGACCGCGACCTCGCGGTCGAGCATCACGTCGAAGGCGCGCCACACGGTGCCCATGCCGCCGCGGCCGACCACCGAGTCGAGCCGGTAGCGGTTACCGAGCAGACGTGCCTGTGCCATGGCTGGAGGGTCCCCCCGTCGGTCATCCCACCCCGGAGGGACGGAACGTGTCGAGCACATTGTTCACGAGTGCCTCGTTCTCGTTCCACTGGGACGCGGGTACCGCGACCACCACGGCGTACGGCCTGCCCTGGTGGACCACTCCGCGGTCGCGCGCCCGGGCGGCGCCGTCGCTGCGGGACCAGGTGAACTCGATGTCGGCGGCGGGCACGCCGGCGACGGTCGTGCGGGTGATCGAGATCCGGTTGAAGTTCGCCAGTTTCCCGTCGGCGATGGCCTGCCGCTCCCAGATCAGCCAGTGGTCGTACGGGTCGCCCGACCACGGCGTCCGGTCGACCTGCACGTAGGCGCTGCTCGCGGGGTCGTTCCAGACGACGCTGTTGCCTCGCACGGAACGCTGCCACCCGCGCGGGACGCCGATCGTGAAGCCGGGGCCGCGCGCCGGGACGAGCCCGTCCGGGACGGGCCTGCGGCCCTGGGCGCCCGACCTCGCCGGGGACGCCGACGGGGACGTGGCCGGTGGGGTGGGCGTGTCCGGCGCGGACTGCTTCGCGACGGTCGTCGGCTGCCGCGAGGCGCCCGGTCCACCGCCGGAGGTTCCGTCCGGCCACAGCAGGAACCCGGCCGAGGCCAGGATCACCGCAGCCACGGCGGCTCCGGCGAGGATCGGCGGCACGACCGACCGTTTCCGCCTCGTCCCGGACGCGGCCGGCGGCGCGGGCGGCGCGTGGCCGGGCGTCCACTGGGTGCCCGGTCCCGGCGGGTACTGCGCGGTCATTTCCGGGACCGGGCCTGGGACGGGCTGTCCCGGCGGCGGCTGCGGCCCGGCCGCATGGGGTGCGGCGGCGGCATGGGGTGCGGCGGCATCCGCGGCCGGGTCCGCCGTCGTCGCCTCGCCCGACGCGATCTGGGCGGCGGCCAGGCCGGCGGCGTGACCGGAGGCGATCGCCTTGAGGGCCTCCTCGGCGCGGTCGCCGCTCAGCCGCCGGACCGGGTCGCGCTCCAGCAGGCCGGTGAGGACGGGCGCGAGCGGGCCCGCGTTCTTCGGCGGCGGGACGTCCTGCGTCATCACGGCGGCGAGGACGGCCATCGCGTCGCTGCGATGGTGCGGCGCCCTGCCCTCGGTCGCGGCGTAGAGGGTGGCGCCGAGCGCCCACAGGTCGGACGCGGGGATCGCGGGGTCGCCGTTCACCCGCTCCGGCGACATGTACGCGGGCGACCCGATGATCAGGCCGGTGCCGGTGAGCGTCGCGTCCCCCGCCATCTGCGCGATGCCGAAGTCGGTGAGGACCGCCCGGTCGTCGTCCGCGACGAGCACGTTGGCGGGCTTGACGTCCCTGTGCAGGATGCCGATCGCGTGCGCGGCGCGCAGCGCCCCCGCGACCTGCCGCCCGATCGTCGCGACGCGGCCGGAGGGCAGCGGCCCGTCCTCGTCCACGATGTCCTGGAGAGAACGGGCCCGTACCAGCTCCATGACGATCCATGGCCGGTCGTCCTCGTCCACGACGTCGTGTACGGTCACGACGCCCGGATGGTTCAGCCGCGCCGACGCGCGGGCCTCGCGCAGCGTCCGGCGGTGCCGGTTGTCGCGCTCGTCGTCGCTCAGCCCGGCGGGCAGGACGACCTCCTTGACGGCGACGTCCCGGTCGAGGGTCTCGTCGCGGGCGCGCCAGACCGTGCCCATGCCGCCACGTCCGACCACGGACTCGAGCCGGTACCGGCCCGCCAGGACACGGCCTTCCATCAGTCGTCCGCGGGTTCGAAGAACCGGTAGACCGGCTGGAGATCGGAGAGCACCTTGTCCCAGTCCTTGTCGGGGGCGCGCAGCAGGATGGCGTAGCCGTGCCCGTCCGTCACGAAGCCCCGGTTGAGGATGTGCTGGCGGCCGCCTGCGCCGTCGAAGGTGAACTCCCAGTCGGCCGAGTCGTCGCCGTCGCCCGTGTCGGGGACGGGCGGCTCGTCGCCGGTCGGCTCGATCCCGATCAGGTCGTAGCCGGGCCAGCCGGAACCGCCGCGCTCCTGCCGCCGCCAGTCGTCGATCGCGCTGTCGCCCGGGTCGTCGGTCTGGTCGATCTGGATGTAGACCTTGCGGTCGGGCGAGTAGAAGTAGTCGCCGCCGTTCTTGCGTTCCGGCCCGCTCCAGCCCTCCGGGACGGGCACGGAGTAGCCGCTGCGGTCCTCGTGCATCGTGAAGCCGGCGGGCAGCCCCCCGCTCGCCGTGGCGCTCGGTTCCGCGGACGTCGCGGTGGCGGACACGTTGTCGCCGCCGGTCACCGGAGTCGTGGCGCCCTCGTTGCGGGCCTTCTTCCCGCCGTCGCCGCCGCCGTTCGCGAGGGCGATGCTCGCGACGACCACGATGACGATCAGCACCACCACGGCGATGACCAGCACGTTCCGGTTGGAGGCCAGGGCCGGGCGCCCGGTCGCGTGCGTCGTCGGCGGGAAGTGCGTCGCGGTCCCGTGGTCGAGGCCCCCGAGACCTGCACCCGCGTGACCTGAGCCCGAACCCGCGTGACCTGAGCCCGAACCCGCGTGACCTGAGCCCGCATCGCCGGAGGGCCCGTGTCTCGGGGCGCCGTGGCCCGGCGACCCGTGGGCCGCGGGCACCGCGCCGCCGGTGGGCTTGGTCCGCCGGCCGGAGCGCCAGGACGAGACGCGGTCCGGGTCGGGCGCCGTCTCGCCGGGGCCGGCCTTCGCGCCGTCCCCGTCACCGGTGCCGCCTCCCTTGCCGGCGCCGCCGGGCCTTCCGGTTCTGGCGGACTTGCCGGCCGGGATGTCGAAGCTGGTCAGCTGGTCCGGGCGGGCTTCGGACGCCTCCGGGCCGGCCGCCCCACGGACCGGGTCGACGCTCGTGGCGCCGCCGGGGTCGTCCATCTCCCCGGGGATCGGCTGGTCGGGCGCGTACGTCTCCGGGTAGGGCTCGGCGTATCCCTCCGCATACGGCTGCGCCCCGTACGACTCCGGCCCGTGTGATCCCGGCCCGTGTGATCCCGGCCCGTGCGTTTCCGGGGCCGGGGCCGCCGGCTGGGCGCCGGGGAGCTCGTCCATGGAGAACTCGACGGCCATGGTGCGCTGCGTGTCGACGGTCTCCCGGCGGACGATCTCGTCCAGCAGGGCGCCGGCCTCGATGGCGTCCATCCGCTGGTCGGGGTTCTTGCGCAGCAGCCCGTCGATGACCGGGTTGAGCCGGCCGCCGTTCTGCGGCGGGTCGGGCTCGTCGGAGATCACCGCGACCAGCGCCGCCATCGGCTCGGACCGTTCGAACGGCGACTTGCCGTTCATCATCGCGTAGAGGGTGACGCCGAGCGACCACAGGTCGGAGGCCGGGCCGGCGACGCGGCCGCGGGCGCGTTCGGGAGCGATGTAGGCGGGCGAGCCCATGACCAGCCCGGTCTGCGTGAGGGTGGCGTCGCCGGAGGCGGTGGCGATGCCGAAGTCGGTGAGGACGGCACGCTCGCCCATCCGCCCCGTACCCGTGATGAGCACATTGCTGGGCTTGACGTCGCGGTGCAGGACGCCGGCGTCGTGCGCGGCGTGCAGCGCGGCGAGCATCTGCCGGCCGATCTCGGCGGCGCGGCGCGTCTCCAGCGGCCCGTCCTGCTTGATCACCTGATCGAGGGAGCGCGCCTTGATGAGCTCCATGATGATCCAGGGCCGGTCGTCCTCCTCGACGACGTCGTAGACGGTGACGACGCCGGGATGGCCGAGCCGCGCGGCGGTACGGGCCTCACGGAACGTGCGCTTATGGTGGACGGCGCGTTCCTCATCGGTGAGACCATGCGGGAGGATGACCTCCTTCACCGCGACATCACGACCGAGGACCTCATCGTGTGCCTGCCAGACCGTCCCCATTCCGCCCCGGCCGACCTGGGTCACCAGTCGGTAACGGCGGGCGAGCAATCGCTCACCGGTGGGTTCACTTGGCATATCCGCGACCATATCGACTTTTGCTGACAACCTTGGACCGAGCTTGCAAGCCACATCCCCCTACCCGTACGACGTCCGGCGTCACGCCGAGGTTCGCCGCAGTACCCACCCGTACGGACGGAAGCATGGTGGACGTGACACCCGCTACTGATGACCCCGCTGTGAACGACCCCGCTGTGAACGATCCCACTGCGAACGATCCCGTTGCTAATGACCCCGGTGCGAAGGACCCCGCTGCGAAGGACCCCGCTGCGAGCGACAGGACCGCGCCGCGCGGCGACCGGGGGACGGCGGCGGGGAAGGACCCGCAGGGCGGGGGCGGCCTGCGGGGCGAATGGGGGCGGCTGATCCAGTCCGCGCCGACGATCTTCTTCTGGTACACCCGTCTCTCCGGGATCCTGTCGCTGCTCGCCTGGGTCTCCTATGGTCTCATCCTTGAGATAGCCGATATCTGGGCGCTGCGCTGGATCGGGTACCTCGGCTGGTTCCCGAGCGTGCCCATCGGCCTCGTCTGGATCCTGCTGTCGATGGGGATCCGGCGGCGCAAGAAGGCCGCCTGGCGGATCCTCATCCTGATCTTCTGCCTGCCGACGGCGCTCGGCGTCACCGCCGTCCTGACGACGATCCTCAACCCGGACAAGGGCACCCCCGTCGGGCTGATCGTCAGCGCCGCCGTCTACCTCGCCGTCCTCGCCCTGCTGATCAGCGCGCGGGGGCAGTTCACCACGCTGCCCGACCGCGCCAACCGCCGGCTCGCCACCCTCGTCTTCACCAGCCTCCTGGTCGTGACCTGCGGAATCGGCACGCTCCTGGTCACCGTCACCGACCGGGACCTCAGCGGCGCCTTCTGGACGCAGCCGGTCTACGCGATCTCCCAGACCGTCCTCGGGCCGCGCGTGACGGGCAAGCCGATCGACGTCCACGTGCCGTTCTGGGTCGACGCGATCCTGTGGGTCCTCGGGACCGGGCTGCTGATCGTCACGTTCTGGGCGATGTTCCGGCCGGGCCGCCAGGACCCCGTCCTGAGCGCCCAGGAGGAGCTGGCGGCGCGCACGCTGCTCGCCGAGTACGGCGACCAGGACTCCCTCGGCTACTTCGCGCTGCGCCGCGACAAGGACATCATGGTCGCACCGAACGGTAAGGCGGCGATCGCCTACCGGGTGGAGGGTTCGGTCTCCCTGGCCAGCGGCGACCCGCTCGGCGACCCCGAATCGTGGGACCAGGCGATCGAGGCGTGGCTGGAGGAGTGCCGCGCCCACGCCTGGATCCCCGGCGCGGTCAGCGTCGGCGAACGCGGCGCGCACATCTACCGCCGGCACGGGTTCGACGCGCTGGAACTCGGCGACGAGGCCGTCGTCGACCTCACCGACTTCAACCTGGAAGGACGCGAGATGCGGCAGGTCCGCCAGGCCGTCCGGCGCGTCGAGCGGGCCGGGTACTCGGTGCGGATCCGGCGGCACTCGCAGATCCCCGCCTGGGAGATGGCCAAGCTGATCCGCAGCGCCGACGCGTGGCGCGGCGAGGACACCGAACGCGGCTTCTCCATGGCCCTCGGCCGCCTCGGCGACCCGACCGACGGCCGCTGCGTCATGGTCGAGGCGTTCGACGCCGGGGGCGACCTGCGCGGGCTGCTCAGCTTCGTCCCGTGGGGACGCGCCGGGCTGTCGCTGGACCTGATGCGCCGCGACCGGCTCGCCGAGAACGGGCTGAACGAGTACATGGTCGCCAAGCTCGCCGAGAAGGCCGCCGCCGTCGGCGCGCAGCAGCTCTCGCTGAACTTCGCGATGCTGCGCGCCGCGTTCGCGCGCGGCTCCCAGATCGGCGCCGGTCCCGTCGCGCGCCTGTACTACCGGTTCCTGTCGTTCGCGTCGAAGTTCTGGCAGCTCGAATCGCTGTACCTGTCGAACGCCAAGTACCTGCCCCACTGGCGTCCCCGCTACATCTGCTACATGCAGGGCCGTCACCTCGTCCGGCTGGGCCTCGCCTACGCCCGCGCCGAAGGGTTCCTGCCGAACCTGAACCGGCCCAAGCTGGACCGGGCCGCCGCCATGGCCCCGTCCGCCGACCTCGTCGACGAGATCCAGCGGATCGAGGAGGCCGCCGACGCGGCCCGCGCGCCGCAGCGCCGGCTGTCGGAGCAGGAGCGGGTCAGGCACGCCAAACTCGACCAGATCCGCGACGCCGGGATGGAGCCCTACGCGCTCGGCTGCGAACGCACCGACTTCGCCGCCGACATCCGCTCCCGATTCCCCGGCCTCGCACCGGACACCCGCACGGGCTGCCGCGTGGCGATCGCGGGACGCGTCGTCCTCGCCCGCGAACACGGCCGCCTCATCTTCGTCACCCTGCGGGACGAGACCGCCGACCTGCAGGTCATGCTGACCGCCGACGCCCTCGACGAGGAGTCCCTGCGCCACTGGAAGACGCTGATCGACCTCGGCGACCAGGTCGGCGTCCAAGGCGAGGTCGTCACGTCCCGGCGCGGTGAACTGTCGGTGCTGGCGTCCTCGTGGCGGCTCGCCGCCAAGTGCCTGCGGCCGCTGCCGAACAAGCGCGCCGGGCTGTCGGATCCGGAGGCCCGCGTCCGGCAGCGGTACGTCGACTTCATCGTCAACGACGAGTCCCGCCGGATGCTCCGGATGCGCGGCGACGCCGTCGCCGCCGTCCGCGACGGCCTCCGCGAACGCGGCTACCTCGAAGTCGAGACGCCGATGCTGCAGCCCGTCCACGGCGGCGCCACCGCCCGCCCGTTCACCACCCGCATCAACGCCTACAACATGCAGCTCTACCTGCGCATCGCACCCGAGCTGTACCTGAAGCGCCTCCTCGTCGGCGGCGTCGGCCGCGTGTTCGAGCTGAACCGCAACTTCCGCAACGAGGGCGTCTCCCCCAAGCACAACCCCGAGTTCACGATGCTGGAGGCCTACGAACCCTACGGCGACTACGACACGATGGCCGACCTGACCCGCTCTCTGGTCGTGGACGCCGCCCGCGCGGCACTCGGCACCACCGTGATCGTCCGCGACGGCGTCGAGTACGATCTGGCCGAACCGTGGCAGGAGATCACCGTCTACGAGTCCGTCTCCAAGGCCCTCGGTGAGGAGATCACCCCCGACACGCCTGTGGCCACCGTCCGGTCGTTCGCCGTGAGCCTCGGCCTGAACTTCAACCCGCAGTGGGGCCAGGGCAAGATCGTCCAGGAGCTGTTCGAGTCGCTGATCGAGGAGGGGCTGACGGCGCCCACCTTCGTCCGCGACTACCCGGCCGAGACGTCCCCGCTCACCCGCCCGCACCGCGCGGACCCGCGTCTCGCCGAGAAATGGGACCTCATCGTCTTCGGCCTCGAACTCGGCACCGCCTACTCCGAACTGATCGACCCCATCCTCCAGCGGAAGCGGCTCACCGAGCAGTCGCTCCAGGCCGCCGGCGGCGACCCCGAGGCCATGGAACTGGACGAGGACTTCCTGCGCGCCCTGGAGTACGCGATGCCCCCGGCGGGCGGCATGGGCATGGGCATCGACCGCCTCATGATCACCCTCACCGGCCGCAGCATCCGCGAGACGATCCCGTTCCCGCTGGTCCGCCCCGGCTCCTGATCCCTCGCGGAACTAGAGCGCCCCTCGCGGAACTAGAGCGCCCCTCGCGGAGCAGGCCGGAACCCCTGCCCGGCCAGCCAGCGCCGCGCCGCGCCCCGCCGCGCGTCCTCCCCCTCCGGCAGGGCGCACGGCGGGATCGGGATGCCGTCCTCCCCTTCGTCCAAGGGGAGGACATCGCCTCGCGCGACGTCCAGGATGTGCAGCCCGCCGTCCATGGCCGCCGCCACGGCCCCCAGGTCGGCGGTCAGCTCCACGAGTCCTGAACCGGGGTGGGCGCCCAGCGCGTCGGCGACCTCGCCGGCCAGCTCGGCGTCCCCCGGATGGTCCCGCCGGCCGAGCCGATCCACGCACTCACGGGCCAGGGACTCCGCGCCGGCCACGCGCTCGGCGAGCGCGGCCACGAGCACGTCCCCCGCGTACTGCAGCACCGGTTCGAGGGGGCGCACCCGGAGCAACTCGTATCCGGCTGCCCCGTCACCCCGGTGCGCGGCGGCACGCAGACCCGCCAGCGCGTCCTCGCCCCATTCGGTCACGCAGACATTTGTACAGACGAACACCGACACGACACACCGATTCAGCAAACCCGCTCCCCGCCATGCGGCCCGCTTCCCGGCGGGTTGGATCACGACCGGAGGTTGAACCGGACGGTGTGGGACGCGTCGGGCGCGGCGAAGTGCAGGAGGCGCGCGGCTTCCTCTTCCACGGCGGCACCGTCGGGAAGGGGGGCGAAAAGGTCGATGGCCAGGTCGGCGCGGTCGGCCTTCCTGTCGTGCTTCAGCGTCCACATGCCGTGGACGCGCCCGTCGATGAGGAGCGTGGGGTTCGTTATCGCACCCACGCAGACGGCCTTGCGCTGCTCGTCCGTCATCAGGCGTGTGCGGTCGGCGTAGGCGAGGATCAGGTTGTCGAAGTAGGGGAGGAAGCGGACGGGGGCGGGGACGTCGGGGTCCGGGAGGGGTGCGTCGGGGAGGTCGAAGAGTTCCACGCCGTTCTCGTCCTCGTAGACCTCCAGGGCCGGGCGGAGTTCTGCGAAGGCGGCGTCCATGCGGCGCAGGCCGGACCACATCTGGAAGTCCTTGACCGAGGCGGGCCCGAACGCGGCGAGGTACCGGCGGATCAGGCGGTCGGGGGCGGCGTCGTGGAGGGGCTGGCCGATCCACTCCTCCGCCAGGGCGAACGGGGTGGCGCCGCCGGTGTTCCAGGTGCCCCGGGGCGGCGGGTGGACGATGGGCAGCAGTGCCTGCGCCGACCACCCGAGGGCCTGCAGATCGCGGCCCGGCCAGAGTTCGGCGAGGCTCCGGGCGAGCTCGGGGCGGGTGAGGGTCCGGCCGTCCAGGAGCCTGCGGGCCTCGGTGGCCAGCTCGTCCAGGTCCCAGTCCTTGGTGACGCGCCCGTACGCGGCCTGCCGCCCGCGCAGGATGCTGTCGCCGATGAGGGGACGGAGCCACAGGTAGTCCTCGGCAAGCGCCATGTGCTGCGTCCCGCGGAGGATCGAGCCGCGCACGACGGAACGGTCGGTCATCAAGTCGGTGAGTTCGTGGTGGCGGAAACCGGCCAGCCTTGCCCACAGGCCGAAGTAGGGCATGTTGGTTTCCTGGGCCTGGATGGCGACGAGCCTCGCGACCGCGTCACGGACAGGCATGTGGGAGTGTTTCAGGAGGAGCTGCCGCTCCAGGGCCGCCCGGTTCAGCGTCCGGCGATCAAGTATCCGCATCACGACCCCAAAAGAGAACGAACTGTTCCGTTCCAATATACCAGAACGGAATGCTCTATTCCTATGGCTGGCCTTTACCCTCCGGCCGGTTCACTCCCATGGCCGGTCAGGCGTCGCCGGACTGTTCGCGGTACGCCTCCACGGCGTAGCGGAGCCGGGCGCCGACGAGGAGTTCCTCGCCCTCGGGGCATCCGAGGAGGCGTCGCACCAGCTCGATGATCTGTTCATCCGAGAGGTCCGGCTCGCGCGCGGCGATGCGTCCGACTATCTCGACCAGCTCGGGACGCTTGTAGGTGACGATCGACTGTCCGCGCCTGACCTGCGCGAACTCTGCCACGGGTTCGGGCGGCCGCGACTTCGGCGGCCTCGGTGGCTCGGGCGGCCCCGGCGGTTCCGTCCCGGGCCGCCCGCCCGGCCTACCCCAGAGAGCGGGAACGTTCGGGGGCTGGGCCGGGGCGGTGGGCGGCTGCGGTTCGCCCTGACCGGCGGTGTGGGGCGCGCCGCCGCGAGCGTCCAGCCGCCGAGGCGGCACCCGGGGGCCCGGCGCGGGCGGGCCCGGATCACGAGGCGTGGCGCCCGGACCGGAGCCGCGCTCCGGCCGCCGGGGTGGAACGTCCGAACCGGACGCGGGGGCGCCTTCACGCCGGGCGGGCGGCTCCGGCTCCGGGGTCGGGGCGGTTGGACCCTGGTTCGGAACCCGTGCGTTCCAGCGCGGAGCGTCCAGGCGGCGAGGCGGCAGGGCGGGACCCGCCGGTGACGGAGACGGAGACGGGGCTGTCGGCTCCGGTTTCGCGGTGCCGGGGTCTTGTCCGGGTGTACGCGAATCGCGGCCGCGGGCATCCGGCCGCCGCGGCGGGATGCCCGGGTCCGCCACGGGCCTGCCGCCACGCCGGGATGGCGCGGTAGGAGCGGGAGGTGCGGGGGGAGCGGGAGGAGCGCTGGGAGCGGGCTCGGCGGGCCTCGGTGCGGGCGGGGCCGCGGTCGGCTCGGGCGGGGCGGCTCCGGCCCGCGGGTCCCTGGCCCGTGCGTCCAGCCGCTGGGGCGGGGCGTTCGAGGCGGACGTGGGGATTCCCGGGTCCGGGGCGGTGTCGCCGGGTCGTGTGGATGCCGCGGCCCTGGGCGAGACCTCGGGCGCAGCCGGGACCTCGGACTCCGTGGGGACCTCGGACGCCGTGGGGACCTCGGACGCCGTGGGTTCCTCGAATGGCGGGGGTTCCATGGTCAGGGCCGTGAAGAGGGCGGTCGTGGGGGTTATCACGCCGTGGAGGTGGCGTGGGAGGAGCGTGGGCGGGGGCGGGCCCTCCAGCGGTGGCAGGTCCGGGCCGGGTGGGCCCACGAGGATGATCCGGGGGGCGAACCAGAGGAGGAAGAGGGCTTCGGCGCCGGCCTCGTGTTCGCCGTCCACGATGACGACGTCGAAGGAGCCGGGAGTGGGCGGGAGCGTCTCGGGGATGCGCCAGAGCGGGAGGATCCAGGCGGGGACGACGTCGGACGGGCCGGCGGGGGACGCGGGGACGGCGGCGAGCGCGGCGGCCCAGGCGCGGGCGGCCGTGAGGTCGGCGCGGACGGCCCGGAGGCGCTCCTCGGCCTCGGCCAGGGCGGTGCGGAGGCGTTCTTCGGCCGGGACCGTCTGCCGGGCCGCGGTGCGGGCCCAGGCCCAGGCCTCGTCCCAGCGCGGGGTGCGGGAGTGCCAGACCTCGTCGCCGTCGGTGGCGATCATGAGGTTGGCGAGGTCGGGGTGGACGGCTCGGACGCGGGCGAGGAGTTCCTCGCAGCGGATCTGGCGGGACCGTTCGTGCCGTGCCTCGGCGAGGGCGCCGAGGGCGCGGCCGTAGGCGGCGGCGTCGCGGGCGTCGATGGCGGCCAGGGTGGACCGGAGTTCGGAGGGATCGTCGTCGTCGACGGGGCCGATCGAGTCGCGGAGGGCGTCGAGGTCGGCGGCGGCCCGGCTGACGCCGAGGCCCTCCAGGGCGTTGCGGAGCGCGGTGACGTAGCCGTGCCACTGGTGGGGGTGGCCGAGGGGGATGGCGAGGCCGGAGCGGTCGAGGAGCTGCCTGGTCTCGTGCACGGCGGCCATGGCGTCGCGGATGCGGCCCAGGCGGGCGTGGGCGCGGACGAAACGCGCGACGCGTTCGGCGGGCGGGAGGTCCGCCGGGAAGGAGATGCCGGCGGCCTCCCACACGTACTGCAGCTCGCGGCAGGTGATCCGGACCATGAGGTCGGTGTGGACGAGGTCGAGCAGCTCCGGTGTGGTGGGCGCGGCGCCGTCGACCTTCACGCCGGCGAGGAGGGGCTCGGCCTGGCGCTGCGCGGAGGAGCGGAGCGGCCCGCGTTTGAGGGTCCCGCCGCCGGCGAGGTGGGCGCGCAGGTCGTGCGCGGCCGCGGCGAGGCCGCGCAGGTCCGCGTTGCCGGGGAGCTCGATGGTGTGGCCGCCGATCTCCCCCAGTGCGCCTTCCGCCCACCGGGCCCGGGCGGTCATCTCGGCGACCCGCGACCAGATGAGGGGCCGGCGGTCGGCGAGGGCGTCGCCGAACGCCTGGACGGCGAGGTCGGCGGGGTTCCAGCCGCCCGGGTCGCCGTCCAGGCCGAGGTCGCGGAGTGCGGCGGCGACGACGGAGGCGTTGCCGTCGAGGCGGGCCAGGAAGGTGACGTCGGTGTCGCGCAGCCGGCGGGACAGGTCGGTCTTGGAGCGCTCGGCGCGTTCGGCCGCCGCCGTCTCCGCCTCGATCAGCGTGCGGACGTAGGCGGCGCTGGGCAGCGCGCCGGGGTCGACGTCGCGCTGCGCGGTGCGGGCCTTGCGTTCGGCGGTCTCCTCCGCGAGGAGGACGACGAGTTCGGCGGCTTCGGAGCGGGAGATCGGCGGCCCCGGCGGCATCTCCGGCCGGACCGGCATCCATGCCAGGTCGGGCACCTGCGCCCTCTCCCGCTCACGCGGCCCGTCCGGTTCCTGGCCGGTGCCGGCGCGGAGGCGTTCGCCGATCTCGGTGACCTCCCGGGCGGCGTTCTTCTCCCGTTCGGCCAGCGCGTCCACGTCGGGGGCGCCGGTGCGGGCGAGGAGCTCGTTCGCCGCGTCGCCCGCGACGGCCGGGTCGGCGACCGCGAGGCCGGCGAGGCCGGGTGGGAGCGCGGCGCGGATCGCGCCCGACGCGGTGGCGCCGGACGTGGCGACCAGCACGCGGTGGCCGCGGGCGAGCAGGCCGGCGAGCAGGTCCGGGACGGTCTCCGGCGCACGCTCGGGGACATGCATGACGTGCGTCTTCCTGGACGGCGACACGAGCCGCGCGAGCCCCTCGGGGACACCGCCGGACAGGAGGCCGAGGAGCCGGGCGTGGTGGTCGGCGACGGCGCGGCGGCCCGGCGGGCGGACGACGAGGGCGGGCGCGAGCCGCAGGCGCGGGGCGGGCGAGGCGGCGCCGGCGTCCGGCGCCCAGTCCTCGCGGTAGTCGGCGGGGGTGTTCAGCGCGGCGACGCACCATTCGCGCAGCACGTCGCCGGCCGAGGTGTTCAGCCCGAAGCCCTGCCCGGCACGGACGGCGTCCGACACCCGGTCCGCGGGACGGTAGCCGGGATGGCCGGACAGCAGTTCCCGGTCGCGCAGGCTCGTGCGCCCGGCGAGGACGACGTCGATGCGGTCGGTGCGCTCGTCGACGACGATGCGCACGGGCGTGTTCAGCAGATGGTCGTGGACGGCGGGGCGCCAGTCGAGCAGGCCCGTCGCGAGCACCACCTCCTGCCCGGCCAGGTCGCGGAGGATCCGGTACCAGTTGCGCAGGGCGAGCCAGCCGTCGAACTCGTCCAGGACGACCGGGGGCGTCAGCGGGATGACCGGCACGCTGAACAGGACGTCGCCGGGCCCCGCGTCCGTCTCCACGTAGACGTCGCCGGGCAGTTCGGACAGCCAGTGGACGTGGTCGTGGGAAGCCAGGTCGCGGGACGGTCGCCGGCGGGCCCGCGCCAGATCGCGCAGGAACCGCAGCAGCCGCGCCGCGTGCTCGGACTCGCGCGCGGACTCGTCCGCGGCACGGGGCAGCCCCCGGGGGGTGCGGGCGGGCGTCGCCCCGCCCGGAGACCCGCCGGGACCCGGGCCCTCGTCAGGCACCGTGGCTCCTTCCCTTCCCACGGGGGAACGAACCTCTCACATCCTCGGCCGTCGCACGGGCTGAGCCTGCCGCTCGGCCGGATGAAAAAGTCCGATGGTGGTGCCACGATCTAACACCTATGGGCGGGCCCGGCCAAGCACTATCAATGATCTTGCCTAGCGGGTGCTCGCCATGTAGCGGTCCTCGTTCGGCATCATCACCCAGAGCACGAGGTAGACGACGAACTGCGGGCCGGGCAGCAGGCACGACAGTACGAACAGCAGCCGGACGGTCCCGGGTGACATGCCGAACCGGTGCCCGAGCCCGGCACAGACACCCGCGATCATCCGGTTGTGGCGCGGACGATAGAGACCGTTCATGAGTTCTTCTCTCCCCGATTCGTCGAGCGGTGAACGTCGAGCGGCGGACAAGGTCGCGGAATTCGCGTCCATGCCCTCCACGCTACGAGCCGGACGAGACGCGTCACATCAGTCGCTCGAACCGTTCGCATCCCCTACTCCGGGATTAGGGGATGCCCCTTAAGGGCCTCGTCACGTTAAGGGCCTCGTCACGGCCGGCCGGTGTTGTGGCCGGCGACGAGATTCGGGAGGCCGGCCAGGTCGTCGAGGACGAAAAGGCAGCCGCGCAGGGCCTCGGCGTCCTGCTGGATGTGCCCCCAGGGGCCGCGCCGCAGGAACGCCGCCTGCATCCCGAGCGCCAGCGCGGGACGGACGTCGTTGTCGATGCGGTCCCCCACGTACAGGACGCGGTCGGGCGGAACGTCCGCGATCTGCGCGCAGCGCTCGAAGAACTCGTGCGACGGTTTCTGGACGCCCCACACGTCGGAAATCCCGACGACGTCGGCGTCCAGCCCGAGCGCCGCCATCTGCTCGGCCGCCTCCACCGGCTGGTTGCCCGCGATCCCGACGTAGAGGCCCTGGTCGCGGATTCCGGACAGGCAGGCGCGCGCGTCCGGGTACAGGTCGTCGGGCCCGAACCCGTTCGGGACGCCCGCCTCCAGGCGGCCGCGCTGCTCCACCTCCAGGTCGAAACCCGGGCGGAAGTACTCGAAGAGATCCATGTGGGTGCCGCCCGTGGCGAGCACGGCACCCAGCTTGGTGAGGAACGTGTGCCGCGGCACGCCCAGCCAGTCGGCCCAGCGCCCGTAGATCTCCCCCTCGTTGATCAGCGTCTCCCCGATGTCGAAGAAGACGGCCTGGACGGGGCGGGGAGTCCGGAGGTCCCTGGCCAGGGGCGGGGTCGGGGGCGGGGTCACGGGCGGGCCAGGTCTGCCGAGGCGCCGGGGGCGAGGCGGGTGAACTCCTTGCCGAGTTCCTTCCCGGCCCCGGCGATGATGCGGTTCATGACGTCGAGGCCGATGTCGTTGAGCAGGCCGTCGTGGATGGCGAAGGCGCGCCCAGGGTCGACGGCCCGCGTGTACTCGTACAGGTCGACGGCCTTCATCCAGGGGGCGTTGCCGGGCAGGCACAGCGTCGGGACGGGCTCGGACGGGACGGTCAGCGCGTCGCCCGGGTGGAAGACCTCGCCGTCCAGCAGGAAGCCGACGTTCGGGATCGGCGGCAGGTCGGGGTGCATGATCTCGTGGTCCTCGCCGTAGACGTGGACGTCGAAGCCCGCGACCGTGACGGCGTCGCCGTGGCCGACCTGGTGGACGCGCCCGCCGAGGTCGGCGAGGTTCCCGGCGACGACGCGGGACGTCCACACCTCCAGGGAGGGGCGCTCGGCCATCGCGGCGCGCAGCGCGTCGGCGTCGAAGTGGTCGAAGTGCTCGTGGGTGATCAGGACGGCGTCGGCGGCGGCGAGGGCTCCGGACGCCCCGCTGAACGCGCCGGGGTCGATGACGATGGTCCGGTCGTCCTTGGTGATCTGGACGCACGCGTGTCCGAGTTTGGTGAGACGCATCAGGCGATTTTCCCACGCCGGTTTCCCACACCGGGTGCCCGGCCCCATTGACCGGGCCCGAACCCCGTTGATAGAACACGTTCTAATTCGGGGCGCGAACCGGTGCAAGGAGGCGGCGCTATGCCCGTTCCCGACCAACGCGACTCCGAGGTGACCCGGCGGAGCCTGACGGACTGGCTCGGCGGGCATCTGCCCGGCGTCCGGATCCCCCATCTGGAGACCCCGCAGACCAGCGGCTTCTCCAACGAGACCCTGATGTTCGACGCCGAATGGACCGGCGGCGACGGCACCGCGCACCGGGAGCCGTTCGTCGCGCGGGTCGCCCCGGTGAACTACCAGATCTTCCCCGAGCCGCGGTTCGAGGAGCAGTACCGGCTGATGCGGATCCTGGACGAGCGGACCGGCATCCCGGTGCCGCCGATCCGCTGGTACGAGCCGTCCGCGGACGTGCTGGGCGCCGCGTTCTTCGTGATGGGGCGCATCGACGGCCGCGTCCCGACCGACATGCCGCCGTACCACATGGACGGCTGGGTGACCGAGGCCCCGCAGGACGAGCGGGCCGCGATGTGGTGGTCCACCCTGGAGATCCTCGCGGACCTGCACCGGCTGGACGTCGGCGAACTCGGCCTCGGGTTCCTCGACCAGCCGGCCTGGGGCGCCCCCGGCCTCGACCAGCGGCTCAACTACTACGAGCACTACCTGCACTGGGCCTACAAGGGTCCGCAGGAGACGGCGCTGAAGGCGCTGGAGTGGCTGAAGGCCAACCGGCCCGGCGAGCCGGACGACCCCGTCGCGCTGTGGGGCGACGCGCGCATCGGCAACGTGATCTTCCAGGCGGGGGTGCCGGCGGCCGTCCTCGACTGGGAGACGGCGGTGCTCGGCGCACCGGAGGAGGACCTCGCCTGGTTCATGTTCCTCGACCGCCACCACTGCGAGGGCGTGGGCGCGGCACGGCTGGACGGCTTCCCCTCCTACGCCGAGACGGTCGCCCGCTACGAGGAGTTGCTCGGGCGGCCGATGCGGAACATGGCGTACTACGAGATCCTGTCCGGCTTCAAATTCTCGGTGATCATGGCCCGGATCGGGCAGGCGATGATCGACTTCGGCTGGATCGACGAGGCCTCCGACTTCCCGTACGACAACAACTGCACGCAGCTGCTCGCCCGCATCATGGAAGGAGACCGGTGACGCTCTCGCCGCTCGACGACTACCCGATCCACCAGGCTCCCGAGGTGATGCGGCACGTCACGACGTCCGACCGCAACTTCTACGACCGCTACTACTTCAACGTCCACGCCTGCTCGGACGAGATGATGATGATCATCGGGATCGGGCAGTACCCGAACCTCGGGGTGATGGACGCGTTCGCGGTCGTGCGGCGCGGGCCGGTGCACAAGGTGGTCCGGGCGTCCCGCGAGCTGGGCGCCGACCGGATGGACACCACGGTCGGACCGTTCCGCGTCGAGGTGATCGAAGGGCTCAAGCGGCTGAGGGTCGTTCTCGACGGCAGCGAACACGGGCTCGCGTTCGACCTCACCTGGGAGGGGGCGATTCCCGCCACGCTGGAGCCCCCGCACTACCTGCGCTGGCAGGAAAGGGTCGTGTTCGACTCACGGCGCGTCGCGCAGACCGGCCGCTGGACGGGCAGCATCACGATCGACGGTGAGACCATCGAGGTCACGCCCGACCACTGGTGGGGCTCCCGGGACCGCTCCTGGGGCATCCGTCCCGTGGGCGAGCCGGAACCGCCCGGCATCCAGGCCAACAACGCGGGCACGTTCTACTGGCTGTACACGCCGATGCAGTTCGAGGACCACTCGATCCTCTGCATCGTCCAGGAGGACGAGAAGGGGCGCCGCATCCTGGAGGAGGCCACCCGGGTCTGGCCCGACCGCGAACCCGAGTTCCTCGGCCGGCCCGAGTACCTCCCGGTCTACGCCGAAGGCACCCGCGACGTGGTCACCGCCACGCTCCGGTTCGCGCCGCCGGGAGGTGAGCCGTTCGAGATCCGCGCCACGCCGATCCTGCCCGTCCACCTGATGGTCGGCACCGGCTACGGGCTGGAACCCGACTGGAAGCACGGCATGTACCAGGGCCCCGACCTCAAGGTGCAGGGCGTCACCTACGACACCCGCAAACCCGAGGACGCCGCCCGGATGTGGGGCATCGTCGACGCGGTCGGACGGTACGAGTACGTGAACGGCGCGCAGCCCACGGGCGTCACGACGGGGTACGGACTCTACGAGTACTGGGCGCTCGGCCCCCACCCGTCCTTTCCCGAGTGATCGGTCTGCCAGACTGGCGACCGTGACGACCCCGCCCTCGCCCGACCCCCCGAGCGAGGAACGGCCGTCCCGGGAAGAACTGGACCGGCAGGTGCGCGACCGCTACCGAAACTGGCGCGACCAGCCGCGTGGCCTGGCCTGCGCGGTGATCGGCGCCTTCATGATCCTCACCACCGCGGCGTTCGCGTTCGCGGTGGTGGCCGTCGTCATGGCGATGAGCTGAGAATCATGGCGAGCTGAAAATACGGCGATGAGCTGAAGCCGGGGCGCCGACCGGATCGGCGCCCCGGCTTCGCAAGCTCGGTTCAGGTTCGGAATCTGGCCGGCCGGGGCCTAGGCCGGGGTCCCCTCGGACCCCTCCGCGATGGTGAACGCCACATCGCCCTGCGGGTCGACCTGGGCGTCCAGGGTCTTGTCGTCCAGCATCTCGGCGACGGTGGGCTCCAGGTACACCTTGGCGCCCTCCTCCTCGACGACCTGGTCGCCCGCCTCGGGGGCCGGGGCGACGGAGAGCCGCAGGGCGTCCGAGCCGTCGAGCCCGGACTCGATGCGGATGCCGGTCTCGGGCGGAAGCTCCGGGTTCGCGGTCACAGTACGTATGACCTGGACGGCACCGCTGGTCAGCGTGAGCACGATCAGCTCCTCACGTCTCTATGTTTCTCGGATCGGATCTGCCCCACCCTCCCCGATCCTCACGGCGGTAAACCTCGGGGCGTGATCGCGCGGTGCCGTCCCGCCACCGCCGCCCGGCGCGTTGCCGGTGGGCCGCCCGGCGCGTTGCCGGTGGGCCGCCCGGCGCGTCGCCCGGTGGGCCGCCCCGGCCCTCCGCCGTCAGCCGGCGGCCGGGGCCAGAGCGCGGACGGCCTCGGCCTGGGAGAGGCCCCCACCGGGGACGATGGCCAGTACGGGCGTGGTGAGGCCGTTGTCCACGTACTCGCGGAGGCGGGCGCGGCACCGCTCCGGGGACCCGTGCACGATCAGGTCGTCGACGACCTCGTCCGGGATGACCTCCAGGGCCTTCTTCCGGTCGCCGGCCGCCCACGCCTCGTTCATCGGGCGCAGCGCCTCACCGCGTCCGAGCCATTCGTGGAACGCCCGGTAGACGGGGACCGTCATGTACGCGGCGATCATCCAGCGGCCGATCGCGCGGGCCTCGTCGGCGTCGTCGGTCGGGCAGACGAACAGCCGCGCGATCAGTTCGAGGTCGTCGCCGATCTCGCCGCGCACCGTCCGGACGTCCTTGGGCGCCAGCCAGTTGGTGATCGCGCCGTCGGCCTCCCGGGCGGCGAGCCGCAGCATGCCGGGCCGCAGGGCCGCGAGGACGATGGGCGGCGGCGTCGCGGGCGCGTTGTCCAGCTTGAAGCCCTTGACGGCGAAGGTGTCGTACTCCTCCTTCACCTTCTCCCCCGCGAGGGCCTTGCGGAGGAAGCGCAGCGTGTCACGGGTGCGCTTGTAGGGCTCCTCGAACGGGATGCCGTTCCAGCGCTCCACGATCGTGTCGGACGAGGTGCCGATGCCCAGCACGAACCGTCCGGGCGCGAGGCCGGCGAGCGTCGCGGCCTGCTGTGCCAGCAGCGCGGGGCCGCGCGTGTAGACCGGCACGATCGCGGGGCCGAGGCGCAGCCCCGGGTCCCACTGCGAGGCGAGCGCCAGCGGGGTGAACGCGTCGGTGCCGTTCGTCTCGGCGGACCAGGCGTCGGTGTACCCGAGCGCGGACAGCCCTTCGACGATCTCGCGGTGCTCGGCCAGCGAGAGCCCGGTCAGCGGAATGGTCAGTCCCCAGCGTGAGGTGCCCTTACTCGACATGCGCGCCTCCTCAGGCGATCGAGGCGCGGATGGTGGCGCCGCCGTCGACGACCATGGTCTGCCCCGTCATCCACGACGATGCGTCGCCGGCGAGGAACACCGCCGCGTTCGCGATGTCCTCGGGTTCGCCGAGGCGCCCCAGCGGCATGTGCTTGCTGATCTCCGCCTCGTTGGGCTCCCACAGCGCGCGGGCGAGGTGGGTCTTGACCAGTCCCGGCGCGATGCAGTTGACGCGGACCTTCGGCGCCAGCTCCATCGCGAACTGCCGGCTGAGGTGGATGACGGCGGCCTTGGTGGCGTTGTAGTACCCGATGCCGTGCTCGGTGATCATCCCGCCGACGGACGCGATGTTGATGACGGCGCCGCCGCGCTCGGCCAGGGACGCGCGCAGCGCGAGCTGGGTCCACTGGACGATCGCGAACTGGTTGACCTCGACGGTCTTCGCGGCGGCGGCGGGCTCGATGTCGGACATCGGCCCGTAGTAGGGGTTGGTCCCGGCGTTGTTGACCAGGATGTCCAGGCCGCCGAACTCGGCGACGGCGGCGTCCACGCAGGCGGCGGCCTCGTCGGCGTGGCCCACGTGCGCGGCCTTGGCGAGGACGCCGGCGTCCGGGTACGCCTTGCCGATCTCCTTGGCGACCTCGTCGAGCGCCTCCTGCTTGCGCGAGGAGAGCACCACGTTGGCGCCCTCGGCGGCGAACGCGGTGGCGATCGCCTTTCCGATTCCCCGGGAAGCCCCGGTGACCAGGGCGGTCTTGCCTTGAAGTCCAGTTCGCATCCGCGCTCTCCCTACGTGTCCGCACCCTGTGGGCAGCCTCGGCAGAATCCGACTCGGTCACTGTACCGGAAGTGACTGACGAGTCAGTTACCTGACCCCGCGTCGGTACGTGGTGGTTTCGTCCCGCTCACCGGACAGGCCGGGTTGGAGCGATCGCTTGGTTGTTACGCTGCGCGCGGTACCGGATGAGGGCTGTCCGGACGAGGGCTGTACCGGATGGGGCTGTCCGGACGAGGGAGGAGCCGCGTGACCACGACCAAGGAACGTCGTCCGGCGATCGAGGGCTGGTACACGGCCGAGGGCGGCGACGTCCGGCTGCTGGGCACCCGCTGCGCGTCGTGCGGAACGCCGTACTTCCCGCGCAACGAGCTGGCCTGCCGCAACCCCGGCTGCACCGGCCCGAAGGACGGCTCCGAGCTGGAGCCGTACGCCCTCTCCGGACGCGGCCGCATCTGGTCCTACGCGGACTCCCGCTACAAGCCGCCGCCCCCGTACGTCTCCCCCGAGCCGTTCGTCCCCTACACCGTCGCGGCAGTCGAACTCGAAGCCGAGCGCATGGTCGTCCTGGGCCAGGTCGCCCCCGGCCACACCGTCGACGACCTCGCCGTCGGCATGGAGGTCGAGCTGACCGAAGGCACCCTGTACGAGGACGACGAAGCCGAATACACCGTCTGGATGTGGAGGCCCGTGCGATGAGCCGCGATATCGCCGTTCTGGGTGCGGGGATGCACCCCTGGGGCAAGTGGGGCCGGAACTTCGTCGAGTACGGGCTGGCGGCTGCGCGGGCGGCGCTGGCCGACGCCGGGCTCGCGTGGCCGGACGTCCAGTACGTCGCGGGCGCGGACACCATCCGCAACGGGTATCCGGGGTTCATCGCCGGCGCGACGTTCGCGCAGGCGCTCGGCTGGTCCGGCGCGCGGGTGTCCAGCTCGTACGCGGCGTGCGCCTCGGGGGCGCAGGCCATCGACAACGCGCGCGCGCGGATCCTCGCGGGCCTGTGCGACGTGGCGCTGGTCGTGGGCGCGGACGCCGCGCCGAAGGGTTTCTTCAAGCCCGTCGGCGGCGACCGGCCGGACGACCCCGACTGGCTGCGGTTCCGGCTGCTCGGCGCGACCAACCCGATCTACTTCGCGCTGTACGCCCGCCGCCGCATGGCGATGCACGGCGCGACGCTGGACGACTTCGCCGCCGTGAAGGTGAAGAACGCGCGGCACGGGCTGGCGAACCCGAATGCCCGGTACCGCAAGGAGGTGACGCTGGAGGACGTCCGCGAGTCCGCCGTGGTCGCCGACCCGCTGCGGCTTCTGGACATCTGCGCCACCAGTGACGGCGGCGCCGCGCTGGTGCTGACGTCGATGGACTTCGCGCGGCGGCACGGCATCGCCGACCCCGTGCGCATCCCCGGGCTGTCCACGGTGACGCCGACGTTCCCCAAGACCGTCCTGGACCTGCCCGACTTCGCCACGGACTCGGCGATGGCGGCGGCGGAGCCCGAGCGTCCGTTCCGGTCCGCGATCGCGCACGCCGCCTACGAGGAGGCCGGGATCGGGCCGGACGACCTGTCGCTCGCCGAGGTGTACGACCTGTCCACGGCCCTTGAGCTGGACTGGTACGAGGACATCGGCCTGTGCGAGCCGGGCGGCGCCGAGGAACTGCTCCGGTCCGGCGCCACCACCCTCGGGGGGCGCATCCCGGTCAACCCGAGCGGCGGGCTCGCGTCCTTCGGCGAGGCGATCCCGGCGCAGGCCATCGCGCAGGTGTGCGAGCTGACCTGGCAGCTGCGCGGCCGGGCCGAAGGCCGCCAAGTCGAGGACGCCCGCGCGGGCATCGCGGTGAACCAGGGCCTCTTCGGCCACGGCTCCGCCACCATCGTCGTCCGGTAGCCGCAAGCCGTCCGGTGGCCGCACTCCTTCCGGTGGCCGCACGCCGTCCGGCGACTACGCGGCCGTGAAGCCGTCGCAGCCGATGTAGTAGGCGTCGCCGTTGGGATGGACGTGCATCCAGACGATCGTCCAGACGCCCTTTCTCGCCAGAGGGCCCGTCCCGCCGCCGGATCCCTCCCACACGAAGTCGTCCGGGAAGGTGAGGTCGAGCCCGGAGGTGCCTGCCGGATACAGATGCGGCTTGCTGTGGACCCATCCCGGCCCCGCGCTGCCATGCGGCCCCGGCGGGCGGAGCTGGGCCACCACGTAGTAGTTGGACGGAGTCGCGTACTTGAAGCGCATGCCGAACTCGACGGACTCCTTCGTGTACGGCCGGCGCGGCGCCGAAACCTGCAACTGGCCGGAGAGGGTCTCGTCCTCGGAGCGGATCGCGGGCAGGCACGTGAAGTCCTTCTGGGAGAACTCCATGGCGTGGTAGTCCGCGGTGGGCTGCTTCACCAGGATCTTGTCCGGCGGACGGCCGTCCTTCCGGGGCGTCCGCTCCGCGGGCGAGCCCGCCGATGTCGTGGGGGCGCCCGCCTCTCCGCCGCCCGTCTCTCCGCCGCCCGTCCCCTGTCCGTTCCGGGACGCGTTCGCGCCGCTCCGGCCGTCGTCGCCGTTCAGCACGGACCTGGCGACGAAGGCACCGCCCAGCACGACGGCGACCATCCCGGCGCCCGCCGCGATGACGGCGGCGCGCGACCGCAGTCTCGTCCCGCCTCCCGGTACCGTCCTCGTGCGGTCCGGCGGGACGAGACCGGACGCGGCGGCGTCCGCGAGGCCGGCGGGCACCGGCCGCGGGACGCCCACCAGCCGCCGGTAGCCGGGATCGGCGGCGAGAGCGACCGGGGACGCGGCCATCTCGATCAGCCGCTCCAGCGCAATCCGGGAGCCGGGCTCCTTCTCGGCGCAGAGCCGGACGAGATCGGCGACGCGCGGGTCGGCCCCGTCGAGGTCGATGTCGCCGTCGAGGGTCCGGTGGATGATGGCCTCGATGCGGCCGCCACCGAACGGCGGGCGTCCCGTGGCGGCGTACGCGACGGTGCCGGCGAGGGAGAACACGTCCGACGCGGGGACGGGCTCCTGCTCGCGGACGACCTCGGGCGCGACGTACCCGGGGGTGCCGTTCCACGCGCCGGTCTGGGTGATCTGCGTCTGGCCCTCGCCGCGGGCGATGCCGAAGTCGATCAGCCGGGGCCCGTCCGGGGCGAGGATCACGTTGCCGGGCTTGAGGTCGCGGTGCTGGACGCCCTGCCCGTGGATCTCCAGCAGCCCCTGGGCCAGGGCGGCCAGCAGCCGCAGGCAGGTGTCCGGCGGCGGCGGCCCGTGCTCGGCGACGGCCTGGCGGAGCGTCGGGCCGGGGACGTACTCGGTCGCGAGCCAGTACGGCGGCGCGTCCAGCCCGGCGCCGACCATCGCGGCGGCGAACCGGCTGCGCACCCGTTCGACGGTGGCGACCTCGCGGCGGAACCGGGCGAGCGCCTGCGGGCCCTCGAAGTCCTCGCGGATCACCTTGAGGGCGACGTGCCGGCCGGCGCCGGTGAGCCCCAGATACACCTGGCCCATGCCGCCCGCGCCGATACGGGCGACCAGCGGGTATCCGCCGATCTCGGCGGGGTCCTCGGGACGCAGCGGCTCCACGTCAGCGGCTCTCAGGTCCTACGCGCATGCCTTCATGATCTCATCGCCGGCGGTCCGGTGGCGCCCGAACGGACGGCTCTCAGCGGTCCTCGCGGGCGACCTGGATCGCCCGGCGGCCGTGGGCGGCCGCGAGAGCGTCGAAGGGGCCCGAAATGGCGCGGTGTGACCGAAGTCACCGTCCACAAGGTGTGTGACCTGCGACGTGGCGGTCATGGGCCTGTAGTCACGCGAACGTCGCCATGACGTTCCCGGCAAGCTCCAGGGACGGTCGCCGCGGCCGGGGGGACCGCCGCGGCCGTTCCTGGACCCGGTGCCGACCGGCTCCGGGACTGGCGGGGGCCGTCCCGGAGCCGCAGTCGGCCGCGTGGGAGGGCCGCCGCGTCGGAGGTCCGCGTCAAGCTCGGGCCGAGGCGGCCTCAGATGGGGTCGGGCAGCTTTCTGACCTCCTCGATGATCTGGGGCATCGCCTCGTTGTTGCGGCGGATCCAGTCCAGCAGGAAGGCGACCTGCTCGTCGCTGTAGCCGTCGAGCCGATCACGGAAGAGACGCCTGATCGGCTCGAAGTACCGGGCGAACTCCACGACGTTGTCCTCGACGAGTTCGACGATCACGCGCCGGCGGTCGTCGGGGTCGCGGGTGCGCCGGACGTAGCCCGCCTTCTCCAGCCGGTCGATCACGGCGGTGATGGCCCCCCCTGTGGTGATGCCCATCAGCTGGGCGAGCCGTCCGGGGGTCTGCGGCCCGTCGAGCGACAGCGCGTTGACGCATTGCGCGTCGGTGACGTTCATGCCCGCCTTGCTCGCGGTGGCATGGTGCAGCAGCACCGTGAACATGGTGCTGCGCTGCATCGCCATCTGCAGTTCGCCCGCCATCCGCTCCCGTTCCGGAGTCGTCACGCCTTACCCCTCCCCTTCTCTCCGCTGCAGAGAGACTCAATGCAAGAGTGACTCTTTGGAGGAGATTCTAGTGGGTCGGCATGCGTGCGGGCGCGGCGGATGCCCGCCGCGTGTGGCGAAGGCGACACCCTGGATGATCAGAGCACCCCGGGACGGCCCCTAGGATCATTTTATTAGGGCCACTAACAGAGGTCCGTCTCCAGGCCCCGAATCCCACGAAGGTTCGGGGCCGACCTCTACACCCGGGCGCTCTCCCTCCTCTTGGGCGCCCGCTACCCTCGGGCCTCCTCCGCCTCCTCGGCGATCTGCTTCGCCCACCGGTAGTCGGCCTTGCCGGCCGGGGAGCGCTTCATCTCGTCCACGAACGCGTAGACGCGCGGCACCTTGTAGCCCGACAGCTCCTTGCGGCAGTGCGCGTCCAGGTCCT
Organism: Spirillospora sp. NPDC048823; assembly: GCF_043198445.1. Lineage (NCBI taxonomy): Bacteria > Bacillati > Actinomycetota > Actinomycetes > Streptosporangiales > Thermomonosporaceae > Spirillospora > Spirillospora sp. NPDC048823. The sequence continues at coordinate 129,078 of NZ_JBICUT010000002.1, read as the reverse complement.
CGGTCGCGGGCGGCTCGCCACCGCCGGACGGCTGGACCACCGCCGCGACCCGGTTGCCCCAGCGCTCGTCCGGGACACCCGTCACGACCGCGTCGTACACGCCCGGATGGCCCTTCAGGACGGCCTCGACCTCCTCCGGGAACACCTTCTCGCCGCCGGTGTTGATGGCCTGCGAGCCCCGCCCGAACACGGCGATCGCGCCGTCCTCCTCGACGGTGGCGATGTCGCCGGTGAGGAGCCAGCGCCGCCCGTCCACCACGGGGAACGTCTTCGCCGTCTTCTCCGGGTCGTTGTAGTAGCCCTGCGCGATGTACCCCGTCCGCGCGACCTGCCCGATGACGCCCGATCCCGGTTTGACCGGCTGGAGCGCGTCGTCGAGGACGGTGACGTCCTCCACGTCCGGCGCGAACCGCAGGCCCTTCTCCGGCGTCGACCCGGCCACCGCCTCGGCCGTCGAGCCCGACTCCGTCGACCCGAACCGGTCCAGGGTCATCGTGTTCGGCAGGAGCTCCTGGATACGGTTGCGGACGGTCCCGGTGAAGATCGCGCCCGTGGACACGAACGCCAGCAGCGACGACGTGTCATAGTCGCCGCGCGCCAGTTCCTCCGCCATCGGGATCGCCATGGCGTCGCCGGTGATGGTCAGCGAGTTGACCTTCTCCCGCTCGATCGTCCGCCACACCTCGGCCGCGTCGAACTTGCGCGTGTACACGAGCGTCGCGCCCATGAACCAGGCGATCCACGTGGCGAGCTGCGCGGCGCCGTGCATCAGCGGCGCGACCGGCATCATCACCAGCGGGCCGCCGTTGCGGGCGTTCTCGACGATGTCCTGCGGTCTCGACGGCCGCGGAAGCGACGGGTTCCAGAACGCGTGCAGAATCTGCTCGGTCGACCACATGACGCCCTTCGGCATCCCCGTCGTGCCGCCCGTGTAGATGATGTAGAGGTCGTCGGGGGAACGCGCCGGGAAGCCTCGCGTTCCGTCCGCGTCCCGCACCGCGTCGTCGTAGGCGACCGCGCCCGGTATGGACGGCGTGCCGCCCACCGCGATGAGGTGCCTCAGCTCGGGCACCTCCGCGGCGGTCGCGGCGACGCGGTCCTCGAACTCGACGTCGTACAGAAGCGCGACGCTGTCGGAGTCCCGGTAGATGTAGAGCAGCTCGCTCTCCACATACCGGTAGTTGACGTTGATGGGGACGGCCCGGATCTTCAGCACCGCCAGCAGCGCCGCCGCGTACTCGATGCCGTTGTAGAGCTGGACCGCGACATGCTGGCCGGGCCCGACGCCCGCACCCGCCAGGTGGTGCGCGAGACGGTTCGCGTGCTCGTCCATCTCGGCGTAGGTGAGTCGCCGGTCGCCGCACACCAGGGCGACACGCTCCCCGATCGCGTCCGCGACTCCCTCGAACAGATCAGCGTGGTTGTACTCCATCGGACGGCCCTTTCGGGGGGTCAGGGTTTGTCGCTGCCGACTATCCACATCGCGAAGAACTGGGCGCCGCCTCCGTAGGCGTGGCCCAGCGCGCGCCGCGCGCCGTCCACCTGATGGTCGCCGGCCAGCCCGCGCACCTGCAGCGCCGCCTCGGCGAACCGGATCATCCCGGACGCGCCGATCGGGTTGGACGACAGCACGCCGCCGGACGGGTTCCACGGGATGTCACCGTCCATCGCCGTCGCCCCCGCCTCGGTGAGCTTCCAGCCTTCGCTCTCGCCGCAGAACCCGAGGTTCTCCAGCCACATCGGCTCGTACCAGGAGAACGGGACGTACACCTCGGCGCAGTCCAGCTCGCGGCGCGGATCGCTGATCCCGGCCTGCCGGTACACGTCCGCCGCCGCGTCCTTGCCGCCCTGCGGGCTCACGGAGTCGCGCCCGGCGAACATCATCGGCTCCGACCGCATCGACGTGCCGTGCACCCACGCGGGCGGATTCGGCGCCTTCTTCGCGGCGTCCTCGGAAGCCAGCACCATGGCGCACGCCCCGTCCGACGACGGGCACGTCTCCAGGTAGCGGATCGGCTCCCACAGCATCGGGGTCGACTCGACCATCTCCCGCGAGATGCCCGGGATCTTGAGGTGCGCGTACTGGTTCCGCAGCGCGTTCTCCCGGTCCTTGACCGCGACCAGCATCCCGATGTGGTCGGGGGCGCCCGACCGACGCATGTAGGCGCGGATGTGCGGGGCGAAGTAGCCGCCCGCGCCCACGACCAGCGACGTCGTGAACGGCGAGTTCACGGTCAGCGCCCACGTCGCGTTCGACTCCGACTGCTTCTCCCACGCCACCGTGAGGACGCGCTGGTGCACGCCGCCCTGGATCAGGCCGGCCGCGACGATCGCCGTGGACCCGCCGACCGAGCCGGCCGTGTGCACGCGCATGATCGGCTTGCCCTTGGCGCCCAGCGCCTCCGCCAGGAACGTCTCCGGCATCATGACGCCCTCGAACAGGTCGGGGGCCTTGCCGACGACGACGGCGTCGATGTCCTTCCAGGTGAGGCCGGCGTCGTCGAGCGCCCGCCGGGCCGCCTCGCGCAGCATCCCCGCCATCGACACGTCAAGCCGCTTGGTCTTGTACGCCGTCTGCCCGACGCCGATGACCGCACACGCGTTGCTCATTCGCTCTCTCCCGACAGCACGCAGACGAGGTTCTGCTGGAGGCAGGGGCCGGACGAGGCGTGGCCGAGGGCCCTGGACGCCGTCCCGTCGTGAATGCGGGCGGCCGCCTCACCGATCCGGATCAGGCCCGCCGCCATCATCGGGTTGGCCGACAGCGCGCCGCCGGACGGGTTGACCGCCACGTCGTCGCCCAGGCCGAGGGCCTCGCGCAGGATGAGCTCCTCATGGCTGAACTGCGCGTGCAGCTCGGCGACCTCGACGCCCGCGGCGCCCGCCTTCTCCCCGGCGATGCGCGTCGCGTCCGAGCGGGTCAGGTCGCGGACGCCGGGCGCGTGCGCCTCGGTCCGGTGGTCGATCCCGGTGATCCACGCGGGGCGCTCGCACAGCTCCCGCGCCTTGTCCCCCGCCGCGAGGACGATCGCCGCCGCACCATCGGTGATGGGCGCGACGTCGTACGGGCGCAGCGGAGCCACGTCGTAGCCTTCGTCCTCAGGCTCCGGCAGGTGCAGCGCGAACGGGTTGTCCCGTCCGGACGCCCGGGACCGTGCCGCGACGGCGCGCAGGTCGTCCTCCTTGGCGCCCGACCGTTCCATGTAGGCGCGGGCCTGAAGCGCGGCCAGCGACACCTGGTCGATGCCGAGCGGCGCCAGGTGGTACGGGTCGAGCTGCTGGGTGAGGATCGTGCGCAGGTCCCCCTGCGACGACTTCCCGAACCCGTAGACGAGCGCCGTGTCGATCTCGCCGTGCAGCAGCTTCACCCACGCCTCGTACAGCGCCCAGGCACCGTCCATCTCGACGTGGCTCTCCGAGATCGGCGGCCACGCACCCACCGCGTCCAGCGCCGACACGAACGAGAACGGCGCGCCGGCGAGGTAGTCGCACGACCCGGAGCAGGTGAAGCCGAACTGCTTCAGCCCCGTCTTCTCCTTGACCTCGGTGATGACGGGCGCGAGCATCTCGATCTCCGCCAGCCCCTGGTCCTCGCCGGAGTGGCGGCTCTGCGTGAAGGCGACGACAGCGATCTCGCGCATCACATGAAGTCCTTGATCTCTTCGAAGGGGACGTCGGGCTCGTCGATGGGCTCGAACCACTTGATGTTGCTCATCGACCGCTCCCACTCCTCGCGGGGACGCCACGCCGCCCTGACCCGCATGCCCATCCGGACCTGGTCCGCCGGGACGCCCGCGACGAGCGTCAGCATCGTCAGCCCGGCGCCGTCCAGCAGCACGTAGCCCGACACGAACGGCACCTCGGGGGCGCGCGGGTCGGGGATGTTGTTGACGGCGAAGGTGGTGACGGTGCCGGTGTCGGGCAGCTCCACCTCCTCGGTGGTGGGGACGCCGTCGCGCGGGCACAGGCCCTTCATCGGGACGATGACCTGCTCGCACACCGGGCACCGGTGGCCGAGGATCCTGCCCTGCGAGATGCCCTCCAGGAACCGGCCGAGCGCCTGGCCGCCCTTCAGCGAGTACTCCAGCCGCGTCGGCGCGTTGATCACCGTGACCTCGGGGAGGAAGCACTCGATGTCGCCGATCCCGCCGGTGCGCTCCGCCCGCCACTTGGGCCGGACGCGCATCCCGGTCTTGAGGAACCTCGGCGGCTCCGCGCCCTCCTCGAAGACGCCGAGGTCGAGCGCGTGCAGGAGCGCGGTGTCGGCGCCGTCCGGCCGGATCAGCGCCCACGCGAACGGGCGGTCCAGCGGATGCTCCTTCGCCGGACGCGGCACCCACGACCACGTCGTGACCGTCCCGACCGGGCCGACCTCGACGAACTCGTCCGTCACGTCCTCGCCGGTGTCGGGGTCGTACTCCGACGGCGGGACGAGCACCCGGCCCTCCGCCGTGCGGACGCCGACGAGCCGGGCGTCGCGCAGATCGCTGAGGAACCGCCCGATGACGGGCCCCACCGAGCGCGTGTACCCGCCGGGGAACTCCAGGACGTGGTTGGGCTTAGATGGCGCCGTGTCAGATGGCACTGCCGCGGTCCTTCCAGTACGGGTCCCTGAGCCTGCGCTTGAGGAGCTTGCCGTTCGGTTCGCGCGGCATCGTCTCGATGTAGTCGATGGACTTCGGCCACTTCATCCTGGCGAGCCGGCCCTCCAGCGACGCGAGGATCTCCGCCGTCAGCCCGTCGCCGGGTTCGACGCCCTCGGCGGGCTCCACGACGGCCTTGATCTGCTCACCCCACTCCTCGTCCGGGATGCCGAACACGGCCACGTCCGCGACCTTCGGATGCATGGTGATCTCGTTCTCGATCTCGGCCGGGTAGATGTTCGCCCCACCCGAGATGATCATGTCGGCCTTGCGGTCGGACAGGAACAGGAACCCGTCGTCGGTGAGATAGCCGATGTCCCCGACGGTGAAGAAGTCCTTGAGGCGGTTCTTCTCCGTCTTCTCCTTGTCGCCCTTGTACTCGAACTCGACGCCGGCCATCTTCATGTAGATCGTGCCGTGCGTCCCGGCCGGAACGGGTTCACCGTCGTCGTCCACGATGAGGAGCTCGCTGATCGGCCAGGCGTTCCCGACCGTTCCGGGATGGGCGCGCCAGTCGGCCGGGCTGGCTATCGTCCCGCCGCCCTCGGTCGCCGCGTAGTACTCCCAGATGCAGTCGCCCCACCAGTCGAGCATCTGCTGCTTGATCGGCACCGGGCACGGCGCGGCCGCGTGGATCGCCCACTTCATGCTGGAGACGTCGTACCGGGACTTGACGTCCTCGGGCAGACCGAGGAGCCGCTTGAAGTGCGTCGGCACCATGTGGGTGTTGCTGACGCCGTGTTCCTGGATCATTCTCAGGGTGTCTTCGGCGTCCCACCGGTCCGTGTAGACGAGGGTGTGCCCCATGTGCAGGGCCGTGCCGCCGAACTGGGTGACGGCCGTGTGATAGTTCGGTGAGGTGATCAGATGGGCCTGCTGCTCGCCGCCCGCCGGGCGTCCCTGCGTGATGCCGAAGAGGGTCAGCAGGAACGTCATCAGTTCGGCGCTGTCGTCGGGATCGATGCCCATCAGCGCCCGCTTGACGCCCTTCGGCCGCCCGGTCGTCCCGGACGTGTAGTGCATCGTGGCGCCGTTGCTCCGGTCGTCCGGAAGGGTGTCGGGCCGCCCCTCGACGAGTTCGCCGTACGGGCGGAATCCCTCGACGTTCCCGAACGCGAACCGCCGGTGAGCCTCGATCTCCCCGGCGGCCGCCACGCCCTCGGCGGCGTACCGCTCATGGACGAAGAACGCCTTGGCCTCGGCGTCGGAGACGATGTACGCGATCTCCGGTCCGGCCAGATGCCAGTTGATCGGCGTGTAGTACCAGCCGGCCTGCAGCGCCGCCAGGTACAGCACCAGTCCGTCGACGCCGTTCGGAACGAGCCCGCAGATGCCGTCGCCGTTCTTGAGACCGAGTGCGCGCAGTCCGTGGACGAGTCTGTTGGAGCGGGCCAGCAGATCGCCCGCGGAGTACTTCGTCCCGTCCGGATCGACGGCCGCGACCCACTCGGGATCGGCCTGCGCCAGCCGCCAAAAGCCCAATGACCCCATCGGATCTCCCTACGTAGCACGATGAGCGCCGTCAGCACGGTGAGCGCCGTCACACGGCGACGCCCCGGCGACCAAAGTAGATCACGTTCTCGTTTTGCAGATCAACCCCTACCGGTAGGGCGACGGCTTAACTAGAATCTGTTCTCGTTTGCCATCTAAGCTGGAGGAACCATGGCGGAGCGGCTGCCGATCAGCACCGAGCACTGCACAGTCGAGCGCGACGGCCACGTCGTCATCGTCACGATGAACCGGCCCGAGGCGCGCAACGCGCTCAGCTCGTCCATGCTGGTGGGCCTCGCGGACGCCTGGGCCTACATATCCGACACCCCGGAGATCCGCGTCGGCATTCTCACCGGGGCCGAAGGCACATTCTGCGCCGGCGCCGACCTGAAGGCCATGGGGCAGACGCCGTCCGACCCCCGCGTCCAGGAGCGCATGGCACAGATCCCCGACTTCCACTGGAAGGGCCTGCTGCGCGAGGGCCGGCCCACCAAGCCGCTCATCTGCGCCATCGAGGGATATGCCGTCGCCGGCGGAACCGAGCTCCTGGTCGGCACCGACCTGCGCGTCGTCGCCGAAGGCGCCACCCTCGGCCTGTACGAGGCGAAGCGCGGGCTGTTCCCCATGGGCGGCTCCGCGATCCGGCTCCCCCGCCAGATCGGCTACGCCAACGCGATGGACATCCTGCTCACCGCCCGCTCGGTGACCCCGCAGGAGGCCCTCGGCATGGGTCTGATCAACAAGATCGTCCCGGATGGCACGGCCCTCGCCGCCGCCCGTGAACTGGCCGGCCAGATCGCCGAATGCGGTCCGCTCGCCGTCCAGGGGATCCTGCGCACGTACCGCGAGACCGAGCACCTGTCCGAGGAGGACGCCCTCAAGATCTCCGACGAGATCGGCTGGCCCGTCATCGGCTCCGAGGACGCCAAGGAAGGCTCCCTCGCCTTCAAGGAGAAGCGCCCCGCCGCCTACAAGGGCAAATAACGGTCCGTCCGAAACCACGGCCCGGGTTTCCGGGCCTCTCTCCGTGGCACGGCTGGTCGCAACCGAGTCACGGAGGGACTGAGCAGGCCATGGCCTCGCACCTTGGACGCAGGCGGCACGAGACCACGAAGGAGGCACCCCGCAGGCGGCTCTGGCCCGGCAGAGCGCAGACGCCGCCGGCGGACGACACGGCGAAGACCGTCGTGGTCAAGCGCAGGCCGCGGCGGTGGCTGCGCAGCAGGCAGAACCCGGTCAGTGCGATGATCATGGCCGCGGGCTGGGCGGCCGCCGCGATCCTGGCCCTGGGGATACTTCTCACCTGGGGCGACGCCAACCCCGGGAACGTCCTGGTCGACGCCGTCCTCGACGCGGGCGGCTGGCTCGCCACGCCGTTCCACGACGTCTTCACCCGCACCGACCCCGAGCAGCAGCTCTACATCAACTGGGCCCTCGCCGGCGTGATCTACTACGTCCTCGCGCGAGCCCTGTCCTGGATGACGCGCTTCTGACCGCGGGTCCGGCGCCCGCCGGGAGCCGGGGGGCCCGACGTACGCGCGCCGCCGCGCCCAGGGGGAATTGGGCGCGGCGGCGGCGTTCGAGGAAGGTCAGTCCGATTCAGTGATGGTGTTGAGGCGTTCGATGGCCTCGACGTACTCCTCGATCAGCTCGTAGACGACCTGGGCGGCGGGCTTGACCTGGTTCATCGAGCCGACGATCTGGCCGACGGGGAACGTGACCAGCTCGCCGTCGCCCGAGCGGGCGATGCGGGGCAGGGCGTCCGCGATCAGCATGAACTGCATGGGCATCGGGAGGTAGCCGGGGGACTTCTCGCTCTCCCACGCCTCGGTCCACGCGGACTTCAGGAAGCGGGCCGGCTTGCCCGTCCAGGCGCGGGACCGGACCGTGTCCCGGGACGTCGCCTCGAGAAGCTTCGGCAGCGCGCGTTCCGGGGTGTCGGCCTCGTCGACGGTCAACCAGATCGAGCCGGTCCAGACGCCGTCGGCGCCGAGGGCCATGCCCGCGGCCATCTGCCGGCCCCGTCCGATGCCGCCCGCGGCGAGGACGATCGTCTCGTCGCCGACCGCGTCCACGACCTCGGGGATCAGCACCATCGTGGCGACGTCGCCGGTGTGGCCGCCTGCCTCGGTGCCCTGGGCGACGATGATGTCGACGCCCACGTCGACCTGCTTGCGGGCATGCCGGGCGTTGGAGGCGAGCCCGGCGACCTTGACGCCGTGCTCGTGCGCCTCCGCCACGATATCGGCCGGGGGCGGGCCGAGCGCGTTGGCCAGCAGCGCGATCGGATGGCGGAGCGCCACCTCGACCTGGGGCCGGGCGGTCTGGTCCGTCCAGCCGAGCAGCGCCTTGGTGGCGCTCTCGGTGGACGGTTCGACGCCGTGCTCGGCGAGCAGGTCCTCAAGGAACCTGCGGTTCTCCGCGGGGATCATCCCCTGCAGCTTGCCGAGCAGCTCCTCGGCGTCGCCCAGGTCGCCGCCCTCGTACTTGGCCGGCATCACCGTGTCGACGCCGTAGGGCTTGCCACCGACGTGCTCGTCGATCCATTTGAGCTCGAGTTCGAGCTCCTCGGGGGTGAAATGCAGGGCGCCGAGGACGCCCATGCCGCCTGCGCGGCTCACCGCGGCGACGACGTCGCGGCAGTGACTGAACGCGAAGATCGGGTACTCAATGCCGAATAGTTCGGTGACTCGTGTCCGCACAACCTCGACCCTAGGCCCGCCCAAGCGAAACTGCAACAGGTTCTAGTTAGGAAGATCCTTGCTGATCCGCTTTACAGCTCCATATAGAACACGTATCAGCTTGGGCGGGTGGGCAGGGCGACGCGGCCCGCGGTGACCCGGGCGGTCCGGTGCGGAAGGGCGGGACGTCAGCGGCGGCGGGTGGGGCCGGACGCCTTGCGCTGCTGCCGCTGGCTGCTCGGTGCCGGGCGGCCCTCCGGCGGAGCGGGCGGGGCCGCGGCCGGCGGGTTCGGCGGGCCGGCCGGGGCCGTGTCGCCGAACTTGCCGTCGGAGCGGCGCGGGGCCACCGGCGCCGGCGGGGCCGGGCGGCGGCCGAGCCCCAGAAAGCCGCCGACGCCCAGCAGGATCAGGCCGAGCAGGATCGCGCCGCCCGGAACGTAGCTGCGCATCGCGTCGATCTTCAAGGCCGTGCTGTCGGCCAGGTCGACCCCGGCCTTCTGGTCCTTGTCGACGGTGATGAGGTCGGCCTGCGCGACGATCATCTTGCCCTTGCCGTCCGGGGTCTGAACGGTGCTGCGGATGTTCTTGCGGTGCTTGACCGGGACTCCGGTGCGCGGATCGACCCAGACGGTGTTGTAGGCCTCGGTGTAGCGGTCCACCTTCTGGGCGCCAGCCTCCTCGGGGAGGCCGAGCATCTTGGCGGGCAGCTTGACGTCCATCGCGGCGGTCTTCGTCAGCGGGATGGACTGGGTGAAGCGGTAGGTCGTGAGGCCCTGGATCTCCTCGACGGCGTTGAACTCCATCGGCGCCGTCTGCTTGGTCGTCGTGTCGAAGACCGGGTAGTCGCGCTTCTGGACGTTCGCCAGGGGGAACAGCAGCCCGTAGCCCGACATCCGGACGGCGTTGTCGCCGTCGACGTGCGTGCCGCAGCAGTTGGTCAGGACGCTCGTCCGGCGGTCGAAGGCGATCCGGTACCCCTGGATCTGGACGGGGTTCTCCGGGTTGGCCTGGTCGTAGATGTTGGTCGTGGAGTCCCAGACGGCGATGTCGTTGTCGCCCTCGTTGGCGCGGACGTCACCGCGGACGGTGCTCTTGGCCATGAGGGTGACGCCCGTCTTGGTCTTGAGTTCGGCCTGGTCGAAGTACGTGGAGTTCTTCGATTCCAGAAGCGTCACCTGATAGCGGTTCAGTGGCGCGGCGATCACCTGGTCGGCCACGTAGAAACGAACCAGGGGCGCGAGCGTGAGAAAGAACGCGCCCAGGCCGATCAAGGCCAGTCCGACCGGTCGCCGCATGGATACCTCCGAGGAATGCCATCGTTCTCAGGCCAAGGGGCGGGAGTCCGGCATGTCCGGGTTACCCTACAGGGCCACTGAAATCATCAGTCCAGTAACAGTAAGCGCCGACTGCCGCAGGCAGAACACCATGAATCCGTGTTCTAAGCCTCAACAGCGAACGCTTACGTCCATAGCGTACTGGCCGGTAGGATCCGCTCGAACCGGACCCTGGACCGATCCCGAATCGACAGCGAGGTGGCGATGACCACGGCGCCCCCCAGGCAGGACTGGCAGCCGCCCGAGCCAGAGCGCGGCATCCCCCTGGAACACCGTGCCACGCTGGCCCGGTCAGTCCGGCTTCTGAGCGCGTTCCGGCAAGAGCGGAGCAACCCGGAGTACTTCTACGAACTGATGGCTCGTGACGCCGTCGCGCAACTCAGTTCGTACACCGATCTCGCCGGGGCGACCGTCATCGACGTCGGGACGGGCTCCGGTTTCTTCGCACGGACGCTGACGGCCGCCGGCGCCCGCTGTACGGGCATTGATCACGACCTCGCCGAATTGACCGCGCACAACGTCTGCGGGCCGAACACATTCGTCGCCAGCGCGCTCGCCCTGCCCTTCCGCACCGGCTCCGCCGACGTCTGCTTTTCGTCGAACGTGCTGGAACACGTCCCGTCTCCGTGGCGGATGGCGGACGAGATGGTCCGCGTGACCCGGCCGGGCGGGACGGTCTTCCTGTCGTTCACCAACTGGCTGTCCCCGTGGGGCGGGCACGAGACCTCGCCGTGGCACTACCTCGGCGGAGACCGGGCCGCCCGGAGGTACGAGCGCCGGAACGGCCGCCCGCCGAAGAACCGGTACGGACTCAGCCTGCACCCGGTGTCGGTGTCGGCGGCCCTGGGGTGGGCGCGAGGCCGCGACGACGTGCGCGTCCTGGACGCCGGTCCCCGCTACCATCCGCGCTGGGCCGCGGGAATCGTCCGGATTCCGGGGTTGCGCGAGATCGCCACCTGGAACCTGGTCCTGATTCTCCGGAAGAAGGGGCCTTGAAAACCGCCCCCCAGGTGGCCAGACCGACGCCGCCGCCCATCTCCGGGCGTCAGGACACGCTCGACGGTGTGCGCGCCGTGGCGGCACTGGGCGTCCTCGTCTACCACGTCGCCGCCACGGCGGGCTCCATCACCAACCCGGCCGGCGCGCGTTGGCTGTTCAACGGCGGCCAGGTCGGTGTGCCCATCTTCTTCATCCTGTCGGGCCTGCTTCTCTACCGTCCGTGGGCGGCGGCGGTGCTGAACGGACGTGACGCCCCGCGCATCGGCGAATACCTGCGCAAGCGCGTGCTCCGCATCATGCCCGCCTACTGGGCCGTGATCGTCTGCTTCATGCTGACGGCAGGACGGGACCACATCGGCGACCCCGTCTCGTGGGTCTCCCTGCTCACCGTCACGCATACGTACGTGCCCGGCGTGTGGTGGGACAGCGTGCTGGGGCCCGCGCATCTGGGGCAGCTGTGGAGCCTGGTGGTCGAGGTCGCCTGGTACGCCACGCTGCCCTTCACGGCGGCCGTCCTCGGCTGGTACGCGCGGCGGAAACGCACCCACGACGTGGGGGTGCGGGCCAAGCGGCTCCTGATCGGCATCGCGGTGTACGGGTCGCTGTCGTTCCCCTTCACGGCCGTGATGTTCTTCCCGGCGCGGCACACGCAGATGGGTCTGTGGCTGCCGCGCTTCTTCGTCTGGTTCGCGCTGGGGATGGCCCTCGCCGTGGTGACGGTGTGGGCGCGGCTGGACGGGCGCCGTCCCGTGGCGACGCTGTGCCGGACCGTCTCGGACTCGTGGGCGGCGTGCTGGGTGGCGGCCGCGATGCTGTACGTGGTGGCCGCCACGCCCGCGACCGGACCGCTCACCCTCCAGGAACCGGACGCGTTCTGGACGTCCACCCTGCACCTGGTCGTGGACGGGCTGTGCGCGGCGGCGCTGATCGCCCCGGTGGCGCTGGCCCCGGCCGGGCATCCGGCGCTCGGCGCGGTCCTCGCCAACCCGGTGATGCGGTTCCTCGGCCGGATCTCCTACGGCCTGTTCCTGTGGCAGCTGCTGATCATCGTCGGCTGGTATGAGGCGGCGGACCGGGTGTTCCGGGGGGACGTGGCGACGGACCTCCCGCTGATGGCGGCGGCGTCCATCGCAGCGGGGACTCTGAGTTACTACCTGGTGGAGCGTCCGGTTCAGCGGCTGACTCGCCGGGACCGTCCCCGCCGGGCCCCCGCTTCGGCGCCGTCCAGCTGAGCGGGATCCGGCCGCCGGATCCGCCGCCGGCCGGCCGTGGCCGCCACAGCTCCGCCGCGACCCGCCCGACGATCACGAGCCCGAGCAGCTGGGGTGCGATGTCGCCGAGCGGGCCGGACGGGGCGGCGAAGTTGCTGATCTTGTTGAGCCAGGCGCCGGCGGCAAGGCATCCCGTCCCGGCGAGCATGGCGATCGCGATCGTCCACGGTGACGCGACGGCGCGCAGGACGGCGGAGCGGCGGGTGCGCGCCCAGCCGCACCCGGCCGCGACCAGGACGGCGACGGCGAACCCGGGCGCACCGGCGATCCAGCCGCCGAGCACGGCGGCGAGCCCGACGGCCGCCCACGCGGGCCAGCCCGTTCCGGCCACCAGCGCGCGCGGCCGCTGCCGCGGATCGCGCCGGTTCCTCGATCCGCCCGGCCAGACGGCGATGATCAGCAGGACGAGGAGCATGTTGAGCCCGGCCACCACGGCGACCTGCTGTGCCCGGTCGGGGCCGTAGGTGAGTTCGACGATGCCGCCGGTGCCCGCGGGGACGAGCCAGCCCTGCTTCCACCCGTCCAGCCGGACGGCCCGCAGCTCGTGGCCGCCGACGGTGGCGCTCCATCCGTCGTTGAAGTTCTCGTTGACGGTGAGGAACGACGGCGTCGCGGCGTCCACCTTCAGCTTGCGGGAACTCGATCCCCAGCTGATGATCTCGACCTGCTCCGGCGGCCGTGCGGTGGTGGCCTGCCCCGGCTTGGCGCCGACCGTCACGGTGTCGATGCGGTAGGAGTCGAGGGGCGCGGTGGTCAGCCGGTTCTGGCCGGTCTTCAGCGTCGCCTGCTCGCAGCCGGCGAACCGCAGGGGGCGCCCGGCGAGCAGATCGCCGAGCGTGCCGGTGGCCTTCGTCGGGATGTCGGCGGCCTGGGTGCCGGCGGCCGGGGAGCCGGCGACCGGGGAGCCCGGCGGGCCGATCCGCAGCTTCGGCCCGTAACCGCAGGGCAGCTGCAGCGGGGAGCTGCGCACGTCCGGGAACGGTTTCACACCGGGGATGGTGAGGTCGGTCAGCTGAACCGGCTGGATCTGGGTTTCCCTGAAGAAGGTGAGCGTCAGCCTGTCGGTGGTCATCGGGGCGAACGACAGCCTGCCCTTGCGGTCCGACAGTCCCTCGCGGATCTCACCGTTGCCGCCCTGGATCCGCACGCGGATGGGCCCCGACACGGCCGGTGGACGCTGCAGAGTGATCCTGGACACAGGCTTGCGGCCCTTCCACCGGACGCCGTAGGTCGCCGTGTCGTCCTGCTCCGACGCGATCCAGGTCGTCGCCGGGTCGCCGTCGAACCCGGATCTCGGCTGGGCGGCGGGATGGTCGGCCAGCACCGAACTCGCCGTGACGGCCGGCTGCCCCCGGACGGCCGTGTACCGGTCGATCAACCGCTGGTCGGTGAGGACGGCCGTTCCGGTGACGGGGGCGCCGCCGCCCACCGCGGACGTGAACGTGCGGTCGAAACCGGCGCCTTCCTCGTCCTTCGACCCCAGGGTCGGCGAGCACACCCAGCGCCGGCTGCCCTTCATGCATTCGGCCGTCGCGCCGGGCCTCCGGCTCATCACGTACGTGGCCGGGCCGCCGATCCCGGCCGGCGCCGGCAGCGTGTACGTGCGGGTCGGTTGCACGCCGCCGATCGACACCTCCGACACCGCCACCCGCGCGAAGGCCTGGACGGGCGGATCCGAGGCGAGTTCGGTGATGCGCAGCCGCAGCCACCGGGTGGGGCCGTCCGGTGCGCGGAGCGGCTGCGCCGTGGCCGCCTGCCGGACGTCCTGCTCCAGCGTCCCGTTCTCGGTCTCGACCGCGACACGTGAGACCGGCGGCCCCAGGGAGGAGGTGTTCTGGACGAACGCGGCCGTCAGGCTCGTCACGTCCCGGGGGCGGTCGAAGTCGACGCGCAGCCACTGCCCGGACGGGCCCGTCCACCCGCCCGTCTCCCAGGCGGTGAACCGGTTGCCGTCGAACGCGGCGTACGGGGTCGCGCCGGGCTTGCGGTTCTGCGGGACCGCGTCATCGCCGGCCGCCGAACTGGACGCCGTGACGTCGCGGACACCGCCGCCGTAGGTCACGTGCGTGGCATACCGTTTCCAGTCCGTGTCCAGGACGTCGGTGGCCTCCCGGCGATGCCCGGCCGACAGCGTCGGGGACGTCTGGTGCAGTTCGCCGAAGTTGCGGCGGACGAGCCGGGGCGAGTCCGTCACGACCGGGGCGCCCTTGAGGTCGGGGGCGTCGTGGTCCAGCAGGACGGGCCCCGCGGGCAGCGCGCCGTCGTCCGCCATGGCCAGCAGCGACTCCGGTCCCCCGTACACGCGGACGGGGTCGGTGGCGTCGGCGAGGTTCGCGACGGCCGCGGCTCCCTCGACCTCGTAGACCTCCAGCGCGGGGTACCGCTGGTCCACGGACGACATCGCGTCATCCGCCTCCACACCCACGGGGCCGCCGAACGAGGCGACCCTGCGCATGCCGGCCGAGTCGTCCAGTGCCTGATGGACGCGGGCGGGCCAGGCACCGCGCAGCGTCTCGCGCCGCAGGTCGTTGCGGACCAGCACGTACCGGATGCCCATCCGGCCGAGGAACTCGCTCAGCCCGGGCGACCCCCGCCCCGACCGGACCTGCAGGTCGATCGCGTCCAGGGCGCGCGTGTAGCCGGGCGAACCGGCGGGGACGAGCTGCCGGACGCCCCACTGCGCCGTCAGCAGCGGCTGGACGATGTCGTCCATCGGGCGGCCCCACAGGTACTCGCCGAACGGCGCCCCGGGGACGGCCAGCACGCCCTGCTGCCCGGCCCGCGCGTTGATCCACGACGCCGCGTCCCGCCAGTACTGCGGGACCTGCTTGAAGTCGCCCGGCCCGCTCAGCCCGTTGGAGACGGCCGTGAGGCCGATGCCGCCGAGCGCGACGGCGGCGGCGACGGGCAGGCTGACCAGGCCTTTCAGCGTCCCGCCGAACGCCGTCCCGCCGGCGGGGCCGCCGACCCGGCCGCCCCGGGTCGCGCCGTCCCGGATCCTCCCTGTCGCGACGACCAGCAGGTGGGCCAGGCCGAGCGCGAGCGGCAGCCGGACGGCCGCGTCGAACTTGTGCAGGTTGCGGAGGGGCGCGAGCGGCCCGTCCAGCAGTTCGCGCATCTGGCCGGCGAGCGGGCCCGGGATGTCGCTGATGTGGCCGATGGACAGGATGGCGATCCCGGCCAGCAGTGTGACCAGTAGAAACGTCCGCTCCGGCAGCAGCCGGCCGAGCAGGCCGGCGAGTCCGAGCGCCGCGACCACGCCGGTGCAGATGACCGGTATCGGGCTGACCGACAGCTCGTACCCGACCGGCCACCACACCTGGCCGTCCACGAACAGGTAGTTGACCCAGCGTTCCGCGCCGCGCAGCACGTTGATCAGGCCGGTGGGGCCGGTCGTCGTCACCGCCTTCTCGGTGTAGGTCAGCCACGAGAACCCGTACGTCCCGGTCAGCAGCAGCGGGACCAGCCACCAACTCGTCGCCGCGGCCGTGGCCGCCGACCACCACGCGAGGAGCCGCAGCCGGAACGAGCCGCGCGGCCGCGTCACGATGTACAGGAACGGGACGACCAGGACGGCGACGGTGGCGGTCGCGTTGATGCCGCCGCAGCAGGCGATCGCCAGCCCCGACGCGGCGGCGGCCCGCAGCCGCCCGCGCTCGCCGGACGCCGCGGAGACCAGCGGCAGGACGATCCACGGCAGCATCGCGACCGGCATGTACTCCGAGGAGATCTGCCCGAGCGTGGCCAGCGCGTTCGGTGCGAGCGCGTACCCCATCGCGGCGAACAGGCGCGGGGTGCTGGACGAGGCGCCGTGGCCGCCGACGCCGAGCCGCCGCGCCAGCTTCCACATGCCGACGAACGCCAGGCACAGCAGCAGGGACGTCCACAGCCGCTGGGTGATCCAGGCGGGCATCCCGATCACGTCGCCGAGGGCGAAGAACGGGCCCATTGGGAACAGGTAGCCGACGGCCTGGTTCTGAATCTGGCCGAACTGCTCGGGATCCCACAGGTGCAGCGCCCGGCCGAGGAACCCGAGCGGGTTCACCGCCATGTCGATCTTCGTGTCGGCGAGGATGGCGCCGGGACGTGTACTGAACGCCAGGGCGGTGAGCGTCAGGCAGCACGCGAGGACGCGCAGCCGCTCCCGCAGCCGTTCACCGGTGTCCATGCCGTCCGGCGGCCCGCCGCCCGGGGCAGGCTGGTCGGGCACGCCGGCGCGGGGCGGATTCGCCTCTCCCACGGCCATGCTCGCGCTCTGCCCCTTTCTGCCCGCCCCGGTGTATCGGCCCGGGTGCCCGTCACGGTACCTCTGGACGGCGAGTGGACGGGCGCGCAGAGGCACGAGAGAAACCGGAACGAGAGAAACCGGCGCGGGAGGAACCGGCGCGGGAGGAACCGGCCCCGGCAGAACCGGCGCCGACGGCGGCGGTGAGGAGGAGGTCGCGCATCCGCTCGGCCGTCCGCGCCCAGTCGAACTCCCCGCCCCACGTCCGGCAGGAGTCGGCGATCTCCTCCCGGCGCGCGGGATCGTCCAGTTCCTTGAGGGCCCGTTCGACGACACCGGCCTGGTCGTCGCCGTGGTGGACGAGCCATCCGGTGACCGTGTCGCGCACGGCGTCGCGCAGGCCGTCCACGTCATGGGCCACGGTCGGGACGCCGAGCGCGGCGGCCTCGATCACGCTGAGGCCCCAGCCCTCGCCCTGGGACGTGCTGAGGTGCAGGTCGGCGCGGGCGACCAGGGACGCCTTGACCTCCTCTGCCACGTACCCGTGCGCGATGACGACGCCGTCCAGGCCCCGCTCGGTGATGCCCGCGGCCAGCGCGGGCGCTTCCGGCCCGTCCCCGACGATGTGCAGCCGCAGCCCGGGGCGGTTCTCCGCGAGCCGCTGCGCGAGGTCGAGGAGGAGGCCGAGGCGCTTGTGCGGGACGAGACGGGTCACGCAGACCAGATCCGGGTCTCCGGCGGGCTCCGGAACCATCCCGCCGGGTTCGGCGACCGCCGTTCCGTTGGGGATGACATGGGCGGGCCCTGTCCAGCCCAGCCGCTCCCTTACGGCGCGCAGCGTGGACGGCGAGACGACCACGAAGGCGTGCCGCCGATACGTCCAGCGGCTCACCGGGCCCTCCAGCATCTGCCCGAGCCAGGCCAGCCACCGCGGGAAGTACAGGTCGAACTGGGCGTCGTGCACATGGTGGATGACGCAGAACACCGGCACCCGGCGAGGGAGCACCCACGGTGTGAAGAAGGGGATGCCGTTCTGGCAGTCGACGACCGCGTCGAACGAGCCGGCCCGCCGTATGCGGTGAGCCAGCAGCCACAGCAGCACGAGGGGGTACACGGTGAAACGGCCGCCGAGGCGCACGAACTCCACGTTCTCGACGCGTTCCCTGCGCTTCTGGCCGCGCGCTCTCGACGTGACGTAGTGCACACGGTCCCCACGACCGGCGAACCTGCGCGCGAGCTCCCAGGCGTAGCGTTCGGCTCCACCCGCGGCCGGATGCCAGGGATCCCGCCAGTTGACGATCGCAAGCCGCAGGTCCATGGAGGTTGCGCCGGGCCCTGGAGGATCGGGCGCGGGAGGGTCGGGGGCTGGGGTACTCGCGTTCATCCCGACTTGGCGCTCGACGTCGACGGCAGGCCCTTCTCCAGCACGATCGCGCCCGGCTCCTGCTCGGCGAGCATCGTCCGGAAGGGCACGACCGGGATGATCGGGGCCACGGGCACGGACGGCAGCCGGAATCCGGCGCGCGCGCGGATCCGGGCCAGGTCGAACAGGCATTGCAGCGAATGCCGTCGCACCGAGAACGTCGAGCCCGGCCGGTCACTCCACACCACCGGGATGTCCGTGACGGACGCGCCCCGCCGCACGCAGTGGGCGAGGAGTTCGACGTCGAACGAGAAGCCCGCCGTGCGCAGATCCTCCGCCGCCGCGCGGGCCAGCGGCCCGTCGAAGAACTTGAACCCGCACTGGGTGTCGGCGATGCCGCCCACGAGGTCGCGGACGATCCGGTTGAACGTGATGGCGCCGAGCCGCCTGACGGGCACGGCGTAGCCCTCGACGACCGACCGACCGTGGCGCCTTGACCCGACCACGACCGGGCGGCCCTCACGCAGCAGGACGATGGCTTCGTCCAGCGCGTCGAGGTCTGTCGCCATATCGGCGTCCACGAATCCTACATAGGGTGCGCGGGTCGCGAGCAGTCCCGCGCGGACCGCGGCTCCCTTGCCCCGGCGTTCGCAGTGCACCAGCCGCACGGGCACCGGCCCGTCCCACGATCGGACGATGTCGGCGGTGCCGTCCGTGCTGGCGTTGTCGACGACGATGACGTCAGCGCGCACGGGCAGCCCGGCGAGCTTGTCGCACAGCTCGCCGAGCCCCTCCGGAAGCCGGTGGGCCTCGTTGTAGGCGGGAACGACGATCTCCAGGAGGGCGGGGCCGTCACGCTGGGTCCCCATCAGGGCCTACGCGTCAACGGGAGCCGTAGTTGTACAACGGCTTAATGACTGGGTCCTGCTGGGAGGAGTTCACCAGCTGGACCGTGCCGAACGACGCTCCGGCGGCGAACAGGACGCCGACCACTGCGGCGATGGCAATGCGCATCAGGGGGTCCTTCGTCGGTGGGTTGAACTGCGGCCAATGATACTGCCGAGTAACGGAATGCTCAGAGTAGTGCCTGAAGCCCGAAATGACCAGAAAACGACAAGACTGACGATGGCCCACCCGGCGGCGACGGGCGCCGCCGGGACCCCGTCCGCCGCGACATGCGCGGCCCCATCGATCCGATAGACGGCCAGGTCAGGGCCACGCAGCACCTCGACGGCGGCGCCGGACGGACGGAGCGCGCCGATCTCGGCGTCGACCACGACGTACCGTACCCCCTCATCACGCAGCGTCGTCACGGGCGGGGAGCCCGTCCGGGCGGCGGGCGCCAGCCGGACCGCCCTCGGGTCCTCGGGCGCGACGGTCGTCCCCCCCACGGTGACGGCGTCGTCCACGATCACCCGGCGGTGCAGGTGGCGGGGCAGCGGATCGAGGACGCGGCGGCCGTGGTTCCACGGGTAGCTGCGATACGACGCCCACGGCAGCACCAGCACGTCGCCCTCGACCGGGTCGCCGTCGATGATCTGCCGGGCCCGCGCCCAGTCGTCCGGATAGCGGACGGCCCGCAGATCGCCCGCCGCCCCCCACGCCAGCGTCGGCAGCAGCATCACCGGCACGGCCATCGCCGCCGCCGGCACCGCCGGCCACCGCGCCTCGGCGGCCCGGTCGGCGGCCACCCCGAGCCCCACCGCGACCACGACGGCGAGCGGCGCCGCGTACTGCTGCCCGTCCCGCAGGACGGCGAACCCCGGCCAGAGGCCGATGAGCCCTTCGAGGACCGGTGCCGCCACCGCCCCCAGCGCCGCGACCGCGAACCCTGCCGCCGCCGCGGCGGCCGCGCCGCGCCGCCACCGGGGCTCCCGGCACCACGTCCAGTAGGCGGCCAGCGCGATGACCACCACGACCAGCCAGATCGTTGCGGTCACCGGTGCCCCGTACCCGTCCGGCACCGTCTCGCCGTTCCACACGCCGCCGAGCAGGAGCAGGCTTCCGAGCGTCCCGAACGGGGTGTCGGCCCGGGCGGCGAACAGGTCGACGGCCGTCCCGTCCCCCGGCACGCCCGCCGGCCGCAGCGCCCCCGGCACCAGCCACGGAAGGCTCAGGACCCCCGCGGCCCCGGCGACCCGTGCCGCACCGGCCGCCCGCGCCCGGACGGACGGGCCTCCGGCCACCAGGGCGACCACCAGAGCCGTCAGCCCCGACACCGCCAGGGCCGCGAAGCCGCCGACGGCGGCGGGGATCAGGGCTCGGACCAGCCGTCTCCCCCCACCGGGCTCGTCCGTCCGCGATGCCGCCGCGACCACCCAGGGGAGAGCCGCGTAGCCGAGGAGGAGCGCCCACTGGCCGAGCAGCAGACGCTCCGCGACGAAGGGGTTCCACGCGTAGCAGATCCCGGCGGCCAGGCGCGGCGCCGGCCGGCGGGACGGCACCAGCGAAGCCGCCGCCGTGCACGCCACCACGAAGATCGCCAGCAGGACGAGCTTCTGCACGACGTCCGCCGGGACGACGGTGGCCAGCGCCGTGATGAACGCGTCGCTCGGGACGTGCCGCGGCACGACCCCGGTCAGCCCGAACGTCATGGGGGTGAACGCGGGATCGGGCACGAACACCATGTCGTACGACAGCACGAAGCCGGGCGCGAGCCCCGGCCCCAGCGCCGCGAGCCCGAGCCCCAGCCCGGTCAGCGCGGCCGCCAGGTGCCGTGCCCGCTCGTTCAATCCGCCCAATCGTTCAGTACGGCCCACTCCCCCGTGTGCGCCTGGACGCTACCCGACCTGCTCCCTTGCGGGGGAACGGCCCTCCGCACCCCCCGGCCGCGCCGGGTCGGGGTCGCGGGGCAGGCCGAGGATGCGCTCACCGATCACGTTGAGGTTGACCTCGGTGGTGCCCCCGCCGATGCTCATCGCGCGCGACGCGAGCAGGTAGCGGGTCCAGCGGGCGCGCAGATCGTCCTTCCAGCCGCCGGTCAGCGCGCCGTCCTCGCCGAGCAGCGTGAACCCGAACTCGGTGACCTGCTGGCCGTGCTCCATCGCCACGAGCTTGCGGACGTTCGCCGTCGCGCCCGGGTCCGTGCCCGACAGCTGCTTGAGCGTGGCGCGGAGGCCGAGGAGGTTGAAGGAGTGCTCGTCGCAGGCCAGGCGGCCGAGGCCGTCGCGGACGACCGGGTCCCCCGCGACGTCGAGCCCTGCGGCGAGGTCGAGCAGCTTGGGCAGGTCGCCGCCGAGTTGGAAGCTGCTGGTCAGGCCGACGCGTTCGTTGGCGAGGGTGGTGCGTGCGACGCGCCAGCCCGCGTTGACGGGCCCGACGACGAGGTCGTCCGGGACGAACACGCCGTCCAGGAACACCTCGTTGAAGACGGCGTCGCCGGTGCATTCGCGCAGCGGTCTGATCTCGATGCCCGGCGACGCCATGTCCACCAGGAAGTACGTGATCCCGTCGTGTTTGGCTCGATCGGGGTCGGTGCGGGCGATGCAGATGCCCCACTGCGACTCGCGGGCCAGCGACGTCCAGATCTTCTGGCCGCTGATCTTCCAGCCGCCCTCGACGCGTTCGGCGCGCGTCCGCAGCCCGGCGAGGTCGGAGCCCGCGCCCGGCTCGGAGAACAGCTGGCACCAGATGATCTCGCCGCGCAGCGTCGGCGGCAGGAACCGCTCCTGCTGCTCCGGCGTCCCGTACTGGACCAGCGACGGGACGACCCACGCCGCGATCATCAGCGGCACCGGCCGCACCTTCGCCGCCTTCAGCTCCTGCTGGATGACGATCTGCTCCAGCGGCCCGGCGCCCCGCCCCCACGGCTTCGGCAGATGCGGGGTCACCCAGCCGCCCTCCGCCATCGCCGCCCGCTGTGCGAAGGGGTCCATCGCGGCGAGTTCGGCGACGCGGGCGCGGATCTCCTCGCGCACCGGCGCGGCGTCGTCGGGGAGGTCGATGTTCATGGGACGCCGGACTCCCGCGACGGTCAGCGCGGCGACGTCCGCCCTGTGCTTGCTCGCCCGTCCCAGGAGCGCGCGCAGCGTCAGCGCCCTCCGGTAGAGCAGGTGGGCGTCGTGCTCGTAGGTGTAGCCGATGCCACCGTGCACCTGGATGTTGCCTTCCGCGCAGGTGACGGCGGCGTCCGCGGCCAGCGCCGCAGCGACCCCGACGGCGTAGGCGCGCTGTTCCTCCGGCTCGTCCAGCGCGCGCGCGGCGTCCCAGACCGCCGCCCTGGCCCGCTCGACGGCGATGAGCATCCGGGCGCACTTGTGCTTGATGCCCTGGAACTGCCCGATCGGACGGCCGAACTGCTCACGGAGCTTCGCGTACGCCACCGCGTCGTCCAGGGCACGTCCCGCTACACCGCAGGCTTCTGCGCCTAGGAGGACGACGGCGAGCGCCTGCACGTCCACGTCGTCCAGGAACCGCTCGTCGGGGACGGTCAACCCGTCGACCGTGACCGATCCGACAGGGCGAGTGATGTCCAGAGATTCCAGCAACCCTAGGACGACCTCGTCCCGTTCAACGACGACCCAGCGTTCACCGGCCGGAAGCAGGAACACGTCGGCGAGCGGTGCGCCCAGCACGGGCCGCACAGTCCCGGAGACGGTGGAGCCGTTCACATCCAGGCTTCCGGACAGCCCCACCGCCGCCGTACGGGAACCGTCCGCCAGTCCGGGCAGCAACGTCGCCGCCCCGCAGGCGTGCAGGACCGCCGACGCCAGAACGGTCGGCGTGTACGGCCCCGGGGCGAGGACGCGGCCGAGTTCCTCCAGCGCGACCGCCTGCTCCAGGAGCCCGAAACCCTGCCCGCCCGCCTCCTCCGGCAGATGCAGGCCGGGCAGCCCCTGCGCGGCGAGCGCCGGCCAGAAGCCGGTGTCCGCGTCCCGGACGGCCTGCGCCGTGATGTTCCGCTCCGCGAACCCGCGCACGGATGCCGCCAGCGCCTCGTGTTCCTCGGTCAGTCCGATCGCCATGACCACACCCCTCCCTCGAAGTGGGCACAGCCTATTAGAACGCCATTCGGTTTGTCAGGCGGCGATCTTCAGCCCGGTGAAGAACGTGTTCACGTCCGGCCACATCTTCTTGTGCGTGTTCGGCAGCGACGCGAACACCACGGCGGGCGTCTTGCGGCCGGTGTCGACCACCGCGGTGGCGACGACCTCACCGGTCGCCCTCACCCCGTCCCGCTGGTAGGTCAGGTACGAGGCGATCAGCCAGCCGGGGCGCCCGTCCACGGTCAGGGGCTGCGAGGCCAGCGGCGCCGTCTTGTGCGGGAACGCGTAGTACTGCGCCTCGTACCCCTGGGCGACCAGCGCGGCGACGCTCTTGACGCTGTCGGGCCCCTGGTACGCGTTCTGCATGCTCGGGTGCAGCGTGCCGGTGAGCAGCTGCCCGTACCAGATCTGCCCGGCGCTCCGCTCCGTCACCAGGATCTGCTGGCCGGACCACCCGGCCGTGCCCAGCTTGTTCTGCTTGGTGGGCACCTTCCAGGGCGCGGCCAGCCGCGGGTACGCCAGCCCCGAATGAGGGTCGGCGACCCGCCCGAGCACCCGGCTCGGGGTACCGGCGAACGCCGTGAGCCGCTTGTCCGGCGGCAGTTCCACCTGCGGCGCCTCGGGCTGCTCCGCGGCCGTCCGGCCGGCGTTCCCGTTCGCCTCCGCCGGCTCGTCGCCGCCGCCCTTCAGGAAGTAGACGGCAGCGGCCGCGACCAGAGCGATGACCAGCAGCCCGACCCCGCCGAACAGCAGCAGCCGGGACCGGCCGCCGCCATCGTCCAGGACATCGCGCGCCGGCTTGGGCGAACCGCCGAGCTTGGCGTCGGCGGACGCCTCGTCCGCCATCCAGTCCGGCATCTGCCAGTTGCCGCTGCTCGGCTTGCCGGGTCTGGCCGGCCCACCCACCCCGGTGGGGACGGCCGGCGTGTACCGCTCGTCACCGGCGCCCTCGTCGAACAGGTCGCCCTCCCACTGCGGCGAGTCGTCCTCCGAGACGGGTGCCACCCGGACGTCGTCGTCCTCGACGCCGCCCCAGACATCGTGCGCCCCCGCGTCCTTCCCGGAACCCGGGGCGGGCAGGGAGCCCTCGGGCACCTCGGGCTCGGGGAAGGCCGTCTGCGGGCCGGTCGCATCGCCGGGCTCCGGGGACTCGTCCCGCGGCTCACTCTCGCTCATATCGGTCCAGCGCACACCGCGCTCCCCCTGATCGGACATGCGGCACACGTTACGCGAAGATCAGCACTTGAGTTTCGATGTGTAATCACGCTCCGGACACATCTTCCTATCGCCTCAGTGATGGCTCGCCGATCCGCCGTTTCCCGGTGTGACCAGCGTCTCCTCCGCCCGCGGATCGTCCGCCAGCCGCTCCCTGGCCAGCAGCGTCCCGCCCGCCACCGCACCCGGCATCGCGAGCACCGCGCCCAGCGGAATGAGGAACACCACAACGGTCGCGGCGCCGAAGCCGACCACCAGCGGCCGGTTCGCCCTCATCCGCCTGAACCGCTCCTTGCGGAGGATCCCGCGCCGCTCCAACGCGATCGACATCAGCTCGCCCGCCAGGAAGTACCCCGACACCAGCGCCGCGGTCACCGGCACGACCGTCTGCCCCACCACGGGCAGGAACCCGCAGGCGAAGAACACCACCGCGAACGCCAGCGCGACGGCCCCGAGCAGCAGCGTGTCCTTGACGGCCCGCCCGATCTGGACCATCAGCGGGACGTCCGGCTCCGGCGGCGCGCCGCCCTGCGACTCCTCGACCCGCACCGCGATGGCCTCATAGAACGGATCCCCGACCAGCAGCGTCACCGCCGTGAACGTGATCAGCGCCAGGAACAGGGACGCGCCGTAGATCGCGATCCCGGCGACCACCCGCGCCGACGTCCGCGGAGCGTCCGACCAGTCGTCCGCGAACCCCGTCACCCACCCGGCCAGGTCGTCGATCTGGAACGCCAGGAAGCTCAGCGCCGCCCCGTAGACGGCCAGCACGATCAGCGCGGGGATGAGGCCGAACAGCCACTGCGCCGGATGGCGGGCCGCCCACCCGATGCCGCGCAGCAGATAGCCGACACCGTTGAACAGATCCTTGAAACCGGACGGCTTGGGCGCTGGGGGGACGTGCGGTTGGCTCACGCAGCCAGACCCTATAGGCCGGGCAACCCCTGGTACAAAAGGTGGAACACGTTCTAGTATTTTTGGATGAGGTTCACCTACGCCGAGGCGATGACCGACCCGTCCTACTACCTGCCGCTGGCCAGGGCCGCCGAGGCGGCCGGGTACGCGAGCATCTCCGTGGCCGACTCGCTCGTCTATCCGAAGGAGTCTGACTCGGTCTACCCCTACACCGCGGACGGCAACAGGGAGTTCCTTGAGGACAAGGCGTTCATCGAGACCTTCACGCTGATCGCGGCCATGGGAGCCGTGACCAGCAGTATCCGGTTCACCCCGTTCGTCCTCAAGCTGCCGGTGCGTCCGCCCGTGCTGGTGGCCAAGCAGGCGACCTCGGTCGCGTGCCTGACCGGCGGACGGCTCGGCCTGGGCGTGGGCCTCAGCCCGTGGCCCGAGGATTTCGAGGTCATGGGCGTCCCGTGGGAGCGGCGCGGCAAGCGGATGGACGAGGCCGTCGACATCGTGCGAGGGCTGAGCGGCGGCGGGTACTTCGAGTTCCACGGCGAGTTCTTCGACATCCCGGCGATCAAGATGACGCCGGCGCAGCCGTTTCCGATCCTGGTCGGCGGGCACAGCGAGGCGGCCCTGCGCCGCGCCGTGGTCCGCGGCGACGGCTGGATGCACGCGGGCGGAGACGACCTGGACGACCTCCTGGCCAGGATCAACCGCATCCGCGAGGCCGAGGGCAAGACGGCGGACCCGTTCGAGATCCACGTGATCTCCATGGACGCCTACACACCGGACGGCGTGAAACGCCTGGAGGACAAGGGTGTCACCGACGTGATCGTCGGCTTCCGCATGCCCTACGTCAAGGGCCCCGACACCGAGCCCCTGCACAAGAAGATCGAGCACCTCGAACGCTTCGCCGAGACGGTCATCGCCAAGGTCGACCACTGAACGAGAACACGTTACAGTCCGGAGCCATGGACGCCATCGCCTGGAACGCCCCGGACGCCGACCACCCGGCCCGCCGGGCCGCCCGCGCCTCCATGACGGCCGTGATCGGCGGCCGCAAGGACACCTGGCTGAACCTCTTCGCCCCGGACGCCCTGGTCGAGGACCCCGTGGGCCCGTCGTTCCTGGACCCGTCCGGCAACGGTCACCGGGGCCACGACGGCATCGGCGCCTTCTGGGACACCTTCATCTCCACCATCGCCGGCTTCCGCTTCACCATCGCCGACTCCTTCGCCAACGGCGACTGCTGCGCCAACGTAGCGACGATCACCACCACCATGGCCGACGGCTCGACCATGACCATCGACTGCGTCCTCATCTACACGATCAACGCAGCCGGCCAGATCACCTCCCTGCGCGCCCACTGGGAACCCGACCGCGCCATGGCGACCCTCAAGAAATGAGGGCGTGCCCGCACGCACAGAGCGTCGGCGGCACAGGACGCGGTCATGACCTCCTCGATCGTGCCGCGTACGCCTCTCCGCACAGCGGAACGAGGTAGGCGAGCCCAATGAGAAAGCCCCGACCGGCGTCCCGGTCGGGGCGAAGCCACGCGGAGCGCGGCGGCATACGCAGCCCAGATGACCCCGCACGATGATCAAGACGAACAAGAACCCCGACCCACAAGGGGCGTGGGGCGGAGCCCCCACATCGGGGGTCTGGGGGTCGCCCCCCAGATAGACAGAACGGAACGACGCGGCGAAGCCACGCGCGAAGCGCGCGGCGAGCACACGTCGCCCAGAGTGGCGGAGCCCCCACATCGGGGGTCTGGGGGTCGCCCCCCCAGATAGACAGAACGGAACGACGCGGCGAAGCCACGCGCGAAGCGCGCGGCGAGCACACGTCGCCCAGAGTGGAGGTGGCGGGAATCGAACCCGCGTCCTTCGGTGATAAGTCAGGGCTTCTCCGGGTGCAGCCTGCTTGGCGCTTTCTCAGCCCCGGCACTCACGCAGGCGTGTCGCCGACGGGCTCAGCCGCTGTTTGTTTTTCCTACAGGTCCCGCGGCCGGGCTTGCAGGTGGAGTCTCCTTACGATGCCAGACCCCGGGTCGGAGACGCTCCCGGGCTGACAGAGTTGGCTACTCGCCTCAGGCGGCGAGTGCGAACTCGGACTGCTGCTTGTTGGCAGTTATTGGTTTGCTGTCACAGGATTTACGAGGTCACGACAGCAACCCTCGACCCGCTTCCCCTGGCTCGAACGACCGAAGTCGAAGCCGGTCACCCCCATGTTGAGTTGTCAAAGCGGATGTCCGGGGACGTCCGCACGATGACGTTACAAGGTTAACGTGCGGGACGGCAATGTGATTCCCGGGGACAGCCGTGAACCCCGGTGGGTGCGAGTGTGTCGCACCCACCGGGGTCGACCGGCAGGGTCGGGCCGGTCCGGACGGCAGAGCCTCCCCCGAGACGAGGCTCTGGTCTCCTCACGGCGACTGAGCCCGCAACCCCCCGAGCGGGATCTCAGTCACCCGTAAAGACGCTCGGGCGCGGCGGGTTGGTTGCCTCTCCCAGGCAAAGAGATCACAAAGTTGTCACGCGCCCGGTCGGACGGTGGTTCGGTCAGCGGCGGCCGAGGAACTCGGCGGCGATCCCGGCGGCGTTGGCGCGGCCTTCGACGGCGATGGCGAAGGCGCGGTCGTTGCTGGAGCCGACGAACCAGGAGACGGTCTTGTTGCTGTCGCCGTCCCGGTAGGCGGTGAGGGCGGCGACGCCGACGACGTCGCCGGAGACGCGGGCGCCGCGGGCGCTGCCGTGGGACGCGGTGCGGCCGAGGATCTTCTTGAGGCTCGCGATCGACTCGGGGCGGAGGTTCTGCGGCGGGGGCGCCTGAACGGTCTTCGGGATGTCCTTGAGGACGTACGGGGGCTTCCAGGTGCCGTTCTGTGCGGCGGCGGCGACGAGGGCCATGGCGAGGGGGCTCACCTGGACGTCGCCTTCCCCGATCATGGCGGCGGCCTTCTCGCCGTCGTTGGCGGGGGTCGGCACGGAGCCGGTGAAGGCGGGGATGGTCAGGCCCCAGTTCTTGCCGATGCCGAGCTGGGCCGCCTCGTTGACGAGGGTCTGCGCGTCCAGCTTGGTGCTGAGCTGCGCGAGGGTCGTCTTGCAGGACGCGGCGAAGTGGTTGTCGAAGGTGCTGTCGCGACGGGCCCTGTTGGTGAACGTCTCGCCGCCGACGGTGACGCTGCCCGGGCAGGTGGTCTCGGTGTCCTGGTTGATGCCGGCCTTGGAGAACAGGGCCTCGGCGGAGACGATCCCGAACGTCAGCCCGGGCGGGTACTTGCCTTCGAACGCGAGGTTCCGCCCGTTCGTCCCGTGGTTGGACACGGCGAGCACCTCGCCGGTGCTCGGGCGCACCACCACCATGGACGCCGGGTACCGCACGCCCGCGAGCGCCTTGTCGGCCTTGCGCTGGAAGGCGGGGTCGAGGGTGGTCTGGACCTCCTGCGGCTGCTGACCCTCCCAGGAGCGCAGTTCCTCGGTGTTCTTCCCGGACTCGTCCTGCGCCACGACGCGGACGGTGGGCGTGCCGGCGAGACGGCGCTGCTGGAGGAGCTGGATGCCGCTGACGCCGATCGTGTCGCCCGGCTGGTAGGGGGCGCCGACCTGCTGGAGGCGGTCGGCGGTGGCGGGGCCGAGGGTGCCGACCAGCTCGGGCGCGAAGGCGGGGGCGATCGGCGCCCTGACGCCGTTGAACTTCAGCCCGGGAATGTTGTTGAGCCGCCTGATGAGGGCGTTGTGCGCGGGGACCTGCAGGGTGAGCAGCGGCAGGAAGTCCTGCGGCGGGGCGGACCGGACGCGGCCGAGGAGGCGTTCGGCGTCCAGCCGGCGGCCACCGTCGATCTTGGTCTGTTTGGCGAGGAGGTCGAGGGTCTTCTTCGGGTCGGCGAGCTGCCCGGGGAACACCCCGACGTCGTAGGCGCCGACCTCGTGCATCAGGGAACGGCCGTGCGTGTCGGTGAGGGGGGCGCGCTCGGGTTCGTCGGTCACGACGGCGAGCCGCTGCCCGGGCTTCAGGCTCGTGTGGATGATCGAGGGGCTCCAGACGACCTTCCACTGGCCGCCGACGCGGCGCAGGTGCATCAGCCCGGGGTACTCCCACGGCTGGCCGTTCTCACCGAGGTCGATCTTCACGGTGAAGCGCGCGTCGGCCTCGTCGCCCTTCTTGATGATCTGGTCGACGTCGCTGTCGGCGACGCCCGTGCCGAGCGACAGCCGCAGGGACGCGGCGTCGAGTTGCCGGCGGACCCGGCTCAGCGCGTCCTCGACCTGCTTCCCGTCGGCGCCGACGGTGTTGCCGGCCGCGGCTTCGAAGTTGCCGACCTGCCAGGCGATCAGGAAGTCGCGGACGGCGGGCAGCGGGGAACGCTCGGCCCAGCATCCGGTCGTCATGCCCGCGACGAGGGCGCCGCAGACCGTCAGCGCGATCGCCCGGCGCCGCATCGCCCGGATCCCACCGGTCCCCCGCCTCCGGCCTCGGTTCGTCATCGACACCCTTCACCGTCTCCTGAACCGGGCCGCCGCCGCCTTCTGCATCTCGCGATCGGCTTCCCGCTTGGCGATGGCCTGGCGCTTGTCGTAGGCCTTCTTACCACGGGCCAGCCCGATCTCGACCTTGGCCTTGCCGTCCTTGAAGTACAGCGCGAGCGGGATCAGAGTCCAGCCCGGCTCCGACGACTTGGCGATGATCTTCTGGATCTCGCGCTTGTGCAGCAGCAGCTTGCGGCGCCGGCGCGGCGCGTGATTGGTCCAGGTGCCCTGCGTGTACTCGGGGATATGGACGTGTTCCAGCCACACCTCCCCGTCCATCACGTGCGCGTAGCCGTCGGCGAGGGAGGCGCGTCCGGCGCGCAGGGCCTTGACCTCGGTGCCCATCAGCACCATGCCCGCCTCCCACGTCTCGTCGACGTGGTAGTCGTAGCGCGCCCGTTTGTTCTGGGCGATGAGCTTGCGTCCGGTGTCCTTCTTGCGCCCGGTGTCGCGTGCCACGTCATCCGTCCTTGTCCGGCGTCTCAGTCGTTGCCCGGCGGTTCACCCGTCGCCCGGCTCTGTCGCGTTCAGGCCGCGCGGCACCATCCGGGCGCGCTGCTCGGCCGGTGCGGGCGGTCGGTCGCCGGGGCCGCCTCCCCTGGAGCGGCGCAGACCGGAACATGCGGCAAGTATAGGACGAGGTGAGCCGCCGGATCCGGTGCCTCCACCGGATCCGGTCACCACATCAGATCTTCAGATATCTGCGCAGTGTGAGGAACGACGCGACCGCGCACAGCAGCACACCGAAACAGATCGAGAGGACGATGACGGCTATCACCGTGCTCCAGCCGAGCTGGCTGACGAGCTGGACGTCCCCCGCCAATCTGTCGATCAGCAGCGTCTTGCTGAACACCAGCAGGATGGCCGAGAAGATCCCGCCGATCAGGCCGGCGATGGCGCCCTCCAGGATGAACGGCATCTGGATATAGGTGTTGGACGCGCCGACCAGCCGCATGATGCCGGTCTCGCGGCGCCTGTTGAACGCCGACAGCCGGACCGTGTTGCCGACGAGCATCACCGCGGCGACCACCTGGATCAGCGCGATCGTCAGCGCCGCCACCTGCAGGCCGTTGAGGATCCGGAAGAAGCGCTTCAGGATCTCCTGTTCGTTGATCACGGTGTCGACGCCCGGCTGGCCGAGCATCGCCTGCGCGACCGCCTTGTACTCCTCGGGGTTCTGCAGCTTGACCCGGAACGAGTCGGGAATGTCGCCCTCACGGGTGCTCTCCACGAAGCCGGGGGAGCCCGCGAAGTTGTCCTTGAACCTCTTGAACGCCTGCTGCTTGTCCTCGTACTCGACCGCGGAGACCTGCGGCATCTTCTCCAGTTGCGCCTTGAGCGTCTCCCGCTGCTGAGCGGTGACGTCCTGCTTCTGGCAACTGGGATTCGAGCTCGTCTTGGCGCACAGGAAGATCGAGACCTCGATCTTGTCGTACCAGTAGCTCTTGGACGAGTCGACCTGCTGTCTGAGGAGCAGCCCGGTGCCGAAGAGCGCCATGGCGATGGCGACGGTGATGACGAGAGAGATCGTCATCGTCATGTTCCTGCGGAGACCGATCCAGATCTCCTGGAGAACGAACTGTACGCGCATGCCTCGCTGTCCTTGATCGCCTGTGTCCCGCCGGACGCCTGGGTCGTCCCGCGTTGGAACGCGGGCCCGATGCGGGGCTTTCCTGCCTGTGGGCCTTCGGGGTGTCGTACGACCCGGCAGGAATCGATGGTTCAGATGGAAGTGCCATGGAGGGGATCCGGGCCCCGGCCCGGGTCATCGCGGGCGGACGATCTCCCGCACCCTCCGGCGAACACGTTTAGTAGGCCTGCCCGTACACACCGCGCGACTGGTCGCGGACGACGCGTCCGTCCTCCAGTTCGACGACGCGCTTGCGGAAGGCGTCGACGATCGCGGCGTCATGGGTGGCCATGACGACGGTGGTGCCGGTCCGGTTGATCCGGTCCAGCACCTTCATGATGCCGATCGATGTCGCAGGGTCGATGTTGCCCGTCGGCTCGTCCGCCAGCAGGATCATCGGCCGGTTGACGAACGCCCGCGCGATGGCGACGCGCTGCTGCTCACCGCCGGACAGCTCGTCCGGCATCCGGTGGGCCTTGCCCTCCAGACCGACGAGGTCGATGACCTCGGGGACGACCTTGCCGATGAAACGCCTCGGCTTGCCGATCACCTCGAGGGCGAACGCGACGTTCTCGAAGACGTTCTTGTTCGGCAGGAGGCGGAAGTCCTGGAAGACGCAGCCGATCCTGCGGCGCAGGTGCGGCACCTTCCAGTTGCTCAGCCTGCTCAGGTCCTTGCCCGCCACGTGAACGTGACCCTGGGAAGGACGCTCCTCCTTCAGCACGAGGCGCAGGAAGGTCGACTTTCCGGAGCCGGACGGACCCACCAGGAACAGGAACTCGCCCTTTTCGATGGCGACGTTCACGTGCTGCAGGGCGGGCCGGTTCTGGCTCGGATAGACCTTGGTGACGTTGTCGAAATGGATCACGGCTGCATCACGGCGGTTCGGTCTCTCGGGGTTGGGGAGCGGCCCGGCCCGCCGGCCACGGAATCGTCCGTGCCCGCAGGTCTGCGCCGCCCGGCTCCGCGACCAGGCGGGACGCGGTGCCTTCGAGCAGTGTAGAGGGGACGGTCAACTGTCTCGTCCCACTCGGCGTGGTGGGTGTGCCCGGGGCGGCCACATCGCCCGAACAGCGTGCGCCGTCCGATCAGTGCCATGTGAACCGTCTCCCGACGTCCGGCCGTTTCATACCTTCAAGCTCCCGGACTTGCCGGAACGACCATACAGTCCGGCTACGCTGGATGATGGCGAAAGATACCTAATAGGTCGACGGACACCAGACAGGTCGACGCTTCCCCGCACGGACCCGCGTGCCGTTCTCCGAGATTGGGGCCCACGACATGAGCTGCGAACATCTGATCTGCGCTCGGTGCTCGAACCCGGTGGTCGAGGGGCGCTGCCCCACGTGCCGGGAGGCTCGGTCGGAAGTGCACCGCCACGGCCTGTCCGGCTCGCCGGCCCTCGTTCTCGCGGCGCTCGTCGCCCTGCTGTTCGCCGCGCTGGTCCTGCAGCGGGTCTACGGCTGAAAGGCGCCCGCGGCCGAACGTGCGTCAGGGCTGCTCCGAGTCAGGACCGTTCCGCGTCAGGGCTGCTTCTCGAGCGGCGGGGTGGCGGCCTTGGTGATCGTGCCCTCGTCGGCGATGACGTGCGCCTTCGGCTGCTTGCCCTTCTCGGCGCGCGGAGGGTCGTACGCCGCGAAGTGCAGGGTCGCGGCCGTGTCGACCTGCTTGCCCTCGACGGTGCCGTCCAGCAGGTGCTCCGCCTCCTCCGGGATCTCCGGCTTGGGCGTGTCCGGGTCCTTGGCGATGAGCGAGGTGTTGCGGAACAGCGAGTAGACGATCAGGCCGCCGCCGTTCTCCGTCCGGACGCCGAAGTAGGGGAAGGGCGTGGCCGTGTGGACGACCTGGAGCGTGAGGTCCTCCTCCTTCGCCTTCTTCGTGTCACGCTTGGCGTCCTTGTAGAAACCGGTGGTGACGGGACCGGGCTTCATCACCTTGGCGGCGACGCTGCCGCCGCCCTCCGCGGCGATCGTCGCGTGGATGCCGATGACGTCGCGGGGACGGATCAGGACGGACGTGTCGTCCGTGCCGAGCGCCTCCGCGTAGCCGTCGTCGTCGATCGCGACCTCCGGTACCTTCGTCTTCCGCCGCATGACGGTCGTGAGCGTGAGCTTCCAGTGCTCGGACGGGTCACGCAGGATGAACGCCATCAGCACCCTGCGCTCACTCTTGCGCTTGCCGAGGACCGAGCGGTCCACCGACACCATGAACCACTGCGGATAGCCGGCGTCCTTCAGCTTCGGGACGTACAGCTCGGGCTCGCCATAGTCGAAGCGCCGCACCGGGTCGCCGTCGTAGGCGGCCTCGCGGAACTCCGCCGCGGTGAGCTGGGACTGGCCGTCGGACGTCCAGGTCAGCGCCAGCCGCTCGTCCCCGGCGGCCCTGGCCACGTCCTCGTCGGTGACGTAGGAGCGGAACGCCCGCTCCGCGACCTCGGGGGTCATCGCGACCGGCTCGGGCGGGGAGGTCGTGGGCATGCTGACGGTCGGCCGCGCCTCCGTCCTGCCCTCGGCGCAGCCCACGACGGCGACCGCCAGGATGAGCAGCACCCCGGCCGCGACCACCCGCGTGAACCTCTGCACAGACCATCCCCCGGACGGGCGTCCCCGCCGGCCGCTCTCCGGCCGGCTTCCTCGGCCCGTGATTCTGCCACCTACATGATATTGGCCGTGCGCTCCCGCCGGACGCGGATCAGCGCGCCAGGACGCGGCGGGT
The DNA here is from genome assembly GCF_043198445.1 of Spirillospora sp. NPDC048823. Classification (NCBI taxonomy): domain Bacteria; kingdom Bacillati; phylum Actinomycetota; class Actinomycetes; order Streptosporangiales; family Thermomonosporaceae; genus Spirillospora; species Spirillospora sp. NPDC048823. The sequence goes on along the minus strand of NZ_JBICUT010000002.1, from coordinate 95,094 downwards.
CGGCGGTGGGCGGCGGCAGAACGGCCGTGAGCATTGTAGTGCCCGGACGGCGATAGGCTCGGGAGCGTGGCAGGCATCGAACCCGAAGAGCAGCTCAAGGAGCTCGGCTCGACACTCACCAGCATCGAGCAGGTGCTGGACCTCGACGGCATGCGGCGCGACATCGCCGAGCTGCGCGAGCAGTCGGCCGACCCTGACCTGTGGAGCGACCAGGAGCGGGCTCAGTCGGTGACGCGCCGCCTGTCGTACCTGGAAAGCGAACTGGGGAAGGTCGAGGCCCTGCGGCAGCGGCTCGACGACGCCGCGACCCTGTACGAACTCGCCAAGGAGATGGACGACGCCGACACGCGCACGGAGGCGGACGAGGAGATGGCGGCGCTGCGCAAGGCCGTCCAGCAGCTCGAGGTCCGCACCCTCATGTCGGGCGAGTACGACGCCCGTGAGGCGCTGGTCACCATCAACGCGCAGGCCGGCGGCATCGACGCGGCCGACTGGGCCGAGCAGCTCCAGCGGATGTACCTGCGTTGGGCCGAGCGGCACAAGTACCCGACGGAGGTCTACGAGACGTCCTACGCCGAAGAGGCCGGGATCAAGTCCACGACCTTCGCGGTGAAGGCCCCCTACGCCTACGGGACGCTGCGCGGCGAGCACGGCACCCACCGGCTGGTCCGCATCTCCCCGTTCGACAACCAGGGCCGCCGCCAGACATCGTTCGCGGGCCTGGACGTCGTGCCGGTTGTCGAGCAGAGCGACCACGTCGACATCGACGAGAACGACCTCCGCGTGGACGTGTACCGGTCGTCGGGGCCGGGCGGCCAGGGCGTCAACACCACCGACTCGGCGGTGCGGATCACCCACATCCCGACCGGGATCGTCGTGTCCTGCCAGAACGAGCGCAGCCAGATCCAGAACAAGGCCACGGCGATGAACGTCCTGCAGGCCAAGCTCCTGGAGCGCAAGCGCCAGGAGGAGGCGGAGAAGATGTCCGCGCTGCGCGGCGAGGGCACCAGCAGCTGGGGCACGCAGATCCGCAACTACGTGCTGCACCCGTACCAGATCGTGAAGGACCTGCGCACCGGCGTTGAGGTGGGCAACCCGTCCGGGGTCCTGGACGGCGACATCGACGAGTTCATCGAGGCCGAGATCCGCTGGATGCGCCAGCAGGAGTCCGCGTAGTTTCCCGCAGGCTCGAAACCTGCCTTCGGACGCGCTCGCGACGGTTTTTGTCGTTGCGGGACCGGGGCGGGCCTTGGGTTGGTGCGTCCCTGGTCTCCACACAGGTCCCAGAAGATCTTCGGCTGGCTTTTGTGTTCGTAGCGTGACCCTATGGTCACTCTGCGAGGATGGCGGACGGTCCGGATCGCCGTCACCATTCGGGGGGCCGAATGCCCGCACGTACCGTCTCCGTCGCCCTGCTTCTCGTACCCAGCCTGCTCACCGCGGTGTTGAGCGCGGGATGCTCGGGTGACGCATCATCCGCCGACCCGGCGAAGCCGGCCGGGGCGCCACCGCTGAACAAGGAGCAGGCGCAGCGCGTACTGGCCTCCTACACCGACGCGGCCAACCGGGCGGGGCGGCGCCTCGACCGGAGAGTCCTGCACACGATCGAGACCGACCCGCAGCTGACCATGGACGCCGCGGCCTTCAAGCTCCGGCGTGCCGTCAAGCAGCCGCCACCGAAACTGCGGTACACGGACACGGCGTTCTACATCCCGCGGCTGACCGGCTATCCGCACTGGTTCGCCGTCGGCGCCGTCACCGGCCGGGGAAAGCAGGCGGTGCGGCACGCGATGCTGTTCACGCGGGCCAAGGAGGGGGCGCCGTGGCTGCTGGCCGCCGACCCCCACCCGGCGGACGCCGCGCTGAGCCGGGTGGCGCTCGACCCGGACGGCTACGCCACCCCGGTCGGCCCGGAGGTCAAGGACCTCGCCGTCCCACCCGGGAAGCTGCCCGCGACGCACGCGGCGCTGCTGACCGACGGGCCCGGCGCGGCGGGCGCGTCCGCCCTGGCGGACGGCCCGAGGACCAGCGATACGTACAAGGCGCTGAAGCAGGGCGAGCAGACCCTGGCCGGACGGGGTGTGACGCTGTCGTCCAGGTTCTCCGCCACCCCGTACACCGTCCACGCGCTGCGCACCAAGGATCGCGGGGCTCTGGTCTGGTATGTCCTGAAGCAGCACGAGGCGTACTCCGCGTCCCGGCGGGGCAGGCTGGCGGTAAGCGGTGACCTCGTCGGGCTGGCCCCGGCGAGGTCCGCACGGACGCGGATGGACACGACCGTCCTCGTGCAGTACCTGGCCACCGTTCCACCGAAGGGCCGCGCCACCGTCAACGGCATGTACCGCAAGGCCGTCGGCGTCAGGTGAACTGAGGAACTCCGATCTCCGTCGGATGCCGGGCGGTCCCGCTCTTCTGACCGCTGCAGCGGGAGCGTCCCGGCATCCGGCGGTGCTGTGCCGACGTGCGGCGTGCCGCCGGCCGGCGGCACGCCACACGTGAGTGTCAGGAATCCGTGGACGGGAGGGAACTGGCGGTGACGAGGGTGCGGATCGCGCCCAGGGCCACCGACAGGGTCGCCAGGTCGAAGCTGTCGCTCTCCCAGATTTCGCTGAGGGTCTGCTGGGCGCGCTGGACGGCGGGCTTGTTCTTGTCCGCCCAGTGGACCATGCGCTCCTCGGGGTTCAGACCGGGCTCGCTGGTGACGAGGACGTCCTGGGTGAGCGCCGCGTGCGCCGTGTAGAGGTCGTCGCGGAGCGCGGAGCGCGCCATCGAACGCCACTTGTCGTCACGCGGCAGCGCGATGATGCGTTCGCGCATCCGGGACAGCTGCAACCGGTCGGCGAGGTCGAAGTAGACCTCGGCGACCTCCTCCACCGGGCGGCCCGTGTCGTGGGCGATGCCCACCAGGTCGAACGTGGAGAACGCGGGGACGAACGTCGCGCACTGCTCGGCCAGATCGTCCGGGACGCCCAGCTCGGCGAAGCCGTCGCGGCGCTGCTCGAACGCGGCGAGGTCCAGCCCGACCAGCAGCTTCGACAGGTGGGTGCGCAGCGTGGCCGCGCCGCCGCCGAAGAAGTCGATGGTCTCGCGGATGTCGAACGGTGGCCGCCGCTTGTGCAGCAGCCAGCGGGCACCGCGTTCGGTGAGCTTGCGCGCCTCCAGCAGCATCGCGATCTGCGTGGACTGCGCGACCTGCTGCGACAGGCCCTCCACCGACTCCCAGAACCGCGGCATCCCGAACACGTCGCGGGCGACCAGGTAGGCGCGGGCGATGTCGGACGACGACGCGCCGGTCTCCTCGTTCATCCGGAACACGAACGTGGAGCCGCTCGCGTTGACCAGGTCGTTCACGACGGCGGTGGTGATGATCTCGCGGCGCAGCGGGTGCCGGTCCATGTAGCGGGTGAACCGGTCGCGCAGCGGCGTCGGGAAGTAGTCGACCAGCCAGGACTCCAGGTACGGGTCGTCGGCCAGGTCGGAGGCGACGAGGTCGTGGTCGAGGGCGAGTTTGGCGTAGGCCAGCATGACGGCGAACTCGGGGCCGGTGAGCCCGAGCCCCGACTGCCGCCGTTCGGCGAGCGCCTTGTCGTCGGGGAGGAACTCCAGGCGGCGCAGCAGCCGGCCTTCCCGTTCGAGCTTGCGCAGGTAGCGGGCGTGGATGTGCAGCATCGCGGGCGCCTGCGCGCGGGACGCGGCGAGCACCACGTTCTGCGCGTAGTTGTCGCGCAGGACGAGCCGTCCGACCTCGTCGGTCATCTCGTACAGCAGGTTCTCGCGCTGCTTGCCGGTCAGCTCCCCGTCCCGCACCACCTGGTCGAGGAGGATCTTGATGTTGACCTCGTGGTCGGAGGTGTCGACGCCCGCGGAGTTGTCGATGAAGTCGGTGTTGATCCGCCCGCCCGTCCTCGCGCCGGTGGCTGCGCCGCCCCGCCCGCCCTCGCGGGCGTACTCGATGCGGCCGAGCTGCGTCACGCCGAGGTTGCCGCCCTCGCCGACCACCAGGCAGCGCAGGTCGGCGCCGTTGACCCGGACGGGGTCGTTGGCCTTGTCGCCGACCTCGGCGTTGTTCTCCAGGGACGACTTGACGTAGGTGCCGATGCCGCCGTTCCAGAGCAGGTCGACGGGCGCCTTGAGGATGGCCTTGATCAGCTCGTACGGGGTGAGGGCCTTCACGCCGTCGTCGATGCCGAGGGCTTCGCTGATCTGGGGGGTCACCGCGATCGACTTGGCGGTGCGGGGGTACACGCCGCCGCCCTTGGAGATCAGCGAGGTGTCGTAGTCGGCCCAGCTGCTGCGCGGCAGCTCGAACAGGCGGCGGCGCTCGGCGAACGACGTCGCGGCGTCCGGTTCGGGGTCGACGAAGATGTGCCGGTGGTCGAACGCGGCGACGAGCCGGGTGTGTTCGGACAGCAGCATCCCGTTGCCGAACACGTCCCCGGACATGTCGCCGATGCCGACGGCCGTGAAGTCCTCGTTCTGGATGTCGGTGCCCAGGGAGTGGAAGTGGTACTTCACCGACTCCCAGCCGCCGCGGGCGGTGATGCCCATGCCCTTGTGGTCGTAGCCGACCGACCCGCCGGACGCGAACGCGTCACCGAGCCAGAAGCCGTACTCGGCGGCGACCTTGTTGGCGAGGTCGGAGAACGTCGCGGTGCCCTTGTCGGCGGCGACCACCATGTAGGTGTCGTCGCCGTCGTGGCGGACGACGTTCGGCGGCGGGACGACCTTGCCGTCCACGAGGTTGTCGGTCAGGTCGAGCAGGCCGGAGATGAAGTCGGTGTAGCAGGCGATGCCGGCCTTCTGCCACGCCTCCCGGTCCACGGACGGGTCGGGGAGCTGCTTGCCGACGAAGCCGCCCTTCGCGCCCGCCGGGACGATCACGGTGTTCTTCACCGCCTGCGCCTTGACCAGGCCGAGGATCTCGGTGCGGAAGTCCTCGCGCCGGTCGGACCAGCGCAGCCCGCCGCGCGCCACCGACCCGAACCGCAGGTGCACGCCCTCGACCTTCGGCGAGTACACGAAGATCTCGTAGGTCGGCCTGGGCTCCGGCAGGTCCGGGATGGCCTGCGGGTCGAACTTCATCGCCAGGTACGGCTTGGCCTGGTAGTGGTTGGTGCGCAGGGTCGCCTGGACGAGCGCCAGGTAGGCGCGCAGGATGCGGTCCTCGTCGAGGCTGGCGACGTCGTCCAGCTTGCCCTGGATCTCCTCGATGATGCCGGGGCTGCGCTCGTCCTCGCCGCCCGCGATCGACGGGTCGAGGCGGCTCTCCCACAGCCGGACGATCAGCCGGGTGATGGACGCGTTCCGCAGCAGCACCTGCTCGATGTAGCGCTTGGAGAACGTGGTGCCGGTCTGCCGCAGGTACAGGGCGTAGGCGCGCAGGATCATCGCCTGCCACCAGTGGAGGCCGACGTGCAGGACGAGGGCGTTGAAGCCGTCGTTCTCGATCTCGCCGTTCCACAGGCGGGTGAACGCCTCCTGGAACAGGCCCTTGATGGCGTCCTCGGGGACGCCGGCGGGCGGCACGTACCGCAGTCCCAGGTCGTAGATCCAGAACCGCTGTTCGTCGGACGTGTTGATCTCGTAGGGACGCTCGTCGATCAGCTCGACGCCCATGTTGTGCAGCAGCGGGAGCATCCGCGACAGCGCGATCGGCTCCCCCAGCCGGTAGATCTTCATCCGGCGTTCGCCGGGCTCGGCGCTGTACGGCTCGTACAGGTTGATGGAGGTGTCGGCGTCACCGCTGAGCTCTTCGAGGCGGCGCAGGTCGGCGACCGCCGTGCGGGCGGGGAAGTCGGCCTTGTAGGCCTCGGGGAAGGCGTCCCCGAACCGGCGGCCGAGCGTCCCGGACCGTTCCTCGCCGCACTGCTCGACGATCGCGTCGGCCAGGTCGTCGGCCCAGGAGCGGGTGGCGGCGGCGAGCCGCGACTCCAGGTCCGTGACGTCCACGTCGGGCAGCGGACGGCCGCGCTCACCGCGGACCACGACGTGCAGCCGCGCCAGCATCGACTCGGTGACGTTCGCGCTGTAGTCGACGCTGACGCCCTCGAACGCCTCCTTCAGCAGGTGCTGGATGCGCAGCCGGACCTTGGTCGTGTACCGGTCGCGCGGCAGGTACACCATGCACGACATGAACCGGCCGTACAGGTCCTTGCGCAGGAACAGCTTCAGCTGACGGCGCTCACGCAGCCGCAGGACGCCGAGCGCGATCGGCAGCAGGTCGTCGACGGAGATCTGGAACAGCTCGTCGCGCGGGTAGCTCTCCAGTATCTCGACGAGGTCCTGCCCGTCGTAGCTGTCGGCGGTGAACCCGGCGAGTTCCAGCACCTCTTCCAGCTTGCGCTTGAGGACGGGGATGTGCGCGATCGACGCACTGTAGGCGACGTGGGTGAACAGGCCGAGGAACCGCCGCTCGCCGATGACGGCGCCGGACCCGTCGAACTTCTTCACCCCGATGTAGTCCAGGTACAGGGGCCGGTGGACGGTGGAACGCGAGTTCGCCTTGGTGAGCACCAGGAGACGCTTCTCGGTCGCCTTCTCGCGCACCTCGGGCGGCAGCGCGGCGAAGCTGTCGGACTCGCGCTTGTCGCTGCGCAGGAGGCCGAAGCCGGTGCCCGGCTCGGGACGCAGCGCGGTTCCGTCCTCGGTCAGCGTGTATTCGCGGTAGCCGAGGAACGTGAAGTGGCCGTCCGCCAGCCAGTCGAGCAGCTCGACGCCCTCGTCGATCTCCTTGTCCGGCAGTGGCGGCGCGGTCTCCCGGATCGAGGCGGCGATCTCCCCCGCCCGGGACCGCATCTTCGGTTCGTCCTCGACGGCGACCCGCACGTCCTGCAGGACGCGCAACAGGTCCCGCTCCAGGTTCTCCAGGACGGACCGGTCGCTTGTGCGGTCCACCTCGATGTGGATCCACGACTCGTCGATGTCGGTGTCGCTGTCGAGCTTGCCGCGGAACGCCTTCAGGTGGCCGGCGACGTCGCGGTCGACGCCCAGCAGCGGGTGGACGATCATGTGGGTGGCCAGCTGGTGCCGGGTGAGCTCCATGGTCACCGAGTCGACCAGGTAGGGCATGTCGTCGGTGACGACCTGCAGGACCGTGTGGCCCGGGTCCCAGCCGTACTCCTCCAGCGACGGCGTGAAGACCCGCACCTTCGCGCGTCCCTGCGGCCGCTCCTCGCCCAGTGCCCGGTGCGCCAGCGCGGGACCGCAGATGTCGGCCGGATCCCGGTCGGCCAGATCCTCGCGGGCGACGTGCCGGTAGTAGAGCCGGAGGTAGGCGTAGGACTCCTCCACGTCTCCGCCGCGCGCTCCCTGGCGTCCCGCGCACGTCTCCGCGGCCCGCCGGAGCAGGTCGTCCTTCGCTGGATCGAGCATGCCGCCCATCAAAACTCCCCTAGAGACCCTTCGCCACCTCGTTGTGGCGCCGCTCACGCGCCAGCGTAGCCAGGAATCGCCGCAAAGCCGACCTGCCCGGCCGCGAGGTCAACGTGGCATTTCCCACCCTGCCAGCCCGTGCGGCACCGCCCGGGGAGATCGCCGAACCCGGTGCCGCGGCGTCCGCACGACACGCGCGGCGATGGCCGGAACGCCTCGCGGCGCCGGTTCCGACGGTCTGCCGGCTCCGATCGGCGAAGGAGGCGTCAGGGGCTGGTGCCCCCACCGGTGCCGGGGTCATCCGGGTCCGGCGGTGGGTCGTCCCCGGGAGGCGGCTCTTCCGTATCGGGGGGCGGATCGTCGCCGGGCGGCGGTGTATTCGTCGGTGACGTCGTCGGGCCGGTCGGCGTACCGCTCGAGGTGGGGCTGGTGGACGGCGACGGGCTCTCCGTCGGCGTCTCGCTGCCGGGCGGCGGGGTGTAGGAGGGGGCGACCGGCTTCTGCTCGACGGGCTCCTCGCTCGTCGCCGGCGGCGATGTGCTCGGCGCGACGGACGACGAGGGCGGGGCGCTCGGGTCGCTGACCTTCTGCCCCGCCTTGCCCCGGTCGCCGGCACTGAGGACGAGCACGGAGGAGATCACCACGATCGCGACGGCCAGCGCGGCCGCCCCGGCCAGCACGGCCGAGCGGCCCGAACCGGCGAACGTCCGCCGCAGGCCGCCTCCGCCTCCGCCGTCGGCGAGGCCGCCGGGCTGTGTGCTGTCGGCGGCCCAGTCCGCGGGCGTCGGGAGTGGTCCGGCCGCGAAGCCCCTCGGGTCGGTGCCGTCCAGGCCGGGGGCGCCGCGCCCGTGACCGTCCCGGTCGTCCGCCGCCGCGCCGTGGAAGGCGGCCGGGGCCGCCGGTCGCCCGAACCCGGGCTCCTTGCCGAAGGCCGGGTCGTCGCCGAAGGCGGGCTCGTCCTCGAAGACGGGGTCGTCGCCGAACACCGGGTCCGGCTCGAACACCTCGTCCTCGTCGCCCAGTTCCGCGGCCCGGACGGAACCGGCGGCGAGCATGGCGGTCGCGTCGGTGCCGCCGGACGCGCGCGCGTCGGCGGGGACACCGGCCGACGCCGACGCCGGGGACGCCTCCTCATGACCGAGCAGCCGCATCAGCACCTGCCGCGCGGCCGGCCGGTGCGAGGGGTCCTTCTCCAGGCAGTCGAGCACCAGGTCGCGCAGCGGCCCGCCCATGTCGCCGAGGTCGGGTTCCTCGTGCAGGATCCGGTTGATCACGGCGGGGATGGTGTCCTGGCCGAACGGGGGCTCCCCCGTCGCCGCGAACACCAGTGTGGCCGCCCAGCAGAACACGTCCGACGGCGTCCCGACCTCGTCGCCGCCGATCTGCTCGGGCGACATGTAGGACGGGGTGCCGATCACGCGGCTGGTGAGCGTGGTGCCGCCGCTGATCGCCCGTGCCACCCCGAAGTCGATGACCCGCGGGCCGTCCGGGCCGATCAGCACGTTGTGCGGCTTGAAGTCGCGGTGGACGATCTTCGCCTGGTGGATCGCCGACAGGGCCGTCGCGGTGCCGACCGCGAGCCGGTCCAGCGCCGCGCCGCCGAGCGGGCCGTCCCCCAGCACCTGCTGGTTCAGCGACGGTCCCCGGACGTACTCGCTGACGATGTAGGGGCGGTCGCCGTCCGCGTCGGCGTCGATCACCTGGGCCGTGCAGAACGGCGCGACCTGCTTGGCGACCTCCAGTTCCCGCAGGAACCGGGCGCGTGCCTTGTCGTCGGACGTCAGCTCCGCATGCAGCAGCTTGATCGCGACCTGCCGGCCGTCCTCGTCGGTGCCCAGGTACACGGTTCCCTGGCCGCCCTCGCCGACCCGGCCGATCAGGGCGTACGAACCGAGCCGATCCGGGTCACCGGACCGCAGCGCCCCAACCTCCATGCGTCGAACCGTCCCTCTCTTGATCGACCCGTCGCCGCCCCGGCCTGCCACGGGCCCGGATCACCCTCCGAAGTGTGACGCCCGAGACCCATGGGAAGTTCACCCCGTCATGCGTCAATACGGCGTGATCTGACCAACCGCTCACTTCGGACCCGTTTGGCCGGGGGACCAACCCTAATGCCGTCACATGTCCCAGCGGTACGACCGACCAACGTGTCACACAAGCGAGACTTGACGCCATGACGATGCTCGATGGCCGCCGCGTCTACACCCGCGCCGAACTCATGGAGGCGCACGGGCTGGGACGCAGCACGCTGGAGAAGTGGTTCCGTGAGCGCGCGTCCAACGGCCACCCCGAACCGGCCGGGACGGTCGGCTCCCAGCTCGCCTGGGACGCCGGCGCCTGGGACCGCTGGTACGCCGCCCGCCGCACCGGGGACGTCCCGCCGGGCCTGGTCACCCGCGACCAGCTGGCGGCACGCCACAACGTGAGCCGCCACCGCCTCAAGGAGCTCTGGGCCGGCCGCGCGTCCAACGGCCACCCCGACGTCGCACACCGGTCAGGCAAGGCCCTCTACTGGGACGAAGCCGCATGGACGGCCTGGTTCACCGCGTATGAGGAACGTCCTTCGGACGAAGACCCGGACGACCTCGTCACCCTCGCCGACGCCGCCCGCATCCTGGGCCTGGCCCAGACGAGCGTCACCGTCTACCCGAAACGTCCACCCGCGGGCTGGCCCGAGCCGGCCCAGGTGGAGCCCCTCGGCGGCGGCCGCGTCCGCCGCCTCTACCGCCGCCGCGACATCCTCGCCTACGCCGCCTCCCGCCCCGGCTGAATGCCGGCGTTCTCGGTACGCTGGTGCCGCCTCCACCCGTACGATGTCACCATCCGTCGCCAAGAGGGAGCACAGTGTCATGGGCGTCGCAGTCGCCAAGTACTACACGCTTTCGGACACCCCGTACGCCCTGTGGGTCCGGGGTGAACTCGCCGACGAACTCCACCTTCCGAACGACGGCAGCCGGGTCGAGGTCATCGGAGGAGAGATCGTCGTGTCACCCGCCCCCGCCTTCCGCCACAATCGCGTGGTGCAGGCCATCGACCGCGCCATGTACGCAGCGGAGACGGCTGATCCGGAGTTCCGTTGGGACTCCGTGCAGACGAATGAACTGAACCTGGTACCGGTGAAGGACGGGTACGTCCCCGACCTCATCATCATGGACAAGCAGTTCGCCCAGAAGGTCGATGACGAGGACCGCAGGCATGTGCTGCCCCACGAAGTAGAAGCGGTCGTTGAGATCACCTCGCCGTCCAACGCGGGCTACGACCGGCCGCCGCGGCTTGTGCAGGCACCGGGTACCAAGTGGAGCGCCTACGCCAGATCGGGCATCGCGTTCTACCTTCTCGTCGATCGCGACCCCCGCATGCCGGCGATCACTCTCTACGGTGAGCCGGACATCCAGGCGGGAACGTACGAGCCGCTCCACACCTGGAAGTTCGGCGAGGTCATCAAGCTTCCCGACCCGCTCGGCTTCGAGATCGACACCGAGCGGTGGAAGCCCTGGACGGCGTAGGTCCTACGGGGTGAAGTGGGTGAGGACCTCGGGGTTGGCCATGGAGTCGCGGTTGGCGGCCTCGTCGACCGGGGTGCCCTGGAGGATCTTGCGGACGGGGACCTCCAGCTTCTTGCCCGACAGCGTGCGGGGGATGCCGGGGACGGCGTGGATCTCGTCCGGGACGTGACGCGGTGACAGCGACGAGCGGATCTCGCGTTTGAGGCCGCCGAGCAGCTCGTCGGTGAGGGACGCGCCCTCGGCGAGCTGGATGTAGAGGAGCAGGCGGCCCTCCTGGCCGAGGCGGCCGGTGTCGATGACGAGGCTGTCGGTGATCTCCTCGAACGCCTCGACGACGCGGTAGAAGTCGGACGTGCCCATGCGGACGCCGCCGCGGTTCAGTGTGGAGTCGGAACGGCCGTAGATGACGCAGCCGCCGTCCGGAAGGACCTTGACCCAGTCGCCGTGCCGCCACACGCCCGGGTACATGTCGAAGTACGACTCGCGGTAGCGCTCGCCGTTCTCGTCGTTCCAGAAGAAGACCGGCATGGACGGCATGGGCTCGGTGATGACGAGCTCGCCGACCTCGTCCTCCACGGCCTTGCCGTCGTCGCCGAACGCCTCGACCTTGGCGCCCAGGCCGCGGCACTGGATGACGCCGGCGCGCAAAGGCAGCAGAGGCGACGGGCCGACGAAACCGGTGCACAGGTCGGTGCCGCCGGAGAACGAGCCGAGGAGGAGGTCCTTGCCGACGGCGTCGTACACCCAGGCGAACCCTTCGGGCGGGAGCGGCGAACCGGTGGAGCCGATGCCGCGCAGGCCCGACAGGTCGTGTTCCTCGCCGGGGCGGCGGCCCTCCTTGGCCGAGGCCGTGATGTAGGGCGCGCCGACGCCCATGTAGGTGACGCCGTTGTCGGCGGCGAGCGTCCACAGGTCGAGGGGGGCGCCGTCGTACATCACGATGGTGGAGCCCACCAGCAGGCCGCCGATGAGGTAGTTCCACATCATCCAGCCGGTGGTGGTGAACCAGAAGAAGACGTCCTCCGGGCCGAGGTCCTGGTGGAACGACAGGGCCTTGAGGTGTTCGAGGACGACGCCGCCGTGGCCGTGGACGATCGGCTTGGGCAGGCCGGTGGTACCGGACGAGTAGACGACCCACAGGGGATGGTCGAACGGGACGTCCTCGAACACCGGCGTGTCGTTGCCGGGACGCGGCAGGTCGCCGTAGTGCATGCCCACCCGCAGGCCGTCCGGGGTCGCGGCCGGGTCGAGGTAGGGGATCAGCACGGTGGCGGCCAGGCCCGGCAGCGCGGCCTCGATCTCGGCGACGACCTCACGCCGGTCGAACCGCTTGCCGTTGTAGGCGTAGCCGTCCACGGCGATGAGGACCTTCGGTTCGATCTGCGCGAACCGGTCGACCACCGAGGAGGCGCCGAAGTCCGGGGAGCACGACGACCAGACCGCGCCGAGCGACGCCGTGGCGAGGAAGCAGATCAGCGCCTCGGGAATGTTCGGAAGGTAGGCGGCGACCCGGTCCCCTCGGCCCACGCCCAGGTCGGCCAGACCCGCGCGGACCTCCGCGACGTGCATGGCCAGTTCCCGGTAGGACAGCATGCGGTGCCCGCCCGCCTCCGAACGGAAGATCACCGCGGTCTCGTCCGGGGTGTCCTCCGCGCGGCGCAGCGCGTTCGCGGCGTAGTTGAGGGTCGCGCCGGGGAACCAGGTCAGCCCGTCCACCGGCATGGGCCCGCCCGCCCGGACGGGGCCGTCACCGCGCTCGCCGACGACCTCGAAATACGACCAGATCGCGTCCCAGAACGCGTCGACCTCGGTGACGGACCAGCGCCACAGGTCGTCGTAGGTCTCCGTGAGGACGCCCCGGTCCCACAGCCAGTGGACGAAGTGGGTCAGCCGCGCGTTCGCGACGACCTCGTCCGACGGCTCCCACAGCGCCGAACCCTCAGAAACCTCACGGGTCATCTCTCTCCCTCCCCGCCGCGCCCCGGGCGCGGCCCTCCCAATATCGGCCCCGCCGCGCACACCGCGCAACTTCCCCGATCCGCATGCCGATACGCCTTGTGCCGCGTCCCATCGCAGGTCACAGACCCGCCCGGCGCAATCCCGGATCCTCACACACCGCCGCCCCGGATCATCCGCCGCCCACACATGGCCAGGGGCCCCGCCGACGCCGCGAAAGGCGGCGCCGCCGGAAACCGGTGGTTCAGATGCGGGTGAGGTCGGCGACGGCGCCGACGACCGCGTTGGTGTCGGAGAGGGTGGCCAGGACCCGTTCGGCGCCGGCGGCGCGGAGTTCGGCCTCGGTGGCGCTGCCGGTGGCGACGGCGATGATCGGGGAGCCGGCGATGTGCGCGGCCTGGACGTCGCGGGGCGAGTCGGCGATGTAGACGGTGGCGGATTCGGGATAGCGGGTGCCGTGGCGTTCGCCGGCGCGGGTGCGGGCGAGCTCCAGGAGGGCGGCCTTGCTGTAGACGCCGTTCTCGTAGCCGCCGGCATCGAGGTCGAGGCGGCCGCCGAGCCCCAGCTCGGTCACCTTCAGGTAGGCGTTCGGCTGGAGGGACCCGGTCAGCACGGACTGGACGACGCCGGGGACGTGGGCGAACGCCTCGACGGCCTCGCGGGCACCGGCCAGGACCCGGCCGTCGGCGCGCAGGTCGGCGCGGCGGGTCGCGAACGCCTCGGTGAGCGCGTCGAAGAAGGCCGCCAGGTGATCGTCGGTGGTGACCACGTCGTTGAACGCGAGGGTCTCGAAGATGATCTCGGATTCGGTGCGGCCGGGGGTGGGTGCGAGGCGGACGAGGGGGCGGCCGATGGTCCGCTGGAACGCCTCGGCGTAGGCGTCCCGGGTGACCCGCCCGACGTCGACCAGGGTGTGATCGATGTTCCACAGCACCAGACGGTTCAGCGTCGACATCCCGTTCCCATGCGCGGTCGGTTGAACCTGGACGGGCGGCGCCCCGGCACCGGCCCGCCCCGCCGAAGCGGCGGGGCGAGCTTATCGTCCGGCCTCCTGCCCGCCCACCGCAACCATGCCGCCGCGCGGGCTCCGTCAGGTGTCCATGTGCGGGTAGCGGTGGTCGGTCGGCGGGACGAACGTCTCCTTGATCGAGCGGACGCTCGTCCAGCGGGTGAGGTTGAACACCGAGCCGGCCTTGTCGTTGGTGCCGGACCCGCGGGCGCCGCCGAACGGTTGCTGCCCGACGATCGAACCGGTCGGCTTGTCGTTGATGTAGAAGTTGCCGGCGGCGAACCGGAGCGCCTCGGTGGCGGCGGCGGCCGCGGCGCGGTCCTCGGCGATGATCGCGCCGGTCAGGCCGTACTCGGAGACGCTCTCCATCTGGTGGAGGACGCTGCCGTAGTCGCCGTCGTCATAGACGTGCACGCCGAGGATCGGGCCGAAGTACTCCTTCGTGAAGATCTCGTCGGTGGGGTCGAGGGACTCCAGCACCGTCGGCCGGACGAAGTAGCCCCGCGAGTCGTCCAGCTCCCCGCCGGTCAGGATCTTCATGCTGCCGATGCCGCGGGCCCGCTCGATCGCCGCGCGGTGCTTGGCGAACGCGCGTTCGTCGATGACGGCGCCCATGAACAGCGACAGGTCCTCGGCGACGTTGCCCATCGTGAGGGACTCGGTCTCGGCGCAGAACTCGTCGCGGATCGCGTCCCAGACGGAACGGGGGACGTAGGCGCGGGACGCGGCGGAGCACTTCTGCCCCTGGTACTCGAAGGCGCCGCGGACGAGGGCCGTCTTCAGCACGGCCGGGTCGGCGGACGGGTGCGCGACGACGAAGTCCTTCCCGCCGGTCTCGCCGACGATCCGCGGGTAGCCCCTGTACCCGGAGATGTTCTCCCCGATCGTCCGCCAGAGGTTCTGGAAGGTGCCGGCCGACCCGGTGAAGTGCAGCCCGGCCAGGTCGGGGTGGCGAAGCGCCACGTTCGAGACGGCCTGCCCGTCCCCCGTGACCAGGTTGATCACTCCGGGCGGCAGGCCGGCGGCCTCCAGCAGCCGCATCGTGTGGTGCGCGGCGAGCTGCTGGGTCGGGGACGGCTTCCACACCACGACGTTGCCCATCAGCGCGGGCGAGGTCGGCAGGTTCCCGGCGATCGCGCTGAAGTTGAACGGGGTGATGGCGAGGACGAAGCCCTCCAGCGGCCGGTACTCCAGCCGGTTCCACACGCCGGGGGGCGACAGCGGCTGTATCCCGTGGATCTGCTCCGCGTAGGCGACGTTGAACCGCAGGAAGTCGATCAGCTCGCAGGCGGCGTCGATCTCGGCCTGCTGCACCGACTTGGACTGCCCGAGGATCGTGGCGGCGTTCACCGTGGACCGCCACGGCCCGGCGAGCAGGTCGGCGGCGCGCAGGAAGATCGCGGCGCGGTCCTCGAACGCCATCGCCCGCCACGCGGGCGCCGCCTCCCGCGCCGCCGAGATCGCCTCGGCCACGTCCCGTTCGGTGGCGTTGCCCATCCGGCCGAGTACGTGCCCGTGGTTGTGGGGCTCGACGACGTCGATGGGCGTGCCGGCGCCCATCCGCCGGTCGCCTCCGATCGTCATGGTCAGCTCGGTCTGCTCGCCGCCGAGCTCCTTGATCCTGGCTTCGAGCGCGGCGCGTTCGAGGCTTCCCGGCGCGTGGCTTTTGACGGGTTCGTTCCTCGGTACCGGCACGGTGGTGACGGCGTCCATCTGACGGCTCCCTGCGAATCCGACGGCGTTGTCCGATCTGCCGGGGGACCTACCCGCCCGCACCCCACGAAATGCCGCCCCACGCGATTTGCCCGCCGGCCCAGGCCGCCCAGGCCGCCCGGGTCACTCGTCAGCCGAGGCCGCCCGTCAGTCGAGGAGGTGCGGCAACTCCTGCGTGGCGTACCAGAGGAGTTCGTGGCCTTCGGCGCCGTCCACGGTGAAGAGGGCGTCGTCGTCGCCCGCGTCGGCGGCGGGGAGGGCGTCCGCGGCGGCGGCGATGCCGGCGGCGGCGTCCGCGTCGTCCACATGGCCGGAGGCGATCTTCTTCCACGGGACGGCGGCGGACACCTCGACGAGCGCGCGGTCGCCGCTGCCCACCCCGGCGTCGCCGCGGGCCCAGGCGACCAGGTCGTCGGGCACCTCGGCGGCCAGCACGACGCGGCGGCGCGGGGCGGACGGGTCGGCGGCGAGCAGCCGCAGCGAGGCGCGGGCGGCGGCGGACAGCGCCGCGTACTCCAGCTCCTCCAGGTCGCCGCCCGCGTACCACTCGCGCAGCGCGGGCGTGACCGCATGCGCGGCGAGCGGCGCGGGACCGATCTCCCGGGCGGCGTGGACGCCGGCGAGGAGCGTGAGCGTGGACGGCAGGTAGACGCGCATGACGGTCAGCAAGTCTGCCAGACCGCCGCCCCGCCGGGCGTCAGGGCAGCAGGTTCAGCTCGCGCAGTTCGGCGATCGTGATGTCGGGCGCGGTGTGGTGGATGCCGCGGATGCCGAGCCGCTCGGCGGCGCGGATGTTGTGCTCGATGTCGTCGATGAACACGCATTCGGCGGCGTCCAGGCCGAGCAGGTCGAGGGCGTGCCGGAAGATCCGCTCGTCGGGCTTGCGCATCCCGACCTCGCAGGAGATGACGACGGCGTCGAACAGGTCGGAGAACAGGTCGTGGGGGTAGTCGTTGCCCCACGAGTTCGACAGCAGCGCGGTGCGGGTGCCGGCGGCGCGGGCGGAGCGGAGCGCGTCGTACATCGGCTCGACGGGAGAGAACGCCCCGAACATGCGGGCGATCAGCCCGGCGGCCTCCACCGGGTCGCCGTCGACGGTGAGCAGTTCGGCGGCCAGGAGCCGCTCGAACTCCGCGACGGCCATCGAGCCGTCCTCCAGCCCGTGGATGGGGTTGGTCCCGGCGCCGTCGTACGCCTGCTTCACCCAGGCGCGCATGACGTTCTTG
The DNA here is from genome assembly GCF_043198445.1 of Spirillospora sp. NPDC048823. NCBI lineage: Bacteria > Bacillati > Actinomycetota > Actinomycetes > Streptosporangiales > Thermomonosporaceae > Spirillospora > Spirillospora sp. NPDC048823. The sequence continues at coordinate 78,313 of NZ_JBICUT010000002.1, read as the reverse complement.
TAATGCCCGACGTCGATGCGGTCGGCGGCGAGCCAGACGTCGATCGCGTCGGCCAGCGGGGACGTCAGGACGCCACCCCAGTCGGTGATCACAGCTTTGACGGTCACGGCCCCGATCGTAGGCGATTCCACCCCCAATCCCCGAATCCCGTTCTACCGCCCGGCCGCCACCGGCCCGCGGCGACCCGGGCCGCCGCACCCGTCTACAACCGCCGCAAAGCCTCCCGTACGCCGCCGTCGGTTTCCTCCAGCACCATCGTCGCCCGCGCCGCCGGCACCTCGCCGAGCAGCGAGACCAGCGCGACACGGGTGTTCCCCCCTGCTTCCGTCAACGCGTTCTCGCAGGTGCGAGCATCCATGCCCGTCGCCTCGGTGAGGATGCGCACCAGCCGGGCGCGCAGCTTGGAGTTCAGTGCGTTCACGCTGACCATCAGGTTGGAGTACGTGCGCCCCATCCTGATCATCAGCGTGGTGGAGAAGGAGTTGAGCACCAGCTTGGTCGCGGTTCCGGCCTTCATCCGGGTGGACCCGCTGATCACCTCCGGTCCGGTGGCCAGGCCGATGTGCACCTCCACCTCGTCCGCGTACGGGGTGTGCGGATTGCAGCTGATCAGCGCGGTGCGGGCGCCCGCCTCGGCGGCGGCGCGCAGCGCCCCCACCACATAGGGGGTGCGGCCGCTCGCCGCGATGCCGACGGCGACGTCACCGGACTGGACCTCGTGCGCGTCCCGGCGGCCGAGCTCGACGTCGTCCTCCACATCGGAGATCGCCTGGGACAGCGCGCCGGACCCGCCGGCGTGGTGGGCCACGACGCGGCCCCAGATGCCGAACGTCGGGGGCAGCTCGGCGGCGTCGATCACCGCGAGCCGGCCCGACGTGCCGGCGCCGAAGTAGTGGACGCGTCCGCCCGCGCGCAGCGAGTCGACCGACATGTCGACCAGCCGGGCGACCTCGGGCAGGACGGAGGCCACGACCATCGGCACGGTCGCGTCCTCGGTGTTGATCAGGCGCAGTACCTCCAGTGTCGGCAGCGTGTCGACGTCGAGGGTCCGGGGGTTGCGTCCCTCCGTGGGGAGCTCGCAATCGATCACCGACGCCTCCGGTCGGGTCGCACGGTCCGCCCGCGGACCGCCTCGAACGTGGCTTCCAGAGCCTTGCGGGTCGGCCCGTAGGTGCGCTGCGCCACTCCGACGAAGAGGCAGTCGACCACCGTGAGCTGAGCCAGCCGGCTTGCGGTGGCGCCGGAGCGGAAGGTCGTCTCCCGCGCCGCCGTCGTGAGGATCAGGTCCGCCACCTCCGCTATCGGGGATTTGGGGAAGTTGGTGAGCGCCACGGTCTTGGCCCCCCTGCTCTTGGCCACTTCCAGGGCGTCGATGGTCTCCACCGTCGCGCCCGTGTGCGAGATTCCGATCGCCACGTCACCGTTGGCCAGGACCGCGGCGCTGGTGAGCATGATGTGCGCGTCCGCCCATGCCGAGCAGACCCGTCCGATCCGGTGCAGCTTCTGCTGGAAGTCGGCGGCGACGAACGCGCTGGCGCCGACGCCGTAGACGTCGACCCGTTCCGCGCCGACGACGGCGTCGACGACCTGTTCGAGCATCTTGATGTCGAGCTGGGCGGCGGTCTCCTCGACGGCCCGGGCATCGGCGAACGTCACCTTCTCAACGATCTGTTCGAGTGAGTCGTCGGGGCTGATGTCGCTGCCGATGACCCGGCCGCCGGTGGCGCTCTGGGCCCGCCCCGCCTCGGTGGCGAGGGTCAGCCGCAGCTCTGGATAGCCATGGAACCCGATCGCCCGGCAGAACCTGATGACCGTGGTCTCCGAGGTGCCACAGGCCTGGGCGAGTTCGGTGATGGTGGAGTTGGCGACCCCTTCGGGGTCGTCGATGACGCGTTGTGCGACGCGTCGTTCGGCAGGGGGCAGCGAGGGCAGCAGCGAGCGGACCCGGACCACGGTGCTCAACGGCGTGGCGTCCCTCTCGCCCGGCTGGGCCGACCCCTCACCCCGTGACGCACCGGGCTCCCCCGTGATCCCCTGTTCGGGGCGCTGCTCAGGGCTCCGCTCGGAGCCGATGGGTTTCCTCATGGAGGAAATTTTCTTACGTGCAGGATGTCACGTCAACGGTAGAAAAGGCTACGGTCGCCATGTGTTGACCCATTTGGCCGGTCCTTACGTGGTCGGTATCGACGCGGGTGGCACGAAGACCCGCTGCGTCGTGCTGACGCTCGGGGGTGCCCTGGCCGGTTCCGGCACCGGCCCCGGGGCCAACCCCAACTCTGGAGGCGACACCGCCGGTGCGCTGACCACCGCCCTGCGGGAGGCGCTCGGGGACCTGGACCGCACCCACATCCTCACCGGCGTCTTCGGGATCGCCGGGGCGGGATCGGCCGGCCGGCCCGCCGCCGTCACGGCGGCGCGGCAGGCATGGCAGGCCGTGGGACTGCGCGGCTCGCCCGCGGTGGTGACCGATATCGCGGTGGCGTTCGCCGCCGGAACCAGCGAGCCCAAGGGCATCGTGGTGTTCTCCGGCACGGGCGCCGGCGCGGCGGTCATCAACGACGGGACGATCGTGCAGCGCGCGGACGGCTACGGCTGGCTCGTCGGGGACGAGGGTTCGGCGGTGTGGCTGGGAAAGGAGGCCGTGCGGGCGGCGCTCGCCGCCTACGACGGCCGCGGCTCCCCGACGCTGCTCACCGATTCGGTCCCCCGGGCCCTGCTCGGCGCCACCGTGGTCGCGGAGATCGACTCGGACAGGCGAAGACCCCGTCCCCCAAGGGCGCTGGCCATGGCCGGCGCCCCTTCGCCGTCACCGGGCTCCGCCGTCCTGTCGCAGGCCACCGTTATCTCCTCCGGCGGGGGTTCCCCCGGCGGAGGCGGTGGCCGCGTCCCGTCGAACGGCGCGGGCACGGTCGTGCTGTTTCCCGGCGCCTCCTGTCCACCGCCCGGAAACGGGCCCTATCCCCCGTCCGGCGGCGGCGCGCACGGGCCGCCCGGCGCGCACGGCCCGCCGGGCCATCCCGGGCCGCCCGGCCAGCTGGGGCCGCCGGGACATCCGGTGGTGCCCGGCCCTCCGGGACATCCGGAGGTGCCCGGGCCCCCGCCCGACCCCCGGCTCGCCCAGGCGATCATCAAGGAGGTGTACGGCCGCCCGCCCTCGGCCCTGGGCCGGCTCGGCCCGGTGGTCGCCGCCGCCGCGGCCGCCGGCGACCCGGTGGCCCGCCGCATCACCGAAGAGGCCGCGCAGTGGCTGCTCCGCGACGTGGACGCGGTGCGCCCGGCCTTGTCCGACCCCTCCGCACCGGTCGTCATGCACGGCTCGGTGCTCCGCGAGGGACCCGTCGCCGACGCCGTCCGTACCGGGCTGCGCGACCGCTTCGCCGCGGCGCCGCGCTGCGCGGGCGACGGCGCCGTCGGCGCGGCCGGGATGGCGCTGCGCCGCCTCGGCCACCCCCTGCCCGGCTGAGCCCTCCTCCCCGGCCCACCGGCCCCGGCCCGGCTGACCCGACCCGGCCCGGCCCCCCCGAAGTAGACGGCATCGAGGCCGTCAGGTTCATCGCGATGGACCCCACCAGATCAGCAATCTGCCTGCGGTCCTGGGGTCCATCGCGATTGATGTGTTACCACGGTGGAACCAGATCCGCCGGAGCGGTCCCGATGGGGCCGGGTCCGGTGGGACCATCGGCCCGGCCCGCGCGCCGGTCGCCCCCGGGCGCGGAAGGTCGGTTCGACAGCGGAGCGGGGAACGCATAACGTCACGACGACCGATGCGACCGAGGAACCGAGACCATGTCGGGGGGCCTGGTCAGGTGCGTGTTTCCACTCCACTCGCGTTCGCGGCGGCGGCGCTGGCCCTTGCGACGGCCGCGGGCTGCGGCGGCGGAGGCGAGGGCGGCAAGGGCGGACGGACGTCGTCCGCCCCGTCCGGCACGCCCGGCTCGACCGGGACGCCGGCGCCGGACGCGTGGATCCCCGGCCGTGTCGCGAAGATGAGCGTGGCCGAGAAGGTCGGGCAGCTGTTCGTGCCGACGTTCTCCAGCCGTGCCGACGCCGTCGAGAAGATCAAGAAGTACCACGTCGGCGGGCTGATCTACTTCCCCGGCAACATCAGCACCCCGGCGAAGACGGCCGCGCAGTCGAACGCGCTGCAGAAGGCGTCCGGCATCCCGCTGCTGCTCGGCGTGGACGAGGAGCAGGGCATCGTCTCGCGGACCCCGTTCGTCACCCGGTTCCCCGGCAACATGGCCCTCGGCGCGACCGGCGACCCCGCGCAGGCCCGCGCCGCCGCCCAGGTCACCGGAGCGGAGCTCCGCGCGATCGGCATCAACCTCGACTACGCGCCGGACGCCGACGTGAACGTGAACCCGCGCAACCCGGTGATCGGGCTGCGCTCGTTCGGCTCCGACCCGGCGCTGGTGTCGAAGATGGCGGCCGGGGCGGTCGGCGGCTACCAGGCCGCCGGGATCGCGGCCACCGCCAAGCACTTCCCCGGACACGGCGACACCGCCACCGACAGCCACACCGGCCTGCCCGTGATCAAGCATTCCCGCAAGGAGTGGGAGCGGCTGGACGCGCCTCCGTTCAAGGCGGCGATCGCGGCGGGTGTCGACATGATCATGACGGCGCACATCGTCGTGCCGAAGCTCGACCGGTCGGGCGACCCGGCCACGCTGTCGAAGACCGTCCTGACCGGGCTGCTGCGCGACACGCTCGGCTACCGGGGCGTGATCACGACGGACTCGCTGGAGATGGCGGGCGTGCGCGAGAAGTACGGCGACGCGGAGGTACCGGTCCGGGCGATCAACGCCGGCGCCGACCAGCTGCTGATGCCGCCGAGCCTGCCGCGCGCCCACCGGGCGGTGGTGAAGGCCGTCCGGACGGGGAAGATCACGCGGAAGCGGCTGGACGCGTCGGTGACGCGGATCCTCACGCTCAAGCAGCGGCGCGGCCTGTTCCAGGAGACGCCCGCCGACCCGGCCAAGGCGGGCTCGGTGATCGGCACGTCCGCGCACAAGGCCACCGCCCGGCGGGTCGCCGAGCGTGCGGTCACCCTCGTCCGCAACGACGGCGGCCTCCTTCCCCTCAAGGGCAGGAAGGTCGCGGTCACCGGCCCGGAGAGCGACACGCTCCGCACGGCGCTGCGCAGGCACGGCGTCACGACGACGGCCCCGGGTTCGGCGGACGTCACCGTCCTGACCACGAAGAACGCGGGGCAGGCCACCGCCGCCCGGGTCCGGGCGCTCGGGCCGGGGCCGGTCGTCGTCGCGGCCCTCGGCCTGCCCTACGACCTCGGCGCCGCCGGGGGCGCGGAGGCGACGCTCGCCGCGTACTCGTCCAGCGCCGTCTCGGTCAAGGCGCTCGCCAAGGTGCTGAGCGGCGCGGCGAACCCGGCGGGCAGGCTCCCGGTCCCGGTGGCCGGCGAATCCGTGGGGCACGGCCTCCGCTACGGGTAGCGGCATGGACGTGAAGACGCCCCACCTGGGAGGATCGGCGCGCCTTCACGCCCCCAGGAGGTCCCCGTGCGCACCCGTCCGTCCTTCGCGGCCCCGCTTCTGGTTCCGGTGCTCCTGCTCGCGGTCCTCGGCGCCTGCGGCGGCGAGAACGAGATCACGATGCCGCCGCTCACTCCCGAGCCCGGCGACTCCCGGGTCGCCTCCGACGCCGGCGCGGCGTCGCCGGAGGAGAGCCTTCCCGCGCGGCTGACGCTCTACAAGTACCTGCGCACGATCGCCCTGGGGAGCACGGCGGCGTGCAAGTACACGTCGGACGAATTCGACCTCGCCCGGTTCGGCGAACGCGGCTGCGAGGCGGGCCTCGGCAGGGCCCGCGCGGGCCTCCGTCCCGAGGACGTCGCCGCGCTGCGCGGCGTCACGGTGCCGACCGCCGAGAGGGAACCGGACGGCGCCTACACCGTCCGGCACCGGGACCTGAAGTGGCGGGGCGAGCCGGCCCGGCTCCAGCCGGAACCGGGCGGCCCGCCCCACGCGTTCTTCCTGGACACCTACACCATCCGCCAGAACGGCGGGCGCTGGGTCCTCGACGCCTGAACCTCCCCCGCGCCCGGCTCCCCGAGCAGCGACCCCTCGGCCCGCCGCCCGTCACACCCCGAGGCCGGCCAGGGCGGGGAGGTGGCTGCGGGCGGCCTCGCGGGCCTGCCCGGCGGTGCGGGCGGTGCGCGCCGCCGCCGCGGCCTGGCGGCACTCGTCCAGCGTGTGCCGGGCGAGCGCGGCCCGGACCAGCGGAAGGGACGGGGCGCTCATCGACAGCGACGTCACGCCGAGGCCGACCAGGACGCACGCGAGCGCCGGGTCGGCGGCCGCCTCGCCGCAGACACCGCAGGGGACGCCCGCGCCGGCCGCCGGAGCGACCAGGTCGAGGACGGCGGGCTGCCACGGGTCCTGGAGGTGCGCGAGGCCGCCGACCTGCCGGTCGGCCGCGCACGCGTACTGGGTGAGGTCGTTGGTGCCGATGCTGAAGAACTCCACCTCCGGCGCGAGATCGTGGGCGCGGAGCGCCGCGGCGGGCACCTCGACCATGACGCCGGGATGCTCGATGCCCGCCTCCCGGCAGGCGGCGGCGAAGTAGGCGGCCTCGGCGGCGTCGGTCACCATCGGGGCCATGACCTGGAGCTTGGCCGTCAGGCCCGCGGCGGCGCGGGCGAGGGCGGCGAGCTGGGCGGCCAGGACGTCGGGGTGCCGGCGCATCATCCGCAGTCCGCGCTCGCCGAGCGCCGGGTTCGGCTCCTCGCCGGGAGCGGGCAGGAACGCGAGGGGCTTGTCGGCGCCCGCGTCGAGCGTCCGGACGACCACGCGGCCCCCCGGGAACGCCTCCAGGACCTTCCGGTACGCCTCCTCCTGCTCCTCGTCGGACGGGGGCGCCGCGCGGTCGAGGAACAGGAACTCGGTGCGGTACAGCCCGACGCCCTCCGCGCCGTTCGCCAGCGCCGCCTCGACGTCCTTCGGGCCGCCGATGTTCGCCAGCAGCGGGACCTCGTGACCGTCCTTCGTGACGCCCGGCCCGGTGGACTCCTCCAGCGCGGACGCGCGGGCTGCCGCGGCGGCTCGGGCGGCGGCGACCTCGTCGTCGGACGGGTCGGGCCGCACCGTCCCCGCGGCGCCGTCCACCAGCACGCGGGTGCCGTCGGCGAGGGACGTCGCGCCGCGCAGCGCCACGACGGCGGGGACGCCCATCGTCCGGGCCAGGATCGCGGTGTGGCTGGTCGGGCCGCCCTCCTCCGTCACGAACGCGACGACCTGCGCCGAGTCGAGGACGGCGGTGTCGGCCGGGGCGAGGTCACGGGCGACCAGGACGAACGGCTCGGCCGACTCCGGGACGCCGGGCACCGGCAGCCCGAGCAGCCGGGCGATCGCGCGGTCGCGGATGTCGTCCAGGTCGCTGACCCGGGCCGCCATGTACTCGCCCGCCCCGGCGAGCATCTCCCGGTAGAAGCCGAACGCCTCGAAGACGGCGCGGGCCGCCGCCGTCCCCTCGTCGATCTTGGCTCGGACGCCGTCGGCGAGGCCGGGGTCGCGGGCCATCAGCGCCTGCGCGTTCAGCACGTCCCGCCCGGCGGCGTTGCCGGCCTCGGCGGCGCGGCCGCCGCGTTCCTCCAGGTCGGCGGCGACGGCCTCCAGCGCGGCAAGGGCCGTGTCCCGCTCGGCGGCCGCGTCGCCGCCGTGCCGGGACCCGGCGGGCGGCTCCGGGACGGCCCCGGCGATGCTCCGCACGGGCCCGGCGCCGACGCCGGGGCTGACGCCCGCACCCTGCAATACGTCCGGCACGGCTCAGGCCCCCTCGGGCTCCGGCTGGGACAGCAGTTTCTCAAGGCTGTCGAGCAGCTCGTCCGCGCCCGCGCCCTCCGCGGACAGCGTGACCTCCTCGCCGTGCCGCGCGTCCAGCCCCAGCACCGCCAGGATGCTCTTGGCGTTCACCGGGTCACCGCCGCGCTTGGCCACGGTCACGTCCATCGCGGCCTGCGCCGCGGTCTGCACGAACAGCGCGGCGGGCCGCGCGTGCAGGCCCACCCTCGACTCGATCTTGACGTTGCGCACGCTCACTGCACACTCCTCATCGCTCATAGCGGTCACCGCTCATAACGCTCAACGCTCTCAACGGCGTTTCGGCTCTTCACCGTGTTCTCAGTCCGCGCACCCGCAGCGCGGGGCCCGGCACGACGTCCACTTCCTTGAAATCGGGCACCACGTGGTCGGCCCCGGCGAGCGCCCCGGCCGGCTGCGTGGTGATGACGCCCACGCAGGTCATCCCGGCGGACTTGACGGCCGCGACGCCCGCCGGGGCGTCCTCGAACCCGATCGTCTCCTCCGGCGGGACGTCCAGGTCGCGCACCGCGGCCAGATATCCCTCCGGATGCGGCTTGCCGGTGGCGACGTCCCCGGCGGTCACCACGATGTCCAGCAGGCCGCGGATTCCGAGCTCGTCCAGCAGGCCCTCGGCGTACGGGCGATGCCCCGAGGTCACCACCGCCAGCGGCACGCCGGCGTCCGCCAGCGACCGGACGAGGCCGACCGCACCGGCGACGGGCGCGGCCGGCGGCATCCCCGGCATCGCCCCGTAGGACAGCACCTGCTCGAACAGTTCCTCGACCGTCCGGCCGGGGAACAGATGCGCGAGGTCGCCGAGTACCTCCAGCCCGCGGCGCCCCGCGAACGAGGCGATCAGCGCCTCGTCGCGGGGGACGCCGTGCGCGTCGAACAGCCGCGACCACATCGCGCGGTTGCGCGGCTCGGTGTCGATGAGGGTGCCGTCGAGGTCGAACACCGCCGCGCCCAGGCCGATCACCGCCATGCGGCCGGCCCCCCGGTTCCAGCCGTCAGATCCATGCCGTCAGCTCCATGTGAACAGCTCGGCGCCTTTGGTCACCTCGCCCGACTCCACCACGTCCGACAGGGCGTCGGCGCCCGCGTCCAGCGCCACGACCGCGCAGATCGGCGAGCGTCCGCCGGCCTCGATGACCGCGGGGTTCCAGGCGACGACCGGCTGCCCGGCGGTGACCTCGTCGCCCTCGGAGAGGAGGAGCTCGAAGCCCTCGCCCTTCAGCTTGACGGTGTCGATGCCGAGATGGACGAGAACGCCGTGGCCCTCGTCGTCCACCACGACGTAGGCGTGCGGATGCAGTTTGACGATCTTCCCGGTGACGGGCGCGATGGCGTGGCCGGGTGCGCGTTCAGGGTCGACGGCCGTGCCCGGGCCGACCATGGCCTGGGCGAACACCGGGTCCGGGACGCCGGCCAGGCCGACGGCCCGGCCGGTCACCGGTGACATTACTCGGGTCATTGGAGGGGCCCCTCGTGTCAGTCGAGGACGGGTCGGTCGAAGCCGGGGTCAGTCGAGGATGTCTTCGATGTCGGTGGCGATGGTGTCGGCCTCGGGGCCCACGACGACCTGCACGACGGTGCCGCTGCGCATGACGCCGTGCGCGCCCGCCCTCTTCAGCGCGGCCTCGTCGACCTTGCCGGCGTCGGTGACCTCGGTGCGCAGCCGCGTGGCGCACGGCTCGATCTCCACGATGTTGTCGGCGCCGCCCAGGGCGGCGACGATGGCCTCGGCCTTGTCCATGTTCTTCTCCTAGTCGGGGTGGGCCCGGCGGGCCGTGACGGGGACGTGTTCAGTCTGTCTGGGTGACCTTGTTCAGGCCACGGGGGACGTCGGGGTCGATGCCGAGGCGGCGTGCCAGGTTCTCCACGAGGATCTGCCCGGGGACGATGAGCCCCAGCGGCGCGACCCATTCGGGCAGCGCGGGGCCGGGCAGCGCGGCCGAGCACGCCCCCGCCAGCTCCGTGCCTCCGCCGACGCCGTAGGCGTGGGCGCCCGCCCCCTCGACCCGCCGGGCCAGCGCGACGGTGCCGGCCAGCGTCGGGCCGGAGTCGGCGGCCACCAGCAGCGCGGGCGTCTGCGCGTCGACGACGGCGATCGGGCCGTGCAGCAGGTCGGCGTACGACAGGCCCATGGCGTGCAGATAGCACGCCTCCTTGATCTTCAGCGCCAGCTCCAGCGCGGTGCCGAACGCGATGCCGCGCCCGGACACGACCGTGCCCGGGACTTTCGCCAGCTCGTCGACCATCTCCGGCAGCGCGGGCGACGCCTCGGTCAGCGCGATCACGCGGGCCACCTCGTCCGGGATGCGGCGCAGATCGTCCAGGGCCACGTCCGCGCCGAGGCCGAGGCCGAGCACCGACAGCGCGGCGAGCTGGGTCGTGTAGGTCTTGGTCGCGGGGACGGCGACCTCGTCGCCGGCCTGGGTGATCAGCGCGACCTCGGCGGACTCCGCCAGCGGCGACCCGTCGCCGTTGGTGACCGCCACGGTGCGGGCGCCGCAGTCCCCGGCCCAGTCGAGCGTCTCGACGATCTCCTCGGTCTTGCCGGACTGGCTGATCGCCACGGCCAGCACGCCGTCCAGGTCCAGCCTGCGCCGGTAGGTCGTCGCGATCGACGGCGCGGCGAGCGTCGCGAGCCGGCCGGCGTGCGACTCGATGAGGTACCGCCCGTACACCGCCGCGTTGTCGGACGACCCGCGGGCGATGAACAGCACCTGCCGCGTCTGCCGGGCCAGCGCCTCCAGGTCGGGCACGCGCGGCAGCAGCGCACCGATCGTGCGGGCCAGCGCGTCGGGCTGCTCACCGATCTCGGCGCGCATCTGACTGGTCATGATCCCCCTCCGAAAACTCTCTGCCCGGCCACCCACGTGGTACGCGCCCGGTGGTCCGGGCCGAGCCAGACCAGGTCGGCGGCGGCGCCGGGCGCGATCCGGCCGAGGTCGCGGCGGCCGATCAGGTCGGCCGGGACGCGGGTCGCGGCGTCCACCGCGGCGGCGGTGCCGATGCCGAGGCCGATCGCGTTGCCGACCGCCTCGTCCAGCCGGAGGCCGGAGCCGGCGATCGTGCCGTCGGCGCGCAGCGGCGGGCCCTGCTCGGGCATGGTGATCGGCTCGCCGCCGAGGTCGTAGGTGCCGGGCGGCATCCCGGCGGACGCGGCCGCGTCGGTGACGAGCACGACCCGTCCCGGCGCGGCCCGGAACACCAGTGCGGCCACCTCCGGTGCGACATGGTGCAGGTCGAGGATGAGGCCGGGGCTCAGCCGGTCGTCGATCAGGGCCTGCACGGCCACGCCCGGGTCGCGGTGGTGGACGCCGGTCTGCGCGTTGAAGATGTGGGTGACCTTGCGGGCGCCGGCGTCGGCCGCGGCGGCGGCCTGCGCGGCGGTGGCGTCGCTGTGCCCGACGCTGACCAGGACACCGGCTTCGGTCAGGGTGCGGATCGCCTCCAGCGCGCCGTCGCGTTCGGGCGCGAGGGTGAGCAGCTTGACGAGCCCGGTCTGCAGCAGCGCCGCGATGGCCTCGGGCGCCGGGTCGGTCAGGTGGACGGGGTTGTGCGCGCCTTTGCGCTTCTCGGACAGGAACGGGCCTTCGAGGTGGACGCCGAGGACGCGCGCCCCGTCCGGCAGGTCCGGCAGGAGGTCGCGGGTGCGGCGCAGGGCCTTGGCCTGCGTCTCGACCGGGGCGGTGATGAAGGTGGGCATGAACGCGGTCACGCCGGTCTCGGGGAGGCGGGAGACGACGGTGTGCCAGCCGGCCTCGTCCGCGTCGGCCATGTCGTGGCCGAAGTACCCGTTCACCTGGATGTCGACCAGGCCGGGCGCGAGCAGGCCGTCCGCCAGCTCGACGTCGGGCGTGCCGGGGGCGGGTCCCTCGCCGGCCTCGGCGATCACACCGTCGTGGACGCGGACGAATCCCGGGGAGAGCACCCGGGTGGGGGCGTCCGCGGGAGTGACGACCACGTCGGAGGCCGTGATCAGTAGTGATGCCATGGCTGTGCACTCTCCGCGACACGACGATCGCTGGTCGTTCCGGCCGGTTCTGCTGGTCTAGTCCGGACTAGACCAGTTCGTACCATACTCCACGAGACGAAGGTGGCCGCAAGACGCCGGACGAACCGGTTCGGAACCGCCCGTCCGGGGAGGGCGCCTCCGCTCTGACGGTCGGCGACGGGGTCTCACCACCGGCCCGCAAAGCGGACAGGGCATCCGAAAATCCGTTCTGACCTGGGAGTTCCTTCGATCTTGCGGGCGTCAGGACGTGATCCGGTCGTTACGAATTCGTGCATTGACATGACTTTCGATCCTGTGGTCTAGTCCGGCCTAGACCAGTACGTACGTCCGAAGACCGCCCGAAACTCCATCCACCTCATACCCGTCGAAACCCGGCGAATCCCATCGATTTGGCCGCCGGCCATCGAGGACCCTCGTGACGACCATCGATCCGAACAGCCCCGTACCGAAGTACTTCCAGCTCCGCGCCATCCTTCTCGACCTCATCGAGAGCGCGGAACTGCCCGTCGACGCCCCGATCCCGTCGGAGCGCGAACTGTGCGCCCGGTACGAGCTGTCCCGCATGACCGTCCGCCAGGGGGTCGACCAGCTCGTCTCCGAAGGCCGGCTCTACCGCGTCCCCGGCAAGGGCACGTTCGTGGCCCGGCCCAAGATCGAGATGCCGCTGCGGCTCGTCTCGTTCACCGAGGACATGCTGGCCCGCGGCCTGCGTCCCGGCGCGATCGACCTGGACCGCCGCACGGTCCCGGCCGACGCGCGCCTCGCCCGGATCTTCGAGATCGAAACCGGCACCGAGATCCACGTCATCGAACGCCTGCGCACCGCCGACGGTGAGCCCATGGCCGTGGAGCGCTCCCACCTCCTGGCCTCGCTCGCCCCCGACCTGCTCGACCGCCGCCTCGCCGACCGCTCGCTGTACGGCGTACTCGAAGCGGTGTACGGGCTGGTCTTCGACGCGGGCGACCAGACCATCGACGCCAGCCTGGCCGACGCCACCGACGCCAGGCAGCTGCAGATCCCCAAGGGCAGCGCCGTGCTGCTCCTGCAACGCCGCTCGTACACCGGAGGTGTGTGCGCCGAGCTGGGCGTATCGACCTACAGGGCGGACCGCTACCAGATCCATACGGCCCTCGGAAACCCCCCGCCGCACTCCTGAAAACCCCCTGAGGAGGAATCTCGCGATGACTTCGACGACAGTGGACTCCGCTCCACGGCGAGGATCGAGCATTCTCGCCGTGCTGCAGCGCATCGGCCGCAGCCTCATGCTGCCGATCGCGGTGCTTCCGGCCGCCGCACTCCTGCTCCGCTTCGGCCAGGCCGACATGCTCGGCGCCGACGGCCTCGGCTGGGATCGCGTCGCCGAGATCGTCGGTGAGGCCGGCAACGCGCTCTTCGCCGCCCTGCCCCTGCTGTTCGCGGTCGGCGTGGCGATCGGTTTCGCCAGGAAGTCCGACGGCTCCACCGCGCTGGCCGCGGTGGTGGGGTACCTGGTCTTCGACCGCGTGTCCAAGATCATGTTCTCGCACACCGACGAGCTCAAGGACAGCGTCCTGATCACCACGGTGGCCGACGGCGCCGAGACCCAGGTCATCAACTGGGGCGCCGCGAACCCGACCCAGGTGCTCGGCGGCATCCTCATGGGCGTCATCACCGCGCTGCTGTACCAGCGGTTCTACCGGATCAAGCTGCCGACCTGGCTGGCGTTCTTCGGCGGCCGCCGGTTCGTCCCCATCATCACCGCCGCCGCTGGCCTCGCGCTCGGCATCGCGATCGGCTTCATCTGGCCGGTGCTCGGCAGCTGGCTCACCGACTTCGGTGAGTGGATCACCGGGGCGGGCGCGGCCGGCGCCGGAATCTACGGCGTCATCAACCGGCTCCTGCTGCCGTTCGGCCTCCACCACATCCCGAACTCGCTCATCTGGTTCGTGTTCGGCACCTACGAGGGGCCCGAAGGCACCGTCACCGGCGAGATCAACCGCTACCTGGCCGGCGACCCCGACGCGGGCGGCTTCCTCGCCGGGTTCTTCCCCGTGCTGATGTTCGGCCTGCCCGGCGCGGCCCTCGCCATCTGGCGCGCCGCCCCCGCGCACCGCCGTCCCGCGGTCGGCGGAATCATGGTCTCCGCCGGGCTCACCGCGTTCATCACCGGCGTCACCGAGCCGATCGAGTTCGCGTTCATGTTCGTCGCGCCCGTCCTGTACGCGGTGCACGTCGTCCTCACCGGCATCTCGATGGCGATCCTGGAGGCCGCCGGGGCACAACTCGGCTTCGGCTTCTCCGCGGGCCTCATCGACCTGCTGCTGAACGCCCGCAAGGAGAACACCGAGGGGCTGCTGCTCATCCTCGGCATGGGCGTCCTGTACTTCTTCCTCTACTACTTCATCTTCAAGTTCATGATCGAGAAGTTCAACTTCGCGACACCCGGCCGGGAACCCGAAGGCGAGGAGTCGACGGCCGTCGACCCCGCCGCCGACCCGGAGATGGCCGGCGCCGCGAAGAGCAGCGCGAAGAAGGACCGCAAGGAGACGCCCCCCGGCGACGCCCCGGAGGAAGCCCCCTCCGGCGCCTGACCCGCTCCTCGGGGCGCCGCGGGCCCCTCATCCCCCGCGGCGCCCCCTTCCGGGCCGGTCAGCCCACCGGCCCGGCTCCCCCGAGTCCCGGACTCCCCGCACTGTCCGGGACTCGGCTCCCAGGCGGCGGGACGCTCCACAGGCGTCCCGCCGCCTTCGCGTTACGCGGCAGGCCGCATGCGGTCAGCGTGTATTTATCGCGCGTCTCGCGACTCCTGTCTTCAAACGAGCCAGGAGGTTTCGCATGCGTCAACGTCCAGCCACGTCCTCCGCCGTCCGGATCATCCGGTACCGCGCCGCACCGCCGTCCGGCGAGACGCGCGGAGCACTGGCGCTGCGTCCCGCGGCACCGCCCCCCGCACGGCCGCCGAGGCTGCGGCTCGTGCGCCCGTCGGACGGGATGGACGTCGAACTCCAGGCCGTGGCGGAAACGGCCGTACGGCTCGTCGTGGAGATCCTGGCGGGGACGCGCCCGCCGACACAGCTGTCCCTGATCGCCGTCCCCGCGGTGTGCCGGGACATGACCCGGCATCGGGGCAAGGACCGGCGCGCCGGACGGATCGTCCCGCCGAAGGTGCTGTCCACACGGCTGCAGCGACCCGCCATGGCGGTCGCGGAGGCGACGGCCGTCGTGGTCGTCTCCGGACGCGCCCACGCACTGGCGCTCCGCCTGGAGCACACCCGCGGCCGATGGCGCTGCACCGCCCTGGAGACCACCGCCACGGGCTGACACCCGCAGGCGGTGAGCAAAGCGAAAGCGGCCTCCCGGAATTCGGGAGGCCGCTTCGCAGGGTCCTACTTGTTCTTGTTGCGCGGGTCGCCGTGGCAGCGCTTGAACTTCTTGCCCGAGCCGCAGGGGCACGGGTCGTTGCGGTTGACGTCCGCGTACTCGTCCTTCGTCTCCTCGCTGTGGTGCTCGACGCCGCCCTCACCGTCGACGGTCGGGGCCGAGTACTCCAGCTTCTTCGGACGCGACGGCTTCTCCAGGCCCTTCGCCTTGATCGCCGGGACGTCGTCCGCCTCCTCCACGTCGTCCTCGGCGGAGGCCGAGTCCTCGGTGGCGGTCGCGGACTTGGCGACGGAGACGGGCTTGGCGCCGACGGCCGGAGCCTCCGGCTGGTCCTCGACCTCGACCTCGAGGTTGAAGAGGTAGCCGACCGACTCCTCCTTGATGCCGTCGAGCATCGCGTTGAACATGTCGTAGCCCTCACGCTGGTACTCCACCAGCGGGTCGCGCTGCGCCATGGCCCGCAGGCCGATGCCCTCCTGGAGGTAGTCCATCTCGTAGAGGTGCTCGCGCCACTTGCGGTCCAGGACCGACAGGACGACGCGGCGCTCCAGCTCCCGCATGACCTCGGAGCCGAGCTCCTCCTCGCGCTTGTCGTAGGCCGCCTCGGCGTCGTCGCGGATCTTCGCGGCCAGCGTCTCGGCGTCCAGGCCGGACAGCTCGCCGTCCGTCTCGTCGTCGACCAGGTCGTCGACCGTGATCCCGATCGGGTAGAGCTGCTTGAACGCCTTCCACAGCTTGTCGAGGTCCCACTCCTCGGCGAAGGCCTCGCCGGTGGCGCCCGCGACATAGCCCGCGACGACCTCGTCGATCATGCGGCGGACCTGCTCGTGCAGGTCGGCGCCCTCCAGCACCTTGCGGCGCTCGGCGTAGATGACCTTGCGCTGCCGGTTCAGGACCTCGTCGTACTTCAAGACGTTCTTGCGCATCTCGAAGTTCTGCTGCTCGACCTGGCTCTGCGCCGACTTGATCGCATTGGTGACGATCTTGGATTCGATCGGCACGTCGTCCGGGATGTTCAGCCGGGTCATGATCGACTCGACGCGGGCCGAGTTGAACAGCCGCATCAGGTCGTCCTCCAGCGAGAGGTAGAACCGGGACTCGCCCGGGTCGCCCTGCCGGCCGGACCGTCCGCGCAGCTGGTTGTCGATGCGCCGCGACTCGTGCCGCTCGGTGGCGAGGACGTACAGGCCGCCGACGTCGACGACCTCCTCGTGCTCGCCCTTCACGGCCTCCTGGGCCTTCTCCAGCGCCTCCGGCCACGCCGCCTCGTACTCGTCGGGCGTCTCCAGCGGGGACAGCCCGCGCTGGTGCAGCTCCAGGTCGGCGCGGAAGTCGGGGTTGCCGCCGAGCATGATGTCGGTGCCGCGTCCCGCCATGTTCGTCGCGACGGTCACGCCGCCCTTGCGGCCCGCCTCCGCGACGATCGCCGACTCCTGCTCGTGGTGCTTGGCGTTCAGCACCTGGTGCGGGATGCCGCGCCGCTTGAGCATCTTGCTCAGCTTCTCGGACTTCTCCACCGAGGTCGTGCCGACCAGGACCGGCTGGCCCTTCTCGTGCCGCTCGGCGATGTCGTCGACGACGGCCTCGAACTTGGCCTGCTCGGTCTTGTAGACGACGTCCGCGACATCGTCGCGGATCATCGGCTTGTTCGTCGGGATCGGCACGACGCCGATCTTGTAGGTCTTGTTGAACTCCGCCGCCTCGGTCTCGGCGGTGCCCGTCATGCCGGACAGCTTGCTGTAGAGGCGGAAGTAGTTCTGCAGGGTGATCGTGGCGAGAGTCTGGTTCTCGTCCTTGATCGCCACGCCTTCCTTGGCCTCGATGGCCTGGTGCATGCCCTCGTTGTAGCGGCGGCCGTGCAGGATGCGCCCGGTGAACTCGTCCACGATCAGGACCTCGCCGTTCATGACGACGTAGTCCTTGTCGCGCTTGTACAGCTCCTTGACCTTGAGCGCATTGTTGAGGAAGCTCACCAGCGGCGTGTTCACGGAGTCGTAGAGGTTGTCGATGCCGAGCCAGTCCTCGACCTTCTCCACACCCGACTCGGTGATGCCGACCGTGCGCTTCTTCTCGTTCACCTCGTAGTCGCCCGGGCCGTACTCGTCGACCTGCCCGGCCGTGCTGACCAGTTCGGCGCGCTTCAACCGGGGAGCGATCTTGGCGAACTCCGAGTACCACTTGGAGTTCTGCTCGGCCGGCCCCGAAATGATCAGCGGGGTCCTGGCCTCGTCGATGAGGATCGAGTCGACCTCGTCCACGATCGCGAAGTTGTGGCCGCGCTGCACGCACTCCTCAAGGCTCCACGCCATGTTGTCGCGCAGGTAGTCGAACCCGAACTCGTTGTTCGTCCCATAGGTGATGTCGCAGTTGTAGGCAGCGCGGCGCTCGTCCGGCGTCATCTGCGGGAGGACGACACCGACGTCGAGACCCAGGAACTGGTGAACGCGGCCCATCCACTCGGCGTCGCGCTTCGCCAGGTAGTCGTTCACCGTGACGATATGGACGCCGTCGCCGGACAGGGCGTTGAGGTAGGCCGGGAGAACGGCGGTCAGGGTCTTGCCCTCACCGGTCTTCATCTCGGCGATGTTGCCCAGGTGCAGGGCGGCACCCCCCATCACCTGGACGTTGAAGTGCCGCTGCCCCAGAACGCGCTTGGCGGCTTCGCGGGCGGTCGCGAACGCCTCGGGCAGCAGATCGTCCAGGGACTCGCCGTCAGCGAGACGCTCCCGGTACTTGTCGGTCAGCTCGCGCAACTCGGCGTCGCTCATCTCGAGGAAGTCCTCCTCGATCGAGTTGACCTGATCCGCGAGCTTCTTGAGCTTGCGCAGGGTTTTTCCCTCGCCCGCACGAAGGATCTTGTCGATGACTGGCGGCACTCTCGAAGGCTCCTTGCAGATCGTGGTTCACCGCTCCAGGCGGCACGCACACCACACGTACGATGCCCATCGTAGGCGAGACCCAGAATGGTCTAGGTCACTCCACAGCGCAATCCACAACGGGTCCCGTTTGATGTTCCGGGTCCCGGAGAGGATCTCTTCACGCCACGGAGGGAGACGCAATGTCCGAAGAGTCGCACGGATCGCACGCCGGCCGGCCCGGTTCGTGGGCCGCGGTCGCCATCATTTTCGCCGGCTTCGTCGTGGGCGGCGTCGCGCTCTGCCTGGGCCCGATGTGGATCATGTTCTGGGTCGGCGCCGGCATCATCGTCGCCGGCCTGCTGTTCAGCTGGCTCGTCCACCTGTTCTCCGACGTCGTCGTGGACGCGCCCCGGGTCATCCCCGAGATCGTCGACTACTCCCTGTTCGGCGGACGCTCCGGGAAGCGCCGCGGCGGTCGCGAGGGCGAGGTTCTCGACAGCCCCGTCGCCACCGACCCCCAGCAGACCCCGCACGGCTGACCCGAAGACCCCGCACGGCTGACCCGAACGGACCCCCCGCTCGTCACCCTGTGAAACACCGTGAAAACCGCGCCGGATTCCCCCGTCCGCCATCTCGCCGCGACGCGGACGCCTCGGGGTCAGGCCGGGGTGGCGCCGTTCAGGGCCGATCGGATCAGGGCGGGGGGCAGGTCGGTCCGTTCGATCCGGACGTCGTCGCAGCCGACCCAGGCGGCGGCGCGCCACAGTGCCGTGGCGAGGGCGGCGGCCGAGGTCTCCGTGCGGGACGGCGTGCGGGTGGCCCAGGGTTCCAGTGACGCCTGGCGGGCGATGAGGGTGCGCCCCTCCCTGGCGGGGTCGACTCGTCCGAGGAGGCGGCCGCCGGCCAGGAGCGGCATCGCGAAGTAGCCGTGGACGCGCTTGGCCTTGGGGACGTACGCCTCCAGGCGGTGGTCGAAGCCGAAGACGCGTGAGGCGCGGGCCCTGTCCCAGACCAGGGAGTCGAACGGCGAGAGCAGGGTGGTGACGTGCCTGCCGCGCGGCGGGGCCCCCAGCGCGTCGGGGTCGGCCCACGCCCGCTGGGACCACCCGGCGACCGTGACCGGGACGAGCCCGGTTCCGTCGATCACCCGGTCCACCTGGTCCTGCTTGATCCGGTAGTAGTCGGCGAGGTCACCGCGGGTCGCCACGCCGAGCGCGCGTCCCGCTCGCGCGACGAGGGCCGTCAGGCAGGCGTCGTCGCCGGGGTCCCGGGCGAGGAGATCGGATGGGACGGCCCGTTCCGCGAGGTCGTAGACGCGCCGCCAGCCGACGCGTTCGACGCAGACGACCTCGCCGATGTCCAGCAGCCACTCGATGCCGATCTTGTGGTCGCTCCAGTCCCACCACTCGGCGCTCGCCTTGGCGCCGCCGAGTTCCCTGGTGGTCAGCGGCCCGTCCGCCTTCAGGCGGTCGCGGATCTGGTCGCAGACACCCTCGGGCACCTTGTGCCAACGCCATCCGCGGCGCAGGTAGGCACGCCGCCGGAAGGCGAAGAGCGGCCAGTCGTCCATGGGCAGCACGGACGCCGCATGCGCCCAGTACTCGAACGCCCCACGCCCGGCCGCCTTCCGGCCGGGCCCGCCCTGACCGGACGTGCCCTGGCCGGACGCGCCCTGACCAGGGGTGCCCTGACCGGGGGTGCCCTGACCGGGGGTGCCCTGACCGGGGGTGGCGTTTGAGGGAGCGCCCCAGTAGGCGGCTTCGATGGCGTCGCGACCGACCAGGCCCAGGCGGGCGTAGGGGACCAGTTCGTGGGATCTGGCCAGGACCGAGATCGTGTCGAGCTGGACGGCGCCGAGCCGTTCCAGCATCGCCGGTACGCCGCCCTTCGGGCGCGCGCCCAGGAGTCCCTGGGCGCGCAGCTGGAGCCGCCGTGCTTCGTCCGCGCTGAGCTCTACCACGCCGGCGATGCTACGGCACAACACCGACAAAAGCCGATTGCCGGTCGCATCGGGCTCAGGTGATCTCCAGGAGCTTCTCCCGGACGGCGTAGACGACGGCCTCCATCCGCGAGTGGAGCTGGAGCTTCTCCAGGATGTTGCGGACGTGGTTCTTCACGGTGTTCTCGGAGATGAACAGCTCGCGCGCGATCTCCCGGTTGCCGAGACCGCGGGCGACCAGCCGCAGCACCTCCATCTCGCGTTCGGTGAGGCGCGGCGCGGGGACCTGCTGTGTGCGCTCCTCGCTGCGCTTGGCCAGCGCGGCGAACTCGGTGATGAGCTTGGACGCCATCGACGGGCTTATCAGCGACTGCCCGCCGTGCACGGCGCGGACCGCCTGGGGGACCTCGTCGATGGAGATCTCCTTCAGCAGGTAGCCGCTGGCCCCGGCCTTGATCGCCTCGAAGAGGTCCTCCTCCTCGTCGCTGATGGTCAGCATGACGATCTTCGCGCTGGGCGCGGCGTCCTTGATGGCGGTGCACGCCTCGATGCCGCTGCGGCGCGGCATCCTGATGTCCATCAGGACGACGTCCGGCAGCAGGTCACCGGCCATCTCGACGGCCTCGTGCCCGTCGCCGCCCTCACCGATGACCTCGATGTCGTCCTCGCCTTGCAGGACCATCTCCAGGCCTCTGCGGAACAGCGCATGGTCGTCGACGATGAGCACACGGATCGGATCGGCCGCTCCGGCCGCCTGTGCCGCCTCCCGGTCGGCGGGGGCGGCGCCGGCGTCGCGTTGCCGGCCCCCGGCTTGACGGGGTACCGCCGCGGCGTCGCGAGCCTCGGGATTCTCGCTCACCAGAGTCGCGGCGTGGAGGAGACGCCGCTTCCCCCCTTCACTATTCAGCGATCTGGAACTACCGGAGGGTTGTCTCCGACGGGTCGTCCTCGGGAACTTACGGGGTCCGGGGGCGAACCCGGGGGATTTCGGGCCGGGGTGTCCCCCGGTGAAACTATTGTGCGCCCCGGGAGGTTCCCGGGTGGATCGCCGCGGGCCGGAGCCCGGTGGACGTGCCGCCGCGGAGCGGTGACCGGGAGGGCCCGTGACGGCCGGGCGAGCGTCGCTCGCGCCGTACCGGATCCCCCCGGACCACCGCGTCCGCGGATCGGCCGGTAAGCCTTTTCAGATCATTACATGGTTCGGGTTGTGACGTGGTGCGAGTGCCGCATCACTCTTCGACGAGCCGGATGACTCCGTAGTCCCAGCCTCTCCTCCGGTATACGACCGAGGGGTGCCCGCTGGCCTTGTCTCGATACAGGAAGAAGTCGTGGCCGACGAGTTCCATCTCGAAGAGAGCCTGCTCGATGCCCATCGGCTCGGCCTTGTGGAACTTCTCGCGGACGACGAGGGGGCCGTCGCCGTCCATGGGGATCGGGACGAGGTTCTCGTCCGGCGAGACCTTCACCGGCTCTTCCTCGTCTACGGCGGGCTCCGGGACGGCCGCCGCGGGTTCGGGGACCGGTTCCGGGAGGGTGTCGGGGAGCGGTTCCATCGTCGCGAGTTTGGCGCGGCCCTTGCCGCTGTGGCCCTTGCGCCGTTCCGAGTCGCGGCGCAGGCGCGACTCGAGCTTGTCCAGCGCCAGGTCCAGGGCTCCGTAGCGGTCGTCGGCGGCGGCCTCGGCCCGGATCACCGGGCCTCGGGAGCGGATCGTGAGCTCGACCCTTTCGCGCTGATCGGCGAGCCGCGGGTTATGTTCCTCGGACACCTCCACGTCCACGCGGATGACCTTCTGGTCGAGCCGCTCGATCTTGGCCAGTTTGTTGTCGACGTGCCGACGGAACCTGTCGTTGACCTCGGTGTGCCGGCCCCTCACGGTGATGTTCACGCGGGACCCCCCTTCTCCCGGTTGCGGGTAGGCCCTGTCCGGGATCCCTGACTGCCCCGGACGGGCACCACAGGACGGTGGGTCGCACCCGCCCGGCCGACCTGGTCTTCGTCCCCACATCCGCCTGCTGAGGGGCTCGCGGCGCTCTCGCCACTACTGCCCTTCTCCCTGTTCGGGGGATGTCGGATCCCCCGGCGGGGCAGGACTTACCTCTAAGGCGCACCGTGATCGGTCGACGAGAAGTCGCCTTACGTGGGCCGTTTCGCCTGCGCCTGGCATCGGCTAGCCGGATCACTTGTCGTGCTCCTGACGAGCACTGCGATCCAACGCAACCACGGACCCGGGCGGGTGCCATGTCAGGAACGCTAACCCCTTACGCCACGAATGTCAGGAGGGTGGACGGAGGAAAAACTCACTGACCGTCATCGGAGCCTGCCGCAGCGGGTACCCCCGCCGCCTCACGGACGTCCCATCACATGCCGTGAACCCCCGTGTGCGCGGCAGTTGCGCCCCCGATACCCGCGCAGGTCAGATGGAACTGGCCATCCGGTGAGTTTGATGAATCTCTACTCCCCAGATGGCCCGGTGTGACCGGAATAACCCATCAAGCCGTGACAAAGCAGACCACCTTCCAACTACTCCATGTAACTACCTTGCACCTCCTCCCCCGAACGTGAAGAAAGTCACCCATCCCCGGCCGCGGATCAGCGTCCGCGAGGGTCCGCGGCCGTGGGGGTCAGCGGCGGCGAGGGGTCGCCGCGATGGTGGCGGCGGCCAGCGGTTCGGCTCCGGCCGCGCGCAGCGCCCTGGCCGCCTCGGTGAGCGAGGCGCCGGTCGTGACCACGTCGTCCACCAGCACGGCCCTGCGGCCCGCGACCTCGGTGCGGGGTCCGGCTTCGAGGGCGCCTCGCAGGTTGGCGGTGCGCTGTGCCGCCGTCAGCGCGGCCTGATCGGCGACCCGGCCGCGCTGCCTCAAGGCGTCCACGCCGATCACGGGCACGCCCGCGGTGTGCAGCCGCCGCACCGCGACCTCCACCACCCCTCGCAGGGCGTCGTGGCCGCGCCGCCGGACGGCACCGCGCCTCGACGGCACCCAGACCACCATCGGCGGGTCGTGACCCACGCGGAACTCGCGGTCGCCGCGCACGGCCGCTCGCCGGGACGGCCTCACACCCTGGTCTCCGTCGCGGGGACCAGGGGCGAAATGCGGTGCCAGGGCCGCATGGACGGCTGCGGCCAGGGCCTCGCCGAGTGGGACGCTGAGGGCCGTGCGGCCGTGTTCCTTGTAGGCCGCCAGGATTGGCCGCACAGGGCCCTCGTAGGCGGCGACCGTCCACGGGGGCGGCAGCCCGTCCAGCGTCGTCCTCACGGGCCTTGCAGGCGCTCGCAGCGGCATCGCGCAGGCGTCGCACAGCAGGACGGGAGCCCCGCCGCAGCCGGCGCAGCTTTCGGGGAGGACCAAGTCGATCAGGTCGGTGAGGAAGTTCATGACCCCGACGATGCGGCCGCGGGACGGCGGGCGTCCCGCTTTCGCGCACCTGTGGACAACCGCTTCACGACGCCGGCTCGCCTGCCCCCGGACGGGCCGGGACGACCCGCCGGGCCGGCCATCGGTGTCAGCGTGGGTAGCCGGGGTCCTTCGCGGGGGTCGGGCAGATCCAGGGGCTGTAGGAGTTGCTGGGGGAACGCTGGCGGCAGACCTGGTCCTTGCCGGACGAGCGGGTGCCGATGAGGATCGGGGCGCCGGGGGCGGCGGCGATCGTGCGGGGTTCGCCCAGGGAGCCGACGCCCAGGGACGTGATGGCACTGCCGCTGATCGGCATCAGGAACGGGAGGGTCTGCGAGTCGCGTTTGGCGCGGCCGAGGACGGCGAGGGTGTTGTAGTCGCGCCAGGCGAGGTCGATGGCGTCCTGCAGTTCCGAGCTCACGGGCAGGAACGAGCCGACGTCGAGGGAGCCGTCGGCGGTCTGGACGATGCGGCCGATCTGCACCTGGGGACGGCCGTCCACGCGGGCGATGACGGCGGCGCGGACGCCGTCGCGGGAGACGCGGAACTCCAGGACCTCGCGGCCGCCGAGGCCCCAGTGGGCGGCGCGGACGGGCTGGTGCCCGCGCCGGCGCACCCAGAGCCAGGAGGCATCCTCCTTGCTCTCCACGACCCACAGGGTGCCGTCGCGGCTCCAGGACGGAGCGGTGAAGCGGGCCCCCTCCCGCGCGGTCAGCAGAACACGGGGGGCGGGCGTGCCGGTGACGGGGGCGGCGGCGAGTACCTGGTCGGCCTCGGCGTTCAGCCCGGCGACCTCCTGGTAGTCGGGGGCGACGGCGGGGCGGGACATGCGGCCGGCGGCGCCGGTCACGACGGGCTGGGCGCGGTCGCCCTCCAGGACGCCGAGGAAACCGGACGGGCCGACCACATAGGCGTTCTGGTGGGTTTCGTCATGCGAGATCTGCCCGTCGGGGGAGTTGACCTCCCATGCGTGGACGGGCTGGGTGGAGTCCATGCCGTCGGGTGTGACGGTCTCGCCATCGATCTGCAGCCGCCACCGCTTGATCTCCGAGAGCTGCCGCATCGTCCAGCTGAGCTGTGCCGACATCCGCTCGATGTTGCCGCCGCGGGCCTCCTTGGTGAGGTCGACGGTGGCGACCTCCTTGTCGACCCGGACGCTCCGCTTCAGCCGGGTGTCCTTCGGGAAGGCGGTCTGGACGGCGCCGTTCAGCCAGGACGTCGGCCCGGTCAGGAGGGCCTGGACGAGCTGGGTCGGAAGTTTCTGCCTGTTCACCACCGGCAGGAAGATTCCGTTCGGGACGAGGGTGTGCCGGTCTGGGGCGAAGTAGAACAGGTTGACGGTGCGCATGGCGCGTTCGACGTCGTCCTTGGTGAGCAGAAGGCCGGACTTCTCGTCGCCGGGCAGGCTGGTGATGCGCCAGACGCCCTGCTGGGTCTTGGCGAGCTGGAACGTGGCGTCGAGTTCCTTCGGGGACGCGGTGTACTGGCCGTCGGAGGAGATGGTGCCGAGTTCCTCACCGGTGATCCTGACCGTCGCCTGGGTCTCGGACGCCTTGATCACCTGCGGGTCGGTGCGGCTCGCCAGGACGGTCACCGAGGGACGCAGCCCGGGGTTCCAGGTGTTCTGCCTGTTGAGGTAGAGCTTGGCGACCTTGTGGTCGTCGTCGAAGCTCGCGGACGCGGCGAGGAAACCCGAGACGATCTGCGCGGGGCCCCATTCGGGGTGCGGCTCCACCGGGATCAGCCGGACGTAGGGGTCGTCGACACGCTCGGCGCGTTCGGCTGGTTCGCCTGTCACGACCTGCCCGCCGCTCGGCACGGCCGCGCATCCGGCGCCGCCGAGGAGGAGGGCGGCGGCCGTCAGGAGGCAGTTGATCCGCCCGGTCACTCCTGGACCTCCAGCTCCGCGAACAGCGGGCGGGCGTCACCGGCCCCTGGAGGGACGAGCGGGAGCGGCGAGCCCCGGA
The DNA here is from genome assembly GCF_043198445.1 of Spirillospora sp. NPDC048823. Classification (NCBI taxonomy): domain Bacteria; kingdom Bacillati; phylum Actinomycetota; class Actinomycetes; order Streptosporangiales; family Thermomonosporaceae; genus Spirillospora; species Spirillospora sp. NPDC048823. Next base: position 52,955 of record NZ_JBICUT010000002.1, on the reverse strand, counting down.
GTTCGGCCCCGGCCGTGCGGGGCAGCGAGAGGCGGAACTGGGAGCCCACACCGGGCTCCCCCCACGCCTGCAGCCATCCGCCGTGCAGTTGCGCGTCCTCCCGGGAGATCGACAGGCCGAGGCCGGTGCCGCCGGTGGTGCGGGCGCGGGCGGGGTCGGCGCGCCAGAAGCGGTCGAAGACCATCTGCCCCTCCCCCGGTTTGAGGCCGACCCCGTGGTCGCGGACGGCGACGGCCACGGCGTCGCGGTCGGCGGCGACGGACACCACGATGTCCTCGCCGTCGCCGTGCTCGACGGCGTTGACGAGCAGGTTCCGCAGGATGCGTTCGACGCGGCGGCGGTCGACCTCGGCCATGCACGGCTCACCGGGCAGTTGCAGGACGACCTTGCTGCCCTTGCGTTCGGACAGCCCCTGGATGTCGCCCACGACACGCAGGACGAGGTCGCGCATGTCGAGGGATTCGGCGTCCAGTGTCGCCGCGCCGGCGTCGTGCCTGCTGATCTCCAGCAGGTCCGCCAGAAGGGACTCGAACCGCTCCAGCTGACTCTGCAGCAGTTCCGCGGACCGTCCCACTGAGGGGTCGCTGAAGCTGTCGCGGTTCTCGTAGAGCATGTCCGCGGCGATCCTGATGGTGGTCAGGGGCGTACGCAGCTCGTGGGAGACGTCCGAGACGAACTGGCGCTGCACCTGGGAGAGGTCTTCCAGTTCGCCGATCTTCTCTTGCAGGTTGGCGGCCATTTCGTTGAACGAGCGGGCGAGGCGCGCGAGATCGTCCTCTCCGCGGACCCTCATGCGCTCTTCCAGCCGCCCGGCGGCGAGCCTCTGCGCGCCCTGGGCGGCCAGCCGCACCGGTATGACGACCTGGCGCGTCACCAGCGAGGCGATCGCGGCCAAGAGCAGTACCAGCACGATGCCGACGCCGGCCAGGGACCGCCCCACGTTGGTCAGGGTCCGCTGTTCCTCCTCTAGCGGGAACAGGTAGTAGAGCTCGAACTGGCCCGTCTTGCCGCCCACGATGAGGCCGCTCTCCGACGGACGGTCACCGACGTAGGAGAGCTCGCCGTAGGTGTAGGCGCGCGTTCCCGCGGGCGCGTTCTTCAGTTCCTCGCGAAGCCGCGGCGGGACGCTCTCCTGACGCAGTTCATTGGTCGTGTACCCGTCGAAGTACTGCTCTGTGGTGTCGCGTATGTAGACCTCGTACAGCCCGGACGGGCCGCTACGGGACTTCAGCCGGTCGATCGTCGTGTTGAGCCTGCTGTCGTCCCCGGGTGAGTTGCCCAGGTCGCGCTGCACCTGCGCAAGGCCGTCGTCCAGCTGAAGGCGTGCCGCCTTGACCTTCCCGTCCATGAGCGCCGACGACACCTGCTGCATCAGGAACGCGCCGAGGATCACCACCACGATCGCCGAAATGAACAGTGTGGACGTGACGACACGTACCTGGATCGACCGCCGCCAGCGCGTGTAGCCGCTGCGGGCGGCGCTCCGCAGAGCGCGCTGAACGGCGCCCAGCCCACGCCGGACGAACCGCTTCGCCCTCTTCATGTCGGTGTTCATGAGAAACGCGGAGGTCACGTGGGACCGGCCGCGGTCAGGCCGGCCCCGCCTTGTAGCCGACACCGCGCACGGTGACGACTATCTCAGGACGTTCGGGGTCCTTCTCGATCTTGGCGCGGAGTCGCTGCACGTGCACGTTGACCAGGCGGGTGTCGGCGGCGTGCCGGTACCCCCAGACCTGTTCCAGCAGGACCTCGCGCGTGAACACCTGGCGGGGCTTGCGGGCCAGCGCCACGAGCAGGTCGAACTCCAGCGGAGTCAGCGGGATGTGCCGGTCGCCGCGTTTGACCGAGTGGCCGGCGACGTCGATGGTGATGTCCCCGATCTGCAGGGTCTCCGGCGCCGGTTCGTCGGTGCGCCGCAGACGCGCGCGTACGCGCGCCACCAGTTCCTTGGGCTTGAACGGCTTGACGATGTAGTCGTCGGCGCCCGACTCCAGTCCGAGGACGACGTCCACGGTGTCGCTCTTGGCGGTCAGCATGACGATCGGCACGCCGGTCTCGGCGCGGATCTGGCGGCAGACGTCGATGCCGTCCGCCCCCGGCAGCATCAGGTCGAGCAGCACGAGGTCCGGCCGGGTCTCCCGGAACGCCTCGAGCGCCTTGTCGCCGTCGTGGACGAACGATGGTTCGAAGCCCTCGCCCCTCAGCACGATGCCGAGCATCTCGGCGAGCGCCAGATCGTCGTCGACGACCAGTACACGTCCTCTCATGGCCCTCATCGTCACAAAGTCGGGGTTCGGTGGAGTAGTGAGTGCTTTTCGTCCTGGCCAGGGCTGACGGGTGCCGGCTCTCGCGATAGTTCGGATGAAAAGTACTCGGCGGCGCGATGCTCCGTCCCCACCTCGCCAGGGAGAGATATGCCTTGGCGTGCCAGGTTACCCGCGTTTGCGTCTTCCATGGCTCTCCCGGGATACGAGGGGGCGGCACGGAATTGTAGGGGCGGCACACGAAACCCGCGCAAGGCCGCCCGTGACCGGCGCGATTCGGCGTCCGCACCCTCCGTAGTACCCCAGACCGGCACGCTCCCGGCCGGTGACGGCAATCGCGGCACCGCGCCCGTGACAGGATGACCTGACCGGCGCTCGTTGAGGAGGCCCGGACGGGCCCCGGGACGCGCCGGGCCGACCCTCGCCAGAGATCGCAGGAGCCGAGATGCCGGGACCGGACGGCTGGGACGACGACGTGGACGCACTCGACGTGCAGGGCGTCCCGTTCCGCCCCATGTCCATCTCGGAGATGCTGGACGGCGCTATCGCCGGGATCCGGCGGCGTCCGCGCACGTCGCTCGGGCTGGCGGTGGCGATCAGCACGGTGATCCAGGTGGCGAGTTCGGTCGCCGCGTACTTCTTCATCGGCGACGACGCCCGGGACGAGGTCACCCCGGAAGTGCTGATGGAGTCGCTCGGCGCGCAGCTCACGCTGACGGTTCTGGGGCTCGTGCTGTCGGCGTATGGGATTTTGCTGCTGTCGGGAATGCTGGCACCGATTCTGGGCCGTGAGCTGGTGGGCATGCCGATCGCGCCCGGGCAGGCATGGCGGGACGCCCGTCCGAGGCTCGGCCGGCTGGCCGCCACCGCCGCGGCCGTCATGGGGATCTCGCTGGCCGCGCTGCTCTTGCCGGTCGTACCGTTCTTCCTGCTGATCGCCGCCGACGTGAATCCCGCGTTCATCGTGTCCGCCGGGATTCTGGGCTTCCCCCTCGGCATCGGGCTGATGATGTGGCTTTATCTTCTGTTCGTCCTGGCCGTCCCGGCGGTCGTCATGGAGCGGCAGACCGTCGGCGGCGCACTCCGCCGCGCGGTGACGCTGTCCAAGGGCCGCTGGTTCCGGACGTGCGGGACGCTTCTGCTGGCTTTGCTCATCACCGTCTTCATGGGGTTCTTCGCGCTGCGGATCCCGTTCCTGTTCGTGCAGCTGGTCTTCTTCGGCGACTCTTCCGGCGCGGATTCGACGATGGCCGCGCTGGCCGTCGACACGCTCGGGCGGATCGTGAGCTGGTCGGTGGTGCTGCCGTTCGACGCCGGCGTGATCGCCCTGCTCTACATGGACCGGCGGATGCGCCGCGAAGGCTTCGATCTGGAGCTGCGCACCCGGGGACGTTCCGCGGCGGCCATTTCGGCGGGCCCGGAAGGCCGGGTCGCCGACGGCCGCGACGGCACCGGCCGGGACGGCACCGATGGGGACGGCACCGACCGCGATGAAGGCTTCATCGACCTGTGGCGGACCGGCCCGCCACCGGCACGTCCGCAGGCGGGGGCGCATCCATGACCGTGCTCACATCCATGACCGTGCTCACACCCATGTCGCTCGATCCGGTCGGCCGCGACGAGGCCCGCGAGATGGCCCGCCGCGAACTGGAGAAGCAGATCTACCAGCGCGACAAGCCGTCCTGGCTGGAACGCGCCTGGGACGACTTCTCCGAGTGGCTGCAGGATCTGCTCACCCAGGCGGCCCGCCCGGAGGCGCAGGGCAGCGGCGGCGGCTGGGTGTCGATCGTCGTCATCGTGCTCATCGTCCTCGCCGCGATCGCGCTGGTCGCGTGGCTGATGCGGGGCCGCTGGAACCCGCGCTCCCGGACCGACCCGCTGCTGGACGACGAGCCGTCGACGGCGCTCGACCACCGGGACGCGGCGGAACGGCACGCGGCGGCCGGCCAGTGGCCCGAGGCGATCCGCGAGCGGCTCCGGGCCATCGCCCGCGACCTCGAGGAGCGCGCGGTGCTGTCGGCGCGTCCGGGGCGTACCGCCGACGAACTGGCCGCCGAAGCGGGCGAGGCCGTACCCGAGCTGGCCGACGACCTGCGCACCGGCGTGCGGATCTTCGACGACGTCTGGTACGGCGACCGTCCCGGCACCTCCGAGGGGTACGCGCGGGTCAAGGACCTGGACGACAGGCTGCGGGCGGCACGGCCGAAACCGCTGGAGGACGACGACCTCACACTCGCCGGGGCCGGCGAGGACGGAGGCCCGCGATGGTGACGCAGACCCCGCCCCAGAGCGGACCGGCCGGACAGGGCGGACAGAGCGGGCAAGGCGGGCAGGGCGCGGAGCCGTCCGCGCGGCAGGTCGCGGGGCGCCGCTGGCGGTCGGCCCGCGGCGTGGTCGCGGTGATCCTCGCGATGGTCGTGATCGCCGTGATCCTGGCCGCGCTGCGGCCCTCGACGTCGCCGCAGGCGCTCGACCCGACCTCGCCGAAGCAGGACGGCAGCAGGGCCCTCGCGGAGATCCTGCGGCAGAACGGGACGTCGGTGTCGGTGGCCAGGGACGTGGACGACGCCGTCCGCCAGGCCGGTCCGGGGACGGTCATGGTGGTGACCCGCACCGAGCGGCTCACCAGCGAGGACCTGACCCACCTGTCGGGCGCGCAGGCCGATCTGCTGCTCGTCCGGCCCACGTCGTTCGCGCTCGCCGAGCTGGCCCCGCGGGTGCGCAAGGGCGGCTCGACCTTCGAGGACGCCGACGAGCCGGGCTGTTCGCTGCAGGCCGCCGCGCTTTCGGGCCCGGTCGCCCTCCACGAGTCCGAGACGTACGACGTGACCGGACCCGTCACGGAGTGCTACAAGACCGAGTACGGCAGTCCCAGGGTCGTCCAGGTCCGGAACGTCGCCGGCACCGTCACCGTGCTGGGCTCCGCCTCACCGCTGACGAACGAGCGCCTCACCGAGGAGGGCAACGCGGCGCTGGCGATGAACCTGCTCTCCACGACCGGCACCGGTGCCGCTTCCTCGGTCGTCTGGCTCGTCCCCGACATGCCGGAGAACGGCGCGGGCGCCGGGCAGCAGTCGCTCGGTGATCTGCTGCCGTTCGGCGTCAAGCTGTTCATGCTCCAGCTGCTGGTCGCGGTGCTGCTGGTCGCCCTGTGGCGGGGCCGCCGCCTCGGCCCGGTCGTGGCGGAGGCGCTGCCGGTCGTCGTACGCTCCGCCGAAACGGTCGAGGGGCGTGCCCGCCTCTACCGCGCCGGGCACGCCCGCGACCGGGCCTCGGACGCGTTGCGATCCGGGGCGCGCGAACGTCTCGTCCCGCTGCTCGGACTCCCCCGCAGCAGCGCGCAGGACCCCGCCGCCGCGCAGGAGATCGTCTCGGCGGTCGCCCACCGCTCGCCCTACGACGAGACGTACGTCGGCGCGGCCCTGTACGGTCCTGAACCCTTGGACGACGCAGGGCTCATCGCCCTCAGCGACGTCCTCGACGACCTGGAAAGGCAGGTACGCCAGTCTTGAACCACCCAGTAGAGCTCGGGAAGGACGACGTGCCCGGTGGCATGGGCGCCGGAAGCGGCGCGAGCGCCGTGAGCGGCCCTCCGCCGGGCGGGATGCCGGAGGAGGCGCGGCGGCAGGCCGAGACGGCCCGCGCGGCGCTCACGGCGCTGCGCGGTGAGATCGCCAAGACGGTCGTCGGCCAGGACTCCGTCGTGACCGGTCTGGTCATCGCGTTGCTCTGCCGCGGCCACGTGCTGCTGGAGGGCGTCCCAGGTACGGCGAAGACGCTGCTCATCAAGACGCTCTCGCGTGCCCTCGACCTGGATTTCAAGCGCGTCCAGTTCACCCCTGACCTGATGCCCGGTGACGTGACCGGATCGCTGGTGTACGACAACAGGACCGCGGAGTTCGAGTTCCGCGAGGGTCCCGTCTTCACCAACCTCCTCCTCGCCGACGAGATCAACCGGACGCCGCCGAAGACGCAGGCCTCCCTTCTGGAGGCCATGGAGGAACGGCAGGTCTCGGTTGAGGGCTCCGCGCGCGCTTTGCCCGACCCGTTCGTGGTGTGCGCGACACAGAACCCGATCGAGTACGAGGGCACCTACCCCCTGCCCGAGGCCCAGCTCGACCGGTTCCTGGTCAAGCTGAGCGTGCCCGTCCCCACCCGGGACGAAGAGATCTCCATGCTTCAGCGGCACGCGGCCGGTTTCGACCCGCGTGACCTGTCGGAGGTCCAGGCCGTCGCGGGCGCGGACGAACTCGCCGCCGGGCGGGCCGCCGTCAGGGCCATCCACCTCGACCCCAAGGTCGCCGCGTACGTCGTGGACCTGTGCCGCGCCACCCGGCAGTCGCCGTCGCTCCAGCTCGGCGTCTCCCCCCGTGGTGCGACGGCGCTGCTGGCCACGTCCCGTGCCTGGGCGTGGCTGTCGGGCCGCGACTACGTCACGCCGGACGATGTGAAGGCGCTGGCCCGGCCGACGCTGCGGCACCGCGTCCAGCTCCGTCCCGAGGCGGAACTGGAGGGCGCGACGGCCGACGGCGTGCTGGAGGGCATCCTCGCCCACGTCCCCGCCCCGCGCTGATGGCGCTGACCGGACGCCTGGGGCTGCTGGCACTGCTCGGCGCGCTCGTCCCGCTGGTGGCGCCGAGCTGGTGGACGCTGTTCGCGGTGTGGGGCGTCCTGCTGCTCGGCGTCGTCGCCGACCTCGCGCTGGCCGGAAACGTGCGGGCGCTGCGCTTCCACCGCGCGGGCGACACCAACGTCCGTCTCGGTGAGACGGCCAAGGTGTCGCTGATCGTGGAGAACCTGGGACGGCGGCGCTTGAAAGCGCGCCTGCGTGACGTGTGGCCGCCCAGCGCCGGTGCCACCCCGCGCATGGTCAAGGTGCACGTCCCGGCCGGGGAGCGACGCCGCGTCGAGATGACGTTGACTCCGACCCGCCGCGGCGACCGGAAGGCCGTCACCGTCGTGGTCCGCTCTGTCGGGCCGCTCGGGCTGGCCGCGCGGCAGCTTTCGCGTCCCGCGCCCTGGACGGTCCGTGCCCTGCCGGCGTTTCCGTCGCGCCGCCACCTTCCCTCCAAGCTCGCACGCCTGCGTGAACTGACCGGCGCGCACGTCGCCCTGATCCGCGGGCAGGGAACCGAGTTCGACTCGCTGCGGGAGTACGTGGACGGCGACGACGTCCGGTCCATCGACTGGCGGGCCACGGCACGCCGCGGCGACGTCGTCGTCCGGACGTGGCGTCCCGAACGCGACCGGCGGATCTACCTGGTGCTCGACACCGGCCGCACCTCCGCGGGCCGCGTCGGCGACATCCCCCGGCTCGACTGCTCGATGGACGCGGCGATGCTGCTCGGCGCCCTCGCGTCCCGCGCCGGCGACCGCGTCGACCTGCTCGCCTACGACCGGCGCGTCCGCACCCGCGTCGAGGGCGCCTCCCGCACCGACCTGCTGCCCGCGATGGTGCACGCGCTCGCGCCGCTGGAGCCGGAGCTGATCGAGTGCGACGCCGCCGGGATGGTGTCGACGCTGATGGCGCGCGTCCGGCAGCGGTGCCTGGTCGTCCTGCTCACCGAGCTGAACAGCGCCGCGATGGAGGAGGGGCTGCTGCCGCTGCTGCCGCAGCTCACCGCCCGGCACCTCGTCATGATCGCCGCGGTGTCGGATCCGCGGGTCGGGGAGATGGCGGCCGGACGCGGCGACCTCGCGTCGGTGTACGACGCGGCCGCCGCCGAACGCGCCCGCGCCGAACGCCGCCGCCTCACCGCCGAGCTCCGCGGGCACGGTGTCGAGGTCGTGGACGCCCCACCCGGCGAGATCGCCCCCGCCCTCGCCGACGCCTACCTGGCGCTGAAGGCCGCGGGCCGCCTCTGAGCCCGGACGCCCGGTGCGCCCGTCAGCCCGCCACCGGGGCCAGGTCGGGGCGCAGTTCGGCGTCGCCGGTCTCGCCCTGGCGGGTGGCGCGGCGGCCGAGGACGATCACGTAGCCGAGGAACGCGGCCTCGGCGACGACGCCGATGCCGATGCGCAGCCAGGTGATGTGCACCCAGCCGGTGACGAATCCCTCGATGAGGCCGGACACCAGCAGGACGGCGACGAGGCCGATCGCGATGCTGACGGCGGCGCGTCCCTCCTCGGCGAGTGCCTGCCCTCGCCGCCGCGGCCCCGGGTCGATGATCGTCCAGCCGAGTTTCAGGCCCCCCGCGCAGGCCAGGTAGACGGCGGTGAGTTCCAGCAGGCCGTGCGGGAGGATCAGCCCGAAGAACACGTCGCCCTTGCCGTAGGCGAACATCAGGCCGCCGGTGAGGCCGAGGTTGACCTGGTTCAGCAGCAGCACGTACACCGTCGGGATACCGAGCAGGATGCCGAATATCAGCGCGATCGCCGACACCCAGGCGTTGTTGACCCAGACCTGGAACGCGAACGACGCCGCCGAATGCTCGGTGTAGTAGTTCGCGAAGTCGTTCTCGACCAGTTCGCGGATCTCGTCCGGTGTGCCGATGCTCGCCTGCACTTCGGGGCTGTGCACGACCCAGATCGCCAGGGCAAGCGACACCAGGTTGCCGAGGACGGCGCTGCCGAGCCACCACCACCGCATCCGGTACGCGGCCGCCGGGAACGACACCGTCGCGAACCGGGTGACGTCCCGCCACAGCGGCGCCTGCGCGCCGGCCACCGCCGCCCTGCCCCGCGCCACGAGCGACGACAGCCGTCCTACGAGCTGAGGGTCGGGTGAACTGGACCGGACGACCGACAGGTGGGTCGCCGTCCGCTGATAAAGCTCGACCAGTTCGTCGGCTTCCGCGCCGGTCAGCCTGCGGCCGCGGTTGATGAGCCACTCAAGGCGCTGCCATTCGGCGTTGTGCGCGGCCACGTAGGCGTCGACGTCCACCCAGGGAGACTAACGTCTTCACCCAGGGAACCGGCAAAATGGACCCACCCCAGGCAATCGGAGGATCAGGACATGGCTGAACTCGTCACCGGCGAGGCCGTCGCGCTCGACATCCGGGTCGCGCGCCTGGCCAGCCGTGGCTGCGCCATGCTGCTCGACCTGATTCTCCAGCTGGTCCTGCTCAACGTCGCGGTCTACGTGACGGCGATGACGGCGCTCGTCGCCGACGAAGCATGGGCGGTCGGGCTGACGCTGCTCGCCGTCATCGCCGTCCTGGTCGGCTATCCGTGCGTGTTCGAGACACTGTCGCGGGGCCGGACGCTGGGGAAGATGGCCGTCGGGCTCCGGGTCGTCGCCGACGACGGCGGTCCGATCCGGTTCCGGCAGGCCCTCGTGCGGGCGCTGGCCGGGGTCATCGAGTTCTGGACGTTCTACGGCTCGCCCGCGCTGATCACCTCGTTCTGCAACCGGCGCGGCAAGCGCCTCGGCGACCTGTTCGCCGGGACGATCGTCATCCAGGACCGGGCCCAGTCGGCCTACTTCACCCCGTTGGCGGTGATGCCGCCGCAGCTCGCCTGGTGGGCCCGCTCGCTGGAGCTGTCGATGCTGTCGGACGAGCTGGCGATGACGGCGCGGCAGTACCTGTCGCGTTTCTGGGAGCTGCTGCCGGAGGTCCGCGACTCGCTGGGGCACCGGATCGCGTCGCAGGTCGTCGAGGTGGTGAGCCCGCCCCCGCCGCCGGGCGTGCGCCCGGAGATCCTGCTGTCGGCCATCCTCGCCGAGCGCCGCCACCGTGATGAGTGGCGGCTGGCGCAGCGCCGCGCCCGGCGCATGCAGCGCTTCGGCTGGACGGCCTGGGCCCCCGCCTCCGGCCCGGCGCCCGTCCCGGCCATGGCGGCGGCCGGGCCTCCGCCGGGCGGCCCGGTGCGGCAGGGCCCGCCGGCTCCGCCGCCGTTCAGCACTCCCACCGCGGGGCAGCCGCAGTTCCTGCCCCCGTCCGACTACGGCGCCGGCCCGTACCAGAACGTCCTGAACGCCCCTCGTCCGCCCGCCGCCGGCCCCTACCCGACAGGTTCCCACCCGGCAGGCGGCCCACCGCCGAACACCCCGTACCCGCCCGCTGGGGGCCCTCCCCCGCACCATCCGTATCCGCCCGGCCGCTGAGCACGAGCCGATGCCCCGGTGATCGACCGCGCGGTCGTCAGCGGCCTTGGAAATCGGGGGGGCGGTTCTCCAGGAACGCCGTGATGCCTTCCTTGGCGTCCTCGGTGGCGGCCAGTCCGACCAGTTCGCCCAGCAGGTGGGCCACCTGGTCCTCCAGCGGGCGGCCTTCGACGGCGAAGAAGGCGTCGCGTCCCCGGCGCAGGCCGAGCGGGCTCTTGGACGCGATGACACCGGCGAGTTCGCCGACGCGGGCGTCCAGCGACGCGCGGGGGACGACCTCGGTGACCAGGCCGATGTCGCGGCCCTCGGCGGCGGTGATGCGGGAGCCCGTGTAGTAGAGCTTGAAGGCGTGCTTCGGGGCGACGTTCCGGTTGATGATCGCCATGATCATCATGGGCCAGAGCCCGACGTCGACCTCGGGGGTGGCGAGCTTGACGTCGTCGGCGGCGATCACGAGGTCGCATGCGGCGGCCAGGCCCAGGCCGCCCGCCACGGCGTGCCCGGCGAGGCGGGCGATGATCGGCTTGCCGAGCTTCGGGAACGCGGTGAACAGCCGGAACGGGGCGCTCTCGCGGATCGCGTCGGGGGCGGCGAGACCGTTCTCGCCCAGGCCGCCGAGGTCGGCGCCCGCGCAGAAGGCGCGATCCCCCGAACCGGTGAGGACGATGACCCGGACGTCCGGGTCGGCCTTGGCCCGCTCGAACGCGTCGAGCAGGTCGTCGATCATCTGGACGCTGAGGGCGTTGCGCGCCTCGGGCCGGTTCAGGGTGATCCGGGCGACGCGATCCGCGACCTCGTACAGGATCGTTTCGTACATGCCTCAGCCCTTCCCGGCCACGCGACCACACCGGCCACCGGGAGCGCGTCGACCGCCCCTTGGAGCGAGCCGGAGGCGATGCTCCAAGGGGCGGATCGCGAAGCGATGCAGCGCTCGCCGCTTACGCGGTTCGGGTCCGGGCCGGCAGGCGGGGCCCCGAGGCCGCGGAATCAATACTAAACGCGCTCGATGATCGTGGCGTTGGCCTGGCCGCCGCCCTCGCACATGGTCTGGAGGCCGTAGCGGGTGCCGGTGCGCTCCAGCTCGTGCAGCAGCTTGGTCATCAGGATGCCGCCGGTGGCGCCGAGCGGGTGGCCGAGGGCGATCGCGCCGCCGTTCGGGTTGGTCTTCTCCAGGGAGGCGCCGGTGTCCTTGGCCCAGGCGAGCGGAACCGGGGCGAACGCCTCGTTCACCTCGAAGACGTCGATGTCGTCGATCTTCAGGCCGCCGCGCGACAGGGCCTTCTCGGTGGCGGGGATCGGGCCGGTCAGCATGTAGACCGGGTCCGAGCCGCACACGGCGAGGGTGTGGATGCGGGCGCGGGGCGTCAGGTTGTGCTGCTTGACGGCCTCTTCGGAGGCGATGAGCAGCGCGGACGCGCCGACGGAGATCTGCGAGGCGACGGCGGCGGTGATGTCCCAGCCCTCGCGGAGGGGCTTCAGGCCCGCCATCTTCTCCAGCGTGGTGTCGGGGCGGGCGCCCTCGTCCTTGGACAGGCCGGCGATCGGGGCGATCTCCCGGTCGTAGTAGCCGGCGTCGATGGCCTTGCTGGCGCGCTGGTGGCTTTCGAGAGCGAACTCTTCGAGGTCCTGGCGCTTGAAGCCCCACTTCTCGCACATCATCTGCGCGCCGCGGAACTGGGAGACCTCCTGCTGGCCGTACCGCTCTGCCCAGCCCTCGCCGTACGGGAAGGGCATGCCCTTCTCCAGGGCCATCGCGACGGAGGAGCCCATCGGGACGACGGCCATCTGCTCGACGCCGGACGCGACGACGAGGTCCTGGGTGCCCGACAGGACGCCCTGCGCGGCGAAGTGGATCGCCTGCTGGGACGATCCGCACTGCCGGTCGATGGTCACGCCGGGGACGTTGTCCGGCAGGCCCGCCGACAGCCACGCGGTGCGCGCGATGTCGAGGGACTGCGGGCCGACCTGCATGACGCAGCCCATGATGTTGTCTTCGACCGCTGAGGGGTCGACGCCGGTGCGGTTGACGAGCTCCTTGAGCACGTGGGCCCCGAGGTCGGCGGGGTGGACGTCCTTCAGGGCGCCCTTCTTGGTACCGACGGGGGTACGGACCGCGCCGACGATGTACGCCTCGGCCACTACGCCTCCAAATTGTGGGGTTCCGTCCCGAAACCGAGTGAGATTCGGTTAGTCAGTATGAGATTACATCGCTCGCGACGCAACGCCATGTGAGCTGAGTCTCGGGCGATGTCACTCACCCCGGACCGCCCGCTGCCGGGTCAGCCCGTGATGTCGCGGGCGACCTTCGCCGCCCCGAGCGCCGCCGCGCCCCCGGCGACGCCCACGGCCCCGGCCGTCGCCCACAGCGGCAGTCCCGGACGGGTCTTCACGCCGCTCACGAGGTCGAGGGAGTCGACGGCGAGGCCGAGCCGCGCCCACAGGCGGCGTCCGGAGTCGTCCCCGCTGAGCAGGTAGCCGGCGCCGAGCGCGATCTCCCGCGCGGCGAACATCCGGACCATGTAGTCGCGGCCCGGGTCGGCGCCGCCGCCCATCCCCATGGCCTTCACGGTCAGCTTGGGTGCGGCGAACGCCGCGAGGCCGAGGGCGATCCGCCCGCGCGCCAGATTGGTCATCATGCCGTCGAGCCGGTCCCGGCCGTCTGTTTCCTTCGCATCTGCCACAAGGGGGAGGTTATCGGTGCCCCGTCCGGACCGAACCCGCGGGTAACCCCTTCCTTACACGTCTATCGTTCAGGGAGGCGGCATTCCCCCGGAAGGACGAAGGTGACCATGGAAGGCATCCTCAGCCTGGTCGTCGTGTCACTGCTCGCCGCGTTCTGCGTGCGCTGGGCCGCGGTGCGCCTCCGACTGCCCATGCCCACCCGGATCGCGGTGATCACCGTGTTCGTGCTGGTCGTGCTGGCGCTGTACGGGCAGTACCTGAACGCCTGAATTTGTGTGCGGCGGGTACCGAACTTACCGCCTCGACGGAGAGTCATAACTGGCGAAACCGGCTTCACGCCCGTTCGACGCCCCCGCCGAGGCAGACGTGAGTCACCCGGATCGTCCGGGTGTATCTGGCCCTCCGGCCCTGGCCCCGCGCGGCGGACGCGAGCGACACCCCGTCCGGTGAAGCCGGCCCGAGCCGAGGGAGAACCCAGTGCCGCACCCGGCGCCCGCGATCCAGGAGACCGGCGGCACGATCGCCCCGCATCTGCGGCGGCTGCTGGAGTTCGTCGAACCCGCCCGCGACGACGTGTGCCTGGACGTCGCGCGCGGCCGCGGCCCGATGCCCGCCGCGCTCGGCCCGCAGGTGCGCCATGTGACCGCCGTGGACGCGATGCCCGCGCCCGCGCAAGGCGCGCACGGCGCACGCGACACGCGCGGGGCGCATGGGCGGACGTCCACGGTGGAGTTCGGGACGGGCCCTGTCCGGCTCACCGGGGACGACCCGCCGCCGGCGTCCGCGACGCGCGAGGACCGACGGCCGCATCCGGTCGGGCCGGACCAGGCCACGATCAAGGCGGACGCCACCGCGCTGCCGTACAGGGACAACGCCTTCTCCCTGGTGACGGCCCGGTTCTCGCTCTACAACCTGGGCGACCCCGACCCCGTGCTGCGCGAGCTGCTGCGGGTGTGCCGGCCCGGCGGACGCGTGATCATCGCCGACCTCGTCCGCGGCAACCTCACCGGTCCCGACCGGGACCGCATCCAGCGGCTCCGCGATCCCGACCATCCCGGGACGCCGTCCATCGCCCGCCTCACCGAGATGATCACCTCGGCGGGCGGGAGCATCCGCCGCCTCGACGTGTTCACCGTGGAACGTCCCGTGGAGCCGTGGCTCGCCGGGTCCTGCGACGACGCGACGGCCGACCGCATCCGCGACGCCCTCACCGACGAGGTCGACGGCGGCCCGCGCACCGGCGCGAAACCGCGCATCATCAGCGGCGAACTCTGGTTCACCCAGTCGTGGGCTCACGTGGCCGCCGAACCCATCCCCTGAATGGTCAGGGGACGAGGACGGCGGCGCCGGTGAAGCGGTCCGCGGCCAGATCCGCCAGCGCGCGGTCCGCGTCGTCCAGCCCATAGGGGTGGGTCGTGACGGCCACGTTGAGGCGGGCGGCCATGGTGAGGAACTCCTCGCCGTCCGCGCGCGTGTTCGCCGTCACCGACCGGATCTGGCGCTCCTGGAACAGGTGCCGCTGGTAGTCGAGGGACGGGACGTCGCTCAGATGGATGCCCGCGACGGCGCACGTCCCGCCGCGGTCGAGGCGTTCCAGGGCGGCCGGGACGAGTTCGCCCGCCGGGGCGAAGACGATCGCGGAATCGAGCGGGGCCGGGGCGGGGTCGAAGGAGTCACCCGCCCAGGAGGCGCCCAGCTCGCGTGCCAGCTCGCGGGCGGCGGGGCTGCGGGTGAAGACGTGCACGTCGGTGCCCTCCGCGATCGCGATCTGCGCGGCCAGGTGGGCGGAGCCGCCGAATCCCCAGATGCCGAGGCGCCCGCCGGGCGGGACGGCGGCGCGGCGCAGGGCGCGGTAGCCGATGATGCCCGCGCACAGCAGCGGCGCGGCCCGGACGTCGTCCAGCTCGGGCGGCAGCGCGTAGGCGTAGGCGTCCACGGCCAGCGCGTGCTCGGCGTAGCCGCCGTGGGCGTCCCAGCCCGTGTAGACCGAGGACGGGCAGAGGTTCTCGGCACCGCGGCGGCAGAAGCGGCACGCGCCGCACGTCCCGCGCAGCCAGGCGACACCGACCCGGTCGCCGGCGCCGTGCAGCGCGCCGGTACCGGCGGCGACGACCTCCCCGACGATCTCGTGGCCCGGCGTCACGCCGGGCAGGTGGACGGGCAGGTCGCCCTCCGCGACGTGCAGGTCCGTCCGGCAGACTCCGCAGGCCAGGACGCGCACGAGCAGCTCGCCCCGCCCGGGCGACGGAATGTCGCGGGCGGCGCGTTCGAGCGGCCCCGACGAGATCGGGGACGGGGTCCGCACCACCCAAGCACGCATGGCGGTCAGGGCGTCAGCGGTAGTTCGAACCAGACGGCCTTGCCGTCCGCGGTCGGCCTGGCGCCCCACCGGGTGGCCAGCTGGTCGACCAGGTACAGGCCGCGGCCGCCCTCGTCGGTCTCGCCGGCGCTGCGGATGCGCGGCAGCCGCATGTCGGAGTCGAACACCTCGACCCAGATGGCGTCGGCACCGCGCCGCAGGCGGAGCCGGAACTCCTTGGTCGGCGGCTCGCGGCGGCCGAGGTCGGCGCCGAGGTTCCAGTCGTCTTCAGAGAACGCGCCGTCGAACGAGTCGGCGTCGTATCCGCCCGCATCGTAGGAAGCCCTGTTGTACGGACCCGTGTCGTACGTGCCGGTGTCCTGCGGGCCGGAACCGAACTCGGTGTTGAACTGGACGGGCGGCGGGGCGCTGAGCGGCTCACCGCCGCGCCCGGGAGGCCCGGCCGTCACCGGAACACCCACCTCGCGGCGCGGGGCGGGCGTGGCGGTGGCGTGCAGCACGACGTTCGTGACGACCTCGGAGACCAGCAGGCACGCCAGCTCGGACTGCTCGTCCAGCATCCCCCAGGACGCGAACGTGTCGGCGGCCATCCGGCGGGCCTCCGACACCATGATCGGCTCGGCGGTGAAGTCGCGCTCCTCGACGGCCAGTTCGTCGCCGGCGGTGCGGATCACGACGATCGCCACGTCGTCGTCGATGTCGCCGGGCACCGCCTCGTAGGCGGCGTTGGCGACCGCCTCGACACCGCCGCGGGAGGCCTCGGCGACGGCGGCGCGGACCATCTCCCGCGACTCCTCGCGGGTGTAGTACTCGCCGTCGTCCTTGGGGCGCCGGTCGATGAGGCCGTCGGTGTACAGGACGAGGGTGGAGCCCGGTTTCAGCTCGCTCGTCTCCTCGTTGAAGAGGATCTCGCCGCCCATGCCGGGGGCGCGCAGGCCGAGCATGCCGCCCTCGCTCTCGAACGGCAGCTCGCCGACCTGGCCGTCCACGATCAGCATCGGCGGGTCGTGGCCGGCGTTGGCGAACTCCAGCACCCGCGACCACGCGTCGTACACGAAGTAGGTGCACGAGACGAGCGGCGGGCGGACGAGGTCGTCGCTGTTCCAGCCGGACCGCATCCGCTCCGGACGGGTCATCGTGCGGACCCACTCGTCCAGCTTGCGCAGTATGTCGGCAGGCGGCTTGTCGTCCTGGGCGAAGGCGCGCAGCGCGGCGCGGAGCTGCCCCATCACCGCTGCGGCGCGGGCGCCGCGGCCCTCGACGTCGCCGATGACGAGGCCGACGCGGCCCGCCGACAGCGGGATCACGTCGTACCAGTCACCGCCGACCTGCGTCTGGATGCCGTGCCCGTGCGACTCCAGCGGGCGGGCCGGCTCGTACCGCCAGGCGATCTGCAGGCCGTCCAGCGGAGGCGGCCGGTCGCCGGGCAGCAGGTGCTTCTGGAACGCCAGCGCGGTGTCGCGCTCCTCCTCGAACAGCAGCGCGTTGTCGACGGCGAGCGCGACGCGGCTGGCGATCGCGCCCATCAGGTCGCGGTCGAAGCCGTCGTAGTGCGGGTCGGGACGCTTGGTCAGGTTCGACAGCGCCAGGCTCATCACACCGAGCAGCTCGCCGCGCACCAGCAGCGGCGCCGAGATCACCGACGTGATGCCCATCTCGTCGCCGAGCCGCTTGGACGACTCGGTCGGCGCGGCGAACCGGTGCTGGATCATGTCCTCGACGAGGACGGCGTCGCGGCGGCTCATCGCCTTCTCGCTGAAGTGGCCGCGGGGGTAGGAGACGGGCTCGCCGACCTCCGCCCAGGTCCCGGGCGGCGGCTCCCAGCCGCCCGCGTGCCGCGACACCCGCCGGTACAGCCGGTCGCCGGTGTACAGGTCGATGAAGCAGTGGTCGGCGAACTGCGGGACGAGCGTGTCGGCGACGCGCCGGAGCGTGCTCTCCAGCTCCAGGGATCCGGCGAGCCGCTCGCCGATGCGTTCCATCAGGCCGTAGCGGTCCTGCTCGCGCTGGTTGGAGCGCAGCGCCTCCCGCGCGAAGATCACGACGCCGTCGACCGCGCCGGACGGGTGCCGCAGCGGCACCGCGTGCGCGCGGGTGTAGACGGTGGTGCCGTCGGCGCGCAGGTTGCAGAACGTGCCCTCCCACACACCGCCCTTGAGGACGTGCTTGGCCAGTTCGGTGGCCTGCTCGTGGTCCTCCTCGGCGATCCCCAGGGACAGGACGGAGTGACCGATGATCTCGTCGCCGCCGAACCCGAACAGCTGGCGGGCGAAGGCGTTGCCGTAGATGACGTTGCTGAAGCGGTCGCAGACGATGACCGCCATCTCCATCTGGTTCAGGACGGTCTCGGGCGGCAGATACGCCTCGTCAGGCGCTTCCCCCCAGTGGCTCATCTCCCCATCCCGGTACCAGTCGCGATCCCCGCCCGGGCCGCCGCCCGGCTGATCACCGGGCGTCGCGGCGCGGACATCGCACGTGTTCGTCTCGTCGTATTGAACGACGAAGCCGCCGCCGGGATACGCCCGAAAGGCGCGAAGCCACGGAGATCTTCGGTATAGACCTTCGAGACGGAGCCGCCCACGCCGCCGGCACGCATTCCCCGCGGGTCAGCGCCTGCTGACGAACACGTGCTCGGCGATGTCGCGTGGCAGTTCCGTCGCGGGACCGTCGGCCTCGTCCTCACTGATCACCCGCACCCCGTCATCGGTCGCCCGAAGAGTCACCTCTCGTCCCGGTTGTATCCCTATCTGCTTGAGTCTAAGCATCAGGTCGCTGTCGCTTTGCACCTGCTCGCTGATCCGGCGGATCACGGCGTCCGCGCCACCGGGGCTGGCCACCGCGGTCATCACCGACAGCGGCGAGGTGTCGGCGGCGACGCCGCCGGTGGCGCCGAGTTCGGCGAGGCCGGGGATCGGGTTGCCGTGCGGGCAGGTGGTCGGGTTGTCCAGCAGTGCGACGAGCCGGCGTTCGACGTCCTCCGACATCACGTGCTCCCACCGGCATGCCTCGATGTG
This sequence comes from Spirillospora sp. NPDC048823, assembly GCF_043198445.1. Taxonomy (NCBI): domain Bacteria; kingdom Bacillati; phylum Actinomycetota; class Actinomycetes; order Streptosporangiales; family Thermomonosporaceae; genus Spirillospora; species Spirillospora sp. NPDC048823. The sequence goes on along the minus strand of NZ_JBICUT010000002.1, from coordinate 34,628 downwards.
GACGTCCTCCCAGGGCAGTCCGATCACGTTGACCAGCAGGCATTCGGCGAGGCGGTGCTTGCGCATGACGCGCGTTGCGAGACCGCGACCGTTCTCGGTCAGCTCGAGGTGCCGATCTCCCTCGACCCGCAGCAGCCCGTCGCGCTCCATCCGCGCGACCGTCTGGCTCACCGTCGGGCCGCTCTGGGAGAGCCGCTCGGCGATGCGCGCACGGAGGGGGATGATCCCCTCCTCTTCGAGCTCGAAAACCGTCCGGAGGTACATCTCCGTGGTATCGATCAGGCCGTGTGAGGTCACAGCTCCCTCCAGTCTTATGGGGCCGAGTCTACTTGCTCGGACCCGGCACCGCCGGGCCCCGCGAATATCCTCGTCAAGCCGGGTACGGGGGAACGCAAGATGAACGCTGAACCTTCCCCGGACGCGGAACCGTTCCTGCCCCGGACGCCCGAAGAGCGGGCCGATCTGGACGCGCTGCGCCGCGCCGGCGCTCGGCTGACGCGGCGCCGGGTGAGATGGAGCCGGGTGAGCCGGCGTCAGGGTTTGACGGGGACCGTCTCGGCGGTGCGGGTGTCGTAGCGCAGCAGCGCCGGGACGGCGAACGCCGCGATGACCACCAGGACCGCGCAGGCGAGGCCGCCGCCCACCCACGACGCGGTGGCGCCGGTGACGCTCGCGGTCGCGCCCGCGCGCACGTCCCCGAGCCGCGGCCCGCCCGCGACGACGACGGTGAACACGCCCTGGAGCCGTCCGCGCATCTCGTCCGGCGCGTAGGTCTGGAGCATCGACTGGCGGAAGACGGCCGACACCAGGTCCGCCGCGCCGCCGACGGCCAGCAGCACCACCACGAGCCACAACCGCCCGGACAGCCCGGCGGCCGCGACCGCGAGGCCCCAGATCACGATGGACGCGACGAGGGCGATTCCCTGGCGGTGCACCCGTCCGATCCAGCCGGACGACAGCCCGCCGAGGAACGCGCCGATCGCGATCGCGGCGAACAGGTACCCGACCGCCCCGTCGCCGCCGAATCGGGTCTCGGCGACCTCGGGGAACAGGGCGCGCGGCATCGCGATCGCCATCGCGATGATGTCCACGACGAACGACATCATCAGGACCGGCTGCGTGGACAGGAACCGGAGCCCGTCGAAGACCGACCGCAGGCCCGGCGCCCGGCCGGTGTCCGCGAGGGGCGGGATGGCGGGGAGCCGCAGCGCCGCGTACAGCGCGACCGTGAACAGCACGGCGTCCAGCGCATAGGCCGCGCCGTAGTTCCAGCGCGCGAGGATGACGCCCGCGAACAGCGGTCCGGCCAGCCCGCCGCCCTGCAGGATGGTGAAGTTCAGGGTGTTGGCGGCGGGGACGAGCGGCGCGTCGAACAGCCGGGGGATGATCGCGCTGCGGGTCGGCGAGGACACCGCGAACCCGACCGCCTGGACCGCCACCACCGCCATGATCAGGGCGAGGCTCTCGATGCCCAGCAAGGCCTGGGCCAGCAGAAGCAGGGTCGCGACCCACATGACGCAGGACGAGAGGAACAGCAGCCTGCGCCGGTCCATGTGGTCGGCCACCGCGCCGCCCCACAGCCCGAACACGATCAGCGGGACGAGGTTGACGAAGCCGAGCACGCCCACCCACAGCGACGACCTCGTCATGTCGTACACCTGGACGGGGACGGCCACGGCGGTGACCTGGAACCCGACGAACGACACGCCCTGCCCCAGCCACAGCCGCCGGAAAGCGGGCAGGCCGAGCGGCCGGGTGTCGATCGCCAGCCGGCGCAGCCTGCTCCCCCGCGCATTCGTGCGGGCCTTGCCGTCCTTCAGGGGTTCCTCCGGGGGCTTCAGGGAGACAGTCTCTCCATCACCCAGTCCCCTGAATCGTCCGGGGCGGAGCGACGATAGCGGATCCGATCATGGAGCCGGTCACGGCGGCCCTGCCAGAACTCGATCGACTCCGGGACGAGCCGGTAGCCGCCCCAGAAGTCCGGCAGCGGAACGGCATCCGCGTCGTCGGCGTCCGGCGACCCCGGGGGACGCCCCGAGGCGGGGTCCGGCCAGCGTTCGGCCAGCTCGGCGTAGCGGCGCTCCAGCATGTCCCGTCCGGGAATGACGCCCGACTGCCGCTCGCTCGCCCACGCACCGAGCCGCGACCCGTACGGGCGCGTCCGGAAATAGGCGGCGGACTCGTCCCGCGACAGTTCCTCCACGGGACCGGCGACGCGCACCTGCCGGTGCATCTCATGCCAGGGGAAGACGAGCGCCGCGCGGGGATTCTCCGCGAGGTCGCGCCCCTTGTGCGAGGTCAGGTTCGTGAAGAAGCGGAATCCCTGCGGCCCGTACCCCTTCAGCAGGACGGTCCGGGCGCTCGGCACCCCGTCCCCGGACGCCGTGGCCAGCACCATCGCGTTCGGTTCCGCGAGCCCGAAGGTGTGCACGTCGGCGAACCATGCGGCGAACAGCGCGAGCGGGTCGGCGGGGAGTGAAGTTTCCACCAATTCGCCCCCTTCGTAGGATCTTCGGAGCCGTGCGGGATCGGGCGTCGTGGAATCCACAGCGTCAGAGCCTCTCACCTGGGTCTTGTGCAACTCACATGGCCCCTGGGTACTGGCAAGTAAGGCGGACAGGGTTCAATGGCACGGCACCGCCTTATCACTCATGGGGACGAAAGGCAGGACGACATGTCCGACTTCAAACCTGGTCTCGAGGGGGTCGTGGCCTTCGAGACCGAGATCGCCGAACCGGACAAGGAGGGCGGCGCCCTCCGCTACCGGGGCGTCGACATCGAGGATCTCGTCGGCCGCGTCTCCTTCGGCGACGCCTGGGGCCTGCTCGTGGACGACAGCTTCGACCCCGGCCTGGCCCCGGCCGACCCCCACGTCCTGCCGGTCACCTCCGGCGACGTACGGGTGGACGTGCAGAGCGCGCTCCCCACCCTCGCCCCCGCGTACGGGATGCGCCCGCTTCTCGACATCACCGACGAGGAGGCCCGCGCCGACCTCGCCCGGGTGTCGGTGACGGCGCTGTCGTTCGTCGCCCAGTCCGCGCGCGGCATCGGCGTCCCGATGGTCCCGCAGGACAAGATCGACGCCGCCGGGACGATCACCGAGCGGTTCATGGTGCGCTGGCGCGGTGAGCCCGACCCGAAGCACATCCAGGCCATCGACGCGTACTGGGTCTCCGCCGCCGAGCACGGCATGAACGCCTCCACCTTCACCGCCCGGGTGATCGCCTCCACCGGCGCGGACGTGGCGGCCAGCGTGTCCGGCGCGATCGGCGCCATGTCCGGCCCGCTGCACGGCGGAGCCCCCGCCCGGGTGCTGCCGATGATCGAGAAGGTGGAGCAGCTCGGCGACGCCCGGAAGGTCGTCGCCGACATCCTCGACTCCGGCGACCGGCTGATGGGCTTCGGCCACCGCGTCTACCGCGCCGAGGACCCGCGCGCCCGGGTGCTGCGCCGCACCGCCAGGGAACTGGACGCGCCGCGCTTCGAGGCCGCGAAGGCGCTGGAGGACGCCGCCCTCGCCGAGCTGCGCGAGCGCCGCCCGGACCGCCCGATCGAGACGAACGTGGAGTTCTGGGCCGCGGTCATCCTGGACTTCGCCGAGGTCCCGACCGCGATGATGCCCGCGATGTTCACCTGCGGCCGCACCGCCGGGTGGGCGGCCCACATCCTGGAGCAGAAGCGCACCGGCCGCCTCGTCCGGCCGAGCGCCAAGTACACCGGCCCCGGAACGCGCGACATCAACGACGTCACCGGAGCGGCGAAGGTCCTCAAGGCCGGCTGAACGGCCGATCCCCCCGCCCCCGAACGTGCCTTGAGGCCCCCGGCCGATCCGGCCGGGGGCCTTGTGCAGTGCTCACCGCGACGCGCCGGTGCTCACCGCGACGCGCCGGTGCTCACCGCGACGCGCCGGTGCTCACCGCGACGGTGCTCACCGCGACGCGCCGTGCCCGTTCCCGTCGCCGGGCGGGCAGGCGGCTTGGCCCTGCTCGCCCGCGATGAGGCGGCCGCACACCTGCTTGACCTCCGTCGTCCCGTCCGGGTTGATCGTCGCGAGGATCACCGGCTTGTCGAGCACCCGGTGGCCGGTGCCGCGGGAGCTGAACCGGATGACGCCGCTCGCCCCGTTCCGCAGGACGTCGTGGTCGGGGTCGTTCAGCGCCGCGAACACCGACCCCGCCGACGGCAGCGCCTTCTCCTGCCAGTACACCTTGCTCGCCACGGTCGCGACGAGGGTGGCCGCGTCGTAGGCGACGGCGGCGCGGGTGATGGACGGCCGCTGGCCCTCGTTGTTCTCGTCCGTCATCTCGCGTACGGCCGGGTCGTAGTCGGAGTAGAACGTCTGCGGCGCCTGGTCGCCGATCCACCGCCACGTCCACGCCTCCCGCGCGGCCAGCGGCGTGAAGTACAGGTCGAAGGTGTCCTTGCGGCCGATCTCGGCGGCGTTGTCGCTGACGTACTTGGCGATCTCGTCGTCGGCCATGACCAGGGGCCGCTTCGGGCAGGACAGCTCCAGCACGTTGATGAACGAGCGGAACTCGTCCGACCTGCCGGCGAAGTAGAACATGTCGGGCTGTTCCCGGCACGCCTCACGTACCGACTTGTCCAGCTCGCCGGGGTTCCCGTACGGCCGCATGCGCACCTCGCCCGGCCGGAACGCCTCCTGGAAGTCGGCGGCCAGGTTCCCGCTGTAAAGGTCGTCGGGGTCACCGTTGTAGACGACGACCGCGTCGTCCACCTTCGTGCCGCCGATGTGGCCGTTACGCGCCCAGTAGGCGGCATGCCGGGCGGTCCGCAGGTTCGGTGACGCCAGCCGGAAGTAGTACGGCGAGTAGCCCGCGTCGCCGTCGAGCAGGGCCGTCCCGTCGTAGCTGTTGGCCGTGCCGACCAGCGGCAGCGCCGACTTGGCCAGCAGCTTGATCGCCTCCTGCGTCTGCCCGCGGCTCTGCTCGAAGCCGATCACCGCGACGACGGAGCGGTCCTCCAGCGCCCGCTCGCGGATCTGCTCGGCGACGTGCCCGGCGTAGCGGAACCTGGCACCCGCGTTGCCGATCAGCACCCGCAGCCGCAGGTCGTCGCCCTCGGCGGCGTCGTTGAACCGCTGCTGCGCGATCGCCAGCCCGATCAGCTCGCCCTGGACCCCGGCGAGCAGGTCGATCCGGTGGTTCTTGATCGACGGGTCGGCGGTCACCGGGCCGAGGTAGACGACCGTCGCATACGGCTTGCCGGACTCCTTGACGTGGTCGTTCAGGTCCTCGATCCGGTCGAGCACGCGGTTCAGCCGGTTGTCGTTGTTCCGGCCGCCGGAGTCCTCGCCGAAACGGAAGGATCCGTCGGTGATGCCGACGCATTCGCCGTTCGCCATCCGCCTGATGCCGAACGGCGAGCAGTACTTCACCACCTGGACGGAGATCACCGTGATGGACGCCGCCGCGACCGCGACCATCGCGATCCACGGCAGCGCGGGATGGGCGATCCGGGGGCGTCGCCGCACCGGCCGGACGGGCAGGAGGTCGCCGCCCGGGTCGCGGGTGATGTCGACGCGCAGTTCCCGGCGCGAGCCGAGGGCGCCGACGCGCCGCTGCTCGCGCGTGTAGCGGTCCCACAGGCCGCGCGCGCCGATGACGCTCTGCGGCTCGCCCGCCGACACGTCCACGCGCACCGCCTGCGCGATCCGGTCGACCAGCCTCGGCCCGGACGGGGCGTTCGGGCCGTCGTCGGCGGGCGCGGCCGGGTCGACGCCGGCCGTGACGATGAGCGGGTCGAAGCCGGGGAACCGGTCGTCGGCCTGGCCGTCGGCGCGGACCCGCTCGGCCAGCTCGACGAACGCCACGCCGGGATGCCCGGCCGACAACCCCTCGAAGATCAGCACCGGGTAGCGGACCCGCGCCCACGCGGCCCGCCGGTAGTCGCGCCGGTAGTTGCGCCGCAGGTCCTCCAGGAACGCGGCGACGAGCAGCAGGTCGATCTGCTCGCCGTGGTCGTCCGGCTCGACGGGGCGCGGATCGAACACCCCGAGCGCGAACCCGAGGAACCCGGTGGAGTCGCGGTCCACGTAGGGCTGGCGGAGGAACCATCCGAAGCTGCGCACCCCGTACCAGCCGCGCGTCCTGGCGAGGATCTGCACGGCCACGAACGCCAGCCCGATCACGGCGGCGAGCACGGCGGCCGCGAGGTCGAGGGCCGCGGCCGTCCCGGCACTGACCAGCGCCACGACCGCGATCCCGATCGGGGCGATCTGCTCCAGGAAGGCCAGGAACGTCGCGGGACGGCCGCGCGGCGACTCGAGGTCGCGGAGGACGTCCCGTCCGCGCCTGCGGATCACCCGGTTCAGCTCGCGGCGGCGGGCGTTCTCGTTGTCCCCGACCGGTGGACGCGTCAGCCGCCGGACGAGCTGGTGGTTCTCCCGTTCGGCGGGCGAGGCGCCACGCGGCGGCGGGCGGTCCCCGGCCGCCCGGATCTCCCGCAGGTCGCGCAGCCACAGCGCCATCTCCAGCAGCGGGAACCGCAGCGGCGGCTCGCCTCTGGCGCGGCTGCTGGGCTGCGACAGCTCCCGCTTGGCCTCCCGCAGGACGCCCGCGACGTCGGTGGCGGGCGTGTCGGCGGCGATGTGCGACACCGGGGCCCGCTCGTCCTCGCACCGCGTCTTGAGCATCTCGGCGGCATGGGAGGTGGCGCGGCCGGGGCCGAGGAGCAGCAGCAGCGGCCGCAGGCGCTCCCGCCACCGCCACGGCGGCCGCTCCCGCAGCCGTTCGTACAGGTCGAGCACTCCTCGCAGCCGATCCTCGCTGAGGATCCGGTCGCCGTCGCCCGCCATGCGCCCCGCCTCGCTTCCCTGCTCGCCTCTCTTCTCCGGCCGTCCCCCCGGCCCGCCCGCCGCGCCCTTCGAGTTGGACGCGCCTTCGAGTTGGACGCGGCGGACCGTGAAAAGGATCGAAACTTTTCCATGAACACGCAACCGACAATGAAACTTGGCCACTTTGTCATCATTGGTGCCATGAGCGACAAACGTGCCGGTGCGGACGACGAGCCGCTCGACGGCGACATCGGCCCGGCGTCCGGCGCCGCGGCGGCCGGCACCGCGGCCTCCGACACTGCGGCGTCCGGCGCGCCGGAGGCCGATGCGGGCGAGGAGTTGCGGCGGTATGAGGCGGAACGCGAGGAGCGCCGCCGCCGCACCAACGCCGTATCCGGACGGGTAGCCGTCGTGGTGGCCGCCCTGTTCCTGGCGTTCCTGACCTACGACTCCGTCCGCACGGCCGTGGCGGCGCGTTCGAAGGGCGACGACTGGATCTACCCGCCCGCGGTCATCGCCGGGATCTGCGCGATCGCGCTGGCGACCCTGGTTACCTGGGCCGCACGGCGGGTGAAGTAGCCTTCTTCGAGTGACCGACAGCGCGAATCCAGCCATTGACATTCCCGCCGACCTGAAGCCCGCCGACGGCCGTTTCGGGTGCGGCCCGTCGAAGGTCCGTCCCGAGCAGCTCACCGCGCTCGCCGGGTCCGGCTCGACGTACATGGGGACCTCGCACCGGCAGAAGCCCGTCAAATCCCTGGTCGGGCGGGTCCGTGCGGGCCTGGCCGAGCTGTTCTCGCTCCCCGAGGGGCATGAGGTCCTGCTCGGCAACGGCGGCACCACCGCCTTCTGGGACGCCGCCGCGTTCGGCCTCGTCCGGCAGCGGTCGCAGCACCTGACGTTCGGTGAGTTCTCCAGCAAGTTCGCCAAGGTCACCACGGGCGCGCCGTGGCTGGGCGACCCGACCGTCGTCAGCGGCCCGCCCGGAACGCACCCGGAGGCGTCCGCCGAGGAGGGCGTCGACGTCTACGCCCTCACGCACAACGAGACCTCGACCGGCGTCGCGATGCCGATCAGGCGCCCGGCGGGCACGACCGCGCGCGAGGGCCTCGTGCTGGTGGACGCCACCTCGGGCGCGGGCGGCCTGCCCGTCGACGTGACCGAGACCGACGTCTACTACTTCGCGCCGCAGAAGTGCTTCGCGGCGGACGGCGGGCTGTGGCTGGCGCTCGCGTCCCCGGCGGCGCTGGAGCGGATCGACGAGATCGCCATGTCCGACCGGTACGTCCCGGAGTCCCTGAACCTGAAGACGGCCGCGGACAACTCCGCCAAGGACCAGACCTACAACACCCCGGCCGTGGCGACGCTGCTGCTGCTCGCCGAGCAGATCGAGTGGATGAACGGCCAGGGCGGCCTGGAGTGGACGACGTCCCGCACGGCCGACTCGTCCCGGCGGCTCTACACGTGGGCGGAGAAGACGGCGTACACGACGCCGTTCGTCGTCGACCCGGCGCAGCGTTCGCAGGTGGTCGGCACGGTCGACTTCAACGACGACGTGGACGCGGCGGCCGTGGCCAAGGTGCTGCGCGCCAACGGGATCGTGGACACCGAGCCGTACCGCAAGCTCGGCCGCAACCAGTTGCGCATCGGCATGTTCCCGGCGATCGACCCCGATGACGTGGAGGCCCTGACCGCCTGCATCGACTACGTGGTCGAGCGTCTCTAGGTCGAGCGTCTCAAGAAGGTCAGGCGGCGGCCGGCAGACCGCCGGTTCCGCCCGGCCGCGCCACCACGCGATGGCGGAGGCCGGCGCGGTCGCATTCCTCGTCGGCGCGGGTGAAGCCCGTCCAGACGCGGTCGTCCATGTCGGAGTCCCGGGCCGTCGGCAGGAAGCCGGCCCTCGCGAGCACGTCGGGCAGGTCGCGGCGTCCGGGGCGCCGCTCCATGCCGACCTTCAGGTAGGTGCCCTCGTGGAGCATGACGATGGTCGCGAACTCCACCCGCGTGTGCTTCTCCGCCTCGCGGAACCAGCGCGGGTTGGACGCCCAGTAGATGTTCTGCTCGGAGTCGACGGCCACGGTCAGCGGGCTCAGCGCGGCACGGGCCAGATGCACCTCGGTCGGGCGGTCCCGGTGGACCCAGGCCAGCGCGGCCCGGCCGACCACCGATTCGAGGACCCCGGTCACGTCGGACGTGTCCGCGCAGCCGGCGAGGAGCTGGAAGACGGGCTCGCTGTCGGTCGTCCCGGACGCGGGCGGCAGCGCGTAACGCGACCGCAGGTCACCGGCGTCGATGTCGCCGTTGTGCGTGGCCACCACCCCGGCGGCGACGGGGCCGCCGCCGATGGACGCGGCGCCGGGGACGACCATCGGGCTGGCGTTGCCCGGCTCGGCGGGCGAGCCCTGCGTCGCCCAGCGGGTGTGCCCGAGCGCGACCGGCGCGCGGTCGAGTTCGGAGATCAGCTCCGGCCGCCAGATCGCGGAGAAGCGCCCGCGGCCCTTCAGCACGCGGCAGCCGACGCCGCCGCCACCCGGCCCGCCGCCGAGCCCCGGCCAGGCGCCGAGGAGCGCCAGCCCCGCCGAGTCCGTGCCGCGTTCCTCTGCGAGCATCCCCAGCGTGACGAACACGTCCGACGCCGGTCCCGCGTCGGTGGCGAAGGGTGAACGCACCATCCCGAACAATCCGCACATGCTGGATGAGATGCAGATCATGGGCGGACGGTTCGACTCCACTGTGGGGACGAATAGGCTCGGAGGGTGAACCGCGCGCCCCGATGGCTGCTTCCCGCCGTGCTGACCGCGCTCGTACTGGCCGTGGTCGTCGGTGCGATGCTGAACTGACGGCGGTGCAGGACGGCGGTGCCGCGACGACGGCGCGGGTCATATGATCGACGGGGCGCGGAACGGGGATGATCAGGCCATGGCAGTGCGTCCGTCCCCGTGCCGCCGCGCGGCTCGCGGCGGTGCCGCACTCGGCCTCGCCGCCGCGTTCGTCTGCCTGCCGTCCGCCGCCGCGTCCGCCGCGGTGTCCGCCGCACCGGCCGGCCGCGCGCAGGCGACGGCCGCGGGCACGGACGACCGGGTGCTCTTCAAGATCAAAGATGAGCGGATCACCGAGTCCAGCGGCCTCGCGGCCAGCAGGCGGCATCAGGGCGTGATCTACACCCACAACGACTCGGGCGGCGTCCCGACGATCTACGCGCTCGGCATGGACGGACGGGTCGAGGCCACGCTGACGGTCGGCGGCGCGAACGCCCGCGACTGGGAGGGCATCGCGGTCGGCGAGGACGGGCGCGGACGTCCGGCGATCTTCGTCGCGGACATCGGCGACAATCTCGGCGGCGCATGGCCGTATGTGACCGTGTACCGGATCCCGGAGCCGTCCCGGCTGCGCACCCGGACGCTGCGCGCCACCAGCTTCAAGATCAAGTACGAGGACGGGCCGCGCAACGCCGAGACCTTCATGATCAATCCGCGGACCAACCGGATCTACATCGCCAGCAAGCTGTTCGGCGGCAAGGTGTACGAGGGCCCGGCGAAGCTGCGGACGAGCGGGTTCAACACGATGCGGAAGGTCGCCGACGCGCCCTCCATGGCGACCGACGGCGCGTTCGCCCCGGACGGCCGCACCTGCGTCATCCGCACCTACTTCGGCGCTCGCCTCTACTCGGTGAAGCCGGACGGCGGCCCCGGCGAGTCGCTGACGTCGATCGACGTGCCCATGCAGGGCCAGGGCGAGTCGGTGACCTACGCTCCCGACGGCAGGTCCATCCTGGTGGGGTCCGAAGGGACGAACCAGCCCGTCTACCAGGTCCCGCTGCCGGAGGACGCGCTGCCGTCGCCGTCCCCCGCGCCGAAGGACGCGGAGACGACCGGCAACGCCGAGGACGGGCGCAGGGACGCCTCCGGCCCGAGGATGGGACTGTTCCTCGCGCTCGCCATCGCCGGAGCCGTCGGCTATGGGCTGATACGCAGACGCGGGGGTCCGTGGGGAGGCAAGTGACGGAAGCGATGGGCCGACCTGACCCGCACGATGGAAGTCGGTTTCGCTGAGCGACCGGATGCTGGAAGGAGGCGACGGTCCCACGGGGACCCGTGTGAGGATGCGGACTGTGGAGCATGAGCTGGTGGGCCTCGCGGGTCCTGATGGCCGGTGGCGCCCCGTCGCCGCCGGCCCGTTCGCTCTCCTGGCGGTGGTGCTGGCACTGCTGCCGATCCGGCCGGTGTGGCTGTGGGCGGCGCTGATCGGCGCCGTCGCCGCCGTCCCCTGGATGCTCGGTGCGGCCCCGGAGGCGCGGCGGAGGCGTCCCCGGCCGTTCTGGCGGCTGTCGGCGGCCGGCCTCGAACGGGTCGGGCCGGGCGGGCTGAGCATGGTCTCCTACGAGCGGTCCCGGATCGACGCACTGGCCATCACGACCGGCGACGGCGTGCTGACGGTGTTCCACCGGTTCGGACGTACCGCGGTGGGCGGGATGACCGCGATGGGCCTGGAACCGCTCGCCGTGTTCGTGACGGCCCGCCGGCTGGGGATCCCCATGCACGTCCTGGACGGCGAGTCCACCGATCTGCTCGATCCGGCGCTCGACGAGGCCCTGCACATCCCGGGGCTGGACGACGACGCCCCGGGCGGAAGCGCCCTGCCACGCGACCACGCGGCGGAGAAGCGCCTCCTGGACCAGGAGGCGGCGCTCCTGGCCGCCGCCCACGAGCCGTCCCTTCAGGCGTCCCTGCAGGCGTCCCTGCAGGCGTCTCTTCAGGCGTCCGCTGAGCCGTCCGGCGAGCCCGCCACCGGAAGCGGGTCCACGCGCGGCAGGAACAGGGCGGGCAAGGGCAGGGCCGACGGTCAGCGGCTCGACACGCCGGAGCCGCTGCCGAGCCGCCGCCGGATCGTGCTCCTCGGCGCGCTGACCGCCCTGCTCGGCGCCGTCATGATCATCCGAATCGCGGTGGACGGGACCGGCGAGTTCGGTGCCCGGCTCGCCGCCGGCTGCTGGACGCTCGCCGCGATCGCGGGCGTCCTCGCGGCGCGCCGCCGGCTGCTGCGGGCCGCCCGGGTCCGGTGGACGATCACCGCAGAGCGGCTGCTGGTGCGGGCCCTGCCCGGCCGCCGCCGCGAGGCCCAGGACCTGCCGGCCGGGGACGTCGCCGCGGTCGTCGTCGGGCCGGGCCTGCGCCTCGACCCGGTCAGCGGCGAGCCGCGCCGCGCCGACCTCGCCGCGCTCGCGTTCGGGCACCGGATGGAGCTCGTCGCCCGGCTGCCCGCGCACGGCCTGGACGACTTCCAGCTCGCGCACGCCCTCGACGACCACGGCTACCGCGTGATCACGCCGGGGACGCGGCCGCCGCGGCGTCCCGAGTACGGGCTGGAGGGGCTGCCGGAGATCTTCGCGCAGGTGCCGGGCGGCCGGCTCGTCGTCGCCGACGGCGGGCTCGGCTGGGCGGACGCCGCCGGCGACGTCGTGCTGAAGATGCCCGAGGACCGCATCGGCGGCATCGAGCTGCTGACCATCGCGGGACACGCGTGGGTCCGGCTGTACGACACCGACGGCGACGAGTTCTTCGCCGCCCCCCTGTCGGCGCTGCGGATCTCCCGCACCGACCTGCGCGACTCGGCCCGCCGCGCCGGGCTGCCGGTGAACGACGCCGAGTACGACGCGTACCTGAGCGCGGCGTTCCACTCGGCCGTGTCCACGTTCGCCACCCCCGAACCCGGGACGGAGCCTGAACCGGCGACCGCGGCTCTGCCCGCGCAGAGCGCCGGGCAGGAGGGCGCGGCTCTCCGGCCGGACCGTGCCGACGAGCCCGACTTCACGTTCTCCGTCCCCGCACCGCCCGGCCCCGCCACCGCACCGGGCGCGCTGCTGGACGCGACCCGGCGTTCCCGTCTCGGCACGTACGGGATGAGCGTGCTGCTATGCCAGGCGGTGGCACTGCTGGGTGCGGTCTGGCTCGGCCCGGAGCTGGGCGGGTTCAACACCACGGCGAGCTGGTCGGTGCCCGCGGGCCTCGTCATCGGGCTCGCCGGCTACTGGCTCTACGACCGCAACCGCTCGCAGCTTCGCGTGTCGTCGGCCGGGCTCGCGGTCGTCACCAGGCGCGGCAGGGTCGAATGGGACCTGGCCCGCGACCGGATCGGCGGCATCGGCATCGACGAGGCGCGCGAGCGGATGCCGCGCCTGGTCGTGTGGGGGCCGTCCGGGCGGGTGCTGCGCCAGGTCGCGTTCCCGCCGGACCTGGACGAGCTGCGCCGCGCCTGCGAACGCTACGGCGTCCCCTGGGGGCCGCCCGACGCCGACCGTCCCGCGCCTCCGCCGCCCGAGCTCTGACGCAGCGACCACGTCTTCAGCGACTCGTACCTCACCTGGCTGTAGTCCTTGCCGGGCAGGTGGCTGCGCATCAGATGGACGGAGTCGGCCGTCCACGGGGCGCCCGCGAACGCCGACAGCGCCTCCAGGAGGGGCCGCACGTCCACCGGCTTTCTGGACCGCGCCAACGTCAGGTGGGGACGGAACGTGCGGTGCTTGTCGGGCATCGTCCCGACGCGGCGGCCCGCGGCCGTGGTCGACGCCGCCAGCCGCACGGCCCGGCGGCGGTCGCCGAACAGGCCCGTCCACAGGACGCGGGCGTGCGTCCCGCCGCCGGGGAACGCGCCCGCTCCCGCCAGCGACAGCGACATCCGCTCATGCCGTCCGACGGCGCGCTCCAGCCTCGGGAGCAGCCGGTCCAGGGTGCGGTCGTCCACCTCGCCGAGGAAGGTCAGCGTGACGTGCAGCAGTTCGCGCCGGACCCATTTCAGCTCGGGCACCGCGCCGGCGTGCGGCGCGACGGCCTCCTCCAGCTCGTCCAGGATGTCCGGTGGCGGAACGAGCGCCACAAAAAGCCTCATGGGAGCGTCCGAGGGGCCACCCGTCCAGCATTTCAGCAGATGGCACCCGTTGTCACGCCGACCGGCCGCCCCGCCGCCGGCACCGCGGCGCCCGGCGGGGTCCGGTGGGCCCGGTCACCTTCCGGCGGCCCGGCGGGGCCGGATCCGGGCGAGCGCCGGGCGGATCGACCCGCGCGCGGCGAGCACGCCGACGCCGAGCGCGGCGAGGGCGGAGACCAGACCGCCCAGGACGAGGGCCGTCCGGGCGCCGAAGTGCTCGGCCAGCCAGCCGATCGTGGGAGCCCCCACCGGGTTCGTCCCGAGGAACACGAACATGTAGAGGCCCATCACCCTGCCGCGCATCTCGGGCGCGACGCTGAGCTGGAGGGTCGTGTTGGCCGCCGTCATGATCGTCATCATCACGATGCCTGTCGGGACCAGCAGCACCAGGAACGACCAGTACGTCGGCATCAGGCCGGTGACGATCTCCAGCGCACCGAACAGCACGCCCATTCCCACCAGCAGCCGCAGCCGCGGCCTGGCCACCCGCCGCGCGGCCAGCAGCGCCCCGCTGAGCGCGCCGAGCGCGAGCATGCTGGACGCGAGGCCGAACGCCGACGCACCGGTGTGGAAGACCTCCTTGGCGATCAGCGCCACCGTGGTGGAGAAGTTCATCCCGAACATGGCGATGAACCCGATGAAGATCAGGACGAGCATCAGGTCGCGGCGTCCGCGCACGTAGCGCAGGCCCTCGCGGAGCTGCCCCTTGGCGCGCTTCACCGGGGCCGCCGGGTACAGCTCGCCGGGCCGCATCGCGTAGAGGCCGAGCAGGACGGCGCCGAACGACGCCGCGTTCACCAGGAACACCGGCCCGGTGCCGATCGCCGCGATCAGCACGCCCGCGACGGCGGGGCCGAGCAGGCGGGCGCCGTTGAAGGTGGCGCTGTTCAGCGCGATCGCGTTCGGCAGGTCGCGCCGGCCGACCATCTCGACCACGAACGACTGGCGGGTCGGGTTGTCGACGACGGTCGCGAGCCCGAGCCCGAACGCGAGCACGTACACGTGCCACACCTGCGCCGCGCCGGTCACCGCCAGCAGGCCGAGGACGAGCGCGAGCACGCCCATCGACACCTGCGTGAGCACCAGGACGCGGCGCTTGGGGTAGCGGTCGGCGATGACGCCGCCCCACAGCCCGAACAGCAGCATCGGCAGGAACTGCAGGCCGGTGGTGATGCCGAGCGCGATGCCGCTGCCGTGCGCGAGTTCGAGGACGAGCCAGTCCTGCGCGACCCGCTGCATCCACGTCCCGGTGTTGGAGACGACCTGGCCCGCCGCGAACAACCGGTAGTTGCGGTTGCGCAGGGAACGGAACATGCCCCCGGACCGCGGTTCTGCGGCCTCGTCCTGCTCGGTGTCGTCCTGCTCGGTTTCGTCCTGCTCGGCTTCGCCTGGTTCGCCGGGTTCTTCCGGATCGTCGTCCGCGCCGGGGGCGGTGCCGGCGGTTTCGACCGTTCCGTTCTTCTTCGGGGTCTTCTTCACGACCGTGGCGGCGGCCGGTTCGCCCGCGTCCGGGAACGGTCCGGCGACGTCGACGCGCCCGGCCGGGCGGCCGGGTTCACCGGGTCCATCGTCAGCGAGAGTCATTAACACTGCTAACGATAATTGTCCCGCCGCCATTCCGGCAAACCCCGTCCCCGCAACCCCGTCGGCGCGCGGGCCACCGGCGCCCGTCCAGCGCCGGCGAGGTCAGGAGCGGCTGAGCTTGTCGATGATCGGGGCCGCCAGCCGGAGGGCCTCCCGCTCGTCGTCGGTCAGCTCGCCGAGCCTCCTGGCCAGCCACGCCTCCTTGCGGCGCCGCTCGTCGGCCAGCAGCGCGGAGCCCTCCTCGGTCGCGTTCAGCTGAACCTGCCGCCCGTCCGTCGGGTGGGGCCGGCGAGCGACGAGCCCTCGCTCCTCCAGGTAGGCGATCACCCGGGTCATCGACGGCGGCTGCACCTTCTCGTGGTCGGCCAGTTCACGCGGCGTCATCGACCCGTGCCGCTCGATCGCGGCGAGCGCGGCGAACTGGGTGAGCGACAGCGGGCTCCGGGCGCCGTCGCCGGCCGGAGCGGGGCGCAGCGTGCGCAGCCTGCGCGAGAGCCGCGCGATCGAGATGCGCAGCTCCTCGGCGAGCGCCGGCGCGGACGACGCGCGTCCGCGGCTCGGTGGCGTTGTCATCGTCAATGGTCTCCCGTGCTGCCCATGCTGCCACGCCGCGCCCCGGTACGGCCGGGGCCACCGCCCTCGCGGTCGCCGCCCCCCGGGGAAGGACCCGGTGCCCGCACGCTGATGGACGAACTTACCGAACGACCCGAAAACGACCGGTGTCAGGAGCTGGTGAGGATGACGAGGCGCCGGGTCGCCCTGGTCATCGCGACATAGCGGTCGACGGCCCCCTGGATGCCGTCCCCGAACGCCTCCGGGTCGACGAGGACGACCAGGTCGAACTCGAGCCCCTTCGCCAGCTCCGGTGTCAGCGACCGGACGCGGGACGTCCCCCGGAACGCGGGATCGCCGATGACGCAGGCGATCCCGTCGGCATTCTCAGCCAGCCAGGTGTCGAGGACCGACCCCAGGTCCGAAGCGGATCCGCGGACGACGGGGACGCCGCCGCCGCGGATGGAGGTCGGCACGTTGGCGTCCGGGAGCGCGGCCCGGATGACCGGCTCGGCTTCCGCCATGACCTCCTCCGGCGTCCGGTAGTTGATGCTCAGGGAGGCCAGCTCGATGCGGTCGAACCCGATGCGCTCGAGCCGTTCAGGCCACGACTCGGTGAACCCGTGCCTGGCCTGGGCGCGGTCCCCGACGATGGTGAAGCTCCGGGACGGGCAGCGCAGCAGCAGCATCTGCCACTCCGCGTCGGTCAGTTCCTGGGCCTCGTCCACGACGATGTGCGCGAACGGGCCGGCGAGCAGATCCGGGTCGGTGCTCGGCAGTGCGGTCTCGTCGACCAGGCTGACCTGCGCGTCCTGTCCGCGCAGCATCACCACCAGGCCTTCGCCGTCGTCGCCGTCGGCGCCGGAGACGGCCGCGGCCTCGATCAGGTTGTCGACGACCTGGGCCATGTGCTCGCGCTGAGCGGCGACGGAGGCCTCGTGGCGGCGCCTGCGGCGGCTCGCCTCCGGGTCGCCGAGCCGCTGCCGCGCCGCGTCCAGGAGCGGCAGGTCGGACACCGTCCACGCCTGGGCGTCCTCGCGCTGCAGCGTGCGGATCTCGCCGGGGCTGAGCCACGGGGCACACAGCCGCAGGTAGGCGGGTACCGTCCACAGGTCTCCGACGAGATCGGACGCCTCGATCAGCGGCCACGCGCGGTTGAAGGCCGTGAGCAGCTCCCTGTCCTGCCGCAGCGACCGGCGGAGCAGGGCCTCCGGTGCGTCGCCGTCGTGCTTGTCCATCAGGATCGTGAGCAGTTCCTCCCAGATCTGGTCGCGCGCCTCGTTGTGCGGCGTACCGGGTTCTCGTGCCTGGAACGCCTCGGCCCAGTCGCCGGGGCTCAGCCAGATGTCGGACCAGTCGGTCGTGACCGTCATCCCCTCGGCGGGCGGCCTCTCGTAGAACCCGACGGCCGGCTCGATCGCCTTCACCAGGTTCGCGGACGACTTCAGGCGGGCCACGTCCGGGTCGGTCTCGGGCGCCGCCGCGGCTCCCTCGGCGACGAGGTCGCGCAGGGTGCAGGTCTGCACGCCCTCCTCACCGAGGCTGGGGAGGACGTCGGCGACGTAGGCCAGGTAGGGCTGGTGCGGACCGACGAACAGCACGCCGCCCCGGCGGTGACCGAGACGGGGGTCGGAGTAGAGGAGGTAGGCGGAGCGGTGCAGGGCCACGACGGTCTTCCCGGTGCCCGGACCGCCGTCGACGACGAGGGCGCCGCGGGATCCCGCGCGGATGATGGCGTCCTGGTCGGCCTGGATGGTGCCGAGCACGTCGCGCATCCGCGGCGACCGGCTGCCGCCCAGGCTGGCGATGAACGCGGACTGGTCGTCGAGCGCGGCATGCCCTTCGAACCCCTCCGAGGTGAACACCTCGTCCCAGTAGTCGCCGACCCGGCCTCGGGTCCAGCGGTACCTGCGGCGGCTCACCAGGCCCATCGGGTCGGCGTGGGTCGCTCCGAAGAACGGCTCGGCCGCCGGGGAGCGCCAGTCGACCAGCAGCCGGCGGCCCGCAGCGTCCTTGAGGCCGAGGCGTCCGATGTACACGGGCTCGGGGTCGTGCTCGGCGACGATGTGCCCGAGGCACAGGTCCAGGCCGAAGCGGCGCAGGGTGCGCAGCCGGGTGGTCAGCCGGTGGATCTCCATGTCCCGTTCCAAGGCCTTCTGGCCCATGCCGGCGGGCGCCATGCGCTCGGCGTCGAGACGGCCGGACAGGTCGGCGATCGAATGCTCGAGGCTCTCCGCGATGGCCGCGAAGTGCCGCTCGTCACGGGCGATCAGCGCCGGGTCGGCCTTGGGAGCGAGGTGGTCGGGAAGGTCGAACGCACTGGTGGTCACGGGATTCACGTCGACGATTGTGCGGCACGGCCGGGGTCTTGCCGCAAGCCCCCCGGTGCGCTATAAGTTGAGAGTGGAGAGGAGTGCGTCCTCCTCCTCTCACCCTCCTTCACATCCCGGCCGTGCAGCCCGGCCGCGTAGCCTGGCCAACATGACCCGACCACGCCGCCCGGATCCGCCGCCGATGCCTACCAACGACGTACGGATCGCGGCCATGGGCACGGCTGCCTGGGCGGTGGCGCTCGTGGTGCTGCTCATCGTCGGGCTGCCGTCGGAGGACCGCTGGTGGCTGTGGGTGTGCGTCGCGGGCATCGCGATCGGCCTGTTCGCCGTCTGGTACGTCCCCAGGCTCCAGCGCGGCCGCGCCCGCCAGGAGGCCGCGCGCGCCGCAGAACGCGAGCGTGAAACCCCGCCTGAGCGTGAAGTTTCGCCTGAGCGTGAAGTTTCGCCTGAGCGTGAGGGCCTCGCCTGAGCGTGTGACGGCCGGCTAGGGTCCCAGGTCGGCTTCGGCGAGGAGGACCGGCAGGGCCTCCGGGTCGCGCAGGACCGCCTCGGCCAGGAGCCGGGCGGCCCAGTTCCCCGTCGCCCACGCGAGTGCCCGGGCGAGCCCGCCGGCTCCGCTCGCATGGATTTCGCCGTCTCTTGTCCACCACGGCACGTCCTGGCCGTCCACGATCAGCCGTTCGTGGGCGAGGTAGTGGGCGGGCGCGCCAGGCAGGACGGCGCCGACCACGTCCGGCACGGAGCGTTTCTCCCCCTCCGACTGGACGACGCCGGGGACCTCGTCGCCGGCCAGCGGCAGATCGAGAAGTTCGGCGAGGCGCGTGTCCCGCCCCTGCGCGGCGATGACGAGCGGCTGTCCCTGGAGGAGCGGCAGGACGTCCGGGCCGTCCAGGACGAGGGCGTCCGCGGCGTCCACGACCTCGGTCCGGCCGTCCACGACCGCACGCACATGGTCGGGTGGTTCGACGGCGACCTCGGGCGCATCAGCCAGTGCCGTCCAGAGGCCGCCCAATTGGACACGGGTGACGGACCGTCCCGGGTCACCGAGGCGATCGAGCAACTCTTGGGCGCCCCTGGGCTCATCGAGCAGATCCATTAGCGATGTACGAACGCCCAGGGCGAGCAGGAGCCGCTCGTCCAGCCCCTCTGGCGCGGCGTCGTAGAGCCCGATGAGGGACTCGTCCCCGCCTAGCCGGAACTCGCCCGGTCTACGGCCTTCCAGGACGCGGTGACGGCTCAGCCACCACGCCGTGTAGGACGGGACGGCAACGCGACGCCCGTTGTGCAAGGTCACGTGCGCCGGATCGACGATCGCGGCCCGCCACGGCGACCCGGCAAGGACGCGCAGCGCCGCGGACCAGTCGTCGACCAGTTCGAGGTCGCGGACGGCGAGGAACTCCGGCACGAGCGGCGGAAGGTCCTGCGGGCCGATCCGCCGCAGGACGTCGTCCGCCCACAGGTCCTCGTCGTCGAGTTCGAGGGTCTCCGCTTCATCGGCGAGCCCTGTGAGGTTCACGTCCTCCTCCGCGGCGAGGGCGAATCCGTCCAGGACGCCGGTGGCCGCGAGGGTCTCCGCACCCCACCGCTCCATGAGCCCGCCATCGACCACGCCGAACGGCGCGTCCTCGGCCATGAGGTCGCGCAGCGGGCTCTCGGGCAGAAGCAGCTCGCCTGCCGGGTAAAGCTCCCCGTCATCGCCGGGCAGGGCCAGCTCGGCCAGCCAGGGCTCCTCACCGGGATCGAGGCGCGCGGCCGTGACCAGTTCCAGGACGGCCTCCGCGACCGCATCGGGGTCGTCGGACTCGAACGACTCCCCGACGGCCGCCCTCACGGCGGCGTCGGCGAGAACGGTGCGAGGCCCTGCTTCGACCGCACCGAGCCGCGTCAGCAGCGGATGCACCGCGTCAGGGTGGACGAACCGCAGCCCGAGCGCGTCGAGGCCCCCGGGATCGACCCCGTCCGCGATCAGCAGGCCCCGCGGCCCCCGCACGGTCCGCCCCGCGTCCCCCGCCAGCGGCACCGGGAGGGCGCCCAGAGCGTCTGTGGCGGCCTCAACGAGCGTTCCGTACACCCGGTGCCACCACGCCGGCTCCCGGTCCACAGCGGCCAGCTCATCGATCACGTCGGCCAGCTCGACCCGCCGGACACCGAGCGCGGCCAGCGCCGCACTCCGCGCGGGCCATTCCGGAGGAAGCAACCCGACGACGACCGCGTCCCCGCCGCCGGTCCCCTCACCGGCGGCGTCCTCGCGGCCGGCGTCCTGGTCTTCGGGCGGCTCGGTGCCGCGGAGCACCTCGACGAACGGGGCCGGTGCGTCCACCGCGACCGCGTCCCGTCCGCGCATGCGGTGGGGCAGCAGCGGCGCCTCGGGGAGTCGCTCCCGGATCCCCCGCCGAACCTTGGCGTCCAGTTCCCCGGCACCCACCGGCCCAGGCACGAACCCCAGCACCCGTGGTGTGGCCGGAAGGCCGCTCAGCAACCGGACGTAGGTTTCGGCGACCCGATCCACGAGGAAGTCGGTCAGTGCCCCGGGCGCGACGTGCCGCCTATCGGGCGCGAGCGGAAACGACGCGATGAGCAGCGCCGGCAGATCCAGCCGTTCGTCACTGGGCGTAGGCGCGTGCACGACACTCGGCATGCCCTCCGGCAGGCCGTCCTCTGGCAGGGCCCACCGGACCTGCCAGAACGGCCGTGCCCGTTCCTCCACGGGACGGTCCTCCAGGAGCGCCACCGGGATCTCCCCATGCGCCTCGGCCGTCCGCCACACTCCCCCGTTGATGACCACTTCGCCTGACGCGCGGTGCTCGGCGGTCAGCTCGCGGGCGTCCCCGTCGACATCGATCTCAACGAGTTCCAGTGCCGGCAGGGCCAGCATCAGCGCCGCGCCGACCTGCCCTAGCTGCCGCCGGACGGACTCGACCGCGTCCCCACGCAGCGGCAACCGCACGACCGTGTCGAATCCCGCCGGGATCTCCGGCAGGTCCGCCTCGTCCAGCGCGAACGGCAACCGCAGCAGCGGAACGTGCCCGCCGCGCCGCGCCAGCTCGTCCACGAGCACGGGGATGCCTTCGACCAGTTCCCGGGCCCGCTCGCGCGACCACGCCACACCCGCCGCGCGGGACGCGATCTCGGGACGGTCGCTCACGGCCACGACGGCGGCGAACCCGACGCCGAACCGTCCCGCCGCACCGGCGTCGTCCCGTTTGGACGACGCCCGCAGCGTGGACAGCGCCTCCACGCCCGCGGCGTCCAGCGCCGCGCCCGCGTTCGCCGCGCTCAGTACCGCCCCGTCGTGCCCGATGCCGTGGCCGCCGACGCCATGGTCGCCGACGCCGTACTCCGGGTCGCCGTCCGTGCGAAGCGTCAGGCGGAGACGACCGGGGACACCGGCGCGCAGCGCGGCGTCGGCGGCGTTCTGCGCCAGCTCCACCACGACGCGGTCGCGGTAGCCGCCGAGCGCGAAGTCCTCCTCGGTGTTGGCGTCCTCGCGGAAACGGGCGGGTGATTCGCTCCACGCGCGCAGCACCCGCGTGCGGAGCGCCCGCGTGCCGAACGACTCCCCGTCTTCCGCGGAGCCGCCGACCGCCGGACCGTCGACCGCCGGACCTTCAACCACCGAGCCGTCCCCCAAAGGGCCGTCCGTCATCTGGTCAGCTGTGACCGAGGGCCTCGTCCTCCAGGGCGGCGGCGTCCTCGTCACCGCCGGAGGGGACGACCTCGTAGCCGAGCTCGTCGATCACCGGCGGGTTGTGCTCGGACACGGCCGGGAGCGAAACCGCCTCGGAGTGCGCGCCGCAGCCGTGGTCGGCGGACACGACACGCCCGTCGTCGGGGGCGTACTCGTTCGCGCACACCCCGAAGACCTGCCGCAGCTCCCCGGCCAGCGTGACGAAGAACCCGCAGGTGGAGCACTGCGCGGGGGCGGACGCGGCGATCGGGGCCCGGGGGCCTCCCACCCCGTCGTACCAGCGCGTCGCGGCCTCGTCACGGCCCTCCTGGGACAGCACCCGGGCACGGCCGAGCCCCGGCTCCCACTGCGCCTGCCAGTCGGCGGAGTCGTCGACCTGCGTGAAGCCCGGGGCGAGCCGGACGTCGTCGGGCGCGGTCGGCAGCAGGTCGCCGGGCCCGAGGTCACCGGGACGCAGCCGCTCCAGCCACGGCACCCACGGCGGCGCGAGCATGGCGTCGTCCCCCGGCAGCAGGACGCATTCGCTGACGGTCACGACCTTGGCCCGGGCCGCCCGCGTCACCGTGACCGACCAGCGCCAGCCCGTGTAGGCGGGGTCGAGACACGCGAAATAGTGCGTGACCAGGCGGTCGCCCTCGGAGCGCAGGCCGAGATGCTCACCGACCGGCTGGGGCCGGGCGGTGTCCTCCGCGGACTGGCGGGCGAGGTCGACGGCTTCGGCGCAGGCGGTGTCGACTGGGGGCGTGCGGGTCCGGCGGGCGGATCCGGAGGGGGCGCTCGCGGCGGCGGGTCGCGCGGGGCTGGACTGGCGCATTGGGCTCACATGTCAATTCTCGCCCATGGAACGACGTGGCCGGGCACGCACCCGGCGACGGCCGCTATGTGAGCCCGCATCCAGGCGGGGAACGTACCCTCAATTGGAGTCGCTGCGAGGGCCGTGCCTCGGCCGACGGCCTGGACGACCGCAGGGGGAGAACAGCGCGTATGGGGGACCGGACACGGTTCGGACGGGCCGTACACGCCGGCGCCGGCGGGACTGCGCGGGCGTTCCGCGGCGCGCGGTCGGCGGTGCTGGGAACGGGCCGGCTGACCCGGCGTGTCACCCACGCCCAGGGCGCGGGCCGCAGCGGTCTCGGCAGCCTGATCGAGTCGTCCGCGTTCAACTCCGCCGGCGACGCGATGCTCACGGTCGCCCTCGCCGGGACGCTGTTCTTCGGCCTGGACATCAATCAGGCACGCGGCCAGGTCGCCCTCTACCTCCTCGTCACCATGGCGCCGTTCGCGCTGGTCGCGCCGCTGGTCGGCCCGGCACTCGACCGGGCGCGGCACGTCCGCCGGTACGCGATGGCGAGCACGTTCGTCATGCGCGCGCTGCTGTGCTGGGGGTTGGCGAGCGCGCTCCCGCACGGTGACGAGATCACGTTCCTGCCCGCCGCGTTCGGGGTGCTCGTGCTGTCCAAGGCGTTCGGGGTGCTGCGGGCGGCGGTGACGCCCCAGGTCATGCCCGGCGAGATCACGCTGGTGACGGCGAACGCGCGATGCTCGTTCGCCGGGCTGATCGCCGCGTCGGTCACCGCCCCGATCGCCGCGGGTCTCGCCGTGCTCATCGGCGCCGGGTGGGTGCTGCGCATCGGCACGGTCGTCTTCCTGCTGGGCGCCGTGTTCACCATGCGGCTGCCGCGGCTCGTGGACGTCCCCGACACCGGGCCCGCACCGGAGAACGGAACGGAGCCGGAATCGGCGGGTGCGGAGGCTCCGGCGGATGCGGCGGAGCCGGGGGCGCCGAAGCCGGCCGCGGCGCGTGCGAGGCACTGGCGGACGCTGCCCCGGGTCGGCCCCGTCGTCGCGGAGGCGATGCAGGCGAACGCGGTGCTGCGGGCGCTGTCCGGCTTCCTGATCATCTATCTGGCGTTCCTGCTCCGCCAGCAGCGGTTCGACCCGGTGTCCCACCATGTCGCGCTCGGCCTGCTGGCGGCGTCCGCCGGGGCCGGCGGCCTGATCGGCACCGCGCTCGGCGTGTGGATGAAGGCGCGGGCGCCGCGCATGATCGTCCTGGCGACACTGGCGGCCGTCACCGTCGTCACCGCCGCCGCCGCGGCGTTCTTCGGACTGTGGGCGGCGCTGGCGGTGGCGGCCGCGGCGGGGCTCGGGCAGGTGTTCGGGAAGCTGTCCATGGACGCGGTGGTGCAGCAGGAGATCGGTGAGGAGGTGCGCTCGTCCACGTTCGCGGTCACCGAGACCCTGCACCAGCTCGTCTGGGTGCTCGGCGGGCTGCTCGGCCTCGGCATGTCGATCATCGCGGACGGGCAGGTCGCGCTCGCGGTCGTCGCGGGGGCGCTCGCCGTGGCGCTGGGGCTGCTGCTGTCGCGCCGGCAACGCGGAACCCGCCGCCGGGCCCGCAACCCCCGCCACACGAAAACGATCAAGGACGCGCACCCGGAGATGCGCGCCTGAGCCCCGCGCGCGGCCGACCCGGCTCGCGGCGGGTCAGGACGCCAGGTCGTCGGCGACCGCCCGCAGCACGGTCGCGATCTTCTTGGCCTCCGCGGGGGCCGGGTGCTTGCCGCGCCGGTAGGTGTTGGAGATGTCGTCCAGCAGCTTGATGAGGTCCTCGGTGATGACGACCATCTCGTCCGGCTTCTTGCGCCGCTGCTTGGCGATGGTCTTCTCGACCGACGGCAGCGTGTCCAGGACCCGGACCTGGAGCGCCTGCTGGCCTCTGCGGCCCTCCACCACGCCGAACTCGATGCGCTGGCCGGGTTTGAGCGTCGTGACCCCGCCCGGCAGCGCCGAGGAGTGCACGAAGACCTCACCGCCGTCGTCGCGCGTGAGGAAGCCGAAACCCTTGTCGGCGTCGTACCACTTGACCTTGCCAGTCGGCACCGGAGACCTCGTTCGGTAATCGTCCTGAATCGACCCCAAGATTAGTGCCTCGCCATGCGCCGGTGTACACACCGGGGTGCCTTACGCGACGCGTGGGGGGCCGTTCGAAGAAGCTATCCCGAAAGGACGGCAGGGGCATCCCGATATCGGCTCGGCCAGGGTCAGGCGGTCGCCCCGAAGGCGGTCATCCAGCCGGGGAAGGCCAGCAGGTCCGGCAGGACGACGTCGGCGCCGTAGGCGGTGAGGGCCGCCGAATCGAACGGCCCGGTCGCGACGGCCACGGCCACCGCCGACGCGGCCCGTGCGGCGTCCACGTCGCCCGTGTGGTCGCCGATGTAGGCGCCGGCGCCGTGCGCGCGCAGAGCGGCGCCCTTGCCCGCGCCGAAAAGGCCGCCCACCACGGCGTCCACCTCAAGCCCGAGGAAGCGGACGGTGCGCTCGGTGTCGGCCTGGTTCTTGCCCGAGACGACGATCACACGTCCGCTTCTGGCCCGCACCGCGTCCAGCGCGGCGAGGGCGCCCGGCATGGGGACCGTCGCCGGGACCGCGATGTCGGCGTAGACGGCCCGGTAGCGCGCCGCCATCGCGGGCACCTCGTCCGCCGGGAACCAGTACGCGAGCTCCTCCTCCAGCGGAGGGCCGATGCGCCGCACGACCAGGTCGGTGTCGATCGGGACGCCGGACTCCTCGGCGAGGGCGGCGTACACGGCGGCGATCCCGGCCCGGGTGTCGGCCAGGGTCAGATCGAGGTCGAAACCGACGGCGAGGGGGGTCGGGAGATCGAGGTCAGGCACGCCCCACAGGGTAAGGGGCTGGACACACGCGAGTACCCGCGCTCTCCTGGTAGTGGCGATGCGACGGGATCCGAGTAGGAGAGCGCGGGAACTTACGCGCGGGAACCGTTCTGTTGTGATCGGGTCTGGTGTGCCCGATCCTCTGGGAACGGCCGCCCGTGTTTGCGATATACCCGCGCCCTCGGCCACAAACCGTCTGACCAGGGAAAACGCGGGACTCGAACAAACCACCCGAAGGAAAAGGACGATCAGCACCACGGAGCCGGACCGTCCGCCCCGGCGAAGTCCCTCCCGGCGAAGGAGGCCGCACATGGCAGGGAACCCCGACCGGCCGCTCGACCAGGACCTGGCGGGACCGGCGAGCACACCATGACCCGCATCGAACCCGGCGGCGACCACCGCGCGCCGCGGGCCCGGCGATCGTTCACCGCCGGCGCAGCCGCCGCCCGCCGCCGCGCCGTCACGATCGCCGCGACCGTGGTCTCCGTCATCACCACGGTCATCGTGCTGATCCTGGCCGTGCACATCGTGTTCGTCGCGTTCGAGGCCAACACGGCGAACGACCTCGTCCGCTGGTTCGGCGACCGGGCGACCGACCTGTCCTGGCAGTTCAAGGACATCTTCCAGCCCGAGGACCACAAGGTCGAAGTCGCCGTCAACTACGGCCTCGCCGCCCTCGTCTACCTGGTGATGGGCCGAATCCTGGCGGGCCTCATCCACCGCCTGGCCTGATCCCCACCCCCGGCCACCCGAACCTCAGCCACCATCCACGGATTACCGCAGCGACACGAAGAGACCAGCACGGTCGCGACAACCGAAACACCGTGTCGTGAGGATCGACCGGCTCGCAACGGGGTTCCAGGGGTCGCCCCCTGGGCTAATCGCGCCCGGGGAAGCGGACGTCGTCGAACGGCCAGGCGGTTTTCACCCACTCGCGGACGAACTCCTCCAGTTCCTTCTCCAGGGCGGAGTTCTCCTCGTCGGCGCGGACCCAGAACACCACGACCGCGTCCGCGCCGGGCTCGTCGGACGGCGCGACGTGGATGCGGCCGATCTGGCGCTCCCCGTCGGGCGTGATGACGACGTAGCTGAACGAGCGCCGCAACTGTCCCTGCTTCTGCAGCCAGGCGACGTCGATCAGGGCCTGCTCGAAGGTGAACTCGTGGTCCGGCCATCCCCACTCCGGCCCGAACCGCCCGGCGAGCCGGTCGAGGCTGCCGATCACGGCGCCGTAGTCCTTGACCACGTCGTGGACGGTGATCGGGCGGATCTGGAACCGGGAACCGGCCACCAGTGTGGGCACAACGAAGTCCTCGGGCAGGAAGGCCCCGTCGGCCGCCTTCCGCGGAGACATGAACATCGCGACCTCTCCGACGACGGCCCCTTCCGGCGATGGGGCGCGGAGAACTGAAACTCTAGTCGCCGCCGGCCCGGTGCGAGCGGGATCACGAATTCGGGCGTGCCGCGACAGGACATGGGTCGCGCAGGTCGAAGATGCCTTAGTGTTCTTGCGGAGGAACTCACCAACATGACGACACCTACACGCGATCGGATCGTTGCCGAGTCGCTTCGGCTGTTCGCCGACCGCGGCTACGCGGCGACCTCGGTCGCGGAGATCGAGGCCGCGGCCGGCCTGTCACCGGGCGCGGGCGGTCTCTACCGGCATTTCCGGTCCAAGGAAGAGGTGCTCGCCTCCGCCATCCGCGAGCACATCGACCGCACCCGGCAGCAGATCAACGAGGTCCTGGACCAGGCGACCGTCTTCGAGGACCGTCCGCTGGAGATACGGCTGCGGATGACGTGCCAGGCCGGGCTGGCGAAGATGCGCGAGGAGCAGGACCTCATCCGCGTGCTGTTCCGCGACCTCGACCAGTTCCCGCACCTGGTCGCGGAGATGCGCGAGGGCATCGTCAACCCGCTGTACGACGGGATCTCCACCTGGCTTTCGGCGCAGCCCGAGTTCGACGGTTCCGGGGAGGACTGGCCGGCCATCGCCTCCGTCCTCGGCGGTGCCGTCGTGAACTACTGGCTGGCGAACGAGTCGATGTACGAACCACCGACCCGCATCGACGAGAAGCGGTTCGTGGACAGCTGGGCGCGGCTCGGTCTCGGGCTGATGCACCTGGACCGCACCCCCACCCCCTGACCCGCGGAACGCCCGGTCCCGCGGTGATCCACGGATGATTCCCGAGGGTGATCCGCGGCTCCGATCCTCCTGAAAATCCCCGATCCGGGCAGGCCGTGCGGGCTCCTACCCTTGAGGGGCCCGGTACAGGCGGCGTGCACGCCGCCTAAAGTTGGGGATCGGCAAGTTGGGATCGGCATGGAAACGTATGCGGACTGGTTGCGCGCACGAAGCGACGACGAGCTTCGTGCGCTGCTGTCCGCGCGTCCGGAACTGCTCGCCCCCGTCCCCGCCGACCTGACGGCCCTCGCCGCCCGCGCCGCGACGCCGGCCGCGATCTCCCGCGCCCTCGACCGGCTCGACCGCTTCACGCTCGCCGTGCTGGAGGCCCTGCTCGTCCTGCCGGCGCCGACCGGACCGGACGCGCTCGCCGCCGCCGTCGGCGCCACTCCCGGCCAGGTCGCCGACGCGCTGGGAACGCTTCGGCGGTACGGGCTGGCGTGGGGGAACGGGGACGGGACGCTGAACGCGGCGCCCGGCGTCCGGCAGGGCCTGCAGCACCCGGCGGGCCTCGGACCACCCGCCCAGGAGGTCTTCGCCGGGTATTCGACCGAGCGGCTCACCGACCTGGTCACCGACCTGGAGGGGGAGGCGCCGCGCGGGTTCGCGGACTCCGCACGGCTCCTGCGGCGGCTCGCCGAACTGCTGGACGACCCTGGCCCGCTCATCGACGACGCCGGGCCGGAGGCACACGCCGCCCTCGACGCCCTCGCCTGGGGCCCGCCGTTCGGACGCGTCACGGACGCGCGCCGCCCGGTCCGGATCGACACCGCCGCCACCCCCATCGAGCGGCTCCTCGCCCGCGGGCTCCTCGCCGCCGAGGACGACCGCACCGTCACCCTGCCCCGCGAGGTCGCACTGCACCTGCGCGGCGGGCACCTCTTCCGGGACGTCCCGGCGGAACCGCCTCCGCTCACGTCCGCGGCGCGCGGACCACGCGGCGAGGACGTGGTGGTGCGGGCCGCGGCGGGTGAGGCGGCGGCGGCCGTCCGGCTCATCGAGGAACTGCTGGAGCGGTGGGGACTGGACCCGCCGCCCGTGCTGCGCAGCGGCGGCCTCGCCGTCCGCGACCTGCGCGCCGCCGCCGTGCTCCTGGACGTCGGCGAATGGCAGGCGGCGCTGCTCATCGAGGTCGCGTACGCGGCGGGGCTGCTGACCCGCAGCGGCGACCTGGACGGCGAATGGCTGCCCACCCCCGCCTACGACCTGTGGCTGCTGCGCGACACCGCAGGCCGCTGGACGGAACTCGCCCGCGGCTGGCTGAAGTCCGACCGGGCGGCCGGGCTCGCCGGGGAACGCGATGACCGCGACCGGCTCATCAACGCGCTGAGCGAGGCGATGGTGCGCAGCAGCGCGCCGGCCGTCCGCCGGGCGACCCTGGAGATCCTCGCGGACGCGGAGAACGGCTTCGCCGACGAGGACACCGTCCGCGCCCGGCTCGCGTGGCTGCGGCCGCGCCGCGGCGGACCGTCCCGCGACCGCCTCCTCGGCTGGACGCTGCGCGAGGCCGCCGTCCTCGGCATCACCGGGTTCGGTGAACTGGCCCCGTTCGCCCGCGACCTTCTCGCCGGCGACGACCCCGAACCCCGCCTGGAGAAGCACCTTCCCGCGCCGGTCGACGAGATCGTCATCCAGGCCGACCTGACCGCGATCGCGCCCGGCCCGCTCGTCACCGACCTCGCCCGCGAACTCTCCCTCGCCGCCGACGTCGAGTCCACCGGCGGCGCCACCGTCTACCGTTTCACCCCCGAGTCGGTCCGCCGGGCGCTGGACGCCGGCCGGACCGCCGCCGACGTCACCGAACTGCTGGCCAGGCACTCGGCGACCCCGCTCCCGCAGCCTCTCACCTACCTGATCGACGATGTCGCCCGCCGGCACGGTCACCTGCGCGTCGGCGCCCTGTCGTCCTACGTCCGGACCGATTCACCGGCCGCACTCGACGAGATCCTCGCCGACCGGCGCTCGGACCCGCTGCGGCTGCACCGCCTCGCCCCGACCGTCCTCGCGTCCGGGCTGCAGCGCGCCGATCTGCTCGACGGGCTGCGCACGATGGGCCTCGCGCCCGTCGCCGAGGCCCCCGGCGGCGGGGTGATCGTGACCCGCCCGGACGCGCAGCGCGCGGAGCCCCCGCCGACCGCCGAGATCGTCCGGTTCCGGCCGGAGCAGCGCACCGACGCCTCGATGGTCTCCGCCGCCGTCCGCGCGCTGCGGGCCGGCGACGAGGCGTCCAAGCACGGCGCCGAGCAGGCCCGGCTGCGGGCGGACACCCCGTCCGCTGAACCGCCGCGGTCCCCGGCGATGGCCACCATCGACCGTCTCCGCGCCGCCGTCGAACGCGGCGGACGCGTCTGGATCGGCTACCTCGACCAGCAGGGCCAGGCGTCCAGCCGCATCGTGGAACCCGTCCGCGTCGAGGGCGGCTTCCTCACCGGCTACGACGCCACCCGCGCCGCCGTGCACCGCTTCGCCCTCCACCGCATCACCGGCGTCTCCGAACTCACCGACGACCCCGCCCCCTGACACTCTCCGGGGCCCGCACGTCCGTCCCTCGGACCTCTCCGGCGGCCCCGCGTCTCCCCCGTTCCGCCAGGGCGGCAAGGGCATGCGGCCGGTTGCGGACGAAGGGGAACCCTGGTTCTGTCGGAGTCGTCGTAGCGGGTATCAGCCGGGGGGCGAGAGGAGACTGTCCGTGAGCGGATACGGAGGTAGCCCGCCGCCTGGCTGGCAGGACCCGTACGGGGGTTCGCAGGGCTGGAGCGGCGACCCCTACGGCGGCGGCGCGTACGGCCCGGGGCCGGGGCAACCCGGGTACGGCTACGGACCTCCGGGTTATCCGGCGAAGCCCAGGAACAACGCGAACACCACCGCCGCCCTCGTCTGCAACATCGTCGGGGTGCTGCTGTGCTGCGGCATCCTGTCCATTCCCGGCGTCATCACCGCCGCGATCGCGATGGGCCGCGTGGAGTCCGACCCGGAGTCCGCGCGGAAACTGACCATCTGGAGCTGGGTGCTGTTCGGCGTGTCGATCGTCCTCGGGATCATCCTCGCGGTCGTCTACGTCATCGTGATCATCTTGAGCGAGGACTATCAGTCGACCAGCACGTACTGACCTTCCCTCACCGTCCGGAACGGTTCCGCCCGCTGCTCCCGTCCGCCGCCGCAGCCTCCCGCCGGCTCCCTGCACGGCGTCCGGCCTTCGTGGTGCCGGGCGGGTCGCAATAAATCCGGCGGCATCCGGTGTTGGATCTCCTGGCCCCGTTCGTACGGACGACGTGCCGCCGTCCCTCCGGTAACGTGCACGGGCGGTGCCAGGCCGGACAGCGGTGCCAGGCCGGACAGGCATCCGATCACCGATTCCCGACGGGGGCTCTCGCTTTGACCGACGGTCCGCTCATCGTCCAGTCCGACAAGACGCTCCTGCTGGAGGTCGACCACGAACTGGCCGACGCCTGCCGTAAGGAGATCGCCCCGTTCGCCGAACTGGAACGGGCACCCGAGCACGTCCACACCTACCGGGTGACGCCGCTCGCCCTCTGGAACGCCCGCGCGGCCGGCCACGACGCCGAGCAGGTCGTCGACGCGCTGATCAGGTTCTCCCGGTATCCCGTCCCGCACGCCCTGCTGGTCGACGTCGCCGACACGATGGCCCGGTACGGGCGGCTGCGGCTGGAGAAGGACCACGCGAACGGGCTCGTCCTGTCGTCCTCCGACCATTCGGTGCTGGAGGAGGTGCTGCGGGCGAAGAAGATCAAGGGCATGATCGGCGACCGGGTCGGGGAGGACGCCGTCGCCGTCCACCCCAGCGAACGCGGCGCACTCAAGCAGGCCCTGCTCAAGCTCGGCTGGCCCGCCGAAGACCTCGCCGGATACGTCGACGGCGAGGCCCATGCGATCTCCCTCGTCGAGGACGGCTGGGAACTGCGCTCCTACCAGCGGGAGGCCACCGACACGTTCTGGCACGGCGGCTCCGGCGTCGTCGTGCTCCCCTGCGGCGCGGGAAAGACCATCGTCGGCGCCGCCGCCATGGCCCGCGCCGAGGCGACCACGCTGATCCTCGTCACCAACACCGTCTCGGCGCACCAGTGGAAGCAGGAACTCGTCCGGCGCACCTCCCTCACCGAGGACGAGATCGGCGAGTACACCGGCACGAAGAAGGAGATCCGCCCCGTCACGATCGCGACCTACCAGATCATGACGACACGCCGTAAGGGCGCCTACACGCACCTCGAACTCTTCGACGCCCGCGACTGGGGCCTGGTCGTCTACGACGAGGTGCACCTGCTGCCCGCACCGATCTTCCGGATGACCGCCGACCTGCAGGCACGCCGCCGCCTCGGCCTCACCGCCACCCTCGTCCGCGAGGACGGCCGCGAAGGGGACGTGTTCTCCCTCATCGGCCCCAAGCGTTACGACGCGCCGTGGAAGGACATGGAGGCGCAGGGCTGGATCGCCCCCGCCGACTGCGTCGAGGTCCGCGTCACCCTCACCGACTCCGAACGCCTCGCCTACGCGACCGCCGAACCCGAAGAGCGCTACCGCTTCTGCGCCACCACCGACACCAAGACCAAGCTCATCCAGGCGCTCGTGGACCGGCACCGGGGTGAGCCGACTCTCGTCATCGGCCAGTACATCGACCAGCTCGACGAACTCGGCGCTCTCCTGGACGCACCCGTCATCAAGGGCGAGACCCGCGTCCGCGAACGGGAACGTCTCTTCGACGCGTTCCGCTCTGGCGAGATCGACGTCCTGGTCGTCTCCAAGGTCGCGAACTTCTCCATCGACCTTCCCGAGGCGTCCGTCGCCGTCCAGGTATCGGGTGCTTTCGGGTCTCGCCAGGAAGAGGCCCAGCGCCTGGGCCGGCTCCTGCGCCCCAAGGCGTCCGGAAACGGTGCCCGGTTCTACGCCGTCGTCGCCCGCGACACCCTGGACCAGGACTACGCCGCCCACCGCCAGCGCTTCCTGGCCGAGCAGGGCTACGCGTACCGCATCGTCGACGCCGACACCGTGCTCGCCGGCGACGAGATCTAAGGTCCGGTTGCGAAGTCCTGGTGGGGCCGGCCAGCGGACTTCGAGCCGATCGCCGCGGGTGCAGGCAGCTCAGCGCCCAGGGTTCGAGTCAGGAACAGCGCGGATGGTCAGCGCCCAAGCCGGCCTCTGCGATGCGTCCGAGCAGATCGCGGAGCGTCAGCAGGTCCTTCCGAGGAAGGGCGAACAGGGCGACCGCATCCGCGTGGCCGCCCTCGCGCAGGAGCGCACGCCTCCGCTCGCCCTCCTCGGTGAGGACGAGATGCTTGACTCGCCGGTCCTCCGGGTTGGGCTGCCTCCTGACGAGGCCGCGGCGCTCCAGACCGTCCACGATGCCGGTCACGTTGGAGGCGTCGCATCTCAGCCAGTCGGCCAGTTCCCGCATGGGGGCCGGCGCACTCAAGTTCGCCAGGGCCATCGCCTGAGCAGGCGGCAGGCCCAGCTCGGCCGCGGTCGCGTCGAACTTCGCACGTAGCCGCCCTGCCAGCTGAAAGACCGAGTTGGCCAGGTCGGCCACAACCGGATCGGGGTCCTCGCTCATACCTCCGATCGTACGCGCTCCTTCATGGCCTCGATTATTGAGCATCTCAACTAAATATGCCTATACTGCCCAAGAAGTTGAGCGCCTCAAGCATCGAGCCGTCCAAGGAGTACTGATGAACGTTCTCAGCCGAGCGCTCGGTGTGGCCGGCGCGGTCGCGGCGCCCCTCACGGTTTGGGTGGTGGGCGACCCCCTGCTCGGGCACGAACTGGTCGTCGAACAGTCCGGCCGGGAAGCCACGAACCTCGGCGCGGTTCAGATCATCGTGTTCGCGCTCGCCGCCTCGCTTCTCGGATGGGCCTTGCTCGCAATCCTGGAACGCGTGACGACCCACGCACTCCGCATCTGGACGGTGGTCGCGGTGGTCGTCCTCGCCCTGTCGTTTCTCCCACTGACCGGCGTGGAGGCGACCGGCGGATCCAAAACGGTCCTGGCCCTCGCCCACATAGCCGTCGCCGCCGTCCTCATCCCGCTCTTCTGGCGAACCTCGGCCCGGAGCCGGAAGGCCGAACAGCCCGCCCAAGGCGCGGGGGCCGTCGGCAGTCGGTGAAATGAGAGAGGCCGCGCCGGCTTTCGGACCACCACATCCGCTGAGCGGTGGCCCCGGCGTCCTGCGGTGCGGCGGGGTCGGGACGCCGGAGCCGTCGCAGTCAACTGAGGTCGTGTTCGCCGGCATTGACGCCGTTCACGAACGTCACCCATTCGGCGGCGGTGACGGTCAGCACCGGACCGGTCAGCGACTTGCTGTCCCGGATTCCGATGCCGGTCCCCAGGCCGGCGACCTCTACGCAGTTGCTCAAGCCATTACTACGGGAACTCTTGCGCCAGGAGGCGCGACTGAGACCAGGACGCTCCATCCATCTCCTCCCTGAGATCGGAAGGGTCCTACCCCGCTCACACCTTCTACTCAAAAGAGTGCGTTTCGGATGTGCGAAAACCGGCCGTCCGCGCGTCTCTTCGTTCCAAAAATGCTGCAGACGAATGGGCCTGCCATCCGAGGTGGCCTGCGGCCTCCGCCGTGACCGGCCTGACCTGGCATGTTGTCCGAACCGGCGTGGAGGAACATCTACCAAGACCGCTGCCGCAGGCCGTCGCGTCGGGGACGGGAGAACTCCACGGCCATCCCGTCCGCCGAGAACGCACAGCATGGCGAATACCAGCGCGCCCCACCGGCCCGCCAGTCACCAAAAGAGAAAGGCCCCGCCGGTGTCGGCGGGGCCTTTCTGCAATTTGAGTCCGGCGGTGTCCTACTCTCCCACACAGTCTCCCATGCAGTACCATCGGCGCTGAAGGGCTTAACTTCCGGGTTCGGGATGGGACCGGGTG